>DUEZ01000044.1 GCA_011174825.1 Anaerolineae bacterium | reverse complement strand
CCACTGAGATGGATTCCGGATGTATCCAACTGGAGGGATTCGACCTGCAGCGTGGACACTTCCATCCCATGAACGTTCACCCATTCACCCTTCACCGTCACGCGCTTGCGGTTCAAGGCGAGGATGCCACCATAAGGTCGAGCGAGTGCCTCGTCCAGCCTGATGGGTGTGGTTTCGCCAGCATCATCGGTCAGGGTGATGATTGTGGAGGTTTCGTTCGATCCCGGCTTCCCATCGCCCCAGGTTACGATGAGCCAACCGGTGCGGGAGATCTGAGCCCCTAAAGCTCGCTCGGGTTCACCTGCAATCGCAGTCTGTGTGCTTGCCAGTGAGGACAAGCAGGTAGCCATCATGACCGCCAGGATCAGCAGCATGTTTCCTGGCGATCGCTGGTCCGTCCACCGCGTGGCCCACCGGCTATGGGTGTCCTGCTTGTCCTCTCCCCTGAGACTGGGCAACCTCATTCATCCGCCTCACGTGCGATTGACTGGGCTTGGAGGATCGTGGGCTCATCACTGATGATCACACCCACGATCGTCACCCTCGTTCGATCCAAAGCCAGTGGGCCGCCATGTGGCTTTGTCAACTGTTCATCCAAGAGAACTTCTACCGTGTGCCCCTCGTCGCTGGTGATGAAATTGTGAGTTTCAGCGTTCCAGATGATGGTGAACCACCCGCTGACGGTGAGCGTTCCTTCGGGAGTCTGGGTTGGAGTTGGCGAGTCCTCAGTTGGTGTTCTCACCAGGCTAGCGTCAGTCTCCGGAGGGACCCTCACTGTGTCGGACAAGTCAGCGTCGTAGCTTTTCGTTACGCAGGTGCAGAGCATAGCTGCCCATATCACCAAATTTGCGATGGCGAAAAGGTCATCGAACTGGAGCCGTTTCAATATCTCCTCTGTTCCCTATTACGCCGATGTGCACCACCTGCTGGAAAAACAAAAAACCCGTGGAGGTTGGCCACGACAGCCGATCCACGGGTTGGAAATGGTTTAAATAACGCATTTCCCCTCTCGTTTCGGCAGCTGGCTGTCGTGACTGATCTCTCAGGTGTAGACCCTGTAGCTTTGCGTCGCCACCTTTCGGTGGTTTTGCCTTTTCGACGAGCTCGGGTAGAGCGTCCTACTTATATTCGCAGTTGTAAGGTTCCTGTAAGGTCAACATTAGCTTACATTTGCTCAGCAGGCGATGCAATCATGCGAGAGTACCATGCCTGCCAACACCTGTTCTGTCATTGTGAGGAGCAGTTAGGCGACGAAGTAATCTTATCGTTGACGAGATTGCTTCGCCCTTTCAGGGCTCGCAATGACATTAAGAAGGATTGTTTGCTGTTATGTAGCTCTCAAAAGGATCCCTATAATTATTATCAATATGACAAGACATTATTATATTTACATCATGACAAATCAACACAACACCGTGCTTTATATCGGCGTAACGAATGATATAAAGCGAAGGATGCATCAACACAAAACAAAGCAAGCAGATTCATTTACTAAGAAATACAATGTCGACAAGCTTGTGTATTACGAGACATGCGAGGATGTGAAGGCGACGATTGCTAGGGAAAAACAACTGAAAGGTGGATCAAGGAAGAAGAAAGTTGATCTTATAGAGAGATGCAATCCCGAATGGCGAGATCTATATGATGAGATCTAGCTTTATGTCATTGCGAGAAGCCGATAGGCGACGAAGCAAACTTCTGGTTGATCAGATTGCTTCGGACTTTCATGAGTCGCAACACATGCAAGAGAGGAGATTGCTTCGCCCCTGCGGGGCTCGCAATGACATTAAGATGGAGTGCTTCACCCCTGTGAGATCGAGATGTTAAGATGTCTATTTTAGGAATCGTACTGTCACATTACCAAGCGGAGGTTCTCACCGGTGCAAGAGAGATGGGTCAAGTCAAGATTCATGTTTCCCCCGATCTAGGCTTGACGGATGTCGAGGTTGGAATTGATGAGGAGGGTGTCCGGTTTCCTGATGGTCCTTGCCTAGCATGGGCGGAAGTGGAACGCATCCAAAAGGATGAAGTGGGATGCTATCTCATCGAAGGGGGTGAGCCGCGGAAGATCCAGACCTTCTCCGAATACACTAACCGCCCCATCAGTTTGATGCCGACGGACGGAGCACCAACCCTACTCGTGGCAGGTTTTTTCCATGCATCGAATCAAGGAGACCGAGCCTTATCAGGATACGCTGACAAAGATCGAAGCGATCTCGCCGGTCATCGGGAGGGTGCTTGATACAGCGACAGGGTTGGGATACACGGCGATCGAAGCCGCCAAGACGGCTGAGGCCGTGATCACGATCGAGATCGATCTAGCTGTGCTGGAGATCGCGCGCCTTAATCCTTGGTCTAAAGACCTCTTTGAAAATCCTAAGATCAAGCAACTCATCGGAGATAGTTTCGAGGTCATCCAAGGGTTTGAAAGTGAGTCCTTCTCGCGGATCATCCACGACCCACCTGCTTTCAGCCTGGCTGGCGAACTGTATTCGCAGGCGTTCTATCAACAGCTCTATCGGGTCCTGGAACCAGGGGGCCGTCTATTCCACTACATCGGCGATTTGGAGAGCCGTACGGGGGGAAGGGTGGCGAAAGGTGTGATCCGACGGCTGAGGGAGGTTGGCTTTCGCAGTATTAAACGGCGAAAGGAAGCCTTTGGGGTAGTGACAACGAGGTAAAGAAGGGGAGAGGGGATGGCCTCCCTCTCCCTTGTAGAGACAGGAACAGGTTGAGGGTGTGCGATACATGACAATCGCCCCTCACCCTAACCCTCTCCCCTTTGGGGAGAGGGGATTGGCTCCTTCCAGATCCTCGATTCCACCTTCTAGGCTTGATGTGTGATCCTCCTCAGAATGAAATTTTCAAGACCGATTAACGATATACTACGTACATTCACTGATACTACTCCAACGTCATGTTAACGATCTTCTAGCGTGTATCGCTTACTATGACGGAGAATAGCATCAAAAGATAACGAGGTGAGTTTCTATGGCAAAGAAAATAATTGGCATTGACTTAGGCACGACCAACAGCGTCGTCGCTGTCATGGAGGGGGGCGACCCGACTGTGATCTCCACCGCAGAAGGTGGGCGCCTATGCCCTTCGGTGGTGGCGTTCAACAAAGGCGGCGAGCGTTTGGTGGGACAAACCGCAAAGCGCCAGGCGGTCGTTAATTCGGAAAATACCGTCTACTCTATCAAACGTTTCATTGGACGGCGTTTCGATGAGATCGAAATGGAGCGCGAGATGGTGTCTTTCGAGACCGTCGAGGGTCCCAGCGATGATGTGCGGATCAAGATCCCGATCAACAACAAAGAATACACGCCGCAAGAGATATCGGCCATGGTGCTGGGCAAGCTCAAGAACGACGCCGAGGCTTATTTGGGGGAACCGGTCACCAAGGCGGTTATTACGGTCCCGGCATATTTCAACGACTCACAACGTCAGGCGACCAAAGACGCAGGCAGGATTGCCGGTCTTGAGGTGGAGCGCATCATCAACGAACCGACGGCTGCCGCGTTGGCGTATGGTATGGACAAACGCGCAAACGAGACCATTTTGGTCTTTGACTTGGGCGGCGGCACCTTCGATGTGAGCTTGCTCGACGTAGGCGAAGGCGTAGTGGAGGTCAAGGCCACCAACGGTGACATGCATCTGGGTGGCGACGATTGGGATCATCGGATCGTGAACTATGTCGCCGATGAGTTCAAGAAGGATCAAGGCATTGATATACGCGAGGATCGCCAGGCTTTGCAGCGGTTGCGTGAGGCTTCCGAGAAGGCCAAGATCGAACTTACCACGGTGACAGAGACGGAAGTCAACCTGCCTTTCATCACCGCCGATGCTTCCGGTCCCAAACACCTTCAGATCAAGTTGACACGGGCCAAGTTTGAGCAATTGACCGAGGACCTGCTCAATCGCATGCGGGCACCGTTTGACGCGGTGATCAAGGACGCCAACATGAGCCCCAGCGATGTGGATGAGGTCGTCTTGGTGGGGGGCGCGACACGGATGCCGATGGTGCAGGACTTGGTTCGCTCGTTGACAGGTAAGGAGCCTCACAAGGGCGTCAACCCTGACGAGGTGGTTGCGGTCGGCGCAGCAATTCAGGGTGGCGTACTGGCTGGTGAAGTCAAGGACGTGCTTCTGCTCGATGTCACACCGCTCTCTTTGGGCGTTGAGACGTTGGGCGGCGTGATGACCGTGCTGATTGATCGCAACACCACCATTCCCATCGAGAAGATGGAGGTCTTTTCGACTGCGGAAGACGGTCAGACGGCGGTCGACATCCACGTGCTGCAAGGCGAACGCCCCATGGCGGCTGGGAATATGACCCTCGGGCGTTTCCGCCTCGAGGGTATCCCACCAGCGCCGCGCGGGATACCACAGATTGAGGTCTCTTTTGACATCGACGCCAATGGTATTTTGAACGTGATGGCTCGAGATAAAGCCACCGGCAATCAACAAAAGGTGACCATCACCGCTTCGACCAACCTCGAAGAGAAGGATGTCGATCGGATGGTGGATGAGGCTAAGGAGCGTGAAGCGGAGGACCGCAAACGACGCGAGTTGGCCGATGCCCGCAACGCCGGGGATGCGATCTCCTACCAGGCCGAGAAGTCTCTGCGTGAGTTGGGCGACAAGGTCCCGTCGAACGATCGCGACAAGATCGAGAAAGCGATCTCAGATCTGCGCGAGGTGCTCGAGGGAGACGACATCGACAAGATCAAGCGTCTCACGGAAGAGGTGCAGCAGGCGAGCTACGCTCTCGGCCAGCAAATGTACGCTCAGCAGGAAGGTCCACAGGCTACCGGTGAACCTGGTCGCGAAGGCGGCCCCGAAGAAGAGGGCGACGTCGTCGAAGGCGAATTCCGCGAAGCGTAATTCGTACAATTGAAGGGATATTAGAGCCTCCGGCCCGCAATTCAGGCCGGAGGTTTTTTGTGATCGCCCGTGATAGTGATTTGAATATAGTCTATGTGATAGGAGCACAGTCTAACGGGCTCGAGTTTAGCTGCCGCACAACAGAAACGAGGGATGAAACTGTCCAAGTCTTGCCTAAAAACCACATCCACTTCAAGAGCCATCCTCGAAAGAACAATCAACTTCAACGAGCGGTTATTCGACAGACGATGGAGAAAGAATGACTCTCAAATCTACCAAGATTAACCCAATGTTATTCGCCACCAACATGCCATACGAGAATCAAACTGCCAGAAGCTATTTCACAAATCCCGCAAATATATTATAATAATTACAAATTGATAATCACAACTATATAATATCGAGGTGCGATGAGGCAATCGGTTGATGTGCTCATCAAGTTGTTCCGCCAGAAAGATCTCAAGATCACACCCCAACGGCGAGTTATCTTTGAGCTTCTAGCCGAAGATGATAGCCATCCAACTGCTGACAAGATATACCAACGTGTGCTTTCAGTGATGCCAGAAGTTTCACGGACGACGGTCTACAACACGCTACGTGAGTTGGTTGCGTTGGGCGAGTTGACCACAGTGGAGGATCTGAATGAGAGCGGGACGCGCTACGACACGAACGGAAACTATCATCATCACCTCTTTTGCATACGCTGCCATGCCCTGATAGACATTAGCCGAGATTTTGCGGGTGTGGAACTTTCCCCGGAGGAGACAGCGGGTTACCAAATCGTGAAAAGCCACGTAACGTTCTACGGCATCTGTCCAGACTGCCAGGACAGCTAATACGGCCAGCACAGCCAACTCAATAGACAGGTTCATCGCAGAACTGTCCCACACTGCAACTCAATTTTCTATGAATCTGTTGACAAAGGAGGAAGGTATATGTGAATCCAGGACGGTTCATCAACTATGTAGATTCCAAAAATCAAAGCTTTTAGATCTGTACTTTCCGCGAACTTGTTTTTTTGAGCCAATTTAAGCTGCTTCATCTCACACGATCTACAAAATGCAGTGGTTCTTCTCTTGATAAAACCACTTTATAACGCACCTAAGCAAGTTAGCGGAAACTAAAATCGAAAGAAAAGGATGAAAATCATGGCTAAAGTAGCACGAGAAATGGTTGAGAAAGCAGGAGTAAACGTCGATGAATTGTTGGAATTGCTCGTCAAGAATGCAGCCGCCGAACTGACCACCTTCTACTACTACACGATCCTGCGCGCGAATCTGATCGGCTTGGAGGGTGAAGGGATTAAAGAGATTGCCGAAACAGCCCGCATTGAAGATCGCAACCACTTTGAGGCCCTGGTGCCCCGTATCTACGAGCTTGGGGGGAAGCTGCCCGATGACATGAAAGTATTCCATGACATGTCGGCCTGCCCGCCCGCCAATTTGCCCAAGGACCCGACAGACGTCAAGGCTATCTTGACGGTACTGGTAGAAGCCGAGCGATGCGCTGTGCGAGGATACACTCACATTTGCAACATCACCGCTGGTAAGGATCATCGAACCTATGCCCTATCCTTGGCCATCCTGAATGAAGAAATCGAGCACGAATCCTGGTTTTCTGAGTTCTTGGGTGAAGGGCCATCGGGTCACTTCCTGCGCCGTGGGGAGACTTCGCCCTTCGTGCGCCCATTCATGCCATCAGTCTAGAGTCGGCATAGGGGAGACCTTGATCGATGCAGGGTCTCCCTGTTTTTTTGCCCAATCCCCACTGGAGCCCAGTGATGCGAAGGTTGACAAAAAAAGAACTCTCCCAATACAACGGCATAGATGGGGCTTCTATATACATTGCTTACGAAGGCAAAGTCTATGACGTATCCCGCAGTTTCTTGTGGCAAAAGGGCCGCCATCAAGTGCTGCACATCGCGGGCATGGATTTGACCACCGAGCTTGACGCTGCTCCCCACGGTGCAGACCTGCTCGAGAGGTTCCCGGTCATTGGAATGCTCATTGACGCGCGATAAGCTTTGCGCATGCCTTGAAGGTATCAAACCCAAAGAATACCAGTGGTCCTTGGTATGGATTTAAACTCTTCATAATTTCTTCAGTATCGTTTCTTCTGGTAGTGTAATCACCATAAGGCTCATTGTGCGGGGCTCTAAAGTAGAGGACGGCTTCATCGAAGGCGAATTCCGCGAAGCGTAATT
>DUEZ01000043.1 GCA_011174825.1 Anaerolineae bacterium | reverse complement strand
CCGTGGACACTGATAATGGTGATGCCAATTATGGTCATGATGGTCAGTATTCTGTCATTGAAATACAGCGGGGCGCTGAAAAGAAAGGCCATGAAGACGAGCAGAATTACCCACTGCGCCTTGGTACGGACGATGGCCATATCCTCGGCATAGCTTTGGTTGAAGATCCCGCTGGGTAAATCCATCTGTTAAACCCTTTCTATCTCAGCCAGACCAAACAGACCATGGGGTCTAAAGATGAGCACGATGACGATGATGATAAATGGGAAGACATTCGCCAGCCCGCCGCCAGCAGGTAGCATAGGGTCTAGATATGCAGCGGCTACATTCTCCAGTACACCTAACGTGATTCCGGCGAAAATGGCCCCCCCAATGGAGTTAACTCCCCCCAACAGGACTACCGCGAATGCCTTCAGTCCAATCTCAGCCATTCCCACCATAACACCCGATACACCGCCCAAAATGATGCCGCCGATTGCACCAACGACACAGGCAATTCCCCAGGAGAGAGCATAAATAGTCGTTACCTTGATCCCAGCACTCTGCACTACCTGTTCATCCTCGGCGGTGGCTCTCATTGCCAACCCAATTTTTGTGTATCGGAAGAGGATCATCAGGATAACTACCGCCACAATAGAGACGATCATCCCGATTGTTGTCTCTGAGGGGATGGATAACTCGCCAAGGCGTAGGGTCACAGTCGGCAATACCCCGTGGTACGCTTTATACTCGCCACCCCAGATCAGTGTTGCCAACCCTTCAAATACAGTAGAAAGGGCCACGGTCATCATGACGACAGCTATGACCGGTTGACCTACCATAGGGCGTAGGGTAAGACGTTCAATTAACAAGCCGATGAGGATAGCCGTTATGATGATCAATATCAGGCTGATCCATATTGGCAGGTTGAACGTTATCAAGAAGGTATAAGCCAGGTAACCGCCAAGCATGACAAAGTGTCCCTGGGCGATGTTAAACGCCTCGGAGCATTTAAGAATGATCACGAAGCCTATCGCGATGAGGGCATAAACCATGCCGAGGGCAAAACCGGTTACCACTAATTGCAGGAGAAAGGTCATCCGCCAACTCCTTCAACAGATTTGATGCTAATCGTAGTTTTTATTGTTCCCATTCGCCCATCCCGGTATCTGACCTGAGCTTCAATGGGAACCTCGGTCTTATCACCATAAATCGCATGGATGAGTTCGCGGTAGCGTTCTTCCACAAATGCTCTTCTCAGCTTCCTGGTTCTGGTTAACTCGGCTTCATCTGGGTCAAATTCTTTGTGGAGGTTGACATATTTCTTCAACCTGGCGCCTGGCGGTAAAGCCTCATTTATTCGGTCTATATCCCTTTTTACCAACTCGTAAACCTCTGGTTTCTGGGAAAGCTCAGCAAAGTTAGAATAGGCCACTCTCCTTCGTCCAGCCCACCTGCCCACCCTTTCATAGTCAATGATGATGATTGACGAAGTGTAGGCTCCATCTGGGCCGGCCAGAACCCAGGCGTCCTTGATATAAGGGCTGAACCTCAACCGGCTCTCAACAGATTGGGGGGCCAGTTTATCGCCATTGGCCAATTCAATAAGGTCCTCAACCCTATCCAGAAAGACAATGTGTCCGTCCTCGTCGACAAAACCGCAGTCTCCACTATAAAACCACCCGTCGTTAAGCACCTCGGCAGTATTTTCCTGATCCTTATAGTAGCCAAGGAAAACACCGGGCTGCCGATAAATGATCTCACCATTGTCGGCTATCCTCACCTCTGTTCCCGCGTGAACGGGGCCTACGGTCTCTGAACGGATTTCATCATTCCGGGCGCCGGTCAGAGCCCCACCCTCTGTTGACCCATACAGGCTCTTGAGGGGGAGATTCAGGGCATGATAGAACCTGAAGGCATCCGGGCTTAGGGTAGCCCCGGTGGTATAGCACACTCTGGCGTTTGAAAGACCAAGGCTATCTTTAAGGGATCTGAAGAGAGCTATGTGAGCTAAAGGATAGAGCAGTTTCCAGAACAGGTTCGGCTTTTGGTTTCTATTCTTTGAATCAGCCACCTTATGGCCAATGGGCATGAGCAGACGGAAGGCAAACCGCTTGAGGGTATCAGCACCCAGAATCCTCGCTTGAACCATGGCCGCCTGATCTTCCCAGAACCGAGCCCCATGGTAGAGGATGCTTGGACCAATTTCTCTGGCATCCTGCTGCTGCGTTTCCGGCCCTTCAGCGAAGTTTAGAACGCTGGCCGATAGCAAGTGACAACCAATCGAGAACCATTGCTCGGCCATCCAAGCTGGTGGGAGGTGAGGAACGACATTGTCACTCTCATACCATGGATCGAGACGCAAGTGATAATCTGCACCAGCCCTCATGGTTTTGTAGGTGTGGAGGGCTCCCTTGGGTGCAGCACCTGTGGTTCCTGAGGTGTAGACGAGAGCACAGATATCATCCGCACTGCCGGTTTCCACATTCTGCTCAAAGAGCCCGGGGCGTTCCTCTTCTAATCTCTCCCCTTGTTGCAGCACTTGCTGATAACCTATCAGGGCAGGGTCATCGTAATGGGCTAGCCCCTTATAATTCCAGTAGATGACCTTTTCAAGGAGGGGGAGTTCTTGGTTGATTTCTAGTAACTTGTCAACTTGCTCCTGGTCTTGAACCACAGCAAATCTGGTCTCAGAATTTTCAGCAAAGTACTTTATCTCCAGCGGCGTTGAATCAGAATATACTCCTACTGAAACCCCGTGGTTAGCCTGGGTGGCTAGTTCAGTGTAATACCACTGTGGGGCATTATCCCCAATAATGAGCACCTTATCTCCAGGTTCAAAGCCAAGGGACAGCAGTCCAAGGGCCAGGCGTTTGACATTGAGAAAGTAGTCCTTCCAGGTGTAACGTTGCCAGATACCAAAGCGCTTATAGCGCATGGCTACATGATTATCGCCATACTTTTCATAGTTGTATTTGAGAATCTTGGGCCAAGTATCGCCTTTTTCTCTGAAGGCTGGTTCTCTCTCGGTAGTCATTGCCCTTCATGCTGCTTTTTTAAGTCAGCCACCTCTTCCTTCGCCGGTAATGTTTAACCTCGCGATAGCTTTTTCTGGAGCCAACAGCCGATAGCCCCATATAAAATTCCTTGACGTCTTCGTTATCCCTTAGCTTCTCAGCCGGACCGCTCAAAACCACCCGACCATTTTCCATGACATAACCATAGTCAGCGATACCGAGGGCAGCTCTGGCATTTTGTTCTACGAGAAGAATGGCCATCTTTTGCTCGGTGTTGATTTTTTGGATAATCTCATAGATTTCTTTTACCAATAGTGGGGCGAGGCCGAGGGAGGGCTCATCTAAAAGCATCAGCTTGGGACGGGCCATGAGCGCCCGCCCAATCACCAACATCTGCTGTTCACCACCTGACAGATAGCCGCTCGTTTGGCGGCGTAGGTCTTTAAGCCTGGGGAAGTAGTCAAAGATCGCTTCCATGTCCCCCTTGACTTCGGCCCTGTCTTTTCGGCTGTAAGCGCCCACCAGCAGATTTTCCTCAATGTTAAGGTGCTCAAGAACCCTTCGCCCCTCCATAACCTGGGATACGCCCATAGAAGCAATGTCCTCTGGCTCGAACTTGTCTAACCTCTTGCCATCGAAATCGATGCTGCCGTCGGTTACCTCCCCTTCCTCAGTCTTTAGCAGCCCTGATATTGCCTTGAGTGTTGTCGTCTTTCCCGCGCCATTGGCTCCGAGTAGGGCAACGATTTTGCCGTCGCCTACCTCGAGAGATACGCCTCGTAGCACCTGAATAACGTTCATATAGACGACTTCAATATTGTTTACTTGTAGCATTATGTCGGCCTATGTTTCCTGCCCCAGGTAAGCACGAATAACCTCAAGGTTCGTTTTAATTTCGGCCGGGGTGCCCTCGGCAATTTTGCGCCCGAAATCGAGGACGATAATCCTGTCGGCGATGTCCATCACCACTCCCATATCATGTTCGACAAGGACGATACAATGAATCCCATCCCTCAGAACGGGGGTGTCGGGATATGTGGCTCCCTGACCTTCGAATACGTCAATGATGAACCGGGCGATATCCTCCTTTTCCTCTAGGTTCATCCCTGCCATGGGCTCGTCCAGAAGCAGGACTTTCGGTTCCAAAGCTAAAGCTCTTCCCAGTTCGACCCTCTTTCGCATACCGTAGGATAGAATGTGAACGATCTTCCTTCGGATGGGTCCCAATTCCAAAAAGTCAATAATCTCCTCTACCGTCTTGCGGTGCTCGATTTCCTCCTTACGTGCCCAGCCGAAGTACAGAGCACCAGCGATAAAGTTTTGTTTCATCAACAAGTGCCGGGCAGCCATAATGTTGTCTTGAGTGCTTAGCCCGGTGTACAACTCGATATTCTGAAAGGTCCTGGCAATGCCGAGTTTGGCCAGCTTATCCGGGCGCATTCTGGTAATTCTTTGCCCGTCGAAATGAATCTCACCACTTTGAGGTTTGTAGAAGCCATTGATGCAGTTGAGGAGGGCGGTCTTACCGGCACCATTCGGTCCGATAATAGCCAGGATCTCGTTATCCCTGATATCCAGGGAAACTTGGTCTAGGGCTCTGACACCACCAAAGTCAAGCGAGAGGTTGTCAATCCGCAGTTTAACTGGCTTATCAATTTCCACCTATCATACCCCCCACGGTATTGAGAACAGAAGCAGGCTTAACTTTTAAAAGTTTACGTTGTTTGTTTTTTGTTTTCTTCTTCGCGCACAAGCGGTTTAAGTATGTGATCGCGAACGGACCATATGACACAGAATGCACTGATGAGTGCTTCCGGATCTCTATCATGGCAAGCCTGATAGATGTTTCGATAATTTGTGAGTCGTTGAGAATTAAGCTCAGGAAACGAGTAGAAGTAGAACCGGTACTGTTGGGAAAGATCCCACAGGTTTGAGAGAATGCGCAGGAGATGCTCTTTTTCGCTCGCCTCGAAGACGGTGAAAAAGAACTCGCGCACCAATTGCAGTCGCCGCTGAACGTCGTCCTGATTTGCCTCGGCCGTCTCGATTTCCTCCAATAGATGTTTCAGTCGGTCGACGGGGACCCGCTCGAAATCCTCCGCTACCCAACGACAAGCCAGAGTCTCCAATGCCTCCCTCATGAGGTAAATCTCTTCGTAATCAGAGACAGCGAGTCTTGCGACGATTGCGCCGCGACGTGGGCGAAAAGTAACGAGGCCTTCTGCCTGCAGTTGACGCAAAGCTTCACGGATTGGCATTGTGCTGACGCCGAAGGTGTTGGCCAATTCATCCTGACGCAAGCGGTCACCAGGCTTTAGGTGACCGCTCAAGATCATGTTCCGTATTCTATTTACGACAGCGTCTTGGATATTGACGTGGTCGATGACAGGATCAGAAGAGTTGACAGGTTGCTGCATGGCTGACAATTCTGTCTTTCTCTCGCGAATTCGATATTCGATATTCGATTTTATATCTGATTTGAACTATTTGTCAAGATTTTGGCCTACCTTAGGCCAATGGTCGTCAGGGTAGATACCAAAAATAACCAGGACCGAGCCCATTCGGTTGACATTTCGGCGAAACCCGGAGAAGCTGACACTTCGATCGCCATCGCTAACCGCACGGTGATCGGGATCATGAAAGGCTGCCCGATCCAAATTCGCAGCGATGTTCATTTCCTGTTACTCCCTATAGATACCCGTAACTACAGGACGTGTTTTTTGAACGTTTGGCGCCTCCGGTGTGAGGCGGGATTTGTGGTACCCAGCTGAACGACGCGGATGGTGTATGTGACACGAGCGGCTTTGAATTCGGCTGCTTGGGTTCGGTCCAGGACTGAAGTTCCCATCGTCTCAATCCCACAACTTTGATAGCTAAAAACGCCGTACCGATGGCCCAGCTTGACCGAATATCCGAGTCCATGCTGAGCGCTTCGGCAACCTCAGCATGCTCCTGCTGAGACATCGCCCCTCGAAGACCGTTCGTCTTACTTGACTGGATCCCGCATTCTTTACGGGGTGGCGGCGGTTAAACGGATTGATTTCCTTGCTCAAAGAAGCTTTGCCCCATATGACCAAACAGCAAGCGAACCTCGGGATGGCTATCGGCCCATTCACGCAACATGGGAACATGAGGTCCGATGACCAAGCGGTCCAACCCGTTGGGCGTTAGCCCGTGTACGTGGAGTATTTGATTGTATTTTTGGTGTCATGCTTTGCAGAGTACATTAATTCATCCGTCTTTCTGACCAACTCATCGGCAGTATGTGGTGCGACATTACACGTTAAAACGCCAATACTAAATGTTATCGGCCAATTGCTTTTTTGCATTTCTTCTAGAAGGCTACTATGAAGTTTGGAGATGGCAACGCGAGCGGATTCCCGGTTCGTTTCGGGTAATAGCAACGCGAATTCATCACCGCCAAGCCGAGCAATCACATCTGTTTTTCGCAAGAGCGATTTGGTATAACACACCACCGTTCGGAGAACCTGGTCACCTGTAGGATGTCCGAATTGGTCGTTTACGGTCTTGAAATTATCAAGGTCAATGTAGGCTACTGTGAATGGGTGCTCATATCTTCTCAAACGGTCAATTTCCATCTGCGCCAATTCATAGAAGAGACGCGAATTCATTGCACCGGTTAAGCTGTCTGTGCGAGCTAATTCTTTTTCGCGCTCCATTGCATTTCTTACCGTTGATAAGAGCAAAGTGATAATAACGAAGAACGAAAGTCTGATGAGAGAATTCCATATGGGGAGAAGAGGATGTGAGTACGGGTGCCCCGTGGCCGTATCCGCCCCAAACCAGATAAGGGCGCTGGTCAGCGACGCCATAATCCCAAGTCGTTGGCCCAAGAACCAAGTGATCAAAGTGATCGGGATCACGTAGAACAAAGAAAAAGAGAATTCGTATCCTGTCAGGAAATCAGAGAGACCTATTGCTCCGATGATAACAAATCCCAGCAATATCCTGAACGGTCGACTTTGTTTCTCTAGCTTCGCAAGAAAGTCCATGGCCTTTTGCCTCTTGATTCACACATGAAAGAAACGAACGAGCAATATTAGGTTGCCCAATCCTCACGCAATAACGAGAAGCTTCGCAGATCATGAAATCGTCCCTTCCAGTACCCATACTCTCTTCGGACGCCCTCTTCTTCAAAGCCTAATCTCTTCAAAAGCCCTGCTGACGCTTCATGGTCCACACAGGTCAAAGCCTCGATGCGGTTGAGGTGAAAAAAGAACCCCTCACCAAAACCGTGCTGGATGGCAGCTGTCAAAGCTTCTGTCATGATCCCCTGCCGCCAATGCGCTGGATGAAGATCATATCCAATCTCAGCAGAACGAAAAGGCTTGTTCAAATTGTAGTAGCCGCACGAGCCGATGATGACATCCATTTGCTCTCTCAAAGCAATGCCCCAACGAATGCCTAACGCTCTTTCAAACAGGCTTGTGCGGACCGCTACCATCTTCTCTGCTTGCTCAATAGATTGCATGGTCTCCGCGTTGTGATACTTGGTCACGATATCTCGGGAGAAAATGTCGAAGACGGCGAGAGCATCCGACTTGCGAAATTCTCGCAGCACCAGTCGATCAGTTTGCAGGACTGGGAACTTGCTCATTCTTCCACTTTAACGGCATTCAGTTACGAATAAGCTCTACGGTGTGCGCGCCTAACGATCTTGAGCTTAGCGCCGCTCGAAACCTAGCTTGCCATTCGGGTATCTCATCCAAGATCCAAGGTGTCCGTATCGCGCATACCGCGAGGTCGGTCGTCGAAGATCCTGCAATCATTAAGGGGTAACGAATGGTTAGGCGATATCTTATATCCTCATTTAAAAGGGCTTGTCGTCTGAAGAGCGGTTAACAATTCCGCTACCTTCGGGTTTTCGACCAGGACTCGGTATTGAAGCAAACGCGTGACCGTAAGGAAGTCCTTCCACTCTGAGACAAAGCCTTCGTCCCCGACAAGGATCTCCTTGGCTTCCTCCAAGGAAGCTGTGACATAGTCTGAGATGTCTTTCGACATGATTTCTTTATCAAAGGCCTCAATGATGGCCTGGAACTCCCCTCTGTCGAGCCATACCCCGTGCCCTTCAGTGCAGTAATCTACTGTCACCTCTGTTTCGGCATATGATATCGTCGCCATGTTCTTTCCACATTGGGGACACTTTCGGGATGACCAATCAGCTTCAAACGACTCCTGATCAGACCAGAGATCAAAGTCAAGCCAGTTTAGATCGGGTTCCGACTGGTCCTTGGCTTTGCGAAGTTCGCCTTCTTCAAACCAGAGCCCTCTGCACTGGGCACATTCTTCAATATTGATCGAGCGGATCTTGTGTGTTTCAAGTGTGGTTCCATCAATTGGACATTCCATTTTTATACGCTCCCATGTCTTTGAGTTGTTCCTCAGTTAATGGCTTTCAATGATACGGGCTGATGATGGCGCCCAAAGGTTTGAAGCTGAGCATCCCAGCAAGGTGACATGGGCTCTCAAATCCCGTCAAGGCTGGGGCAACTCCTTTGAATGGTTAGCCGGTGTTCCGAGTCGTAAAACCATGATATGAAAGCCGATCTTGAACCATGGATGAGACTTCTCAGATCGCAAGCTTGATACAAACCCAATCCCGGGCTGAAGCTGTAGTATTAGACTTTTGAGTAATCGAATGAGGCGATCTTTTCCGGTGTGATGCGAATGATCACACATTTCCACTTCCCTGATAACCTCCTCGCATACGTCTCGGCGTCCTCCCGGGACAATCTCTTCTCGAAGATGGCCATACGCTTGGGGATGATGTCCTCATAGTCCAACTCTGCAGTACCGTAGATTAAAGCTCCTTTAAAATGCACCTCTGTTGTGTCGATGAGGACTGTGACTTTATTATTACGCTTGATGTTCCTGATTTTTCGACTGGGATCCTGTGTGGCCATGAGTATCTGGCCATCATCATACTTGAAGAAGATCGGCGCAATGTGAATGGTGCCATCCTCGTTGATGGTTCCGAGCCTTGCAAACTGTGCTTGGTCGAAGAATGATACGAGCTCCTCGTCGATCATGGCAGGCAATTAAGGATACGCTACCTTGTCGATCCAATCCTCGATCATATGAAACTCTCCTTAGATTCTTAGCGGACCTTAGCCACGGTATCGATTTCCCCCCCCCTTTTTTTTCGTGCGAATACGTCTCGTTGTTGATCATAGGGCTTCGAAGAATGTGCTGACTAACAACTCCGATTGAGCGACCAGGCAGAGAAGTGTCATTCTTTTTCACCTGCTCTCAGGATCCGCTCCTGCGAGTTATGAGGCACTCTATCACTGAGGGTCTTTAACAGTCCAGATTCTAGACAGGGGCTAGCGTGCCTGCGAATATCAGCCAAGCCAGGATCGATTTTGCCGTTAAGCTCAGGATGATGTACACGCGCTCACCGAAGAGGTAATCCTTCCAACGCCCCACCTTCTTGTACTGAAGCACCATGTTGATCGCAAAAATGTTGAAGAAGACGAACAGCGTAGGGATGATCGCATACACAAAAGCCGGAGGCTTTGCGTCGCCTGAGCTGACCGCGCCAAGGAAGTAGGTGAAGATCACGACCCACGGGACGATGCCCGCAATACATCCGTAGATGAACGCGGTCCAATTCGTCTTCTGCGTCGTCTGATTGTGCAGTTCCATCATGATGCCGAACAGGTTCATCATGGCGTTGAGACCAAAGATCAGGATGATGGCTCCCAGATCCCACAGTCCTGAGAGCATGCCGATCAAGACGATCATGAGTGATGAGCTGAGCGCGTACTCATAGAAGCGTACCGGGTTCATCCCCCGTTTCAGGTTCTCGACATAGCCACCGTAACCGATCGTCGACAGGTAGAAGTGGGCGACTGCTGAGATGAGCAGAAAAGCCGCCACGGCGGGTCCGAAACGCAGCTCGTAGAGGAGCTTTGGATCCGGCGTCAACGAGAATGTCTCAGTATTGAAACTGAGGAAGTTGGTGTAGATCGGGTAAGTGGTGTCATTGCTTACAAGGATCATGAAGACACCCTGGAGCAGGTGGAGGAAACCCATAATGATGTTAAAACGTCTAAGCCCAGTAAATTTGTTATCTCTGGTAGCTGATGATTCTGACGATGTGGTTGAATCGGTAGTCATTTCACTTCCCTCCTGAATTTAGTTTCTTGAACAATCTTGAACGCTTGACGGCTTCAAGCTAAAAAACCCCGCTACTCTACTCCATTTGGTTTTCGCGCTGCGCGTGAGATCCGGTCCAGCAAGAAGCTAGGCATACTGCAAGCCCTCAGCGAATTCCAGTATCGATATCAATGTCAAGCCTTGTGACTCCCTGATGGGTGATTTCGATCTCTATCGGCAAATCCGCAGCCGTATCAATTCCAATGCGATTGATATCCACAACGTAGATGCCAACCGGCAATTCTACTTGGTAATTACCATTCGTGTTAATTTTAATACGGACGACCTCCGTTTTCCCGTCCTCCTTAAATACGATGATCTCGCGAGCCGCATACACTTCAGGAGCTGGCGTGGGTTCCGCCTCCCCCTCACGAATAACTGGCACGAGGGGGCCAATGGTGACATGACCCTCAAGGATCCCGAACTCTAGGGGGCTTTGTGCACACGCGAATAGGCTTGAAGCTCCTAGAGTAAGAAACATAAAGTAAAGGAGATAGCGCTTCATTTTCTTTATCCCCTCATAACCACACAAGTAGTTGAACCCTGATTTTAATCGATAAAAGAAGAAAAGCATGCCTGACAGCTTTCGAACTCAGCGCCTCCACAAACCTGCCCCAATTGAATTTTGTGCTATGCGCGTATCCTGATCCAGGGAATTACTTTGCGCTTGCCTTAAAACAAAAAAGAATCAATGATGGGATTGAACACATCGAAAACCAGCATGATCGACAAATTGATCTGCCCCAATATTGGTGCGCAGCGCACTGCGGACATGATCAGGACTGGTGTGCCAGGAGCCTCCACGCGCCACTCGGCGATTTCCTGACAAAGGTCCGGTGGGATTAGTTTGGAGATCTGCGGAATAGGATCCATATCGATCGGCCCCGATCTCCCACACATTCCCAGCTAAATCCAGCGCGCCAACCCAACTGGCCCCGCCCAGATAACTTCCCACGGGAGCAGATCTGGTATAACCGTCATCAAACTTCTCATCACGTTTATCGAGCGTGCAGTTCACATCGCAGTAGTTCAACACCGTTCCATCAAAATCATCACCCCAGGGATATCTTCTGGCCTCAGGTCCCCGCGCGGCGTACTCCCACTCCGCTTCAGATGGTAAACGCGCCTCGACCCACTCGCAGTAGGCGGCTGCCTGATCCCAGGTCATACAAACCACTGGATATTCGCCATCCCCAAGCAGGACCTCTCCTTCGCAGCCCAACTCGCCACAGGCTCCGGCACTCTCACACTGCCGGTATTGACTGTTGGTCACTTCTGTCTTATCGATCCAGAAACCATCCAGAACCACGGTGTGTACAGGTTGCTCAACTGAGAAGTAAGGACGCCTGCAATTCGTATCGTATTCCATGCATAATTGCAGTGCGAAATCTACTTCTTGTTCGTCACTACCCATCTCGAATTCGCCGGCGGGGACATACACCATGACCGCCCCATCGATTGGGCGGGTCCGAGTGTCGCCTAAGGATGGTGTATGGTCAACTTCCCCGGTGGGCTCAATCGGTGTCTCACTTTTCGTGGCGATTCCCGATTCAGGTAGAGTTTCCCCTACCGTACAACCAGGTACTGACATCATGGCAACCGCGAATAGAACGATCGCCCGAATGGGTCTCATTATCCTTACCCTCAAAGTCGTCACAATCCCCGTCATGGTTGTGGACGGTTTGGCAGACCACGCGCAATAATCCGATCCGAGGGGCCTAACGGTTAGTTTCATAGACTTCGCGCGCAGGTTTGCTCACAAGACTGATCAAATCCCGTCAAGCTCCACGATAGCCAAGTCGTCTGAAGCGAACAGTTAGCCCCGATATTTTGGGAGCAACTTCCCTGTTCTTTGTATGTATGCCTGGTATTCATCGCCAAACATCTCGATCATCATCTGCTCCTCATTGGGGATGCGCAGGGCCAGATCCACAATCGAGATCACCAGGAAAGCTATCAGGAACCAGTTGGCGGCGATGAGGGTAATAGCTGTCATAAAAACCATCATGGCCAGATAGATTGGGTGGCGTATCCAGGCGTAGGGGCCCGTGGTCACCAGATGGTGTGCCTCTCGCATTCGCAAGCAGGACGACCATTCTTTCCCTAGCGTTCTCCGGGACCAAGCATAGAGTCCTAAACTGAGAACACCTAGAACGGCTCCACTCCAGCGGAGCCAATCAGGAAACGGCACCCGGAACAATCTGAGCCAAGGCAGATTAACAACATACAAGACAAGAAAAACGACGAGAGTGGTGGATCGAATAACCCGGATTACGATGAATATCCATCTTTCCCGTTTGATCGCCTTTCGATCGGCAGCTCGAGGCTCCCCTGCTAGGCGAAGCCGTGAGGCAAAATAAAGTTGCAGAATGATCATTCCCCCGAAAATGGACCAGAAGGCGATGCGAAAGAGCGATTCCATGGTTCTCCGATGGTTCTCCACAATGGCAGGAGCGGGGTAACGGCTGCGAGTTGGGACGCCTGGGTGTGCTTCTCCACGATTGACACAAGCATCCGCTTTCCGATACTTCAAGAGCGAATCACACCGAACTGTTCTCCCCGCATGTTATTAGCGGGATTCCCAGTTATTTCTCAATAAAACCACATTTTGTACATGACAGCGTGTGGTCAGGCTGCTCCTGAAGGATTGTGGGAAAGGGGATATTCCTCAAGCAACGCTTTAACTTCTGTCAAATCAGCGGTGTCGAAACCCTCCTCGAACCAGCTGTATACCTGTTCCAAATGAGAAATCTCATTCTCGGATCGTCCTTCCTCCATCAACAATCTCGTGAGGTGGAGCCTCGCTCGTAGCTCCAATGACTTCGCTTTCTGGGATTGGGCGACCTTAATCGCCTGCCGATATGTCGATTCGGCTCCGGCATGATCTCCCTGCTGGGCCAAACAATCCGCGCGGATGCGATGGATCTCCACTTCGCAGTACCGTTCATTAACTTGCTCGATCACACCTATTGCGTCATCCGTACTTGAACAACAAGTCTCGTATTGACCGGCAACAAGCTGCGCTTCTGCTAGCAGCGCCCACATGCACGGAATCGAGATCTTCAATCCTAGCGCTTTGAAGGCTGCAAGCGCATCTTCGATCAATTTGATCCCGTCGTCTACCTGGCCTAACATCGACAGTGCCCACCCTCGACGCGTGCATGCTCTCGCATCCCACATTAAAAAACCGTATTCGATCGAAAGATCACTGCATTCTTGTGCGATGTCTCGACATGTTTGTGGATCACGCAATTGATGATAAAGTGCCGAGACGGTGTCCAGTGCAGCCGCAAGGCTGAGGGGGTGATCCAGTTCTCGTGCAAGCCTGAGCGCCTCCTGACCGATTGAGACGGCACGCTCCGGATAACCCAGCGACCAGGTGAAGTAGGCTAGTTGTGATTGAACGATGATTCCCGGATCATATCCGAACATCGCAACAAACTCCGGATGCGATGTTGGCTCATAATAATCCGCCGCCTGTTCGTAGTGTGTTCGAGCGGCATCGAATTCCCCTGGGCCGGTCAAACTCTCAGCGACCAGGCGATGCGCCTCCGTCAACAGCATCGGATCCTGAAGGTTCTCCGCCATACTGAGCATCTGTCTTTCAAGTGCCCTACTCACTTCATACTCACCACGCATTTTCTTGTGGTACGAAAGACCTCTGATCGCAACAAAGCTTTGATGCCCATCTTCGACATTCTGGCTGATCTGTATCGCCTCGTTGAACACTTCTTCGACACGTTTGTCAGCCGGCCCTATTGTTGCCAGCAAGGTGTTCCCAAGTGAAAGGTTCAGCATGAGATTTTTCAGTCTCCTATCTTCATCTGCTTGAACCCCTTCCACAAGCTTGAGGCCCTGCGAGTATGCGTCTATGGCTTCCCGGTAGGCTGAGGCAGCATGTGCTTGGTTTCCGGCAGCCAGTAAGTAATGAACGGCTTTCTCCGGATTTCCAGATTGTGTGAAATGGTGGGAGAGTTGTATGGATATCTCCGGAGCACGCTCCCTATAGAGCTCTTCGAGTGCGGTTCCTACATCTTCATGGAGATAAGAACGCTCTGCTTCGTCGAGTGACGAGTAAAGGTATTTCTGGAACAAAACATGTCTGAAGCGGTAGCGGGATATCCTCTGCGATCCAAGTTGCTGCATGCCTTCCGCTAGGATCAACTCATGTTGACTCGCTAGACCCCTACTCAATCGTCGAATGAGCTTCCCAGGATCGGTGTTTTGAACTTTGGCGATGACCTCACCGGTAAATGTCTCTCCTTCAACAGAGGCAACATGAAGCGCCTGAAGGCCATCTGAATCCAGACGTCCAATGCGTGTCTCAATAACGCCTTCAACACGGGAGGGCAGATCGTCCCACGCAAAATCTGCTCGCTGGTACCAGAGACCACTCTCTTCCTTCTGTAGATATCCGCGTTCCCGCATTTCTCTGAGCAACTCAACTGTAAAAAGCGCATGACCCGAGGTGTGATGCAGAAGCTTCTCTCGGAAATGATCGTCCAATCGGTTGGGTTCGGCGTCGACCAATGCCCAGACAAAATCCCGCCGCTCTGTCTCGGACTGATCAAGATCAAGAACGATATCTCCGTAGTATCGCTTAAGGTCTCCAAGCACCGATGTAAAAGGGTGGCTACCATCTCCTCGACCTATAGCGATTTCCTCCGGGCGAAACGTACCAAGAAGCAGGACGCGGCTATTTTCAATTTGCCTAGCCAATTGGAATAGGAGATCCAAAGAGGACGGATCGGCCCATTGAAGATCATCGATGGCGACGATCAAAGGTCGGTTGGTAGCCATCACTTTGATCACACCGCTGTACTGCTCGACGATCCTGGAGGGATCTTTTTGAGGTTTTGTCGGAGAAGCCTTCTTCTGTTTCTCAATGACTTCAAGGTTTTTCAACCATCCCACCTTATCGGCCAGGAATGCGCCTGCCCTGGTGATAATCCCTGATCCCGGCACAAAGATATCCAACAAATCCGGACCCAATTCGACAATTGCCTGTCCAGAAATCCGTAGGAAATTCTTGAGTCGAGTTGCGTTTTCACTCGACGGGATCCTCTGCCCAAGCTCGCCTTCGACGTCCCCAGTGAGTAAGGCAAGAATTTCGCGGAACGGCAGATAGGGATCGCTGATTCCTGTGTGAGAACTGCATGTGCCCATGGCAACGACCAGATCGGGATTCTGGCTTAGCGCACGCGAAGCAAATGATGAAAGCAGCGTTGTTTTGCCAGCTCCCGCTTCACCTGCGATAAAACAAACTTGACCACGATCTTGGATCGAAAGCTTAAGCAGGTTATCTAAGTGGGCTAATTCACCCTCACGCGCAACGAAGGCAGATTTGTTCATATCAATGCCTCAAAGTCCCTGGGTCGAAGAAACGCATATTTGGTAAACGGAGAGAGCATAACTCAGGATATTTTGACATGCATAGCTAACAAAAACGAGTCTGTGAGTTTTTTTGAGCGTATTCTGACGGTCTTCAGCTGAGCAACCCGACCGATCTATCTCGTCAAATTATCGCGCGATTGGCGGGTTCGCTTCTCGAAAATCCTTCGTGTAGCT
>DUEZ01000042.1 GCA_011174825.1 Anaerolineae bacterium | reverse complement strand
GCACCTCCAGCACAAGCAATTCCGACCAAGACGAGTGTTCCAATGAAGATCCAAGGACGACCCCGCATGTTTCCCTCCATAATGCCTCACCCAGCTGAATTCGATCATAATGTATCCGACGAGATGGGTAACGGAGCTCTTCTGCCCTATCCAGCAAAACTGGGCTCAATCTTAGCACTCATGCTTGGGTGGCGAAACAGCACTAACGGCTTATTGCGGATGAAAGAGGGGCAGGCCTACAATGCGGTGTAGTTATAGAATCACAGGGGTTGGGTGGTGAAATTTATTTCACTGGAGAGGATGTTGGGTTTTCTGCGGGTACGCGCTGGGCTGATATTAATATTGGCCATTGCCATGGCAGGCTGCAGCGCGCCGTTCTCCCTCTTCGCAACTCCGACGTCTTCACCTAGTCAAACACCCACGGCGTCCATGACTCCTACCTTTACAAACACCCCTTCACCTACGTACACACCGACATGGACTCCAACGGCCACGAATACACCAACGATAACCCCAACTCCGACCATCACCCCCACACCAACAATTACTCCGACCCCGACCTTTGATTTCCCTGATGTTACCGCTCTTATGCAAGCCCACTGCCGCTACGGTCCGGGGACGGCTTACCTCCACGCAGGTGATCTCTATCCGGGGGATAAGGCCGTGGTCCACAATCGGAACGACAGCGGCACGTGGTTGTGGATTTTGCCTGAGAAGCAACATTGGCACTGCTGGGTGTCGACCTCAGTTGTGGAGGTTGAGGGAGACATCTTCTCGGTGACGGTTTACTACCATCCTCTACCTCGCACGACCTTCATTGGACCTCCAAAGAATGTTCAGGCCACTCGAAATCTCGATAAAGTCACAGTCACATGGGACGCGGTTAAATATAATCCGTCATACGACTTGCGAGGGTATTTGATTGAGGCCACGATCTGTCAGAACGGTTTTTTATTTTCAACCGCTGTTCATACAGATGGCACCTCTTATACATTTAATGATGAAACCAGCTGTTCTGGTGAATCAGGGGGATTGCTCTATGCGGTGGAGAAACACGGCTACACCGATCCGGTTAAGATCCCCTGGCCTTAGGAAAATTTAGTAGATAACGAGCCTGCTGAGGAGAATGCCCGGTTGTGTTTTTCTGCGTAAATCTTCTGGTACTCTGTCAGCCAAGATTTAATGCATAATATCGGAAAAAGCACCCTGAGCCCGCATTGCCCTGAGTACGCCAAAGGATCGAAGGCTGCGTACCACAATTAGGCGTCATCCTTCGACAGCCCTTCGACAAGCTCAGGACAAGGCTCAGGATGATTTTCGTCTTTTGCACCCATCGTTTCTATTGTGATAGAGCACTAGTCATAAAGGTCATCCTGCGGGCTCTGTGGGATCCAGAAGTGCGATCAAGCCCAATGTTCCCATGTCCGCAAACAACATGGGGGCCAGGAAAGGTGCGCCACGAATGAAGCGTTCCGTCACGATCTTCCCCCCCGCAATAAGATTTTCGTTGACATGCAAACTTAATCCCATGATTCCCAGGATGATGAGAGCAATCATTGCGGTGGTATAGATCGCGTAGTCACTTCGCCCTGGGTTTTCAAGGGCCCCCAGAATCACGGGAATCACCGTTCCGAAGATCCCCACCGCGGCCGAAAACCATAACCACGGATTGACAAATCCAGTACGCGCATGATCGAAGATCATGCTGATTAAGCTGGCCAAAGTTCCTAATCCTACAAGAAAGTAAAGAGCCCTTGTTTTACTAAAAGGCAGATGCAACTGTATGCCACGAATTAATGTTAGATTCCCGCTCTCTGGGGGAGTTTCGATCCATGCCGCGCTTAGGCCGAGGAGACCTATGAGCGAAAAGGTCAGTGGACCAAGGACAGGCGGTGCCCAAACAAGAAGGTCCAAGGTCAACCATTCTCCAGGCGGTCCGGTTGGTAGGATCCCTCGACGGACATGAAAGTATGCACCCAGGAGCCCAACCGCGATGCTGGCAACAAAGATCAGGCTTGCCAACACATTTGCCAACATACGTCTCCGAAGGGAGAAAAGACCCAATACGAGCAGAAGGATCCCCGCAATCGGACCAAAGATGATGGGGATTCTCTCTCTCGGCACGATGGTACCGCTGATGCTGTGGGCTAGGAAGATATCGATTCCAAGGAAGATCTCATTGACAGCCACCATGAGTAGGATGAGCTGGTCTCGCGAGAAGGGGATTCTGCCAATCCTCCTCAGAAAAGGGAAAACAGTACCGAGATGGTGCACTTCACTCCTCTTCCTGCGCTTCATGCAATTTTGTGTCAACCATCTCCCGCAACTCTGCGAGGTCACTCAGCACCTCATAAGCGCCGTGCCATTGAGTGTAGTCTGGGCCTTGCATCCAGGCCCCGAATTTTGCCGTTCGACCCCAATGATGCCAGAGCTCGAAGTATAAAAAATCGATCGGTTCATCAAAGGGATAAGCTGTGAGCAACCCTGCATCTCTGAGAGGAGCGATGATCTCATTGCTCTCCACGACCCAGGCATTTACAGCCTCGGTTGCCTTGTCGGCGGCATTGTAAAAATAACTGATCATGTTTTCGTTATGGCATTGAAGGCAAACACTTTGCATGCTCGTCAAGTTGTCTTCCCATGACGGTCTACGCTCACTGATGGGTGCAAATAAGTACCAAGTGAGTCGCTCTCCTACATCGTGAGTGGTCTCTGTTGTGCCGAAACCTCCGAAGTGACATAGCGCACAGGTAGCCGCGGGAAAATCATCTACCGTCAGTGTGCCGGCATCAGCTTCCCAATTCCATATATCCCCGCTTGTTGCGTAAGCGATGCCGTGTGGCGATTCATGGTAAATCTCCCATTGTGGGTGGTCGGGACCGATATGACAGTAATTACAGGTCTCCGGTTTGCGGGCTTGTTCAAGCGTGAACATGTGGCGTAGGTGGCACTTCTTGCACTGGCCTGTCGAACCATCCTGGGATGGCTTACCAATATCATGGCAAGCCTCGCATGCGAAACGAGTTACATCTTGACCTTCTAATGCATAGAGGGCGTTGCGCGATTTGTCCGGGGCGTAACTCCCCTCTGGAATCGCTTGGTATTCGAGAAGCTGTTCGGGGGTTAAATCTTGGCTCCCCGCATAAGCTACATAAGCGGGCAGAGCATGGCGGCTCTGTAAGAACTGATCAACCTCTGCTTCATGGCATTGCTGACACCGGGCGGCTGTGGGTTGTCTTAGTACGAAGGTGCCTTCATGCTCTACTGCGCCGGGATACCCCTCCTCAACTTCATGGCAATCGCGACATGCAACCTCGGCAGCGGCCATCGTGCTGCGGCCATATTGGAGCACAATCCCAGGTGTAGTATTCCCATGGCAGATAACGCAATCATCAAGACTTCTTGCTAAGGCATTGGGCCTAATATCCCTCTCGCTTTTTTCAGCAGCTGTCGTCCCGATGACCATCATCACTACGGCCAAGCCTAGTAAGACAATGACAATGATCAGGCCGATGATCAATAATCGAGATGAGCGAACCACATTTGAGACCCGATCTGTGCCCATGAGCTTTTTCCTCCTCAATTTCGCTGCACAACCACTTAGAATCGAGCAGGATCAATACTGACTGAATGAATCATGTGGGATCGAATTTGCAGTATATACGTGTGCTAATTCAAAAGTCAAACCTACTCGAGAGAATACAGAGGCAATCCTCTTCTTGTTTTTTTAGTGAGAGGTGGTCACGCAAGTCCATGTAACTCCCGCACATGACTCACCACCTCCTCAACACTTCTCCTCGTAAGCCATTTCACATTCTCATCAATCTGCGGAGCCCGGTGATCTTCCAGCCATTTCCCTCCATATTTGGCTTGATAATCGGGAGGAAGCTCTTCGGGGAACGACTGTCCGGACATGATGCCGAATGCCAATGTCCATGAGCGTGGAACTACATCGATATCGTAGCCGCCCCCTCCAAGCGCCAACCACCGAGACGCCAAACAACTGAGCTCTTCGAAAAGCAATTTATGTCCACGAGTGGTGAGCGCCAGTCTCGCTAAAGGGTCTAAATAATGAGTATCGACACCGAGCTGGGTTACTAAGATATCGGGTTCGAAGCGTTCAACCAGAGGAGGCACGATTTGATGGAATGCCCAAAGGTAAATATCGTCATCGGTGTAAGGTGGCAGGGGCACGTTGACACTATACCCCTCACCTTCATCAACACCGATCTCGTCAATAAAACCTGTGCCAGGGAATAGTGTCCGTCCACTCTGGTGCAGCGAGATGGTGAGAACCTCGTCGGTGCTGTAGAAGGCATTCTGAACCCCATCACCATGGTGAACATCGATATCGACATAAGCTATTCTCAGCCCCTGATTGATCAACCAATGGATAGCGACGGCTGCATCGTTGAAGATGCAAAAACCAGATGCGAAATCCGGTCCAGCATGATGCAGCCCCCCGCTGTAACTGAAGGCGACCTCACATTCACGGTTTGCCAGTAGTTTGGCACCCCAGAGTGTGCTGCCCACTTTGAGCCCCGATGATTCGAACATTCCGGGAAAAATGGGATTGTCACCGGGACCGAAGCCGTAGCGAGCGGAGGGGATGTGGGTCTCCCCCATACTCAGAGAACGTACGGCGTTGATGTATTCTTTAGTATGGAAGAGCGCTAGTTCTTCTTCACCAGGAGGAGGTGGTGTGATCACCTGGACGTTCTCGGGATCAAAGGCTCCTAATTCATCGAGGAGTTCATAAGTGCGCTGCAACCGTTCTTGTCTCAGGGGGTGAGTCGGACCGAACCCTTGTTGCCAAAACTGAGGAGAGTGGAGAAAATCGATCTTCCGCATACAGCTATTTTAGCTTGAAGTGGTTTTCGAAACACTGCTGATTATTGAAGTTTGGTAAGGGAGATGGGGGTTGGTGTGAGGGTCAATGGGAGCCATCCAGTCGCCCTCACCCCAACCCTCGACCGAGGAGGTAAC
This sequence comes from Anaerolineae bacterium, assembly GCA_011174825.1. GTDB lineage: Bacteria > Chloroflexota > Anaerolineae > Anaerolineales > E44-bin32 > DUEZ01. The sequence continues at coordinate 14,059 of DUEZ01000042.1, read as the reverse complement.
GGGTAGTTGAGTGATCATAATTTCCAGGTAGAATCTATCTCGGTATTCTCTACGACTTCTACTCATTGCGAAAATATCGTTCGTAAGCAATTAACAAGGCCTAACAAGTATGGCAGCGATCCAAGGATTATCTGAGTCTGAAGCCCTTGCACGACGTCAACGGGGCGATGGGAACGACATCCGTCTTCAAACCAGCAGGTCTTATCGGGATATTTTGCGTCAAAACCTCTTTTCATTCATTAACATCGTCCTCTTCGGTATCGGTGCGGTATTGATTATCATCGGGCGTATTGAAGACGCAGTCGTCAGCGTCCTCCTCATCTTGATGAATGTCATCATTGGCGTCTACCAAGAAGTACGCGCCAAACGTCTCCTTGACCATATTGCGTTGCTTACCCGACCCAAAGTGGCCATCGTACGGGATGGTCAGGAGAAGACCGCTGACCCATCTGAAATCGTGTTGGGTGACATATTGGTTACCCGTCCGGGTGATCAAATCGTTGTTGATGGCGTGCTTATTGGGGAAGGTGAGATGGAAGTTGATGAATCCTTGCTCACCGGCGAATCCGATCTCATTTCCAAGCAGACGGATGACAAGGTACTTTCAGGAAGTTTTTGTGTCAGTGGGAGCGCGATGTATAAAGCGACGAAAGTTGGTTTGGAGAGTTATGCTAATCAACTCACTACTGGCGCGCGGACTTTCCGCCTAGTGCAGACACCGTTACAGAAGGATGTCGATTTTATCATCCGTCTTTTGACTTTGCTTGCCATCTTTATTGGGTTGTTATTACTGATTTCAGCGGTGCTGCTCGCCATCCCATTGATGCGTAGCGTGCAAATGGCGTCAGTGATCGCGGGTTTGGTTCCAAATGGATTGTTCCTGATGTTAATCGTCGCGTACGCGATGGGTGCCTTGAGGATCGTTGGGCGTGGAGCGCTCGTCCAGCAATCCAACTCCGTCGAATCTTTAAGCTACGTGGATGTGCTTTGTATGGACAAGACGGGGACACTCACGACCAATAGTATTCGCTTACACAGTGTAGAACCTATCGGAGTTGAGGAACAGGAACTTATAGGTCTTCTAGGTGACTTTGCCAATAGCACTTCTGTTAGCAATCGCACAAGCGAAGCGCTTATCGAGGCCTTCAGGGGACAGAAGCGCCGTAAAGTCGATGAGATCCCGTTCTCATCGGCTCGCAAATGGAGTGCGCTTGCATTCGACGAAGAGAAACGGACCGGAACCTACGCGCTGGGTGCGTTTGAAGCGCTTCAGCCCTACCTCCATCCAGGGTTCGAACTAACAGAAAAAATCGAAGCGTGGTCGGAGGCAGGTTTGCGAGTGTTGCTTTTCACCCATCATCCCGATGTAATAGGCTTGCACGACAGCGAAGGAGATCCACTTCTGCCCAAGAACCTCGTTCCTTTGGGAATACTTAGTTTTCACGATGAACTCCGCCCGGCGCTGAAGGAGACCCTAGAGGGCTTCACAGAAGCGGGGGTTCATTTGAAGATCATCTCTGGTGACCATCCATATACTGTCACGTCATTAGTGAAACAAGCAGGACTTCATGCTGACCTTGAGGCCGTTGTTTCTGGCGCGGAATTGGCGCAATTGGATGATACGCATTTCAATCAGGTTGCTGAAAAGACCTCAATATTCGGTCGGATCATGCCCGAACAGAAGGAACGACTGGTGGAAGCGCTCCGTGAGCGTGGACATTATGTTGCCATGATCGGTGATGGGGTGAACGATGTCTTGTCACTCAAGAAAGCAAACCTGGGCATTGCGATGCAGAGTGGTAGCGCGGCCACGCGCGCCGTCGCTGATATGGTCCTACTTAATGATTCCTTCGGCGCATTGCCACCAGCGTTTTTGGAAGGTCAGCGAATCATCAACGGGATGAGGGATATCCTGCGCCTTTTTCTGACGAGGGCGATTTATTTTGCGATGTTGATCATCGCCACAGCGGTGATCGGAATAGGTTTTCCTTATGTGCCAAAACATGCTACGCTGGTCACTCTTTTCACAGTGGGTATTCCTACTTTTGCTTTGGCGGCTTGGGCGAAACCTGGTAATGTGCCCAAAAAGGGATTGATCCGTGCCGTGACGCATTTTGTTTTCCCGGCGGCAATCTCAACATTCTTGTTTGGATTGATCATCTATACGATCGCTTTTGGGCTGACTTATAGAGATATCGAGGCGAGATCTTTTACGGTTACTCAAGAGGAAATCGACCGATTCCGAATCTCTTCAGGGATTGACTACGAGATCACAGAACCTGAGGAATATACGAGCGAGGTGGCGACCTTAGTAGCTCAATCAGCTTTGACAACGTTCACCCTGTTAGCGGGCCTTGTACTTGTGGTGTTTGTAGAACCACCGACGGAATTCTTTGTGGGGGGTGACATCTACAGTGGTGATAAGCGTCCAACATTGTTGGTAATGGGACTACTCCTTGCATCCCTCGCGGTGATGCTTATCGAACCGTTAAGGACATTTTTCGAGATCCTCGTTTTACCTCCCTTTGCTTACCTGCTCATAGGTGTGATGGTGGTTCTTTGGGCTTTCGTACTACGCTTGGCATGGCGTGGCCACTGGTTCGAGCGCTTCCTGCGGTTGGAATCGGTGAGCTAAGTTTCAGGAATTCCTTCGGATTTGAAACCAATCGCTTCAAGGGTTCACTGATCTAGGATGTGCCTCAAAGAATTCCCAGATCAGATCGGTAGCGCTTATGTAGGGGAAGGAGCTGGCAAAGGTAACGCTGAGCGGAGCGCCAGGCCAGGTATGACCACCTCCCTCGAGTGTGTATAGCGCTACCTCGACATCCTCATCGCAGTTCCCCCAGGTTTCCTTTGTGACCATCGTGTGCGGATGACTCAAAATAGGTGTGGAATCACAGCCATCGCGATCTGCCCAAGCTCCTACCCAGAGATGGACTGGTGGGATATCGTTTTCTACACCATCATACGGTATGGTCGGATCATCCGTTCCGTGGAAGACGATCACTGAAACCGGGCGTTCAACCTCGCAACGGTTGAAAGCAACATGTCCTCCAGCAACAGGTGCAATGGCAGCGAAGGTGACCGACATATCGCAACCTATACGGTTTGCCATTGTCGCACCATTTGACATCCCAGTGGCGTAAATACGATTCGGATCAACACGAATTTCCGTCTGCAGAAATTCGAGCAACTTTTCGAAGAAATCCATATCAGCTTGGCCTGCTGAACCAGGGATGGGGCCCAGCCACGCTGGAGGTGCTCCGATCGCCTGAGGGTTGACGACGATGAAATTCTCTTCATCCGCTTTCGCGTTCATCCCGCTTAGAATTTCTTGCTGGAAGGCAGTCTGCGTAACAGCATGAAGGTTGATCACCAATGGAAGAGGCACGTCGGGTTGATAATCGGGCGGGAGATGGACCGTGAACCAACGTCTGGTGTTGTTGACTTCGATTGCAGTTACATAATCTCCAGGATCGAGATACTTTTGAATGGGGATAGGAGTAGGAGTATCGGTAGGCATAGGGGACGGTGTAGGCGAAGGGGGAGCCGGTGTTTGTTGGGAACCACAAGCGGTGATGAACAAAACAAAGAAGAGCAGGAATCGGGAAACGATTTTCCCGCTCATTACATGCATGTGGCCTTGTATCCTCAAGGGTTTCATTAATGACTCTCCTGCAAACACATTCGGTGACCGAGGTCCTCTTTGATCTTGATAGCTATCCGTACGTGTGCTGACGCTCCAGTAAGCCGGGCTCCCACGCCCAACCAAACGGTGGCATGGGAGCCGCCTGTCTAGTTTATTTATAGGGATAGTATTGAATACTCCCTTTATCTTCATATCTAAGCATGATCGTCTTTTCCAGTATCAGTTAGATGATCCATTATCAATTATTGCCCAGGTAAACCGTTGGTCTCGGTGTAGGGGCGGGGTTACCTCGCCCCTACCTGATTTGCAAGGTATACCATTTCATTACGTGTTAGGTTCGGATACGCTTCTACTCTACAGAGCGGATAAATGACCAACGCGCCCACACATTTTTAGAACACTTCCAGCTCTCGCATGAAAAAACCAATGCATGGATAGAGTTGTCCCTCCCATCATGAGACGAATCATTTCCTCTGCATCCATGCGCAAATAGACGAGATGTTGTACCATTAGGGGTGAGGATGCTGATCATTCTACCCCCTTTTATCATCGCAAATAACATTCTTGAGGGGAAAAAGGAGCCCAGTACCTCTGCGAGCTCCCTCTCTATGTAGCATACGGGAATCGTAATTGCACCCCCAATTACTTACTCGCTGAAGCTGGGCGCGTCACCTTCATGTGGGGTTAAGGAGAAGGGACCATGTTCAGCCATATTCTTGTTCCTCTGGATGGCTCTCCTCTCGCAGAGTGTGTTTTACCGCACACAGTAGCCATAGCCAAAGCCTTTGAAGCGCGATCCACATTATTAAGAGTATTGGAGCGTTCTACTACAACGGGTCGACTCAAATCCGTCGATCCGCTGGAGTGGCAAATGGTAAAAGCCGAATTGAACGCTTACCTGCATGGCGTAACTGCTCGTCTACACGAGGTTGGCATAGAAGCTGAAAATACCCTTTTGGAAGGTCAGGCTGCAGAGCGTGTGGTTCAATTTGCTCGAAGCCATGATGTTAAATTAATCATCTTAAGTAGCCATGGAAGGAGTGGACTGAGCGGTTGGAATGTAAGTGGTGTTGTTCAAAAAATCATTTTACGTGCTTACGTTCCAACGATGATCGTTCGTGCTTACCGACCAACTTCTAAAGAGTTAACAGGCTTACGATATCGTCGCTTGCTGGTTCCGCTTGATTGTTCTCAACGAGCTGAATGTGTGCTTCCTTTAGCTACAACGTTAGCACGTCAGCACGAATCTCAACTCGTGCTGGCGCATATTGTGCCGAAACCCGAAATGCCCCGTCGTGCACCTCCCACGCGAGAGGACACAGAGTTAGCAAACCAGATAACAGAACGTAATCGGCAAGAAGCGACCAGATATTTGGAGCAACTTAAGTCGCGTCTATCTTTAGATACTCAAATTGTTTTAATGGTTAGTGATAATGTCGCGGCCTCATTGCATGAATTGGTGGAGAGCGAAGAGATCGACTTGGTACTGTTAAGTGCCCATGGTTACTCGGGCGGGGCCAAATGGCCGTATGGAAGTGTAACCATTAGTTTCATCGCCTATGGAACAACCCCGCTGTTGATCCTTCAGGATCTTCCTCCGGATGAAGTTGAGCCCACGCTGGCTGAAGTGGCGGCAAGGGAGCGTAAGGGACACTAATACGTGCAAAACAGCCAGCCTCAATCACCCACACTAAAAACCGAGTCCCACGCTGGTGATGTCTTCGAGGGAACGGATCGATTGGAAGAGTTGGCGCGCCAGTTGGCTGAACGACAAAGCACTTCTCCTCAGATCCTTCGCCGCTCCCCAATGGACACCCGTCTAAAGGAACTCGATACCCTCTTACACAAAGCTTATCAATATTTCGCCGAGGTCTCCGGGGAGGATCCATCTCTCACCCATGTAGCTGAATGGCTATTAGATAACTTCTATATTGCACAGCAAGCCCTCCGTCAAATCCGAGAGGATATGCCGGCTGGTTTTTATCGTCAATTACCCAAACTGACCACATTCCCCTTTGAGGGTTTCCCTCGCGTCTATTCGTTGGCTTTGGAAGTAATCGGCTACTCAGAGAATCGACTCGAGATAGGCATACTGACCCGCTTCGTCCAAGCTTATCAACATTCAACAACATTAACCATGGGTGAGCTTTGGGCGATGCCGACAATGTTACGAATGGGGATATTGGAAAACTTGGTGGAAGCGCTTGCGAGAATAACTGGATTTCACATTCGTGATGACGATGAGCTTTCTAAGGGTCTATCTCTACCAGATACACTGACAGACGAAGAGATCGTCGCGAGCAGCATTGTTAGCCTACGTACCTTGGCGGCGGAAGACTGGACGAAATTCTTCGAAGATGTCAGTTGTGTTGAGAAGGTATTGGCCGGCGACCCAATGAGAATCTACTCTCATATGGACTTTGATACTCGTGATCACTATCGCAAAGCAATCGAGAGGCTAGCTCGTCAAACGGCATTGGATGAAGATCAGGTCGCGAAAGAAGCCATTAAACTTGCACACAACGCAATCGGTCAGGATGGCAGCTCGCGGGTCAAGCACGTCGGTTTCTATCTTATAGACGCCGGTCTTCCACAACTCGAAGCTCACTTAAACTTACGACCATCATGGGATCAACAGGTACGTCGTTGGGTGTTCGCTCATCCAACTTGTAATTACTTAGGTGGCATCGGTCTCCTTACCTTAGTCGGCGTTTATGACCTAATTCACTATGTACATTTGGCAGGTGGGAATATCTTGCACCTTATTGGGACAGGTTTGTTGGCCATGATCCCCGCGCTGACGATAGCGGTCAACCTGGTAAATTGGTTCATCACCAACATCGTTCAACCTGGGGTGCTGCCAAAAATGAACTATGAGGAAGGTATCCCTGCCGAATTCCGTACGATCGTCGCTATCCCCGCACTTCTGAGTCATCCAGGCGATGTCGAATCTATATTACAGCAGATGGAATTACATCATCTCGGAAATGAGGATCCTCATCTGCACTATGTATTGCTCACTGATTTCGTGGATGCTCCCCAGCAACAAATGCCTGGTGATCAGCCATTGCTTGAGTTGGCTAAGGCGGGGATCCAATCACTCAATCAGAAATATGCTCAAAATTCAGATCGTCTTTTTTACCTCTTCCATCGCCAGCGGATGTGGAATCCAAGTGAGGGCTGTTGGATGGGCTGGGAGCGTAAAAGAGGGAAATTAGTTGAACTAAATCGCATCATTCTTAGCGGTGTAGATGAACCCGAAAGAAGTCCACCTAAGGGCGAAAGCGAAGAGACATTTTTCAACTTGATGATCGGGGACCTCGAGTTCTTGTCCAAGGTGAAGTATGTCATTACGTTAGATGATGACACGTCTTTACCTCCAGGTGGCGCGAGTCGACTGATCGCTACAATTTCCCACCCTCTCAATCGAGCCGAATTCCACCCCAGTAATGATGACGTGATCAACGGATTCACTGTGCTTCAACCAAGAGTGGAAATCAGGCCCGCAAGCGCGAACCACTCGCTTTTCACCAGGGTATTCTCTGGGGATATAGGTTTAGATCTTTACACGCGAGCAGTTTCAGACGTGTATCAGGACTTCTTTGGGGAGGGAATTTACGCAGGTAAAGGCATCTATGACGTCGCTGCCTTTGAGCGCTGCCTTACCCATCGTGTGCCCGATAACGCATTGCTCAGCCATGACCTTTTCGAAGGGATACATGGTCGTGCTGGATTGGTAACTGACATTACTTTGCTTGAGGATTTCCCACCCAATTATCACGTTTATATGCATCGCCTGCACCGATGGATTCGGGGTGACTGGCAGCTTCTACCTTGGTTGTTTTCCAAGGTACCTCATGCTGATGGGGGGAGGAGATCAAGCGACCTCTCTGCTCTCGATCGATGGAAAATCATCGACAATTTGCGACGCAGCTTGATCATGCCTTCACTTTTAGCATTACTTATCTCAGGTTGGCTGTGGTTGCCGGGTTCAGCCTTGATTTGGTCGTTAGTAGGGGTGTTAACTCCCGCTGTGACCCTCATAACCAGTATGGCTAGTGCCGTTGTTCAGGGGATCTGGGACCGATCATTAACTGGCATCCTTCAATCCCTACGATCAGTTGCTCTCCGTTGGCTATTAGCCATTGCTTTACTTCCTCATGAGGCGTTCCTTGCATTGGATGCCATTGGAGCAACCCTGGTGAGGCTGGTAATCACTCGAAAGCGTTTACTGCAATGGACCCCCGCTGCGCACTCGATCCGGATATTTGGTAGGGAAACAAAGTTGGCCCTCATGTGGAGGCGAATGGGTGGAGCTCCATTATTAAGCCTAACCCTTACAATTTTGCTTGGACTACTTGCGCCAGCGGCGCTGCCATTTGCAGCGTTGTTCTTAATCACATGGTTGATATCACCGATGATCGCGCATTGGATCAGCCGTCCTCTGGGTTATGAACCGACTCCACTCTCTGAGGATCAAGAGCAGCTTTTACGCAGTCTCGCGCGCCGCACTTGGTGCTACTTTGAGCAATTTGTTGATCCTGACGATCATTGGCTACCCCCTGATCATTTTCAAGAAGAGCCACGCGGAATCGTTGCGCATCGCACCTCACCGACGAATATAGGATTGATGTTGCTATCTACACTGGCTGCATATGATATGGGTTACCTTGGCCCATTAGATCTGGTATTGCGGCTCCGTGCCACATTTGACACCCTGGGGCAATTAGAACGCTATCGGGGCCATTTTCTCAATTGGTACGACACAAGTAAGTTGGAACCGTTATCTCCGCGTTATGTATCCACTGTAGACAGCGGGAACCTCGCTGCCTGTCTACTCGCCTTGAGACAAGGTTGTCTTGATTTACCTCAATCACCCATCCTGCGTTGGGAACGCTGGCAGGGTCTGCTCGACATTATAGCTGCCTTCAGCGGAACGTTGGAAAGGCTGAAGGATAAGGAGTTAGTGAGCGCGGTACAACCACTCCAGACTTGCTTAGAAGAGATTCGTCAGCAAATACACGCTGTAGTAGACAAACCTGAAGACTGGCCACAGCTCTGGTTCTTTCTATACAACGAAACTTGGCAAGAATTAAACCAACTTCTCATGTCGCTTGTTGACAGCGGACCATCCATGCTGGATGCCACCCTGCTGAGCGATCTGCGAGTTTGCGCGGATCATATTCATCAGCATCTTTTCAGTGCGGATCGCGAAGCGGGTTTGATGCTTCGCTGGATTTCACTTATAAGGCATCCACCGAGCTTGATTAAACAACTAAAGGATGATGCAACGATTACCGAAGATCGCATCGAGGTGACATGGCAAGTATTGGTTCAAGCCTTACCAACATCAGCACGCTTGAACGAAGTAAGGGAGGTATGTAGAGCGGCACAGATCCTGTTGTCAGACTTGCGAAAGCGGATAACCGATCAATCTGGCCCAGCGAATCAAGTGCAGGAGGCAAGAACTTGGTGTGCGAATCTGGATGACGAATTGAGAGATGCTCGAATGGCGGTCGAGGTCATTCTGATTGGGTACAGAGATTTGGCAGAACAATCAGATGAATTATTCAAAGCAATGGATTTCAGATTCTTATTTGATGAGAAGCGCCAAATCTTCCATATAGGGCACAATGTTGCTGCTGAAAAGTTGGATCGTAATTATTATGATATGTTGGCTTCCGAATCGAGAATGGCCAGTTTGTTGGCAATTGCCAAAGGTGATGTGCCCCAAAGTCATTGGTTACACCTCGCCCGACCATTGACAAGAGTAAACGGCACACGGGTACTGCTCTCATGGAATGGGAGCATGTTTGAGTATCTTATGCCCTCCTTGCTGTTACGTGGATATGAAGAAACGCTCCTAAATCAAAGCTGTCGCGCGATGGTTATGCGTCAGATTCAGTACGGTCAACAAAAAGGGAGTCCTTGGGGCATATCAGAGTCGGGATACTATCGATTCGATGCGAACATGAATTACCAATATCGTGGATTTGGGATTCCAGGTATGGGCTTCAAGCGAGGGCTGGCTGAGGATCTGGTCATTTCACCTCACGCCTCACTGATAGCTATTTCGCTTTCTCCTCAAGCTGTGATGGGAAACATTCAGCGGCTTATCGAGCTTCAGATGTTAGGACGATATGGGTTCTTCGAGGCCATTGATTACACAACTTCACGTCTGCCCCCGAAGCAAGGACGTGCGATTGTGCAATCATACATGTCGCATCATCAAGGCATGATCTTGTTGGCAATGGTTAATTATCTTCAAGATCAAATCATGGTACAACGCTTTCATGCCGACCCGCGTATTCGAAGTGTAGAACTGCTTCTACAAGAGCGGGTGCCGAGGCAAGTTCCCGTTGAGTACCCCCATCCACAAGAAGTGAGACCCATCACTCCTGCTGAACCTTTAGTTACGATCTCCCCTTGGCATGTACCGGTTAGTGGGCCACTGCCATATGTGCATCATCTCTCTAATGGGCGATACTGTGCGCTTATCACAAGTGCAGGTGGCGGTTTTAACCGTTGGCAAGAAATCGATCTTACGCGATGGCGCGCCGATACCACTCTCGATGCCTGGGGGACTTGGCTATATATTCAAGATCAGGATCATGGTGACCTTTGGTCCGCCGGATATCAACCAACCGCCTCTATGCCAGATAACCAAACCGTGCTCTTCTCACCACACAAGGCGGAATTTCGACGACGAGACCGCGACATCTCTCTCCTTATGGAAATCACCATCCCACCAGAAGATGATCTGGAGATTCGGCGTCTTAGCTTGATTAACCATAGCGACCATCTGCGTCACTTGACAATAACCAGTTATGCGGAGGTCGTTCTTGCAGCGCAAACCACCGATCGGCGTCATCCGGCTTATAACAAACTTTTCATCGAAAGTGACTACCTACATGAATATAACGCTCTTATATTCCACCGTCGTCCGCGCTCCGATGATGAAACGCCGATCTATATGGCTCACTCACTGGTCGTGGAGCGTGGTCTTGAAACCACAAGCGCTTACGAGAGCGATCGAGGTTGGTTTCTTGGTAGAGGGGGATCTCTTCGCGCACCGAAGGCCTTAGATAAGACTGGCCGATGGCTCTCTGGCAGTAAAGGTGCCACCTTGGATCCTATGATGGCTCTCGGTCAGGAAATTCTATTGGAACCGTACGCGAAGGTGGAGGTCGCCTATATCACCATCGCCGCGGAGTCGTATCAAGAGGTTGTAGAACTTCTTGCTCGATATCAGGCTTGGCACAGGATTGATCGGGCTTATGACCTGGCACGAACCTACAGCGAGCATGAGCTCCAGCAACTAGGTCTCTCAAGCAAAGACATTGAACAGAATCAACTGCTCTTGTCACTCCTCCTCTACCCTCTAAAAGATCTGCGTACTGATCCGGATACGATTGCAGCGAATACGAAAGGGCAATCTGGATTGTGGAGCTACGCCATATCGGGTGACTATCCCATCCTTCTTGTCAAAGTGGACAGTCAGGAGGAGTTGGTTTTGGTCCACGATGTGCTGCGTTCCCATGCATATTGGCGGGAGAAACAGATCAAGGTTGATGTTGTCATCGTCAATCAACGCGAAACGGGCTATGATCAAGAGTTGCAGGCACATTTGCTCCAACTCATCAAGCGAATTAAGGCTGACATGTGGTTGAACCGACGGGGTGGGATTTTCCTCCTGCGCGCCGATCAGCTTAGGCCGGAAGATCGAGTTCTTCTTGATACCGCTGCGCGGGTTGTGCTCGATGGAAAGGGTGGATCTCTAACCGAGCAGCTTGAGCAATTACGCCCTCAACCTGCTCGTCTTCCACGGTTCGTCCCAACGATGCCTAGTCCTGAAGACATCGAACCCACTCCCCCTTTGATGCGTCCTGCCGACCTGCTCTTTGACAATGACATCGGTGGATTTAGCGCAGATGGACGAGAATATGTCATATGGTTAGAACCGAATCAGCGGCCGCCAGCTCCGTGGATCAATGTCATCTCCAATCCTCACTTTGGGTTTTTGGTGTCAGAGGCGGGCTTGGGATTTACTTGGTGTGAAAACAGCGGCGAGAATAGATTGACCCCGTGGCGTAATGATCCTGTAAGAGATGAACCGGCTGAGGCTGTTTATCTGCGTGATGAAGAAACGGGGCAGTTTTGGTCACCCACACCCTCACCAGCAGGCACGTTATCTCCATATATGATCCAACACGGAGCTGGTTATTCGATATTCGAGCATCACAGCCATGGTTTAAAGCAACAATTACGTGTTTTTTCACCTCCTGATGCACCTGTAAAGGTGATCGTCTTACGGTTAGAGAACATGTGGCATCGTCACCGGCGAATCACGGCGACCTATTATGCCGAATGGGTGCTGGGCAGCGATCGGGATGAAACCCAGCAATATGTGGTAACCGAGTTCGAACCTGAAAACCAAACATTATTGGCTAGCAATTCCTACAACGCAGATTTTGGTGAGCGGGTCGCATTTGTATCTGCCAGTAAAGAGCTCCATGGTTTAACCACTGACCGTACCGAGTTTCTGGGTCGAATGGGGAGCCTTGCGTATCCAGCTGCACTGACTCGCGTAGGATTAGCCAGCGCGGTGGAAGCTGGTCTGGATCCATGTGCGGCGATACAGCTCCATATTGAATTACTCCCTGGCGAGGCGAAAGAAGTCTATTTCTTGTTGGGGGAGGGACCAGATCGTCAAGGTGCGCTTCAATTAGCCAGGTATTATCGGGACCGATCAAAGGTAGAAGCAGCCTGGCAAGACGTACATGAGTTTTGGGATGACCTTCTGAGCAACGTCGAGGTGAAGACCCCTGACCCAGCTATGAATTTGCTCATTAACCGCTGGTTGTTATACCAATTATTATCTAGTCGCATATGGGGGAGATCGGCTCTTTATCAATCCAGCGGCGCGTATGGTTACCGTGATCAACTGCAAGATATCATGGCTCTGATGAATTCCACCCCCGAGATAGCACGTGCACATATTTTAAGAGCCGCACGGCATCAGTTTGAGGAAGGAGATGTTCTGCATTGGTGGCATCCACCCTCCGGACGAGGCGTGCGAACGCGCACCTCAGATGACCTGTTGTGGCTTCCTTATGTTACTGCGCATTATGTCGTTACTACAGGGGATCAGTCGATCTTGGAAGAGCAGATACCCTTCTTAAAGGGCGATCCCTTAGAAGAAGACGAGCAAGAGCGGTATGGTCTTTATAAGCGCGCTGGCGTCGGTCACACGCTGTACGAGCATTGCCATCGTGCGTTGAAAAGGGGTTCAACGATAGGTCAGCACGGTTTACCCCTGATTGGTAGTGGGGATTGGAACGACAGCATGAATCGGGTGGGTGTTGAGGGGCATGGCGAAAGCGTTTGGCTAGGATGGTTCCTCTACGCTACTTTGAACCAGTGTGCTTTTCTGTGTGATCTTATGGCTGATTTTGAACAAGGTGCTTCATACCGCTCTCAGGCGAACGAATACCTCCTGAGTATAGAGAAGAGTGCTTGGGATGGGAATTGGTATCTACGGGGATTCTTTGACGACGGCATTCCCCTGGGATCAAATGAAAACATCGAGTGCCAGATTAATTCCATCGTGCAGGCGTGGGCTATCCTGTCTGGAGCAGCCAAGGACTCAATGATTACGGATGATTCGATGGAAAGTGAGCATGGAACCCGCGAACGTGCTGAACGGGCGATGGAGTCCGTAGCTGAAAAATTAGTGCGCTTGGAAGATGAACTGGTGTTGTTATTTGATCCACCCTTTGATAAGACACCTCATGACCCAGGATATATCAAGGGCTATCCGCCAGGTATTCGGGAAAATGGGGGTCAATATACTCACGCGACGGCGTGGGTTGTTTGGGCCTTTGCTGAATTAGGGCAGGGGGATCGTGCAGAGGCATTGTTTCGAATGCTAAACCCGATTTATCATGGAAACACAGTGGAGAAAATCAAACGCTATCGGGTAGAACCCTATGTGGTGGCTGCGGATGTTTATAGTGTTCCGCCACATGAAGGGCGGGGTGGTTGGACCTGGTACACCGGTTCAGCAGGCTGGATGTATCGTTTGGGTTTGGAAGCTATATTAGGACTACGCCGGCTGGGCGATGTGCTTCGTGTCGATCCATGCATCCCAAGTAAGTGGTCTAGTTACGAAATGACATACAAGTTTGGAGATACCTCTTATCGTATCCTTGTCGACAATCCTGAGGGCGTCAACAGTGGTGTGGTGGAAATTACATTGGACGGAAAAATCCTGACTGGCAGGGATGTTCCACTATTGGACGATGGAAAGGTTCATGCAGTCCATCTCAGGATGGGATGAAATAAGCAATCCACGTTTCCAGAAACTCAAGTCTCAAGTCACAAGCCGCAAGCTATCAAATCACCTCCCCG
>DUEZ01000041.1 GCA_011174825.1 Anaerolineae bacterium | reverse complement strand
TGCAATGGGCATCTCCCCGCGAGCTTGAAGCTCGCGGGGAGATCTTTTTCAAAGCATTTGACTTTTTTTCCATCCGAGTCTAGGATGTCCTACGAAGTGTTTGGCTATGCGCAGGAATTCTCTTGGAGGGATGGATGAGCGACTCATTAGAGGAACTCCCTCTTTTCTCACTAATACCCAGCAAACGTGAAGATGAAGTCGATAGCGCCACCCTGGTGCGACCCGAAAGCAGCTTGAGCGCGGCGGTTAACGCTTGGGGCGAAGCTCTCGAAGCCAGTGGTAGATCGATCAACACCGTTAAAGCCTTCACCGGGGACATGAGACTCGTGGGCAAATATGTCGGAGCCGGGACTGCCGTCGTCTCCATCGGTTCGCATGACCTAAGGAATTTCCTCGAGTGGATGCTTAATCAGCGCGGCGTTCCCTGCAGCCCTAAAACCTATGCTCGACGTATCACCTCGATCAAGGCCTTCTTCCGTTGGTTGGTCGAGACCGAAGTCTTGGCCGAGAACCCGGCCTCACCCATCCCTCAACAAACCGTTCTCAGCCCACTCCCACCGGTCCTCACACCTGAGGAGATGGATGCGGTGCTCCATACCGCCGACTCGTATCGTCAAGGCGATCGAGCTGATTCACGTCCTTATACCCTTGTAGGTTTGTTACTGCACACAGGAGTTAAAAAGGGTGAATGTTTGAAGATCCACCTTAGCCATATCGATCTCAATGCCGTCGATGGCCCGATCCTGTTCATCCGCTACGGAGATGTCAGTAAACGTTATAAGGAGCGGAAACTCTCTCTGCCTCCCCTCTGGGTCTCTGCTTATCGCGATTATCTGGCATCCTACAAGCCTCGTGAACGCCTCTTCCCATGGTCCCCTAGACGCCTCGAATATCTTTTGGAGGACATCGGTGAGGCCGCTGGTTTAGAAAAGCATCTCTCCTTTGATATGTGCCGCTGGACTTCAGCACTGAAAGATTATCAAGCAGGTATGCAGAAGGATAAGATCCGCCAGAAAATGGGGATATCTAAAATCCAATGGCGAGAGGTCGGAAACAAACTGGACAGGCTAGCCGTATCTGAAGGGTGGGCGACGGCAATCGAATAGGATTGGCCGCATTTCCTTAAGCTGCAAGCCGCAAGCTACAAGCTACATACTATTGCCGCAGGCTTTAGCCTGCGCACCTAATCGCACCCTAAAGGGTGCGATTACATCTGGCTTTGGAGCCCTCATTTTCCAATAAAAAAACGCCGGACTCTCATAGCTGAGTCCGGCTTGTTCGTTTCGGTCATCTCAGATGTCAATCGAGATGATCACATCCTCTTTACAACAATATCGCCAATAACGTTCGCCGCTTGATCCCCACGATCTGCCGCATTCGAGAGATGCCGATAGATCTCTCTCAACTTCAGCATTTCGACGACATGATCGATGTCGCGCGGCATCCGAAACAGATCGGCAATAGCTTCCCGGTATACCGTTTCCACGCGGTTTTCCAGCGCCTTCGCTCGCACAGCGTGATCGTTAGCGACGCCGGGATGATCTTCAAGACGCAAGACCCCCATGTAAATTTCTCGTGCGGCATCGGTGAGCAAGGAAACTATACGCTCGATAAACAAATTGGGGGTGATATCAAGCATATACATCTCCTCCACTGTGGTATTCGCGTAATCCAATACATCATCAATGGTGAGGGAGAGTGCGAAGATATCCTCTCTGTCAAAAGGAGTGACGAAGGTGCGATTTAATTCCTCGATTAAAATCCTCCGAACTTCATCTGCGTCCTTCTCAATCTGGGTGACCTTCTGAGAAAGCCCCTCATTGGGTTCCTTGACATAGGCAAGCAGCATTTGCATGCCCTCAACCGTAAACTCGGCTTGCTGAATCAGGAGTTCAAGGAAACGGTTTTGTTTCTTGCGACCTAAAATTTTCATCCGTTTTTTCCCGTAAGCGGTTCTATTATAGCCTTGAATGTTTGGGTGGGTAAGCACAGATTCTGCGATAGAAAGAGTAAGGTACACACGGGGGCTTATTTTCATTTGGAGCGCTGACCTGAATGTACAAAGGAAGATGGGTCTGAATATTGACTCTGCCCACCATCGTAATCCACGAGTGTTTCATCTTAGTAGTGTGCTTGGACGCATCGGCAGCTTGACAGCACGCGCGCTTGCGACCACAATTAGGCCGTGGAGAGTTCAGATACACAAGAAGGTCATCGATCAGGTTTTGTCGCCCTCGCCGGACGTCCAAACATCGGTAAATCGACTCTGATCAATGCCTTCCTTGGTCAAAATATCGCTGCAGTATCCCCCCGCCCGCAAACCACGCGGTTTCGACAATTGGGCATCCTCACCCTCCCCGATGCACAAGTGATCTTCGTGGATACCCCTGGCATTCACAAACCCCTCCACAAACTTGGCGAGCAGATGAACGCCAACGCTCTAGAAGTGCTCGAAGACGCTGACTTAATGCTCGTTATGTTTGATATGAGCCAACTCCCTGCTGAGGACGATGAGCGTGTTGCTGAACGGGTACAAAAACTGAGCTCAAAGCCTCCCATGCTGGTCGTTCTAAACAAAGTCGATCTTGTCCCCCCAGACGAGATCCTCGAACGTCAATCTACCTTCGAAACCCTCCTTCCGGAGGCAGAAATCCATGTCATCTCCAGTACCCAGGGGTACGGTCGGGACCAATTGCTCAATCGTATTCTTGAGCTTCTTCCCTTCGGTCCGCAGTATTATGCGGAGGGCATGGTCACGGATACCTACGAACGCGATATCGCAGCTGATCTCGTTCGAGCCGCAGCGTTAAACCTGCTCCGCGACGAAGTACCACATTCCATCGCTGTTCGCATCGATGAATATAAGGAGCGCAATGAGCACGGCGCGTACATTGAAGCCACGATCTTTGTCGAACGAGACTCGCAGAAAGGCATCGTCATAGGAAAAGGTGGAGGGATGTTGCGGGAGATAGGCACCTTGGCGAGAAAAGAGATCGAGGCTATGTCGAACCGAAAGGTGTATCTTAAGCTCCGAGTTAAGGTGCTTCCTAAATGGCGTAATGATATGAAGGCGTTAAGACGCCTTGGATTCGTGCGGGCCAAGCGTAAGAACTGAATTATTGGAGCTGAATCCCAGTGAGCAAGCGAAATATTAAGTCAACCAGTACGAGTTCATTCGGCTCTCCTGGCCGGGTCAGTCATGATTCCTCGCCCTTCTATAACAGTAGACTGTACCAAGACCATCTGGCGAAAGATCAAGTAGATTACATTGAAAATAGCGTTCCCGAAGAGATCGTTAACAGATTGTTTCTAAAATCATCCGAGGATATGTCTGAGCTTCCAGACCACAGCATTCAATTGATGGTCACTTCACCCCCCTACAATGTAAGTAAAGAATACGATCATGATCTTACCCTCGATGAATATCTTGATTTGCTCCATCGAGTGTTAAGCGAGACCTATCGGGTACTGGTAACGGGCGGTCGGGCGTGCATTAATATCGCTAACCTTGGCCGCAAACCTTACCTACCACTGCATGCTTTCCTCATTGAAGACATGCTCAGAATAGGCTTTTTAATGCGAGGCGAGATCATCTGGAACAAGGCCAGTAGCGCTAGCCAATCGACAGCTTGGGGGTCCTGGCTCTCAGCTAGCAATCCAGTTTTGCGAGACGTTCACGAGTACATCCTGGTGTTCTCGAAGGATTCCTTCTCACGCGCTGGTCAAGATCGCCAGAGCACGATCGAAAAGGACGATTTTCTGAGTTGGACAAAGAGCGTCTGGGAATTCCCGGCCGTCTCAGCTAGGAAGGTAGGACACCCTGCGCCTTTTCCCGAAGAGCTCCCGCGCCGTTTAATCGAACTCTATACGTTTAATAACGACGTTGTACTCGATCCCTTCTGTGGATCTGGAACCACATGTCTCGCAGCCTATAAGGCCAATCGACATTACATCGGGTACGAGATCAACCAAGAGTACATCCTACTTGCGGAAAACCGACTCGAGGCTGAGAAAGAAACCCATGAACATTCGATCAACACCGATAACCTACAACCTTCAGATGAATCTTCTTGAGCAGTCATGACATATCAGTCACCTTTCACCATCCGTTACGGCTCCGATTCGATGCGTGCTTTGTGGTCCGAAACTGCGAAGCGCCGCGCCTGGCGTCGTGTTTGGGTTGCTGTAGCTGAAGCCCAAGCCGCCGCCGATCTCATCTCTGCCGAACAGATAGACGAGATTAGAGCGCATGCACTGGACATCGACCTCAAACGAGCGGCCGAAATCGAGTCAGAAATTGGACATGATCTGATGGCCGAACTTAAGACCTTCGCCGAACAATGCCCACTCGGGGGTGGAGTCTTGCATTGGGGTCTAACCTCTGCCGATGTTCAGGACAACGCGGATATCCTCCGGCAGAAGGCAGCGCTTGCAGTCCTTCTAGGACCACTCAGGGACCTGCTGCTTCAATTTGCCGAGCTTATTGAAGCCACGGCGGATTTAGTCATTATGGGCTACACCCACCTACAACCAGCTGAGCCGACGACATTCGGGTACCGTCTTAGCGGATACGCACAGGATCTGTTAGCTCACTTCGACGCCTTGGTTCGTCTTCGTTTGAATTTAAGAGGAAAGGGCATCCGGGGTGCCGTCGGCACAGAAGCCCCCTTCGTCGATATGCTCGCCGATTCCCCCATCACCCCCGAAATGCTCGAAGCGACAGTGATGGACACACTCGATATCGAGGCTTATCCGATCACCACTCAAACCTATCCTCGCCTTCAAGATTACACATTGCTCTGCCAACTGGCCGGTCTGGCGGCTACGTTGCATAAATTTGCCTTTGATCTCAGGTTGATGCAATCTCCAGGTTTTCGGACCTCAGCTGAACCCTTCGGTGAACGCCAAGTTGGATCGAGCGCGATGCCCTTCAAACGAAATCCGGTCAAGGCTGAGAAGATATGCTCCTTAGCGCGTCAGGTAGCAGCCAGCGTAAGCATCGCATGGCATAATTCAGCGACCAATCTTCTAGAGCGCACATTGGACGACTCTGCCAATCGCAGAAGCCTCATTCCTGAGACATTCCTCGCTTGCGATGAGATGCTCCGCACGGCGCTGGACATCGTAACTGGGTTGGATGTAGATGAGGTCGGGATTGAGGACCAGCTTACAAGGTTTGGACCATTTGCAGCCCTCGAGCGTATACTGACCACATTGGTTCGTGCCGGTGCTGATCGTCAGGAAATGCACGAACGGCTCCGGGAGCACAGCATGGTTGCCTGGGACATGATCCAAAACGATAAACCCAATCCCTTGCCTGACCGGCTTGCTGCTGACACCACGATACTCCAGTATCTGCAACCCGCGCGTATACGAGCGTTGCTCGATGCGAGATCCTATGTGGGGACAGCACCCCAACGCGCACGGGATCTAGCTGCCCGCATCCATAAGCGCCTGGGACCTACAGAAAAAACTGATGAGTAGAAATTAGAGTATATGATCACTATAACTGCGCTGTTTCTCATTCTTTGCCTTATCTTCGCAGTTCTGAACTGGATCGCCGTTTCAATCCAAAACCGGCGATTGGAATATGTGGCTAAACCAGCTACATTGATCCTGTTGATCCTCTGGTTTGTGTCCCGTTTACCAAGCGACCCTCCCTCATTGGGATGGTGGTTTCTAAGCGGATTGGTGTTTTCGCTAGCGGGTGACATTTTCCTCATGCTTCCGGGGGATCACTTCCTCAAAGGATTGGTAGCTTTCTTGATCGCGCACATCGCCTATATCATCACCTTCAACCTCGCCGGTCCTGTTCTCAATTGGACCTCTCTACTCATCGCACTCGTGGTGACCTGTATTGCAGTGTTGATCCTCCGACGTCTCGTAGCTAGTATGCGGACAGCAGGAAGGACTGCTCTCGTCGGCCCTGTGGTGATTTACGCTTTTTTCTTGGGTTTGACCCTTTGGTCAGCAACTACAACGCTTCTTCGACCGGAGTGGACAAGGTTTGCTGGTTGGTTGGTGGCAATCGGAGGGACGCTCTTCTTTACCTCCGACGCAGCGATAGCCTGGAATCGCTTCGTAGGGCCGCACTTAGGTGGACGCACCTTCGAGATGATCACATATCATCTGGCACAAATTTCCCTCTCGGTCGGTGTGCTGATGTTCATCGCGGCTTCCATATAAAGCGCTCACCAACATCTGCACTTGAAGGTCCTAGGTTCGAATCCTAGATTCTCGACCTGAATGAAGGAAAAGGCGCCCGATTAGGCGCCTTTTCCTTATAAATCCCCTTGTATAGGACTAAGACTCACGCCCTGGGGTTATGTGTCCACCCAGGATTTCTGTTGAACGTGGTCAGGAAAACCAGGACCACCTCGCAGACGGCAATGATCCGTTGGCTGGTGGATTGGACATGAATAAAGGTCTCTTGTTGCATCATTTTCATCTCTCCTTTCCTGGATCAAGAGGCTAATATCCGCTTACGCTGGAAGCTGCGGCTGCCCAACCAGATCAGCAATCCAGTCAACAGCCAGGCAACCAACCCCAGCAGGAACATAATAAAAATGTTGAAGTACATAGCACCAGTTACCTGCATATAGAACAATCCTATGATCGGCAGTGTCACAATTGCCCCGACCTGAGTGGCATCCTGAACTCCCTGCGCCCGAGCTGAGGCCAACACCATCACACTTATTCCCAAACCTACCACTGCGGGTACAACCCAAATGATCAGTACCAACCACATGGCGTTTGGGAAAAAGATGCGCTGCATTTGAGGCCAGGCAGCCATATTCCCCACAACGATGTAGAGCCCGAATCCGGCAAGGGTTAGCGCAATAGCTGTTAGCCAGGCTGAAAGCAGCTTGGCGACAAACAATTCCCGATCAGTGGTGGGGGTGTAAAGCAGCGCTTCTATTGTCTTGCGCTCCTTTTCGCCGGCAAAGCTGTCCGCAGCAATGGTCGAGGCAACCAAAATAGGGATGAGCATTAACATGGGTGCCATCATATACACCAGGAAATATTTGGTCACTTTTTGACTCATGTTCAGTCCGGAAAGCTCTTGCTGTAAGCCGGGGGGCATTTTGGCAATTAATTTCTCGATGTCGCTGATATCAAAGAGATCGCCCCCAACGCCGTTAACAACGCTAGGGATCAGGGCAGACAATCCCGGCATAACAACAAAGAATACCAGGGAGATGATGATGATTGGCACCACCACGCCTTTGTTCTGCCTGATAACTTTCAAGTCTTTTTTGATAATCGCAGCCATCGCTCGCGTGTTCATTGCACACCTTCCTTCTCCTCATGGAGTGTAAAATACACCTGTTCCAGGTTGGCTTCCTGGGAGGCCAGACGGTAAACCCTGATATCGTTCTGCACCAGGCAGGCCAGCACATCAGGGATAGATTCATGCCGGTTGATGGTGACGACCAGGGCGCCATTTGTCCTTGCAGGTTCACCGAGCACCATTTCTGGTAAGCTTCGCAATACGCCCTGTGCAACCGGGATCTGTCCTTCCGACACTTCGATTTCCACATCCAACCGGTGGACATACTGGCGGGTCAGCTCGGCGGGTGTCCCTAAAGCCACCAACCGTCCGTGTTCCAGCACCGCCACCCGATCGCACAGTTTTTGAGCTTCCACTAAGTTGTGGGTGGTGAGAAATACCGTGCGGTTTTCGCGGCGCGCCATGCGTTCGATCAGTTCGTCTACATGATGAGCCGAAATCGGGTCCAGCCCGGATGTCGCCTCATCCAGGAAGATCAGCTCCGGTTTGTGCAGCAGTGCCCGTGCCAGCGCCAGGCGCTGCTTCATGCCTTTGCTGTAGCCGCCGACTCGCTCGTGTGCACGGTCCGCCAGGTCAAACTCGGTCAGCAATTCTTCGATGCGTTGGCGGACATCGGCGCGAGGTACACCATAGAGATCGGCATAGATACTCAAATTGTCCCAGGCTGTCAGGCGCTCATCCATGGAAGGGGTCTCGGTAAGCACGCCGGTCCGAGCGCGCAATGCCGGGCCATCCACCTGCGGGTCAAGGCCAAGCACGCGCATGCTACCGGAAGTCGCTTCGATCACCCCGTTGAGCAAACGAACTGTGGTGGTCTTGCCGGCGCCGTTGTGACCCAAGAAACCGAAGATCTCTCCCGCATGTACCTCAAGACTCAGCTGGTCGACAGCCTTCGTCCCATTGAAGCAGCGGGTAAGCTGGTTGATTGTGATTACGGTATTCATTTTTTCCTCCTATTCCGTGATCAAGCTGAAATCTTCGAAAGCGATCCAATCAGATCGATCCGTGATCTTGTTCGATGCAACATGGATCGGGGTAATCTTTTGAGCAGAAACAAATTCGACCAGGAGAACCTGTTTTGTCGTTGACCAGAAGTCAAACTGCTCTTCGGTCAATTGGAGCTTAGGTTGCATCTCTTTCAAGGTCTGGGAGAGATCCTCATTTAGACAATTTATCAAGGGTACAACACGAACCACGGTGGCTTTGACGCGCAGGTCACATTCATCCTTGTTCCTCAGGAAATACAGGCGGTCACCTGGTCTCACAGAATGCCCATTTGATCGGGCAGGATCGAATTCTTTCGCAATCATGGTTTTCACACCGCTAAGGATTTTCTCGAGCTCCATTGCGCGTGGTTCCAGAAAAACGAGATGATTCATGGATGTCATTCCTCAGATTGAAGCATTGTTCTTTGTTCCTAATATAAAAAAAGAACTCCCCGGGCACATCCATCCACCGAGGAGTTGTAGATAATTCTTTGGGCTGTATTTCTTCTTATACCAAAGTAGGATACGCCGTTTGGCTAACTCCATATCGAGCCTACAACTCGATGTGCTGGAAGCGCCACAGCGCCACCAGGACGAACAGGATACTCAAGACGGCGGTGGAAATCACCTGCGAGACCAGCATTGCCGGCAAAGGCATTCCCAGCACGACAGATAGGGCGACACCTTCCATACTCGTCGGCAAGACATAAGAGATCTGTAGGAAAAAATTTTTAAGTATCGAGCAACCAAACATGACTCCGAAAACAATCCCCAGCACCGGCCCGCGTGAGTCGAACAGGACGCCCCCCAGGATTGTCAGGCTCAAGTAGAAGAACAGCGTCAGCAGGATCACCCCTATTCCGGCCAGGAAGGGCACCAGAGGCACCACCTGGTGGGTCGCCAGGAATATCTCACCAAGAGTGACCAACCCAGGTAAAACAACGATAAAGACCAGCATGCCGATGGTATTCGAAAGCAGCTTGGTCAGGATGAAAGCCAAGCGTGCCGCCGGTTTGGATAGGATCCAAGCCGCCGTTCCCGACTGCTTCTCCTGGATGACCTCGTCCTGTGCCAAAACGATCACGCCCATTGTGCCGGTCATCACCACGATGCTGAAATACATCATCACAGCCCCGATTTCGGGTGGGAACCCTGCAAACAGATCCTCCTGTGCCGATTGGGTCTCAGGCATGATGGATGCCAGCGCCGGCAAGCCGAACAACAGGAAGGCGATGAAGCCATTGATGATCGTTGTCCAGATCAAAAACTGCGATAGCCAGCGGCGAGTGCGAAACCATTCGCCCAACTCTTTGGCGAGCATATTGCCGAACCCGGCCAGCCAGCCGCTGCCAAGTGCTGGCAACAAACCCTGCCGGGCAGCCATGCAGAGATCGTGGGGTACGTGAGAATGTGTTTGAACGGTCATTTCGAATTCTCCTTTTCAATCATTTCCAGGAATACTTCTTCCAAGTTATAGGTCTTGCGCCCAAAGTGCTTCACCTTCAGGTTGTGGTCTTCGAGGATCAGTTGCAGGAGCATGTCTTCGGCTGCGGCTTCATCGGTCACGCTGACTTGCCAGCAGGTCAGGCCGTCATCTGACGTCATACTCAAGTTTTGCACCCAGAGCTGTCCGGTCACACGGTCTTGAGCCGCAGCAAGTGCTACCTCCGCCTCGCTCGTCAGGGTGATGTCATAAATGGCTGAGCAGCCATCGCCTGCCAAAAGGTCGGAAATGGGAGCTTCGGCGATCAGTTTGCCCCGGTTCAGGATGGCCACCGTATCACTCACCCGCTGCACGTCATCCAGGATGTGCGTCGAGTAGAAGATGGTGGTGTATTTGCGTAGCCGCTCCATCACTTCCAGCACATCGTGGCGGCCCATGGGGTCGAGCGAAGCGGCCGGCTCGTCCAGGATGAGCAAGTCGGGGTAGTTCACCTGCGCTTGTGCAATTCCCAGGCGCTGCCTTTCACCGCCCGAGAAGCCGCGCATCGCCCGGTCGGCCTTGTCTTCTAGACCCACCAGCTCGAGCATTTCCCCCACCCGTGCTTCGATCAGGTCTTTCGGCCCGCGATAGAAGAAGCGCGCCGTATAGCCAAGGATCTGACGGGCAGTCATGTGCTCGTAGTAGCGCGGGTCCTGAGCCAGGTAGCCAACGCGCTTGCGGACCTCCACGCTGTCGCGCTGCACATCATGCCCAAAGATGGTAGCCCGACCCCCGCTAGGCTGGATCAGGCCGAGCAGCAGCTTGATGGTGGTACTCTTACCAGCGCCGTTAGGCCCCAGAAAGCCGAAGATCGAGTTCTGCTTCACTGTCAGGTTGAGGTCCTTCAGTGCC
>DUEZ01000040.1 GCA_011174825.1 Anaerolineae bacterium | reverse complement strand
TCTTGAATCATGCTATCTAAAGCCCCCTTATCCCATCCAGTGAGCTTCTCCTGACCGTTGACGATGAATGTGGGATACCTTCGTATCCAATAACGTAATGATTTGAAAAAGCCTTCGATCGATTGCGGATCGATGACCTGGATTCGGATTTGATCCCCATACTGGTGCGCGATCTCGAACAACCAATCTGCTAATCGGGTGAAATCCTGTCTGACGTCCTCCGGATATTGATCTATTTCTTCTTGATGCACCTGTTGACCCATCCCGGCCTGATTGAAAATCTGTTCACAGTGAATACAGTGATAGAAGTTTGTCATGACAGGGGCGATCACCTGTAGGGAGATGGGAGGCATCGTTTTTCGTTTCTAAAAGATAAGCGAGAGGGACTTTCGCCCCTCTCGCTCGTATTTGTGGGGTGGGTTAGTCGGCACCTGCAGTGGCTCGTCCTTCCGCCAGCCGAGCTTGAATGGCTCGAACAGCATCTACCGCGAGGTAGAGCGCGGCTAGGAAGAGGATGATCCCAATAGCACCGGCGACGTAGTTTCCGATAACCTTGTCGATCGGAAGTTCAGCGCCTTTGGTAATGGCGTCCCTCAAAACGACATAGGAGGTACGGGCCAATGCCGCCATGGTGGTGAGGAACATGAAGACGAAGGGAACGAAGGTCCACGTGTAATTCTTTCCCTTGGTCATCAGCCACAATGAAGCGAGTAACAACGCCAACGCGGCCATCAGTTGATTGGACGACCCGAAGAGGATCCAAACATGAGCCCAGTAGCCAGTCCAGATCAACACAAGAGAGAGGAGCAGCGCGACGACCGTTCCGATGTGGACATTCTTCAACGCCGGTACGGCATCTCCGATGAACTCGGCGCTCGCCACCCGCATGAAGCGGACTACCAGATACATGATGGTCAACGCCATTAGGGTGAGGAAGACCGACCCGTAGGGGAGACCAAAGGATTCGGGTATGCCAACATAGGTCATGAACTTGCTCAGCCCTTCAGCGAAAACAGTTATACCCGCGTTTAACTCAACATATCTCGCTGCGCCAACACCTACGGTAGCAGTGAGGAGCGACAGGACCGCCAAGAACATCTCAAGGAACATGGCGCCACCGCCGACGGGCAGGGCATCGGTCTCCTTTTCGATCTGGCGGGCCGTTCCGGAGCTTGAGACGAGGCTGTGCCAGCCGGAGATCGCACCACAGGCGATGGTCACGAACAACAACGGCCAAAGTGGTCCGAGGGCACCTAGTTCGCCTAACGTGCCATTCCAGGTCGTTAAGGCTGGGAAAGCTGCAGCGTCCACCGTCGGATGCCAGATGATCAACCCAATGGTCCCTCCTATGATCCCTAGAAAGACGATCCAGAAGGATACGTAGTTAATCGGTTGAGCCCAGCGCCAGATGGGGAGTACAGCGCCGAAGTAGCAAATGACCAGCACAACTAGGCTCCACAACATCCTTGCCCAGGTGACATCGCCAAAGCTAATCCCGAACAATCCGTTGATGTTGGTAAAGAAATTCTGCACCCCCACCAGTGTTCCGAGCCAGATGCCTATAAAGGCCAAGATGACCGTCACGACGCTGGTTATGAGGATGTCGATCTTCCAGCGGTAAGTCATCTGACCGGCAAGCAAGCCTACACCTATGACCAAAAGCACACCTAATGGAACGGTAGGTTTCGTCAATAGGTCATAACCGACGATCTTGCCGAACGCTCCCATAATGAGAAGCAAGTATAGGTAGATGAAAATCAAGAGGATCGTTCTGGCACGAGGAGAAATGAGCTTGTAGCTCAGGGCACCGAAGGTTTTGCCTTCCTCCCGAACGCCAAGAATGATGCTTGTGTAGTCCTGCACCCAACCGATAAAAAAGGTACCAAAAACGATCCATAAAAGCGCCGGTAGCCAACCCCAGCGGACTGCAACGATCGGGCCTAAGATAGGTCCGAGAGCGGCGATGGATTTAAATTGATATCCATAAAGCACATTGCGGCTAGCAGGCGTAAAGTCTACCCCATCCATGTACATGGTGGCTGGGGTCGCTTTTTTCGGATCGGGTTGGATGATATTCTTGTCGATCGTTCGAGCGTAGAAGCCATAACCTACAGCGATGCCCAAAGCACCGATAAGTAAGATAATTAGCGAATTCATGGGTTCTCACTCCTTAGAAAAGAGTATAAGATCGCTGTTGGCTTTAATCAGTTTTAGGTTTTATCTTCCTGAAATCCTCCTTTCCATCGTGATGAAGACTTTCACCGGACCCCACGAATGAAACACTTATAAAGAGATTAGATACTACTCACTCAATGGCCAATGTTTCCACAAGAACTACAACACTTCAAATAGCTCATGGATACTTAATAAGAGTGAGACCATCACACTTATCAAACATAGATTTTTCGTGTAGTCATTGATACCCTGATTGTGTTAATCAGGGTGTGAGGATTGATGGCGATTAGTTCACTGTAGCATACATATGCGTTGTTGGCGGAGTTGTCGGCCTTAACGGAACCGGTTGGTGTGTTCTTTGGTCAGTTTTGATTAAATAGGCCTATCCATGGGTTGAATTCAGCATAGCATCTAAATTCTTATCAACGTAGTGGAAGGTGTCATAAATGTGAGGGAAGAATAGCACCTCGGTACTATATTGTGGATTCTTTCTGCAGCCGCAGGTTAAAGCCTGCGGCTGCAGTGATGAAACGAAGGTGATGTAACCTCACCATTCATGGAGTTTTGGAGTGCGCAAGCTCTGCTTGCGCCCAAAAGCAGAACTTTTGGATTCCAAAACCCATGATCTTGATCAAAGAATTGGATTAGGGGGGTACTCCCTCCTAATTACAAAAACACCAATCTCCCAATAATCATCAGAAATCGATAGACCCGTACCCATGAGGGTGCGACTACATGATCTTCTGGCGCGAGGACGCACCCCGCAGGGTGCGCAAGAAAGTTTTTTATGACCGACATGTGAACATATTGTATTATGGTGCTTCGATCAGACCCTCCGGACAGAGTTCGAGTTCCCCTTTGAGATCGATATAGGGGCGGGTGCCTCTCATCACTTCAATCAGAGCCTCCGCTATGATACATGTTCCGGGCTTGGCTTCGGGGAAGGTTTGAGTGTAATCAACAAAAGCAAATGTCCCAATATCTTCACTGAAGATGGCGACGAAGGGAATGTCACCGCTCGCGAACCAACGTCTGATAACGCCGTACACACACATGACCTCACCTTCATCTTCTAGGCTGACTAGCTCCCATGATACACATCCCGACGCCTTTGTAGGGACGGGTGAAGGTTGTGGTGTCTCGGTCGGTTCTGGAGCTGTCGTGTGAGTCAGACCGACGGTGACGGTGATAATCGATGGAGGGGTAGCCGTTCGGGTAGGTGTTGAGGCAGTCATTTGCAGGAAAAAATCTTTGCCAGGTCCCAAGGCTAAGATGACGACCGCGGCGACGAAAGCAACACCGAACAAGATGGGAAGTACGCGCCGCAGCAGGGCGCCAAGGTCAGTTCGAATTTTCTCGCTCTCAACCCGGCTGGCTTGAATTCCAGCAAGCCCATCGGCCACATCGTGATCATCCAGGAGGCTTCTTCTCAATGTGGAAACACCTTCCTCAGACGAAGCTTGAGGGGTGAATGGGGGGACACGAATGGTTTCTTCTTCAGGAGGTGGAGGAGGTGGTGAGGGTTTAGCTTCCTGTGGATACTCTTCGGGAGGTTCTTCACCAAAAACGACTCTCTGACGGAAATCTGTGGCGAAATCGGGAGGTCGTTCCTGAGTAAAGGGAGGGATCTTGACCGAGGGCTTCTCGACAAGTTCTTTGCCACAGAGGGGACATGAGTCAAGGCCGCGCTCGATCCACTCAGCGCAGAAAGAGCATTTCTGCATGCTCGTTAACCACATAGGTGGATCAATATCGCGCCGACAATATCGACAGAAGATCGCTTCATCCTGGATCTTCTCTCCGCAATGTGGGCAATCTTGCATGGGACGAATCCATCCTCGGGTGGTTATATTGTAGCCATGTCCCTTATCGACGCAATGTAGTATTTCTGAGCTATTCTGGCTTAGGGATCAGCAACACGCTGCATTGTATTCATTGCGCTGCAACTTTGGTAGAGGCGACAAGTGGTGTATAGTGTCATCGAATGATACGAGGGAACGGAATGATGGTCACAAGGGTAGGTAGTCGTAGGTGTTCCGAAAGACGTTGATCGATCTCCATGTAAGGATTTGCCTCTTTTCGATTTCAGCGAGGAAAAAATGCGCATAGGCATCGATATTGGGGGTACTTTCACGGATTTCGTGACTTTTGATGAAGAGAGTGGATCTTTCCATACGTATAAAGTTCTCTCGACTCCCAAAAATCCAGCTCAGGCTGTTTTTAATGGGTTGGAGGAGATAGATAGCAGAGAATCCCCATTTATCATCCACGGCTCTACGATCGCCACAAACGCATTATTAGAGCGTAAAGGAGCACGTACGGCGCTCATATCAACCCAAGGGTTCCGAGACGTGATCGTCATAGGCCGGCAGGTTCGGACTGAATTGTATGATTTCTTTGCACATCGCCCCGAACCGCTGGTTCCTGAAGCGTTGCGATTGGAAATCAAAGAACGAGTAGATCATCAAGGAAACGTCGTCACACCTTTGGATGAGGATTCAATAGACGACCTTTGTGAAAGTTTGCAAGATCTCAACGCTGAGTCAGTCGCCGTATGCCTGCTGTTTTCATTTGCCTATCCGGCTCATGAGCAGACGATTACGCGATTTCTGCGAGAGGCAGGATTTTTTGTTTCGCCGTCCTGTGAGATTTTGCCAGAATTTCGAGAGTACGAACGTGCGAGCACCACGGTCATTAACGCGTATGTCTCGCCGGTCGTTGATCGCTATCTACA
This sequence comes from Anaerolineae bacterium, assembly GCA_011174825.1. Taxonomy (GTDB): domain Bacteria; phylum Chloroflexota; class Anaerolineae; order Anaerolineales; family E44-bin32; genus DUEZ01. The sequence continues at coordinate 1,446 of DUEZ01000040.1, read as the reverse complement.
TGAACTTGAAGAACGACTGGAAGCCGCTGATTTCCGTATGATGCAATCCAATGGAGGCAGCATTCGTGCTTCACAAATTCGCAAGCAAGCTGTACGGTCGATTCTCTCAGGACCTGCAGGCGGAGTCGTCGGTGCCTTCCATGTTGGAAAATTAGCCGGTTATGAAAATGTGATCGGGTTTGATATGGGGGGTACGTCTACCGATGTTTCGTTATGTGCCGGCGAGATCAGGATCACGAAAGAAGGAGAGATTGATCGATTCCCAATTCGAATTCCCATGATCGATATTCATACGGTTGGCTCTGGGGGAGGATCAATAGCCTATGTTGATGTGGGAGGTGCACTTCGAGTCGGACCTCAAAGCGCTGGGGCAGACCCTGGCCCCGTTTGTTATGGCCTGGGGGGGACAAAGGCTACCGTGACAGATGCCAACCTTGTCCTTGGACGCCTTATGCCCGATTACTTCCTAGAGGGTCGAATGTCGCTCGATAGTCAAGCCGCGCAAGCTGCCCTCGAAGCCTTGGCCGAACAGGCGGGAATTATGGCTCAATCGGATCTCTCCCTATCTCAGACTGCAGCACTAGGGGTGATCCAAATCGTAAACGCACACATGGAGCGGGCGCTGCGAGTGATCTCAGTGGAAAGAGGGCATGACCCTAAGGATTTCACCCTCGTCTCTTTCGGTGGTGCGGGTGGTTTACACGCAGCACAGCTCGCATGTGCATTGGGTATCCCTCGCGTATTGATCCCACCGACTGCCTCGACGCTGTCTGCTTTAGGCATGCTCACGGCTGACGTCATCAAGGATTACGTTCAAACGGTGATGTTGGCCGGTATCACAGCGATCGAAAAGTTGGAGGAACTTGTCACGCCACTGGTGGATCAAGGTGTAGATGAGCTTCAACAAGAGGGGATTTCGAAGGAACGGATAACACTTCACAAAGAACTTGATATTCGTTATGAAGGACAAGGATACGAGTTGACAGTTCCTCTAGAAACTGAATTCGCTCAGAACTTTCATGCTAGACACATGAAGACCTATGGGCATTGTGCGCCCGATTCGCCCATCGAGATCGTCAATGTGAGACTTCGGGCTATAGGTAGTGTACCAAGACCGCCAATTCCGAGAGCCTCGCTTGGAAAAGATGATCCAGCAGAGGCCTCTTTGGGCCAAAGACCTTTTGTACGAACGGATGGAAGGGTATCACCAAAGCCCTTCTATCAAGGAGATCAACTCAAGCCGGGACATTCCCTTCGCGGCCCAGCGATTATCGTATATAAAGACACGACCGTCTTCCTGCCTTTAGGAGATCGGGCAAGCGTCGATGAGTATTTCAACTTGATCGTTGAGATAGGGGGTGAGGCGTGAAGCGTGAAACGTGAGGCGTGAAACGTGCTGCGTGTTCCGTGTTCTATGCTGCCAAGTGGAGCACGCGCTGACCGCAG
>DUEZ01000004.1 GCA_011174825.1 Anaerolineae bacterium | reverse complement strand
AGAGGTCACCCGAGGCAAGGGTCAGCGCGAAGCTAACATGGTGCGACAGAAACCGTGAGTTGATTGCGACTCCCTTGCCGAACATGCTCATGTCGCAGAGACGGCGAATAGATGTTTCCGGGTAGACTGGCCTGATTGTTTCTGGCATATTAATGATGTAAAGGTGCTAAAGACCTGAGATATCTTCGATTCCTAGAAATCACTCTTGACACCTGCAGCGTTTTCATAGATGTTAGCTGGCTGTCGAACCAGCCTTCATTCGCGAGTACGTAATTGCATCATTTGAGCAGATGATCCGGATTGTCGTTCCCTGTGCTCTAAGAAGAGCTCTAAGCTTCGGAGTCTGATTTCCCGCGATAATGCGCTCGATGACTCTCGGCGGGTTCATGACATACCAGGGAAGTGGCTTTAGTGGGGGCGCGGGATCTGTATTCTGATAAAAGGGATATGTTGCATCTCCGGCGTGAAGCAACCAGCTATCCCCATCGGAGATCGCTACCCCGCAATGTCCTTTGGTGTGTCCAGGCAATGGGACAAAGCGCACGTCCGGATGTCGTATCTCGTCGATGCGAACACTATCAAGTCCAAACCAATCAGTCACCTCTCTCCTGTCATGGATACGCCAATCAGGAGTGTGGCTCCAGTGGTCAGACTCATAGAAACGGTCAAGAAGCCCCTTGGGCTGCATGGCTGCATCATACTCCTCGGAAAATACATGAACCTGGGCACGAGGAAAATCAGGTAGCCCTCCAGTGTGATCACAATGAAGATGGGTGAGAACGATATGTTTGATATCTTCCTTGTCAAATCCAAGTTCTTCAATCCTATGAAGAGCCGTTTCCTCCATACTTCTATCCATACCCAAGAGGCCGGTAAAGATGCGGATAAACGGTGTGGGATTGAGGACGTCCTTCACACCAAAGCCGGTGTCAACAAGAAGAAGTCCATCGTTCGTATCAGCCAAAAGACAGTAAAGGATGCTTTGTGTATTGCGCGGATAAAGAGGATTGAGCGTTCCGCAGTTTAGGTGATAGATCGCCATTTCGATTTCTATCCAGACTTAGCCAGCTAACGTGTAATTCACCTGCCCGGAGTTTTCGTCCCAAAACATCCCTTACTCAGAACAACTCGCGGGTTTTCGCGCTGCTTACCCCAAGGCGAAGCCGGGTCGTGGTGGAATTGGGGTTAGAGTGCCGATATAGACATGGGAAAACCAACTGTCATTCAGGCTTAATCTTCAACTATCAGTTGCCCCCCTAACCATACCAGATGAGGGTTACTCTGCCAGCAAACTGAAATATAAGTGCCAGCGGTCAATTCTTTATGACGTGTGGTATTCTCGCCTGGAGGCAAACTAAGCATTATCACATCTTTAGACCATTCTGGCTGGGATCCCGTAAATGGGAGCGGGGCCATATAACTCGACATGGCACCCCATGTCTTGCCTTCATCCAATATCTCAAGATCGATACCGGCATTAATGCTTGTATGATTGCTAAAAATAAGGGTGATCTGCCTGGCTGGAACGATTTCAGGGCCAACGTGCGTGCAACTGTCCTTTTCAAACCTGATCTCTATGCAATTCCCCTCTACTCCTTCACAGAGTGATGGCAGCGGAGTAGATGTGTTTGTGGTTGTAGCGGTTGGTGGAACAGGCGTATTTGTTGCTGTAGGCGGAACAGATGTAAATGTAGCAGTTGGTGGAATCAGAGTGATTGTTGGTTGAGGTGTGCTACATGCGACTGGGAGCAGATAGATCAATATCAATAAAATCATTCGCGGTAATATACTTTTGATCTTCATCACTTGCTCCTATCGCTGAATTGGTTGTTCCAGAAACGGACTTTAAGTTTCCGTTGGCGGCCTAACGGTTTCGAGCTGAGCGGCCGGCTAAATTGCCTTCATCTGAAATCGCGGAGCTGGCCGGGTCCGCTCCTGCGAGTGGTTGCGCAGCCTTCGGCTCGTCTTGGCATCCGGACATGAGCAGGCGACAACCTCCCGGCGACTTCGGCGGCACTCGTACAGCTTGCTCACACTCGAATCGTCGCGAGAGGGGCCGCTGGTCATGGTTCCGACGGCTCCCGCATCGGGCCCCTCTCCTGCGAGCGCGCGGCCGCAGTTCACAAGGATCGAATGGCTTTGACGAGTTCCTCGCTGACCTCGGTGATGCTGACGAAGCCCGCGTCATCCAGTAGGTGCTTGTAGTCCGAGAATGAGTAGACGTCGCCTCCAGGGGAAACCGCGTATAGCCACGGACCATCGAGAACTGCCTCTTCGCGCTCGCACCGACCTTCGTCGCTCAGTGGCGCGTCGATTACCAGGATGCCACCCACGGCCAGTGCTCTGTGAAGCCGGCGGAAGAGCTTCACGAGGTAGTCAGGGTCATAGAAGTAGGTGACGTAGCCCAATCGCGCGACGTCGAACATGTCTTCGCCGTAGTCAACTAATGACATGTCGCCCGGTAATGCAGTGACCTGCTGATCTACGCCAAGTTTCCTGGCCGCCTCCAGCGCGAGCCCCAGCATCTGGGGCCAGTCTTGAAGTACTACTTCAACGCCCGGGTGCAGCCTCGCCAGTGACAACCCCGCGATCCCTGCACCACATGCCACATCGAGCACCCTCAAGCCTTCGCGTGGCTCGATCTGTAAGGCCCGCCAGCAGGCGTAATGCCGTTCAAGGTAGCGTTGCGGCGCCAGCGCACGGACGGCGTAGAACGGCACGAAATGGTCTACCATCTCGTGGTGGGTGTAGTCGGCACCAACGGGCCTCTTGCCCTTGCGGATGGCATCCGCGAGCTGGCCGTGCCTCTCCCAGGAAAGCCATTCAAGAACAAAAGTCCCAAGATAGGCTGGCTTGCTGGGGAGCAGATAGTACTCCGCCCAGGCTGGAAGAGTGTACTTGTCTGCTTCCTTCTCGAGCAGCTTCATGACGGTGAGAGCATCCAGCAGACGGCGCACACCACCTTCGTCGGCGCCCTCGATCGCGGCAACCTCCTTTGCGGTTCGTCGACCCGCCGCTATCTTAGCCCACACCTCCAACTCCAGCCCGGCACGGAGGATCGGCAGCTTGACCAACGGGACGGCCACGCTACCGAATAGCAGGTCCATCAGCACGTCGGGACCGGGCGTCGTCTCGGCCTCGTCAAGTTGAGTCGGCATGAGCGCCCTCCTTGTGGTAATCGATTGGGCGTATCCTCGAGAGACCCACGTAGGGCTGAGCCTGAAGGAGCGCAGGCAATGGGGCTGCCCAACGACCTCGAGCTGAGGCGCCGGGGGATGCCCATCTGCCTGGATATCCCGGCTCCAATATCCGCTCTATCGATTGGAAATCGCGCCGCATCCCCGGTCGCCTCCCGCGAGATTAGTATGAGAAGGCCGGCTCCTCTCGTAAACGGGCTCCATCTTGTATAAGATGCTCCCAAAATTAGACGCACTCAAAGGTGCAAAAGGAGGAACCGGCCATGTTTAAGAATAGCACGTTT
>DUEZ01000039.1 GCA_011174825.1 Anaerolineae bacterium | reverse complement strand
TCCCCCCCCGCAAGCTTCAAAGCTTTACTTCACAGAGTGTGTCTCGTCAAACTGGGAAATAACACAAACCCGCAGTACCAGGACCCGTGTGGACACCCAGCGCAGGCGAAAGTTCAGCGAAGAGAGATTCGATGCAGGTTAATCGGTCTTCGGCAAGGGTTTTTACTTTCTCGGCCTCCTCTAATGCCGCTGCGTGAACATAAGCAATTTTCACCCTTCCCTTGTAGCCCACAACCGCCTCAACCATCTGAACCATTTTTTCATAGGCACTCTTACGACTGCGTGCCTGACCTAGGGGCACGATTATCCCATCTTTCATACCGATAAGCGGCTTAATGCTCAATAAGCTTCCCATCATGTGCTGTGCTTTTCCTATTCGTCCACCCATATACAGGTATTTCAATGTATCGGCGGTTTGGATCATTTGAGTGATAGGCATCATCTTCATTACAAGGTCAACGATTTCGGGAAGCGTTTTCCCCGTCAACGCTGCGCGCGCAGCTTCGATCACCATCCAACCATGACACATCGAAACATTCAAGGTGTCGATGACTTCGATCATCATATTAGGCAATCTCTCTTGCATCATCTTTTTTGCGGCACAGGCAGCTTGATAGGCCCCACTTCCTTTCGACGTCATATGAATACTGATGATCTCTCGAATACCCTCTTCCTCAGCAAGCGATTGGTAAACCTGGAGATAATCACCGGGTCCAGGATTGGCGGTTTTTGGAAGCACCTTCGCAGTTGCTAGCCAATCATAAAACGAGTCTCGTTTCGCTGTAACCAAATCACGCAAGACCTCTTCTCCCCGATGGATATAGTAGGCGACCCAATTGATTTTCAACTCTTCTAGCATTGGCTCGGGGATGCTAGCACAACTATCTGTGACGACAGCGATTTCAGGCAAAGCGATTTCCTTTCGTTTGAACAGCGGTAAAATGCGGAAGCTTGTGCGATTTAAATCGTTTGTGACAAAGCTTCTTGTATGACTCCAAGATTATTTATAGATTGATTCGCGTTAGATTTGGTAGTCTGTATAGTGAGACGCTAAACGTGTAGGGATTCGGCCTTCGATCATGACGGCGTTTTCGTTATGTTGAATCTCATCAATCCTCCCTTGTTCATGGAACAAACTTATCAGCCGTCCGGCCTTATAGGGCAGAAGGACCTTTACTTGTGACATCGATTGGTACAACTCAAATTCGATTGAAGAGAGTAGCGTTGGAATTCCTTCACCGGTAAGAGCAGAAATCGGTACGGCCCGTTCAAACTCATCTACCCGATCCAACGAAGAAGTAGGATCGGGAAGCAAATCGATCTTGTTGAGTGCCGTGACCATCGGTATATCGATGACCTCAATTTCGTCGAGGGTGGCACGCACAGCTAGTGCTTGAGCTTTAGCATTTGGATGCGTAATATCTACGATGTGCAACAGTAAATCTGCCTCTGCAATCTCCTCAAGCGTAGCTTGGAAAGCGGCTACCAATGTAGTAGGCAGCTTCTGGATGAAACCTACGGTATCTGTGAAGAGTACCTCTCGTCCTTCGGGCAATTCGACTCGGCGTGTTGTTGGGTCGAGCGTGGCGAATAACTTGTCAGCTACAAGTACATTTGCGTTCGACAAACGGTTTAGAAGGGTCGACTTACCTGCATTGGTATAACCGACCAAGGCTACGGTCGGGATTGCCGCACGTTTCCGCCGCGCACGATATCTGCCTCTATGGGCTCGAACTTTTTCGAGCTGCTCACGTAGGTGAGCGATTCGTCGACCAATATCTCGTCGGTCAACCTCCAACTGTGTCTCGCCAGGGCCTCTTAATCCAACCCCTCCAACGGATCCAGCTCTTCCTCCTCCCCCTCCAGCCTGACGAGCGAGGTGAGTCCAGGCTCTCGTTAGGCGTGGAAGACGGTATTCATATTGGGCTAATTCTACTTGTAAGGAACCCTCACGCGTGTTCGCATGTTGAGCGAATATATCAAGAATGAGAGCCGAGCGATCAACCACGCGGACTTCATCCCCAAAGAAACGCTCCAGTTCGCGTTGATGTCTTGGCGACAACTCGTCGTCGAAAAGCACAATATCCGCGACCGTCTCTTTTACGAGTGTTTTAATTTCTTCAATTTTTCCGGATCCTAATAATGTCTTTGGGTTGAGACGCTTCAGTCGTTGAGATGTTTCGCCAACAACCACAAGTCCTGCGGTCAATGACAATAGCTTTAATTCTTCGAGAGAATCCTGGATGGATACCAGCCTCTGTTCGTCCGGTAATTCAAAACCGACCAGAAAAGCTCTCTCAGTTGGAAGTTTTGTTGGCAGAGTAACTTTTGTCATAGATCCATTATACAACTTGAGGACCCTTCCACACCATTCCCGTATGCATTCTCAAATGTATTCTACGGAAATAGTTGATTTTTTTATCCAATCCCCCCACCTTCTTCTTGAATGGTGCAACGCCACTGATCATTTGTTCAACTTTCAACCTGTGAAATGAAAATTGGACAGGAAAAAATAAATGCGCATAGCCTAAAATTTTATTCAAGTAAATAGAAAAATTGTGTTTATAAGGCATATTATGGCTATGCGCATTAATTATTTTTTGGTTTAAGATACTCATATAACGCTTGGGAAGAACGAACTGCATATGCATTAGCGCGCTGGCGACGGTTTCGACGTACCCCATCCTCTAAACCAGGCAAGATGCCAAAATTCGCCTTCATGGGTTGAAAGCGCACAGGATCGGATGAGGAGATGTAAGAACACAAGGCGCCCAAGATCGTCGTTGTCGGAAGAACCAAGGGTATTTCGTCAGCTAAAAGACGAGACGCATTAACGCCGGCGAGTAAACCTGTCGCTATGTTCCCTAGATATCCCTCAACACCCGTTATCTGGCCAGCGAAGAAGAGATCCGGTCGGAAACGAGCTTGAAGAGAAGGCAAAAGCAGCTTCGGCGAATTGATGAACGTATTACGATGCATCTGACCGTAACGAACGAATTCTGCTTTCTGTAAGCCTGGGATCAATCGGAAAACATGGTATTGTGATTGGTAGGTTAGATTCGTTTGAAAACCAACGAGATTATACAAGGATGCAATAAGGTTATCCTGACGTAATTGAACAACTGCATGAGGACGCTTGCCTGTACGCGGATCCGTAAGACCGACCGGACGCATGGGTCCGTAAGCAAGTGCGTCTCTGCCTCTCTCAGCAATCACTTCAATGGGCAAACAAGCTTCAAAATATTGATGAAACCCCGCACGTACACCTTCACGGATACTGATCTCGAACTCACGCAAAGGGAACCGTTCCGCATCTAATAACGCGTCTATAAAGTTCTCATACTCTGGTTTCGTAAAGGGACAGTTAATATAATCACCGTCTTCCGTCTCCCCTCTGTCGTAGCGTGAAGCTCGAAATGAAATTGTCATGTCGATACTATCTGATTCGACAATTGGAGAGAGCGCATCGAAGAAATAAAGGTGATCCTCCCCCGTGAAACGGGCGATTTCATTTGAGAGATTTTCCGAGGTGAGTGGTCCTGAAGATACGACGACCGCCCCTTCCGGCAGCTGCCTGACTTCCTGCCGAATAATCTCTATCCTTGGGTGACGGGTTATTTGATCCGTCACCTTTCTACCAAAAGACTCCCGATCTACTGCGAGCGCACCACCCGCAGGTAGGGCCTCACCCTCAGCTATATGGAGCAATAGCGAATCTAAAGTCCTCAACTCGGACATCAGTACGCCAGATGCCCGATCAGGCAGCTTCGAACCTAGCGAATTGGAGCAAACCAATTCCGCCAAATCGCTGGTTCTATGGGCACCTGTCTGCTTCAGAGGACGCATCTCAAACAACTGGACATCAATACCGCGCTCTGCAATTTGCCAGGCTGCTTCACTTCCTGCCAGTCCCCCACCGATAACGGTGATGCTTTTCTTCATGGTTTAGATTCTAGCATGATCTCAATGGCATAGAACTTGCAACACAATTGCGCAGGATCCGATCTCATTGTATACTCACCCCGCGAGGCGACAATTATGTTTCAAGTACAAGAACAATCACAACGACCGCTCACAACTGCCCACCTCGCTCAAACCATGAGCCTTCTCCTTCTCTCGAATATGGAGTTGAGAGATACGGTGATGGCCGAGCTCTCATCTAATCCAGCACTCGAACTTGTCGAAGAGACAGTTTGTCCGAACTGCCAACGTCGCTTGAATAACACAGGTCCATGCCCTGCTTGCAGCATTCAGCGCCAAGAACAAGATCCGATCGTTTTTTTGTCTCCACGCGATTCGTACCGGCCATCACTTTCTAAAAATATCGAAGAACAACCGCCTGATCAAGAGCCAGCTGCGCCCGAAGATCTCACAACTTATGTGCTTCAGCAATTAGCCTCGGATTTACACCCAGACGATCGGAGGCTCGCTATCTACATCCTTTCAAGCCTAGATGAAGATGGCTTCCTCCAAGACCCTCCAGCAATCATCGCCCGAACAACTCGAACTTCTTTTTTCCAAGTAGAACGTGTGCTCAAACTGATCTCTCAGGTCGATCCACCTGGATTGGCGACAGCAGGCCCTAAACAAGCACTTCTCGCTCAACTAGATCTACTTCCCGAGGATAATTCGATTCTGCTCTTAGCCAGGCAGATCATAGAACGTTATTTCACTGAGCTTGGACGGCGTGAAATCGAAAAAATAGCTGAAGGTCTAGAGATCAGCCCATCAAGGGTCCGGCAAGCTGCAACCTTCATCCACGATAACCTCAATCCCTACCCTGGTAGAGCCTTCTGGGGCTCAGGTCGAGGGCCACAGGGTAGTAACCCGAATGTATATCATACGCCGGATATCTTAATCTCTCATAACCCATCGGACGCAAAGGGACCACTAGTCGTAGAAATTTTTTCCGCAGTGTCAGGGTGGTTACGTGTCAATCCGATGTTTTCTAAAGCACTCGCGCGAACGAATGATGATCAGACGGAAGAATGGTCGAAATATATTGAACGCGCATCTCTCTTTGTAAAATGCCTCCAACAGCGTAATAATACAATGCGTCGACTCCTTCAAACATTGGTTAACAAACAAAGTGATTTTATTCTAAAAGGCGATCGCTATCTAAAACCCATGACCCGCGCGAAAATTGCTGATGAAATTGGTGTCCACGAATCCACAATTTCTCGTGCTGTCGCACATAAATCTATTGCTTTACCTGATGGACGGATCATTCCCTTGGCCCGCTTCTTTGATCGCAGCCTCTCCGTGCGGGATCGGATTAAAGAGATCGTGAAGAGCGAGAAGCGTCCGCTTACCGATGATCAAATTGCTGACATCTTAAAAGCCGAGGGCATTAAGGTCGCTAGGCGGACTGTTGCGAAATACCGCTCTATCGAGAATATTCTCCCAGCTCGCCTTCGTCATCGCAATGGTGCCAGAAACGGAGAACAGGTCTGAGCCTTGCCAATCGACTCGTTACTTATTGACCCCATTTCCCGCTTCTTCAAACCTGGTCGTTATCGTGACTACTTCCAAGTTCTAGTTGATGCACTCGATTTTGTTGTCCTCGTAATCTCGAGTAATGACTTCAGCATTCTTTCTGGCAACCGCGCGTTCCTGCTTTTAAGCGGCTATTCCCGCGCTGAACTTGATGGATTGACCTTCCCGGATCTCCTCGCAGAAGAAGTTGATACGCTACTCATCCAGCTTATTGAATGTTCTCAGAAGCCTGATTGCGTGATTGAGGAAATGCCCATCCTGACTCGATCAGGCGAGAGTATTGTCATCGATTTTCGTATCCTATCTACAGGTAAGGATCACGCCGAGCTGATCCTTCTCGGCGCTCTTGCTAGTGAACGGAAACAGGTGATTGATAGACGTCTTGCTGAAGAACAACGTCTTGAGACGTTGATCCACATATCGAGTCTCATTATCGATGAGATGATCACATCTTTTCCAAGTGTGCTCGATTTAGCTAGGCGTTTGCTTTGTGCTACGTCTACCGCACTTTACCGCGTCTCTGTATCGTCGCCCAGCTACATCCTCGAAGGCTCTATACCGTCTGATTTCCCCGAGACATTACCAGGTACATCCTTCAGTCCCCTCCAACGAGTCACCCTTTGGACCCTTGGCCAACGTCCTGAACATGTGCTGCATAAAGCTGCGCGTTCCTCCAACTTTGGTGCACTTCATACAGTTCTTATCGGTGACCCTGCAGCTTGGGTTGGCCTACTGGTTGTCGGTTGGCAGGACGAAGATGACATCCCAGATGACACCGATCTTCTTCTTTCTCTCATCGCGAATATCTGTCACTTAGCCATTCTTCTCAGCCTGCAAAGAGCTTCCGTTGCAGAGGGCCAAAAGGAGATTGAGCAATTGCAGGCAGAAGCGCTCGATCAATTCTCATCCATAGGCGATACACTCATAACCCTGGATCATGATCTTAGGGTAATCAATGCCAATCCGGCCATTATAAGAACCCTCGGATACCAACCGGATGAGGTAGTTGGACTTCCGATACAGGATGTACTCATAAGTCCGGAGGATTTGACGTCTATTTTGTTGGATGCTGTAGGGCATCATCGCATTGCAGAACAATCGCGCATCACTTTGCACCGGCGAGATGGGACTCCCTTCCCTGTTCATTTGCGCGCTTCCCCCTTCTCCGATCAAGCATTATCCCGTTTGCTGATCGTATTGAAGGATCAATCTGAACAACAAAAGATCGAAGATCAAACTGAAATGCTGGCGCAAAGGGCACTCTTGGGGGAAGTAAGCGCAATCTTTGCACATGAGGTTCGGAATCCAATTAACAACATCAGCACTGGTGTACAACTGGTTGCATCACGCCTTGGTTCAGACCACCCGCTCTATGACTCTTTAGAAAAAGTGCGTAATGAATGCAACCGATTAGATCAACTCATGAGCGATGTCCTTCTCTTCGCTCGTCCACTTAAACTTAACATCGAACCGATTGACCTCGCCGATTTGATGGAACGTATCCTCTCTCGATGGAACCCGCACTTCAGACAAGTCGGTGTTCTGTGCCACACTTCATATGAACCCAAAACGCCATACGCCCTAGCGGATGAACGCACCCTTGAGAGGGTGATCGTAAATCTCATCACCAACGCCCTGCAAGCAATGACTGATGGAGGTACACTGTCCGTTAATCTTAGACCTTCAAAATCAACACAAGGGGATATGGTGGAATTAAAAATCATTGACACTGGACCAGGTATACCACCTGATGTTCAAGATCGAATATTCGATCCTTTCTTCACTACCAAGAAAGAAGGCACAGGTCTAGGGTTGGCCATCGGCCGTCGAATACTCTCTGCCCATAGGGGTACAATTCACGTAGAAAGTTATCCTGACGCCGGAACTGTTTTTACGATCTCCATACCTGCGACCCCAGATGATGGAGGGAGCGACCTATGAGCGCGACCGTCCTGATCGTTGACGATGAAGATACTGCTCGGAATTTCATAAGCGAAGCCCTGCGTGATGCAGGTCATGAACCTATTGAGGCTGGTGATCTTGCTGAGGCTAACAAGGCTATCAACACTGGTTCCGCGGACATCGTCCTGTTAGATGTGGTGCTGCCGGACGGTTCAGGACTTACATTACTCGATCGTTTAACCCTGGAAAATCCGAGTCCTCCAGTGATTCTAATCACTGCATTTGCAGAGGTCGACAGCGCAGTAGAGGCGATGAAGAAGGGTGCCCAGGATTACTTGCAAAAACCGCTTGACCTCGATCGATTGATCCAAGCCGTTGAACGAGCACAGGAAGTTGTACACCTACGGCGTGAATTAGCTTTGCTTCGACAATCACCCTATGATCAGATAGAGATGGTGGTCGGTGAAACATCTGCCATGAAGCGTATCATGGAGGAGGCCCAGAGAGCTGCTGCTGCTTCGGTGTCTGTCTTAATCACAGGCGAGACGGGCACTGGCAAAGAAGTCCTTGCTCAAGCCATTCGTAATATGAGTCCCCGCGCTGATAAACCCTTTATTCCCGTCAATTGCGCCGCGCTTCCGGAAACCATGATCGAATCCGAGCTCTTTGGTCATGAAGCGGGTGCTTTCACGGGAGCCCAAAAACGAAAGCCTGGACTCATCGAGATCGCTGATGGTGGGATCCTCTTCCTTGACGAAATAGCGTCGACCAAAACAGATATGCAAGCAAAACTGCTCCGGATCCTCGATGAGCACCGATTCCGCCGCGTCGGGGGTGTAAAGGAAATCGATGTCGACATCCAGATCTTAGCTGCCTCTAATCGCAACCTAGAAGCCATGATGGAAGAAGGCACCTTTCGCGAAGATCTTTTTTATCGCTTAAAGGTCGTCGATCTCCACTTACCTCCTCTGCGAGAACGCATAGTCGATATCCCTGCGCTGGTAGGGACTTTTATTGTTCAAATAAACATGCGCACTGGCAATACAATCTCTGGAATAACACCACGGGCGATCGAAGCCCTTAAGAAATCGGAGTGGCCTGGCAACATTCGAGAACTCCGACACGTTATTGAGCGTGCAATGCTCTTTTGTGATGACGAGGAAATTGATCTCGCGCATCTGCCCCCTGATATCCAAGCTCTTGCCTCCTAAGACGATTTAGCCTCTTTTAATCAACTCAAAACGATCGATTGTAAGGGCGGGGATAAAACCCGCCCTTACTTTATATTCGGAGACTTCCTCGTCCAAAAAGAAAAAGGGTGCGTTCAGTCTATAGCATTCGTAAATAAACTCGGAGTGCTCCTGTACGGTTACCCTGTCAATGCAAATTCCAAGCTTCCAACAACATTCTTGATCGTGAGAAGCTGTTTTCACATTCAAGTGGATTGGCACAGTATTTGCAACTCCATTCCCTAGAACTTTAGCAATGGAGGCTAACATGATCCCGCTTTCGTACAATGACCTTCAAATCCTCATTTCCGCTTCTGTTTTTATCATTGGTTGTATGTGCGTCGTACTGGGTGCGATTGTCCTTGTTAATAGAGGGTATTCACGCGAAGTACGAGCCATCGCTGCCCATACAGCAAAGCTAGGTCAAAAAGGTGTTGCTTCAGAAGTCACCGGCTTAGTGAACAGTGCCTCCCAACTCGTTGGATCAATTAACCAATTGGTGAAAACTGCAACTGGGATCGGGGTCTTCCTCATCATGCTCGGGCTGACGATGATTGGTGCTGCTTATTGGGTCATCCAACAAATCCAGTGGCCCGTGAGCTGATCGACGTGAAATCGATACTTCTTACAGATGCTGAGGTCCTCGCTTCATTGAGCGAGTTATTCTCACCTGGCGAATTATCGCAGGTTCTGTCGCGCCTTTTGCGTACACCAGAGATTTGGCACCAGCTGCACGAGCCTGGTCTTCTCGAACGTCTCGACCCGAAGGATTCCACGATCTCCAACCTTCCGAACAGGATTGCTTCCTTGGTCCTAAACGTACCGAGCCTGGAGAAGGCTTCTCAATCCTCCCTCGGGGAGAAGGAGGATCGTCTGAGCCAACTCTGGGAAAAGGCAGTGAGTGGAAATCTGGATGGGAGCGATTGTGAGACATACGCTCTACTTGCCGTTGGTTTATTGCGAGAATATCGCAAAGAGCAGGGACACGAACTCATCGCCCGATTGGCTCTTGATGTTCCCGAAAGCTGGCGCTCTCCACTCATCTACGCATGGCCCGAATTAGAACATCGTGAACAACTTCTCTCAGACCTGATCACCAATGGAGGAGCCAAAGGGATCACCTTGGTTGCTCAGATCACCCTAGCGAATTTATCGCCAACAGAGGCCGCTAAATCAATCATTGACAGCGTTCCCCACACTTCTGATCGGATTGTGATCGGTCTTCAGGCGATCAACGAACAAGAGCTGCTTGAAGCTTATGTACCAATTGCCACATCCGATTCGAGCCGTTCGGAAATCCCATCCTCCTCCGAGTTAATCGAGAGCTGCTTAGCTTCAGCGATACGTGATCTCGTTGTGGGAGACATGACGAGCACTCAACAAGCCCTTGATTCGGCTTGGGAGGCTGCAACCCATAACACCGGAATAGTTGCAGATCTTGTGGCTGACATTGCTCGGTTGGAAGGTGATCCTGTCGTCGAACATCAAGCCAGGCGACAAGCTCTTCAATCTCACCCTACCCCTCTTCGTCGCGCTGAGCTTGGTCTTACACTCATTCAACAAGAACGATCAGAAGAAGCTTTAGCAACGCTGAGCGATAAGGCAGAGGCTGTCGAAGAACAGATCGTGATTGGCCTCGCACTGCTCCAATTGGGAGAAAGGGTTCAAGCATCCGAAGTTCTTCGCCGGGCAACGGGACAAATATCACAAACTGAGGATTTGAATAGCCGGTTTATTAGCATCCTCATCAAGGGGTTAATCTCCTTGGGCGACACAGAGCATGCGCTACGAGCTGCTCGTTTACTCGTTGAGCGAAAACCCAACAGTGTCGAGGCCAGGATTCAGTTGTCTACTTTGCTCGAAGAAGCCGGTGATCCTCAAGCTGGTGCAGAGGAAGCACATATCGCGCTCGCCCTAGAACCCAGCTCAAAAAGCGCTCGCTATGCGCTCGCGAGTAGCTTACAGACGTCCGGATCTCCCGAATCAGCCCTGCCGCATTGGCAAACACTTGCTGATCAGGATGAAAATGTTTTCGCAAGAATGGCTCATTGCGCGCTGGAAGCAAACCAGATCGATCTCGCGCGCGATACGGCCAGCAGAATTATCCAGAATGATCAAAAGTCGCTCGATGGTCAGATCATTCTTGGCAAAGTCCATGCTGCTCTCGAAGAATATGAAAGCGCAAGAGGTCATTTCGAAAAGGCGATCAAAATAGCCCCTCAGAACCCCGATGCCTGGATCGCATTAGCTGAATGCCAAATAGCAGTTGGGGATGATCAAGAAGCTGGCTCCACATTATCCGCGGGAACTCAAGCATCTCCAAACAGTGGCCGTCTGCGTTTTGAGTTTTCTCGTTGGTTGAGAGGTCAGGGGCGGTTGAGCGATGCTCTTGAGGAAATAAAACAAGCAACGAGTCTAAATCGCAAACAAGCTGAATGGCTTGTCGAATACGGTGATCTCTTGCGTGAGCTTGGTCATAACAACGATGCGCTTTCGGTGTTACAGGAAGCCTATGCTATTCAACCGGAGAATTGGGACACCCGCCAAGCCTTAGCACACGTGCTTGAGCAATTCGATGACATCGCGGAAGCTTCTAGATTGATGCTTTCCTTGCCGGAGGATGCATCCAAGGAAGCCCACTTCTTCGCAGGGCGAATCTTTGCAAAATCGGTCGGTTCTGATGAGAACACTTCACTTGAACGTGTGATTGCACACTTTGAACGAGCCAGATCGAACGGATATGACGATCCCTCCATCGAGTACTGGCTCGGATTAGCTCATGAAAAAGCCGGTCAGTTTGATGAAGCCTTTCTCGCTTACCAAGCATGTCTAGAAAAACTTCCTGAGGACGATCGAAAATTCCGCCGACAAACGGTCTTGGGGTTGGCCAGATCAGCGCTAGCTACCGATCTGATTTCCTTAGCACTTTCGACTCTAGAAGACGAGCGTCAAAGATATGCAACATCTGCTGAACTACTTGTTCTTCTCGCTGAGGCATACCTGGCTGCTCAATTACCGGAACAAGCATTACGAACAACACAGCAAGCAGTGGACCTTGATCCTACCTCCTTAGGTTCGGTGCGTATGCTTGTTCGTGCCGCAATTGAAAGTGGAAATTTCAGGGAAGCGATCCGAGCATCACAAGAGCTTCTAAATCTGCACCCAGAAGACATTGACGCGTGGCTCGACCTGGCTGTGATATCTCAGAAGGCAGGAGAGAATTCCTCATCACGCAAGGCTTTGGCTCAAGCTCTCCGATACGGAAGGAACCGTCCTGATGTGCTAGAGCGAACAGCCAATACTCTCATTGACCTTGGTGAAAAAACTGCCGCTCTTCGCATGCTTCAGCGAGCGTCAACCCTCCTGCCTGAAGACTCAGCGGTCCATCAAAAGCTTGCCTATTTGAGCGGAGAACTAGGAGATTTAGAGACCGCTCAACAAGCATGGCGACGGTGCATCGAACTTCGCCCAGATGACTATCTCCCCTATTGCAACGCTGCTCAGGCCTTGTGGGACTTGAACCGCCAATCTGCTGCCATCGGTTTATGGCAGCGAGCGGCTTCAATTCAACCGGATGACGTCATCCTTCAATCCAAGCTTGCAAAAGCATATCTTGACAATGGTGAAACACAACGAGGACTCGAACACTACGAAATCGCACTCGGGCTACGACCAGATGATGCTGAATTATGTTACCAGGCAGGTATAGCGGCTTTGAGACACGGCTCAGCTGATAGAGCCTTAGATATTCTTCAAACTGCTTCTCAACTCGCGCCCGATAAGATCGACCCACTAATCGCTCTTGGGGAATGTTTCTTGAGACTTGACCGTCCTCTTCAAGCTCAAGAGGTTCTGGATCAAGCTGTCCAAAGAGATTCGCCCCCTCAGCGCGCTTTGGCGCTCATCTCGATCGCTTTATTGGAAACAGGAGATCTATCCGCAGCTAAGTCCACACTCGATTCAGCAAGCCAAATGACCCCTGTGTCAATAGAAGATGCCATTTGGTTTTCAAGGGCTTCGATCCACATGGGTGCTTGGGAACAGTCCATCGCGATATTTGATGATTGGCTTTCGATCGAAGATTACCCCGAAGCCGTGCTCGAGTACATCCATGCACGATTGCGTATTTTTGATGCATCCTGGATCTATGGAATCGCTTCAGAGGCGATCAACCATACACCCGCACAAGAGTTATCTGACGATAAAGCTAGAGGAAAAGTTCACTCATGGATCGAGAGATGTCGCCATGCAGGCGTAGCAAAAAACACGCTCGATAGGTTGACGTTGTGGTCATCGATATCCGAGGGAAAGCTTGATAAAGAGCCTCATGATTTAGTCAAGGCAGTCGCCAAAGTAGGTCCCGAAGCTGAAATTCTGCAATCGATAGCGATCAGGCACCTTCGTTTAGATCAACCCGATACTTCTGTGGGTATCCTGCGCGCATTCCGCGAGGTTAAGGATAAAGATTCCTGGAGCGCACTCCTGAGTGGCTTATCACACGCTGCTATGGGGCAACATGCTCGGGCGAGACATGCCTATCAAGAAGCCATGTCCAATCCTATCGTGCGCCCGATGGCCTCTTACCATAGCGCTCTCGCTTGGGAGGCTGATGATTCTATGTTGAAAGCCATCGCCCGATTGAATGAGGTTTTAGCTGCGTGGACGGACGAACCGCTGTGGCACTTTAAGTTGGCAACTCTTTATGAGGGTGAAGGTGAACTTGACAAAGCCTTACCGCATTTTCAACAGGCGGCTGAGTTGTTGCCTGATGAACCGGATTTCCAACTTGCGCTTGCTCGCACGCTTCGAGAGGTCGGCCAACTACCAGATGCAGGAAGCGTTTATTCCAAAGTTCTAAAAGCCTTTCCAACTGAGGGTCAAATATGGAAGGAGGCTGGGCAAGTCGCTTTGGCGACTGGAAATGCCAAGGTTGCTGAAGCTTGGTTTGAGCGCGCTTGTACCCTATCGCCGGACGATGCCCATTCTCTCATTGGATCAGCCCATTCGGCGCTGGCGCTTGGCCATCATCGACAAGCGTTGGAGCGTGCACAGGCTGCCCTACGCATCGCTCCCCAAGATTATGAAGTTTTACTTGGCATGGGGAAGATCTTCGCTGTGCAGGGTAAAAACGAGAAAGCACTAGAAGTTTACGATAAGGCTCTTGTTCATGCTTCCAATCCTCTCGATGTGCAGCTAGCTAGAAGTAAGCTACTTCTACAAATTGGCCGCGCACAACAGGCAGAAGCCAGCTTGCGAGATGTGTTAGATGCGAATCCTGATGATCATCGTGCCTGGGCCGCGCTCGCAGAAGCTTGTGAGGCCGCAAACCATTTGGAAGCTGGGCTAGATGCTTCCAATCACGCAGTACGCCACTCACCACGCAACGCATCCTATCGTCTCCAATTAGGTCGTCTTGCACGTGTCGCTGGTCAGCTGGATCGGGCTTTGGACGAGATCTTACAGGCTCAAAGAATATCGCCCTCTGATCACCGTCTTGCACTTGAGCTAGGAAAGATCCACGAAGCCAGACGTGAAGATGATCAGTCACTCAACGCCTACACTCAAGCCATCTCACTCGATCCGAATAATGATGAAGCTCACTACCGTGCTGGGCTTGTCCTGAAACGCTTAAAAGAATATCGGCGAGCAGCCAGCATGATTGAACGTGCTGTGGAACTGAATCCTAGGGATCCGAAAGTCTTACATCAATTAGCGGCCGTTCGAGCCCTGGAGTTGGTCCACGGTGGAACCCTTAACTCGGCGGTGCCCTCATGATCGATCGCGACAATCTCATCAAAATCATCCACGCAGCAAGGCTTGCAAGTCGCCATGATTTCGCTAATGCGGTGGCTCTGGAATGGCTTTCCTCCTGGTCGGGGGATCTCGAAATTCAAGTCATCCTTGCTCGGGTCGAGCTGGAGCAACTCCATCCTGATCCCGCTGCACAACGATTGCTCAAAGTCGTAACCGTTGATCCGGAATATCTTGACGCCTATGCTCTGCTCTCGAGATCGATGCAAACTCTTGCTGAGCTCACACGTGCACGCGTCTTCGATGCCTGTGCAGCAGCCCTCCGCGGCGATGAGATCTCCATAACCGAGGCTCCCTCTTGGGCCATTAATCTTAAGAGAGCGATTTCTGCTTTATCAGTTGGTGACCCCAACAATGCTGTCGCCGAAATTCAACATGCGTTAACCGCAGATCCCGACCTGCCTCTGGTTACCTTGGTAGCCATGAAAGCAAAGATGGCAGCGAGTGACCGTTCCGCAGCTCTATCTCTTGCCCGAACTGGGCTCGACCGTTGGCCCGAGTGCGTCGCGTTTCGATTGATCTTGGCAGATGAACTCATCGCAACAGGTGAAGTCAATCGAGGTGTCGCATATTTACACCAAGTAGCCAGCGAGGATCCCCTTGGTCTAGTGACAAGTCGAATCCTTGGTTCGACTCATCCGTATCGCAGTTTGTGGTCGAAAGAGATGAAGATAGATCTTGATCGACCCATACCAGCAGAAGTCTCCGCTGTACTGGGAGATAATCGCCTCACGGGTCAATCCGTCGATCTGCATTCGACGACGAAAGATGTCCCATCCCAACAAAGGAAAACTCAAGCTGTCAAAGAGATGGAGCAGAGGGTCAAAAGAGCGAAACCACAATCCCAGAAGAAGAAGAAACGGTCCGCCCCAAAGGTCGATGACCTGCCGGTTCCAGAGCCATGGGAATCCTTCCGCGGTCCAGATTCAGGAGACGAAATCACGCTCGACGTTGAGGTTGACGAAACACTGCTCGAAGTTGAGCAAGATTTCATACGTCTTGCTTCCCGCATCAACGCTCGTCAACAGCTCCAAGATGAAGATGGACGAGTACCTGCCTACATTGTGCTCTCCAGTCACACACGATTGATCCAAGCCTTCGGGGATGATACCTACAAGCGTCTAGACGAAGCCGTCCTCTCTTTCATCGAGACGATCCGCCGTCGAGCCGGCTGGACTGCATATCGTGTCTATGTCGATGATCCATTGACATTAGAGCCTTTCGGTTTGTCGCCGGCTGACCCATCGAATGCATGGCAGATCAAGTTGCGTATCTCGGACTTGGATGAAGCCCTGGCTCACCGCGGTGAGATGATAGGAGCGCTTCTCATCATAGGGGGAGAAAGCGTTATCCCCTTCCACACACTCCCCAACCCGACAGACGATGATGACGAGACGGTACTGTCTGATAATCCATACGCCACGACAGATGAGAATTACTTCGCACCTGAGTGGTCTATCGGCCGCCTCCCGTTTGATCAGGAGGCCGATCTGCTCGTTGAGCTCATAGAGGCATATACAGAAGAACATCGTATCGCTACCCAGGCCGTCGGTCCAATTCGACGTTTCCGTATCTGGATGGCAAGCAGATTGGGAAGACTATTTCGAGGTCGACCTCAATCGATAGGCTATACAGCTAGCATTTGGCGAAAAGCATCGATGGCGGTCTTCAAGATTATTGGTGAGCCCAGCTCGATGCTCTCTTCTCCTCCAACACAAGCGGATCAATTGCACCCTGTCACCATCCGACCCGTTCGCCTTTCCTATTTCAACCTTCATGGGATCGAAGATGCACCAGAGTGGTTCGGGCAACGGGATCCTTTGAGAGACGAGGGCGTTGGCCCCGAGTTTCCGATCGCTTTACGGCCACAAGATGTTGTGAATAGCGGTAGGGCGCCAAAAGTGGTTTTCACCGAGGCATGCTACGGCGCGAACACGATCGGTAAATCCTACAAATCTGCACTCTGTCTGAAATTCATGGACGCAGGTAGCCGGTCCGTCATAGGATCGACAAAAATTTCATACGGATCTGTGACCACACCTTTGATCGCTGCGGATCTGCTCGGTCGCTTGTTCTGGGAATACCTCAATCAATCACTACCTGTAGGTGAAGCGCTTCGAAGAGCAAAGCTAAGACTTGCAGCCGAAATGCTTCGAAGGCAGGGTTACCTCGATGGCGAAGATCAAAAAACGATCATCTCCTTCGTGCTCTATGGGGACCCACTTTACAGCCCGACACACGATAACCCGCGCATGGGTCATAAAATGGTCATCCGCCGTACGACCCGTCCGAGGCAGATGAAAACCGTTTGTGCATTAGGAGAGCCGAAGGGGAAATTGGAAACCCTCGATCCCAGTGAGCTCCAGAGGGTAAAGGCAATACTCTCGCAATACCTTCCAGGTATGGTCGACGCACAGTGCCATATTTATCCCCAGCATCATGGTTGTAATGGGGATGATCATAACTGCCCCACTCATCAACTCGGCATCAAGAGATTGGATAGCATCGGCAAGGATAATCTCGTTGTCTCTTTCTCAAAACAGGTACGAGATGGGGCTCTCCAGCACCAGCATTACGCTCGGCTCACGCTCGATCCGTCAGGCAAGGTCCTGAAACTCGCCGTCTCACGCTAGAACGGTCACGGCATAGTTCTTGCACATCATAGGAAGTAAAAGAGGATAACCGTTGTCAGAACATAACCGCATTGGCTTCTATTACTACCCAGACGATCAGCATTACACGCAATCCGATCTCAACCTTTGGTTACCGGTATTGCAATCGATGGGCGCGAGTTGGCTGACGCTTCAAGGCTCGCCCGACCGTGCCATCCCCGAGGCCTTTGTCCGCGGTCTGATAGAGACCAGTATCGAACCAATTATCCACATTCCCTGCAAGGTTGGCAGCGTTTCAACTGAGACCCTCAAGCCCATCCTCAATAGTTATGCTCGTTGGGGCATTCGGTATGTCGTCGTCTTCGATCGACCAAACCTCAAGAGCAGCTGGCCTTCTTCTGAATGGGGTCGAACTGGTTTGGTGGAGCGGTATATCGACCACCTCCTACCGGTGTTAAGAGCACAAGAATCTGCGGGGCTTATCCCCGTCTTGCCCCCATTAGAACCTGGGGGAGATTATTGGGACACCGCATTCATCGAGGCCGCTTTTGCTTCCTTCGCTAGGCGCGGTGAGCAAGATCTTCTTCGAAAAATCACTCTCGGGATCTACGCTTACACCTACGGGAAACCAATCGATTGGGGTAAAGGTGGATCTTCGCAATGGCCTGAAGCACGCCCCTATCATACGCCTCCCGAGTGCGAGGATCAAATTGGTTTCCGAACTTTCGATTGGTATGCCGAGATTGGGGAAAAAGTTCTCCAGAGAGCTCTTCCTATGATCGTCATCGCGGGTGGAGAATTGCCCTCCGATGAGACTCAGAGCTTAGGTACTGATCTCCATGCTGAAAAAAACCTCGCAATCGCCCGTGCCTTAGCCAGTGAGGAGGTGCCCTCAGAGGTTAAGAATTTTTCTTTCTATCATCTCGCCTCCTACCCGGATCACAAAGATAACCATGCCGCCTGGCACTTGACGGTAGATCATCCAAGACCTGTTGTTTCAATGATCCAACGTTTGATGACTGTGGAAGCCAAGCAGGCTCCATTACATGAGCAGAAACCTCTCCACCATTATGTGCTGCTTCCTCCGCGCCCGAGTCCCCAATACACGCAGAATTGGGACGTCATCGGTCCGTTTGCGCTCGCAATTCAACCCGTCGTGGGTTTCTCTGCTCGGGAAGCACGACTTGCAGAGACGGTAACCCTGTTTGGAGACGAACAGGTGATCCCGAAGCAAGTCGAAGACGATCTACGTTCTACTGGCTGTAAGGTGAGAAGGTTCACCGGTACCGCGAGTCGCAAGTTCTTAACCAAGGATGGACCAGCTCGCGCCACCGATCAAACAAATCTAGAATGCGAACATCGAGGAGATCCCAATGCATGAGATTGCACATTCTCATTCCACCCCGAAAGACGAACTCAACCAGATCGGTCGTGTCAGAATTAAAGTGCTTGGTCTTGGAGGTGGAGGATCGAACGCAGTCAACCGCATGATCGAATTCGGTCTACCCGGGGTCGACTTCATCGCCGCAAACACCGACAAGCAAGCTCTCGTTTCAAGCCTTGCGCCGTGTCAAATTCAACTTGGTCCACGGGTGACAAGAGGTCTAGGTGCGGGCGGCGATGCTCAAGTTGGCGCTGCAGCAGCGATTGAGAGCAGCCGCGAGATCGCAAACGCACTCCGACAAGCGGATATGGTATTTATCACAGCTGGTATGGGAGGTGGAACAGGGACCGGTGCTGCTCCGATTGCAGCGGAAATCGCTCGAGAACTAGGAGCTGTCGTGATCGCCGTTGTTACGCTGCCTTTCGCATTTGAAATGAACCGCCGAGCCCATACTGCTTCCGAAGGTGTAAAAAAGCTCCAGCCGCATACCCACACCTTGATCACGGTGCCAAATGATCGCCTGCTACAAATTGTCCCCGAGGATCTCAGCCTCGAGATCGCATTCCGATTGGCGGATGACGTTCTACGGCAAGGCATTCAAGGGATCGCTGAATTGATCACCAGGCCAGGACTGATCAACGTCGACTTCGCCCATATCCGACAGCTTATGATGAACGGTGGTGGAGCCTTCATGTCCATTGGATTAGGAGAGGGTCAGGAAAAAGCCCGATCCGCTATCCATCAAGCCCTACATCACCCGCTCATTTCTCTGGATAGTATAGATCAAGCTTCAGGTGTTTTGGTACACTACACAGGCGGTGAGGATCTTACGCTGCATGAGGTAGGTGAGGCTGTCGAAGAGTTCCGCGAATCATTAGCGCCAGACACGGATCTTATCCTTGGTGCAACGTCTGAGGAGGCCATGACCGGTCGAGCCCAGGTAATCCTGATCATAACCGGAATTGGTGGCAGACCTGTTCGGACAATGTCACCTCGTTTGACCCTTGATCGGTCACATGAACCGGATGAACCGTATGTGGACATGGATAATCTAGACCTACCCGCCTTCCTCCGGAAAAGGGTCAGCATTGGATAGGCATCGGCCATGAAACGTTCAACGATCGACAAGTTAAATCGCCAGGTAACTCGTCAGTTTCCCGAGATGAAAGGCGTCCAGCCGAACGTCCAACTTGGACCTCTACCCAAGGATGGGAGCCAGCGATTTACGCTAACGTATAAGGGAAAGGCAGAATTACCTGGAGGAAGGAAGCTGAGCCGGATCGTTCGGGTAGTATCGGATGAGAGCGGTCATATCCTCCGGATCAGCACATCGAAGTGATCATGGAAAAACAACTCTCACGTACAGTGGATCTCTTAAAAATCGGCTTTTGGCGGATGATTGCGACACTCATAGGAAGTGCTGTTACGCATAAGCAGGCACTCGAACAAATGATGAACTATGCACCATATGCAATTGCAGGGGTAGGAGCCTTTTTGTTGGGTCGCCTGTTTGGCGAGATCTTGTTATAAGTTAAATTGCCGGTCATGATCTGATTTG
The DNA here is from genome assembly GCA_011174825.1 of Anaerolineae bacterium. Taxonomy (GTDB): domain Bacteria; phylum Chloroflexota; class Anaerolineae; order Anaerolineales; family E44-bin32; genus DUEZ01. The sequence continues at coordinate 43,009 of DUEZ01000039.1, read as the reverse complement.
CGTAAAGAATTCAGCCCCCTCCCCCAATAGTAACGATTGTGCTGACGCACCCTTTAGGGTGCGTTTTATGCATCTACTCAAGCTAATGCATGCCGATAATAAAAACATTAGGGGGCTTGGGCACCAGGGCATTTGGGCACTCAGACAATACGTAGGACTGTAGCCGCACCCTTTAGGGTGCGTTTTTGATATCTACGCAGGCATAAATCAGTTAATACATCAATGGTATCTCTGCAAATGTCATTCCGAGCGAGTAACACGAGCGAGGAATCCCTATGATGTATCGAATAAAATGGTTTCATCATAGGGATTCCTCGTCGCGTGGCTCCTCGGAATGACATTCAACAGGTGTTGGGGCGCATGGCCATGCGCCCCAACGATAAAAACATACTTTCGAGGATGTGATGTCCTTTGTAGCTGCACCCTTTAGGTTGCGCTTCGAAAATCGCGCAGACTGAAGCCTGCGGCTACACAGATTTGAACATTTGAAGAGTCAATCTATCCAAGACAGCATTCAATGATCCTAAAAGAATAGAAACGTTTCGTACGATCCCGTTTCATATTTTCCAAAGATGATTCTGGAAGAGTAAATTTAACGTATATAATAGGTTTGCTTTTCTGTCAGACTGAGGTTATTCTAAACTTTCATATCTCTCATGTACATCTATCTCAACTATAGATTCCATAACTGACTGGGGAAGGAGGTTCGATAGAAGCTACGGCCAACCTGAAACTACAAATTGATGTCTATTCCAGGAGGAGAAATGAAAAGGATATCAGTCGTTAGTCTTTTAATCATCGCCAGTATATTGGTTGGAGCTTGTGGGGGAGCTACACCTACAGAAGCTCCACCTCCCACCGAAAAAGCTGCACCTACAGAGGTTCCCTCCGTAATCCCAGATCTTGGTGGTCAAGATGTCCGCATCGCAGTTGAAAACGCCTATCCACCCTTCAACTATATCGATGAGGACACCAACGAACCTATGGGTTGGGACTACGACGCCAGCCGCGCCATTTGCGAGGTGATCAACTGCACCCCAATCTTCGTCGAAGCTGCCTGGGAAGGTATCTTCGAGGCGACCGCCGCCGGCGAGTACGACATGGTGGCCGATGGCGTCACCATCACCGCCGAGCGGGATGAAATCGTCGACTTCTCGATCCCCTACATGGTCATCGCTCAGTACATCCTCGTCCGCAGTCCTGAGCCTGACATCGTCGACCAAGACAGCCTGGTCGCCAGCGATGCCCTCGTCGGAACCCAGATCGGAACCACCAACGAGGCAAAGGCCATCGAGCTGGTCGGTGAAGATCGCGTCCTAAGCTACGACGTCTTCGACCTGCCTGTTCAGGCGCTCCTCTCAGGTGACGTCGACGCAGTGATCATCGACGAAGAAGCTGGCAAGGGCTTTGTTAATAAAAATCCGGGCAAGATCATGCTCCTGCCAGAGCCAATCACCGGCGCTGAGGAGTTGGGCTTCGTTTTCCCGCCGGGAAGCGAGTTGACGGAAGCGGTCAATTACGCCATTGAAGAACTTCGGGCCGATGGAACCCTCAATGCACTCTACATTAAGTATTGGGGCGAGACAGAAGTTGCCTTTGACCTAGGTGGTCAAGAAATCCGCATCGCAGTTGAAAACGCCTATCCACCCTTCAACTACATCGATGAAGCCACCAACGAACCCGTAGGATGGGACTATGACGCCTGCCGTGCCATCTGTGAAATCCTCAACTGCACTCCTGTATTCGTTGAAGCAGCCTGGGAGGGCATCTTCGAAGCTACCGCTGCCGGCGAGTACGACATGGTGGCCGATGGGGTAACGATCACCGCCGAGCGGGACGAAATCGTCGACTTCTCGATCCCCTACATGGTCATCGCTCAATACATCCTCGTCCGCAGCGATGAGACAGAGATCGTCGACCAAGACAGCCTGGTCGCCAGCGATGCCCTCGTCGGAACCCAGATTGGAACCACCAACGAGGCAAAGGCCATCGAGCTGGTCGGAGAAGATCGCGTCCTAAGTTATGACGTCTTCGATCTGCCTGTTCAGGCGCTCATCGCAGGTGACGTCGACGCAGTGGTCATCGACGAAGAAGCTGGCAAGGGCTTTGTCGATAAAAATCCGGGCAAGATCATGCTCCTGCCAGAACCGGTCACCGGCATGGAGGAGTTGGGTTTCGTTTTCCCGCCTGGAAGCGAGTTGACGGAAGCGATCAATAACGCACTCGGAGTACTTCGTGACAACGGAACCCTCACCGCTCTCTACCAGAAGTATTGGGCGGAGGAGTAGATTATTCAATCTGAAGGGGGTCCGTAGCTGATTGCGGACCCCCATTTTTAAATCTTGAGGAGCTTCTACGTGCCCGATCCAAAATCCGAATCCATCGAAGTCCTTGCTCCCCGTAAAGAACCAGGTATTTTGCCAGCCACAAACCGAATAAAGAATCTTCCTTGGTGGGCTCTCATAATTCTTATGCTTGGCATCGCCTTGGTTTACGCGATCGCCAATCTTCCAAACTACGCCGATGCTTTTTACTTTATCGTTCCCGGCCTGAAAGTAACACTTACAGTTAGTATTACAGCTTTTGTTATTGCACTTGTCATTGGCCTGATCGTGGGCCTGGGCCGGATTTCCACCAATCCTATCATCTACAATCTGGCCACATTTTATGTTGAAGTCGTACGCGGTATTCCAATGATCGTGATCATTATTTATGTCGCCTACGTCTTGGTTCCTATCTTCATCAGCGGAGCCAATGGGTTAGGAGCATGGATCTTAGATACCAGCTGGCTTGGTTTTCTTCAAGATATCGGGAATTCGTTATCCTCTCTAGATATAACTCAGATTAACCCTATCGCGCGCGCCATCGCTGGATTGGCTTTCGGATTTGGAGCCTACGAAGCGGAAGTATTCCGCGCCGGGATTATATCCATCGAGCGTGGCCAGATGGAAGCTGCGCGGTCTCTGGGAATGACATATTTACAAGCCATGCGTTACATTATCTTGCCTCAAGCCATACGGGTTATTCTGCCTCCTTTGGGCAACGATTTCATCGCCATGCTTAAGGATTCATCGCTTATATCCGTCTTGGCAGTACGAGATCTTACACAACTTGGAAAATTAAATCGTTCGCGAACATTCCGTACTTTCGAGACGTGGAATACCGTCACATATCTCTATCTTTCGATGACCCTCTTGGGATCTATGGGGGTTAAATGGTTGGAAAGGAAGATGAAGAGTGGAGAACGATAATATCATCACCATACGAAATGTTTACAAACGATTTAAACACGTTGAAGCGCTCAACGACGTCAGCCTCGATGTTAAACGCGGTGAAGTGCTGTTCATTTTTGGTCCCAGCGGGGGCGGCAAATCCACTCTCCTTCGCTGCATCAATCAGCTCGAAAAAGTGAACGAAGGGGAGATCATTGTGGATGGTATTCGGGTGACCGAACCTAACGCAGACTTGGATAAACTGCGCTCTGAAGTTGGGATGGTCTTTCAATTGTTCAACCTTTTCCCCCACCTGACCGCTCTCCAGAATATCACCATCGCCCAGGAGAAGGTTCGCCAATGGCCGAAGGAACAAGCCGTCGAGACTGCGCACCGCCTGCTTAAACGAGTAGGATTACCTGAGAAAGCAGATGCCTACCCGGATCAGCTCTCAGGCGGTCAAAAACAACGCGTCGCCATCGCCCGTGCTCTCGCTATGAATCCACTGATCATGTTGTTCGATGAGCCCACTTCTGCCTTGGATGCCGAAATGATCCGCGAGGTCTTGGATGTGATGGTCGATCTGGCGCGAGACGGAATGACCATGTTGGTTGTCTCACACGAGATGGGATTTGCTAAAGCCGCTGCGGATCGGATGGTGTTTTTAGCAGATGCGCGAGTGATCGAAGAAGGATCGGTTGAAGAGATCTATACTCGTCCTCAACATGCCAGGACGAAAGCATTTATCGAACAGATCTTGTATTAAATATTAAGCGGGAGCCGCTTTGCGCGATTCCCGCTGTGGTGCGCTGGGCGGGGGTCGAACCCGCACGCCTTACGGCACATGGCCCTCAACCATGCCTGTCTGCCAATTCCAGCACCAGCGCAATAAAAATCAATGTATGCGGTATTATAGCTTACGAGCATTCAGTGTCAACATATCCCAATATAAACCTCAATACAAATGGGGGATATATCAATCGCCTGTTACATCCTGTGATGGTTTTTGATCGTTCGATTGAAATAAAAAAGCCGTGGATTCTACCATGAGGAGGCCAACCACCATGCGGATTGTGTTAGATGCGATGGGCAGCGATACCCATCCTGATCCGGAAATCGCGGCCGCGGTTGAGGCTGCGGCCCTTTGGGAGGATACGATCGTATTAACCGGACCGAAGGACTTCCTTCAGCCAAAACTTGACACATTCGATGTGCCCACATCTAGAATACAAATCGAACACGCGCCTGAAGTGTTGGAGATGACGGATAAGCCAGCAGAAGCCGCACGAGGAAAAGCTCTCAATTCGATGGCCGTTGGTATGGAACTCCTAAAAGACGACAAGGCTGACGCCTTCGTCACGGCTGGCAACACCGGTGGCGCGATGGCAAACGCGCTGTTCCGACTTGGTCGTATCCGTGGGGTGAAACGTCCTGCTGTCTCTCCGATCATCCCCGTGATGGGCGGCCAAGCTGTCGTGTTGGATGTCGGTGCGAATGCGGACTGCAAGCCGATCTATATGATTCAGTTCGCCATCATGGGATCGATTTACGCTGAGAAGTTATTAGGGAAAACCTCACCGCGCGTGGGGCTTCTCTCCAACGGTGAGGAGCCAGGGAAAGGAAACATGCTGGTTAAAGAAACGTACCCCCTACTTGAGGCTGCGGGTGTCAACTTCATCGGCAATGTAGAACCGAAAGAAGTCTTTGCCGGTGAGGTGGACGTCGTGGTTACCGATGGCTTCTCGGGAAATGTCTTTATCAAAACAAGTGAAGCCGTCGCCAGCTTCATGAGTCGGATCATCCGCAGCGAGATAACAGCCTCACCGATCTCATCGATCGGTGGTTTGCTCGTTAGACCGGCATTTAGGCGCATTGGATCGATGTTGGATCCCTCCGAACACGGTGCTGCTATTCTTCTTGGAGTCAATGGACTGGTCTTCATTGGACACGGACGTTCCGATGCAAAGGCAATTGTCTCGGCCATTCGAGTGGCAAGAGAAGCAGTACTTAGTGGACTACTGGAGGCCACCCGCGAAGCCATCCAAACACGATTGATGGAAACCAACCCAAAGGAAACAACGTGAGCCCCTCAACAGTTCAAAACAACCGTGTTGTCATCACCGGTCTTGGGGTCATCACGCCACTAAGTAACGACCTTGAGATCTTTTGGGATGCGCTGTTGACTGGGAAATCAGGAGTACGCCGGATCACTCAGTTCGATCACAGTGACCTGCCATGCCAGATTGCAGGCGAGATACCAGATTTCGATCCGACTGATTATCTACAGGCCAAGCATGCCCGCAGGATGTCCCGTGCTTCGCAGATCATGTTCGCAGCTGCGAAGATAGCCATGGAGGACTCTAAGTTAATTATTCCATTTCCTAAACCTGAGCGCGTGGGTGTTTACTTTGGAACAGCTATAGGTGGCATTGAGCGTGCTGTTGATGGACTACAGATCTTCCAAACTAAGGGTTTGTCACGGGTTAATCCATTTGTACTTCCTTCGGCGCTACCCAATATGTCAGCATTTCATGTGACAAGTGAATTCAACGCATTAGGCCCCAACAGTACGATCGCAACAGCTTGTGCAACGGGGACTCAAACCGTCGGCGAAGCCGCCCTTGCCATCCGCATCGGCCGCGCAGACGTTATTATCGCGGGGTCATCGGAAGCGATAATCCAAGATTTTATATTCGCTGGTTTCTCGACAATGCGGGCTTTACCAACGAGTTTTAATGATGAACCTGAACGTGCTTCACGCCCTTTTGATGCAAAACGGGAGGGCTTCGTCCTCTCGGAAGGAGCAGCATGTCTTATCTTGGAAAGTCTCAATCACGCCCGATCAAGAGGAGCTCACATTTACGCTGAAATCGTTGGATACGCTAGCTCAAGTGATGCTTATAACATCGCCCTTCCGGATCCCGATGCAAAGGGCGCGATCCGTACCATGAGATGGGCCATCGAGGACGCTGGTATCTCTCCAAATCGAATCTCATATATTAACGCTCACGGTACTTCAACACTTGCGAACGATTCTGCTGAAACGCTGGCGATTAAAATTCTTTTTGGGGAAGATGCATTCCGAATCCCGATCTCTTCCACGAAATCCATGATCGGTCATGCCATGGGCGCCTCCGGGGCCATCGAAACCATCGTCTGCGCTCTTTCACTTGAGCGGAGCATGATCCACCCGACAATCAATTATGAATACCCTGATCCGGAGCTGGATCTCGATTACGTCCCCAATCAAGCACGCGAACAAGCACTAGACTATGCTATGTCGAACTCATTTGGTCTCGGGGGTCAGAACGCCTGTATTGTGCTCAAGCGGATGGAGGCCTGATGCGTCAGTACATTGATTTGAAGATGATTAAACGTTGGAACACCCTTAGTAAGGCGATGATCTTTCTCGGTCTGGGATTGTTAATTGGTGCGTTCATTATGACCTTCAGAGAACCTCAGCTAAGCAATCAATTCCTGATCATGTCCATCATCGGTGTTGTATGCTCACAAACAGGTTTAGCAATAAACAACCGGTGGGGAGCAAAGCCACGCACCGACGAAATTATTGATGAGGCATTGAAGGGTCTTGATAACCGTTACGAGATTTATCATTACAAATTGGGTACTAGCCATGCGCTGCTCTCTCCAGAAGGTGCGTTTGCCATTGTCCCTCGTTATGAGGATGGCGAAATTACTTATGCTGGTGAAAAATGGTTCTCGCAGAGGACGAAACGAAAGCTGCTTCGTAGATCGGGGAAAAGATCGCTAGGAGATCTGCAGAAGAATGCTGAAGCGGAAGCTCGGTCGATGCAAAAGGCACTCCACCGAGCCCTCCCGGATATATCCGATATCTCTATCCAACCGATTCTCGTCTTTGTAAATCCCGACACTTTCGTCAAGGTAGATGGAGCCCCCTTGCATGTTGTCCATGCGAAAAAATTTAAATCATTGATCCGTCGTTTACCCAAGGCCAAATCATTAACAACCGAAGAAATGGAGGTGTTAGCGAAGAAAAAGGGGTTCTAATACGTTTCTTTGAACCTCATATCATCCACAGGTTAAACGCCCATCTCTGATCAGAGACAATCCAGGGGGCATTCGATTGAGCACACACTGATTTACACCATTCTCTTCGAGACGATGAGATACCAGCTCTAGCATGAGTGATCCCCCAACGATTTGATCAAATCACAGAACAGCATTGGGCGTAAAAAAAGGAGTATCAAGACCAAGAAACCTGATAAAATCTTGAAATTGTAATCGTAAGCAAGGACGAGACCAACTTAGTACACGAAACATATGTGGAGAGATTACCCTTGAAGGAAAAAATGAATCTAAAGCGTAAACCTGAATCCCGATCCACAAACCCTCAAGGTCAAAACAGGGTCGTAGTCACGGGCATAGGCGCCATCACGCCGGTCGGCAACACGATGCACGACAGTTGGCAAGCTTTTATAAATGGTCAATCAGGCGTGGTGCAGATTACACTCATCGATATGAGCCGCTACGGGACCAAGGTAGGTGGCGAGATCAAGAATTTCGATCCAAGTGAGTTTCTCCCCCGTAAAAAGCTCAGGCATATGACATTCGCAACCCAGGTAGCCGTTATCGCTACAGAGCAGGCGATCGCAGACTCTGGCCTTGACCTCGATCAAGAAGATCGTGAAAAAATCGGGGTAATTATTGGAACATCCGCTGCGAGCACGGTCGATGAGAGCGAAAAGGCGACGCGGCAACTACTCGCTGAAGATGCACGCAAGCTATCGCCCTTCCAGGTTCTTCGTTTCTGGCCAAACATGCAATCTTTTTGGATAGCTGAAATAAATAATTTAAAAGGCTACAACAGCACTGTTTGCACCGCGTGCGCTGCTGGCACCCAAGCCATCGGTGATGCAGCGACGCTGATCAAATCCGGTGCAGCGGAAGTTATGATCGCGGGTGCTTCCGAGTTCATGGTCGCGGAAACTGTCATGGCCGGCTTCTCGGCAATGCGAGCGTTATCGACCAGTTACACCGATGAGCCCGAGAAAGCGATGAAGCCTTTCGACAAAAACCGGGAAGGATTCGTACCCGCAATCGGCGGTGCGGTCATGATCTTAGAGAGTCTAGACCACGCAAAAGCACGTGATGCTAATATCTATGGTGAAATCCTCGGTTCCGGTGTCTCCAGCGACGCGTATCATATGATCGTTCCCGATCCGGAGGGAATAGGTGCAGCGTTGGCGATTCGTCGAGCGCTCGAGGATGCGCATGTATCGGTCGAAGACATCGACTACATTAACGCACACGGCACCGCAACACCACTTGGTGACCTTGCCGAGACGATAGCGATAAAATCCGTCTTCGGAAGCCAAGCGTACAACGTTCCTATTAGTTCAACCAAGTCCATGATTGGTCACATGATGGGAGCGACAGGCGCTGTTGAAGCTGCGGTCTGTTTGATGACCATACGTGATGGCATCATCCATCCAACGATCAACTTGGAGACACCTGATCCTGAATGTGATCTGGATTTTGTCCCGAATGTCGCTCGCGAAGTGGATGTCGATATTACTCTCTCGAATTCCTTCGGTTTGGGGGGACAGAATGCGTGCCTGGTTCTCGGTCGTATTTGAGTAGGGATGACAAATATTTTTGCCCGTTCGTCGGATCGATTGAAGCTATTCAAGAATTAATTCTCATTTATGTGAAAATCAAAACAGGGCGCCGGTCCATCTCTCGACGCCCTGTTTCTTTATATGCGATTATCTGCCGCGCTCATCCGGACAGGAAATCATCAATCGCTTCTCTGCTGATGCGATAAGCTTTTCCGATCTTCTTGGCTTTGATATCACCGGCCTTGATGGCAGCGATCACATCCTCCTCTGCCACTTTCAAATAGGCCGCGGCTTCAGAGGGAGTCATCACGGGTGGAGGACCTTCCGCTGAGGGTGCCCCGGCTGGTGCATCCGCCCCACCCTCACCCGTCTGTCTGAGTGCGTCTTGTATCGCGCTACCGATGCCCATCCCAGCCCCAATACCCGCTGTCAATCCGGCTCCGCCTGCAGGATTCTGGGCTGCATCTCGCATGGCATCAGCTGCCTGGAGGCGTGTGTAGGTATCCATATCGAGCATACCCATCGCACGCAGCTCTTCGACCGACTTGTCTGAGGGTTTCAGGCTCTCAATGTAGAATGACTTAAGCGTCATGCCAATCGCCTTGAAATCATCCTGGGCCTTCGCACGCACGCCGGCTCCCATCTCCTCCACCAATCCAATCAGATCGGCGACGTTCTTCGCATCGGTCGTCTCCCCTAACAGATCCTGCAATTTGGAGAGCAACATCGATCGCAGACGGCTATGGATATCTCGTGTTGCATAGGCTCCCGTCGCGCCCACAATTTGAGTCACAAATTGTTGTGGATCGGAGATTTGGAAACTGTAGGTGCCAAATCCTTGAAGCAGAGCCACTCCCAGTCCCATCCCCGGGTTCCGAACCAGGATCGGTTGTGGTGTACCCCACTTCTCATCTGCAAATTCCCGCATCGAGACAAAGTACACTTCCGCAGTGAACGGTGTACGATCGCCGAACGCTTTGCCGACCAGGTCAATCAGGAGGGGGATGTTCGCAGTTGTTATCGTGTGCCTACCGGGCCCAAAGCTATCGAGCGCTTTACCGTCGCGGAAGAATACGGCTGACTGTGCTTCGCGCACAATCACCTGGCTACCGATGCGGAAATCACCAGAGCCTGTCTCAGGAAATCGGTGGACGATTTCATCACGCATTTCATCCGCATGTTCAACAACATCAAATATTCTTGCCATGGCTGTCTCTCCTCTTTCTATCATTATGAGCCGGTGGTAAGTATAACCTCATCGCGTCGATTATACGCATCGACTGCTTCTTGGCTCAAGCTTATCAAGTGCCTTATCGCAGCAGGTAACCCATCTGAGCCAAACGAGGTTGCCACGTTGTCCACCGCGTTCGCAATATTTTGAGCTCCCTCGAGCAAGGCAATGTCATATTGATAGACTTTTTCGAGTTCGTCACTATGTATGCGGACTGCATCGAAGAAACCTGCATAACCATAGGAGGCACCTTTTACCCGATCAACGAAAGCGCGCAATTTGATCGTTGCAGCCTCTAGATCATCCACCAGCTCAAGCTGTCCTTCGGATATGAGTTGGCGCTGCAACTCGGAAATCCTGTTCCACTGTTCTTCATATCTTTGAGCGATTGTCTCTCGCAACAACTTGTCCGCTTCTCGCCGATTCTCACGATCGACATATCCCACAAATCCTGCCAGGAAATTGCGGACCTTACCGATGAGATCTTCACCTTCTGTAATTTTACCTAGCGGATCGCTCACCATTCTCCCCTCCTCTTTGATAGTCTCTCCAATACGATCGTCCATTCTTAGGCTCTCGCCCTGACCAGCGCTGCCTCCAAGACCCGAGAAGAAATTCTTGATCTTATCGACAATGCCACTGCCCTCGTTGCTTTTCTCGAGTGGATCGCTCATCATCCTCTCCTTCTATAGTATATTCTATCTCAATCTTCGTCAGCATTATATCTATACCTCGGTGGAGGAGCAAACGTTTGGCTGACCCAACGCTGACATACTACAGAAAGTCAAACACGAAGGAGTATAATCGGGAAGGTCTCTCAGCAGGAAATAATACTTATATTTTAAGGGTTATAAGCAGATAACATGTCACTTGCAGGCCAACGAGTTCAGCCAGATCGATATTCCCTTATCCCACGCACCCTCTCTTTCCTGTTGCGTGATCGTGATGTCTTACTTTTACGACTCCCAGAAGATCGTGGCGCTTGGGGAGGTTTATACAACGGTATCGGGGGTCACATTGAGCAGGGTGAAGACCCACTGTCTGCCGCGAGAAGGGAGATTCTTGAGGAGACCGGGCTCAACCCTGAGCGGTTAAGACTGTGCGGTGTAGTGAATATCGATACAGGAGAGCAATTAGGTATTGGTCTTTATATCTATGTTGGCGACGTCCAGAGCGGTGAGATACATAACAGCCCCGAGGGCGAACCCAGTTGGATCTCGCTCGAAAAAATCGATCAAACGCAGGTCGTCGAAGATGTCCCCCTTCTCCTTCCTAAAGCGATTGATGCTTACATGAGCATGATACCCTTCTCCGCAGTCTACAGTTACAGCGCGGAGGGCAGGCTCTCGATCAACTTCGCCCAATAATCCACTATTTGGATTGTTCGTTTGCTAATGATGTAGATCCATAGGGGCTGTCTCAAAAGCGGCACCCAAGCAGGGCAGTGTAGCGCCTTTAGCCTCTCTTCCTATCATTGCGAGTCGAAGTCGAAACAATCTCCCCCTCGTGGCTTGGAGATTTCCTCATCTCGGAGCTAAAGGTCCTGAGCCCCTCGACTTTGCTCGGGACCTGTGGCTCCGCCGAAGGACTCCTCGCAATGACATCACGGGGTGTAGCGTATTTTCGCTGTCCATGGGTATAGCTTATGAGACAGCACTTAGGCTTTTATGAAACGAGGTAAGGCAATCATTCTTCATATGACGTAGGGGGGTCGCGAACCGCCCCTACAACGTTGTAGATTATCCGCCGCTTTTATTTGACAAACAATTCTTTGTATAAATTATGAGTTACTGATCAAGTATTTCAGATCCCATTGTGAGGTTAAGACCGATACCTAGCTAGCCGTTAGCTCAAAAAAAACTAACAAGGTATTTCCGTATCGACGCTGATCGAATTCACAAATATTCAATAAATCCAGGGATTCGTATTCCTTGGGATGGATTTGTACGATCGCCCATCCCCTCTCACGAAGCCAACTTGAGGTCTCATCCAACACCTTTAATGCTTTGATCCATAAATTGGCATATTGAGGTGGTGCAATGTAAATGTAATCGAAGTCCTGTTTCTGTTCCCCTCTTAAGAAATCAAATGCATCGATACGTAGAATTTCAGCGCGTTCTACTAATTTTGTATGTTTGAGATTGAAAATCACAGTCTCGATCGCTTTCTTACTTGTGTCAATGAACAACGAAAAATCTGCACCACGACTCAACGCTTCGATTCCAACACTCCCAGTGCCGGCAAATAAATCAATCCAGCTTGAATGGATTACATCATTTCCAATGATGTTAAACAAAGATTCTTTGACTCGATCCCCAATAGGTCGCGTCACACAACCTGGAACCATACTTAATTTCCGCCCTTTTGCTGATCCTGCAATAACTCTTAACTTCGCCACGGCAGTGTCCTGCGTGTAGCCTCAGATTTCTTCATGATCAACCAAAAAATGATATTCGGAATCAACATTATGTGGCTATGCGAAATCAACTGCATCACGTGCTGCTTGGATGTTCACATGTGGCGCGATCACAGGGACGACACATCCTGTCCCAAGAATCAAACCTCTCCCACCATTCATGGAGGCGATCGCCCCTTTCGCCTCGCGCACAATGCTCTGTGGTTCACCTAGGACCATCGTTTCTCGACCAATCCCACCACAAACCGCAGCTACCGTTCTTTTTTTTCCTTCCGACAATTCAGGCCAAGTCTCTCGATCATGCCAGTTAACCACTTGAATTGGATACTTAGCCGCCAGGTCAAACATCAGCGACTTTCCATGCAGGTGGAGGACGTTTAACCAAAGACCCTCTGTGACGGCGAGAATTTCATGATCATACCTTTCGCCAAATCGAGCGTATGATTGCCGATCAAAGAATTCGTAGCTCGCATGTTGAATGGCATAAAAAATGCCATCAATGGCTAGTGACTGAGCTGAATCGATAAACGCAAGCACACTTTGCGTAATAACCTTAAGACCCTCTTCCACCAGCTCCGGTTCTCGATGTAGATGATCAAACAATAGCTCTTGACCCGCCAGGTTCTTCGCCTGCGCCAATGGGTTGAAGATCGTTTGGATGATCGGTACCTCTGAGCCCACCTCCTGCTTTATCAACTCCAGACACTTCAGCTGTCCCTTCAATGCACCTGACTCGGGGTCGAGATCTTTCAACTTACACCAATCCTCCAGATCCTGGATCACACGTCGAGTGTATTCGCGCGTTCCCTCTGTGCTTCCACGCCACTCATCTTCTACACCCCAATCGCGTACACAAAAGGACGAAGCTGGCGTGACTTTGATGAAATCGAAATCATAATCCCGTTGGAAGGCAGCCGTTGCTGCTGCAAGAGCTTTAGGATCCTGATCGTCGACCGGAAAATGACGCCACAGCGCAACTGCAGGACGATCCGCAACCCCACCCTCAATGGTTGCTTGTAGACGCTCCCGCTTTGTTGTCATGATTCCTTCCTTTTCGTTAACGTAGAACATGTGTAAATCATTCGCGTTTTCCAACTCAACTTGATGAGAAACCTATGAGGATCTATCGCTAGATCACTTGAGGAGTTCAGGTATCTTTTCAGGGTATTCGGCTATTGCTGCACCAACGGCCTCCAGCGAGTTAATCTTATCCATGGCCAACCCAGTCCCACCTTCAACAATGGCACCAGCGTGTCCCATTCGCTTTCCAGGAGGCGCGGTTCTACCTGCGATGAAAGCTACAACCTGTTTCGTCATCCTGTCGCTGATATACTCAGCTGCGAACTCTTCATCTCTTCCGCCAATCTCTCCGATAATGACGATCTTTTCCGTATGTGGATCTGCCTCGAACATTCCAAGGATATCGATGAAGGATGTACCATTGATAGGATCGCCACCGATGCCTACACAGGTTGAAACCCCAATTCCTTCCATCTTTAATGCATAGAGCACTTCGTAGGTTAATGTTCCAGAACGGGATACTACACCGACATTACCGGGCTCGGTGATGTGTCCTGGAATAATCCCTGCCTTACACTCGCCAGGGGTTAACAGGCCAGGCGAGTTCGGACCGACGAGTCTAACTCCATTTTGATCAAGGAATCGCCGTACTCGCATCATGTCTTGGATTGGAATTCCCTCCGTGATACAGACCATCAGGGGCACACCAGCGTCTGAGGCTTCCAAAATGGCATCGCTTGCGAATCTCGCCGGAACGAAAATCACGCTCGCGTTGGCGCCTGTTATTTCGACCGCACGATGAACAGTATCGAAGACTGGAACTTTTCCATCCAAGACCCATTCTCCGCCCTTTCCCGGCGTGACACCAGCGACTACTTGTGTGCCATATGCAAGCATTCGGGATGTGTGGAAAATCCCCTCCCGACCGGTTATCCCTTGTACGATAAGCCGCGTATTCTTATTAATTAGGATGCTCATTTCGACGGACCTTTCCCTGCGAGTGCGATGGCCTTCTCTGCCGCGTCAACGAGCGAGGCCGCGATGACCAGATCGGCTTCCGCGAGCAGGCGTTGTCCTTCCTCCTCATTAGTCCCTACTAATCGCGCGACCATAGGAAGGTCAGTCTCGATTTCTTCTAGCGTTGCGAGTATGCCGCGTGCCACCTCATCACAACGGGTGATGCCACCAAAAATGTTGAACATTACAACCTTTACATCTGGATCTTTCAGGATCAATTGAAGCGCTGCGGAAACTTTATCCGCTCCCGCACCTCCACCTATGTCAAGGAAGTTCGCAGGCTCGCCGCCATACAATTTGACGACATCCATAGTTGCCATCGCCAATCCCGCACCATTGACCATGCAACCAATCGATCCGTCGAGTTTTACGTAGGATAATCCAAACCTTCTTGCCTCTCTTTCGATCGCTTCTTCTTCGTCAACATCCCACATCTCGGCAAGATCGCTGTGACGATACAATGCGTTATCGTCCAAGACCATTTTTCCATCTAAAGCTAGCAATCGGTTATCCCCAGTGATCACCAAGGGATTGATTTCGGCAAGCGTAGCATCCGAAGATGTATATGCTCGATAGAGGCCACACGCGATGTTTATGAAATCACGCCAGTGATCTCGAGCTAACTCGATTACCACTGCAAGATATCGCGCTTGATGGTCTTGGAAGCCCAGCAATGGATCGATATATGTGCGTACGATCTTGTCGGGATGTGTTCGTGCAACTTCTTCGATATCGACACCACCTTCTGCTGATGCCATCATCACCGGACTGCGGATCGCCCTGTCGTTTGTCACACCGAGATAGAGCTCAGAACGTATCTCAGCCGCTTCATCTACCAATACCTTACGTACTGGTAATCCATTAATTTTCATGCCAAGCACTTGTGTGGCTGCCTCCTCCGCTTCCTCGGGGGTGTGAACAAGACGTATGCCACCTGCTTTTCCTCTTCCACCAACAAGGACCTGAGCTTTAATCACGACCGGTCCACCCAGTTCGCGTGCGATAGCCTTCGCTTCGTGTGCCGTCATCGCAACTTGCCCTCGGGGTATCGGTATGCCATATTTTGAAAACAACTGTTTAGATCGGTATTCATGTAATTTCATAAATACTCCTTTATCACTACCGATCCTTCATCTTCGTTTTTTTCTTCTCATCCTCATCATGGAGGCTTGAGTTCAAATCTCAACACTCGATGGTTGCCTGAGTCGACAATCCAGATTCGCGCATCCTCACTGAATGCTATCCCAGCGGGAAGATCGAATCGATTCGGCGATACGCCATAATCGCCCCACCCTAGAAGAAAATCACCTTCTGAAGAGAAGCATAAAACGCGGTATCGTTCTGGGTCTGTAGTGCATATATGACCTTCTGGTGCAATGGCCAGGTATGGTTTATTGTCAAGTGATTGCCCATACCAGCCATCAATCGACCAGTCAAAAAGAGCCTGAAACTTATTTTCATCCGCTTCATAAAAGACCTGGATCCTTTGGTTCCACGTATCTGCAACGTACAGTCTTCTCCCTCCACTCCACGCTATTCCCACTGGCTCGTCAAGTTGTCCTAACATCCATCCAAACTCTCCGAATTGACCTAATGGAACGCCTTCGGCAGTGAAGATGGATATCCTCTTGTTTCCCGTATCAGCGACGAACACACGTCCATTTTCATCGACGACAACAGCTCGAGGTCCCCAGAAATAATCCGGTTCGATGGCTTGACCAAAAACCCCGAACATACCTAAAAACTCACCCTCTGGAGTGAAGTATTGGATTCGATGATTCCAGGTATCGGCAACGTAAACCGTACCTTCAGGAGCGATGGAGATTCCCCAAGGTTCGTTAAAAGTACCCCCTGGAGCAGGTCCTTGTTCCAGGTTCGAAAATTCACCCCATACAGCTAAAACTTCGCCATCAGAACCTAAGTGTTGAATTCGGTGATTGCCAGTATCGGCGACATAAATCGTTCCATCTGACGCAACTGCGATTCCACGAGGCCGATTGAATTGGCCTGGCAGGGATCCTTCCTCTCCCAAAATAAGATCCGCCTGCTTTTCGATCAGAGGATAAGGATCTACCGCAGATGTGAGATCTGCAAGCCTAACTGGGCTGACACCACGATCCCAAACCAACGAGTTAATATCCTTGTGAATATATAGCCTCATCCGATCCGAAGGTTGCCAGAATTCAAGCGAGAAATCGATACCCGATAATTCCCCATACGCCGTATAGTCACGATCCAACCAGATATCCCACAAAGCCGATCGATATTCAGGCGAGAAGATAGCGCCTCTTATCTTTTGCCACGTGAGATTCCAGTATTGATGTGTTGGCCACCACATGCGTATATATTCGAAACTTTGATAACGGTCCTGAAACAAGCTTTCGACCTTCTGCCAATTTTCTTCGCCAACGATCACGACCGGGTATTCAAGCAGATCGCGAGTCGGATTGGATCCAAAGAAATACTGATCGGAGTAATGTCGTAGATACCAATTTACTGGCCATGCGACAGCGTCATCAAAAGCGACAGGGAGATCAGTCGTCCGGTGTGATAATTCATCCAACTGATCCATCACTGTTTTTACGCCGGTTGCCCCATGTGCATAGACAAGGAATTCCGTTGCTTGGTCATACTTAATGAATGCGGCTCGGTACGCAGTTCGGGCTGTTAAAAGCGCAAGAAACCCAATCAGCACCCCAGCGGACATCATGACGAAATCTTGCAGAGTCCAATTTTGGGCAACCTTAATCAACGCGAGCAGCGAAGCGACTCCAACGGCTAATGAAACCAGAAAGATACCGGTGATACGCAACTGATCCAAGCCGCTGCCCTGAAACGGCGGATTTGGTCCCACGATCACACCGAAGGCGCGAGAGAGAGTCACGATGGTCAATACTGTAAACAAAATGAGCCACCATCCTTGCGCTTTCCACATTGCTCTCCAGTTCACAGATTCGAATAACTTTCCGAATCCCCACCCGGCTAGCAATATCATGGGTAGGGCAATGTGAACTGTCAGCCATGGCATTCGCTCTCCTGCAAAAGAGTATATTGCCAAAGAGGTGACCGCCCAATATCCAACAAATCCTATTGCTGGGAAAGGTGCCTGTTGTTTACCCTTTCCTACCACAGGTCTATTCTTAACGTTCCTCCACTGGAGTATCCCGAAGATTCCCGCCAAAGTAGCGCCTAAGGCAGGAAGATATTCATACACGGGTATTTGCAGCAAGACATAGTAGTACATGGGTTGACTGCCACGTTCCACGCCATGTTGTCCCAGCCAATATCCAAGTGAACCGACGAACCCTGACATCAAGCTATCGCCATCCGTAAAGGTCGTTGTGAAAAAAACAACATAGATGCCGAAGAAAACAATCGCAGCTACTAACCATCGCCGCAGATTCCATACCACACCGATTCCTACACTCAACACAAGGAAGATGCACACCAGTATTAAGTAGCGGGTGGAATTCACTGGTGAATCAAAATCCATTGGATTCCAACCTAAGAGGGACCCGGGGAGTGCGGCTAATTGCGGTAGCGTCATCGTTCCTGTGATGATGAGCAGATCCAAGGCCGGAAATTCCTGCCGTAGCCGCTGACCAAAAGATAGAATAATCGAGGCTCCAACAAGTAGAATACCTGCCACTGCGAAGATTAAACCCAAGGTTACAATGGGCGAAAACGCGATTGAAGCCAACTCAGGTTGGAGGATCTCTGCAGAAGCTGCTCGCTCGCGGAAGAGGGTGAAGAGAGCTAGCGCGACACCCAATACGGTGGAGACAAAACCAAGGGTGAAGGTCGTTTTATGCCAACCCTCCCTCCATTGAAGAGTGAAAAGACGTCGGGCTAGGTAGAGGCCCAGAAAGAGCATTAATTGAGCGACGGAAATAAATGCCGTCTCTTTAGTGACGAAATGTAGGGAAAGCGCCCCCGCTAGAAGGTATAAATCACGAGGTCTACGTTCCTCAAAGTATCGAAAAAGCGCGAAGAAAAGAAGAAGCGTTTCAGGTACGACGAGCGCTTCATTTCTAACATAGCGACTGTAATAAAGCATATAGGGGGAGATGACCATCATCCCGGCTGCTGCCAGAGCTCCCCACCTCCCCAGCCAACGTCGGAAGAGAATCACCATCCCAACGGCAATCACACCTGCAAACGCTGCGGGGATGCGCGAGGAAGCATCAGAGTCACCAAAGAGCGTATAGGATAAAGCCACCAGATGGAATTGAAGCGGTCCATGCATCATGGGATCATGGCTATAGCCAAGGCCTCTGGATAATTCCCATGAAAACCATGTGTGTAAACTTTCGTCATGACTCATGACGCGAGATTCAAGGTCATAGAAACGCGTTATGAGTGCGAGGAGAATAAGGAGAAGATAGCCAAGGGTTTCAAAGTCAAGGCGTATGGGGAGATGTAGCCAGTGATCTGGTTGATCAGGAGATCGATTGACGAGATCCTTCTTACTCGCCATGGTCACTCTTATATTTCTTCCTGATCGAAGGGTATGGGTTATACACCTTGATCAAAAATACTACCTCCATAGCGTTGTAAATATCTTTCATGCTTCTTCAGGTAGGGCGAACAGCTCACGAATTTCAGTCTTAGATAATTCACGAAACTGCCCAGATTTAAGATCCCCCAATTTCAACTTCCCTACACGGACCCGAATGAGCTTACGCACATGTAATCCGAGAACTCGTGCAGTCTCGCGTATCTGGCGTTTGCGTCCTTGGCGCATCACCACCCGAAGCCATGCAGTCTGATCATTCTCCAGCCAACATTGAGCAGGCAATGTTTTCAACCCATCTGGTAGAAGCACACCTCTTCGCCAAGTTTCGAGTTGGGATTCATCTGGCCTTCTATTCAACAAAACCCGGTATTCCTTTTCGTGTTCGTAACGTGGATGGGTAAGATGGTTTGTGAGCTTCCCATCGTTGGTTAACAGGATAAGTCCTTCACTATTCAGATCAAGCCTTCCCACAGGATACAACCGCTCGTTACTCTTCACAAGATCGCGCACTGTCGGCTTGCCACCTTGTGATCGTAATGACGATAGAACCCCAACCGGTTTATTTAGCATGATATAGATTTTTCGTTCAGGCGGTTTGAGTTGATTGCCATCCACGCAGATACTATCCATCTCCGGATTAGCCAGTGTGCCTACCTCAGCAATCTGACCATTGACCGTGACTCGCCTGGCTATGATAAGAGCTTCGCAACTTCGACGAGATCCATACCCCGATCGAGCAAGCACCTTCTGAAGCCGCTCAGCTTTCATTCGTCCCCACCAGCTTGGACATCCATAAAAATGTCGGGTAATGAACCATCGCTATCACCCACTGAACCAGCGTCTATCTGCGGTAATTCATGAAGCGCGGTTAGGCCAAAGTATTGAAGGAATTCTGCGGTGGTTTTGTAGAGAATCGGTCGACCAGGTCCATCGCTTCGCCCAACGTCCTCGATCATTCCATGCCGCAGCAATGTACGCAGGGCGCTATCTGAATTCACTCCACGGATAGAATCGATTTGCGGTCGGGTTACAGGCTGTTGATACGCGATAATAGCAAGCACCTCCAAAGCTGCGCGAGTTAATCGAGTCACGCGTTCTAAATGCAGGAAGCGCTCGATATCTGCTGCCAACTCAGGAGCAGTTGTTAGTTGCACCTCTGATTGATGAAATTGAAGTCTGAGACCACGCTGCTGATACTCGGCGGCAAGATTCTCGAGCGCCTTTGTCACCATTCGATTTGATACACGCAGAGTGTTTGCCAGATGAGTAACTGTTACAGGAGAGGGAGAGACATAGAGAAGTGCTTCAAGTCGAGCTTCCAAGCTGATGTCTGATACACCCTCAGCAGGGATGTGTTCCCCCATGCTATAATCTCCGGCGACTTCGGATTCTGGAGGAGAGGGCTTTGGTTCGCTCAAAAGTCACCACCCAAGACAAGCTAGGCATAACAACCGTACTTATCCTGTTGCTACTCGCAACGATCGCTTGCCAGATCCACTTAGGAGGTCCGAAAGCACCTGGTGAACCTATTCCAACGCATCCGGCGACGAGCGAAGATCTTACAGAAGTGTGGCAAGCGGCGATATCCGGGGCTCTGACGACTGGGCAGGTTATGGTCATTCTGGATGAAGTGCAGCTGACTACGTTCATTGCTCATAGGCTGGAGACAGATGAGACACCTTTATTACGCCAACCTCAAGTATATCTACGCGAAAATGCAATCCAGGTCTTCGGAACCACAGAACGCGATTTTCTAAAGGCCAATGTCTTGTTGGCAATTACACCCCTCGTCGATCCTGATGGAAACATCACCTTGGAGCTAACGACTGCTGAGTTTGGACCAATTCCTGCACCCAATGCCCTAAAAGAGACTATATCAGCCGTTCTAACGGAGGCTTTTACCGGATCGTTTGGATCGCTCGCCACCGGTATTCGGGTGTCTACACTCGCCATCAACGAAGGACAATTGGCCATCGTCGGAGAGTTACGCTAACATTCAGTCGCACATTATACCAGCGCGTTATGTGACCAAGCAATGAGACCTTTGTCTACCAGTAGATCTGTTCTTATCCTAACTTGCCTTCTCGGTGTTATCTTAGGGGCTTGTTCTGGCCCTCAAGCTACTGCCGGTCTGGTCCAAGTTGAGATTCAGGCCGACACAATTAGCCATGCGATCTCCATCCCATCCGGTTCCACCGTTCAACAAGCCCTCGAAATTGCTGGTATCCAACTCGATACACTTGATCGGGTTGACCCTCCGGGTTATACCCTGCTGACAAATGGCGCTGTTGTTACAGTTACTCGAATTGCAGAACGTTTCGAGATCGAAGAGATCGTCATCCCATTCAACCGACAGACGATCAAGAATGAGGATCTTCCTGAGGGCGAAACGCGACTGCTCCAGCCTGGTGTGAATGGTCTCCAGGAGATCACCTATCGCATCCTGGAGGAGGAAGGAGTAGAGATCTCACGATCACCAGTGAAGAATGTGATCATCCATGAACCAGAGCCCGAGATCATCATGATTGGTCTCCAAGCCGCATACACTCCCCTCCCCATCGATGGTCGTCTTGTTTATGTTTCAGGCGGAAATGCATGGCTAATCCAAGGTAACACTGGGAATCGTCAACCCCTGGTTCTCACGGGTGATCTGGACGGTCGTGTGGCTCGACTTTCGTCTGATGGCAATTGGTTTCTCTTCACGCGTCACGCAGACGAAGATGAGGAGGATATCAATACACTTTGGGCAATATCGACCACGGATCCGGATGCCGAGCCGAAAGATTTACGCGCACGTAATATCATCCACTTCGCTGACTGGGTCCCTTCATCCGTGTCTCTTTCTGTCGTCTACTCATCCGTAGAACCAAGTCCAGCACCGCCAGGATGGCAGGCATATAACAACCTAATTAGAATCCCGCTATCAACTTCTGGTAGGACACTTCGCGAGGAACCGATCATAGAAGCTAACGCCGGTGGTCAATATGGATGGTGGGGAACTGCGTTCCTCTGGGGTTCAGATAGCAACCATTTAGCTTATGCTCGCGCCGATAGTGTAGGTTTAGTGGATCTAGAGCGCGGTGAATTCATTCCACTCCGTGAATTTGCCCCTTATCAAACGCTCAGCGATTGGGCGTGGGTGCCAGGCTTAACATGGGGACATGATGATCGGACGATCTACTTTGTCGATCATGGTTCTCCAATTGGGCTCGAGAGTCCCAGCGCCTCACCCGTTTTCGATCTGGTAGCACTTACAGGGACAGGAGGGCTAGCCTTACCACTCTCAGACCGAACCGGAATGTTCGCCTACCCCTCCGTCTCCCCCATCATTGAAATGCCGAATGGCGAAATCTTCTACCAAGTTGCATACTTCCAAGCGATCTCACCTCTCGAAAGCGACGACAGCAATTATCGTTTAATGATCATGGACCGTGATGGCAGCAACCTTCGTGTGCTCTTTCCTCCACAAGGAGAACCAGGTCTGGAACCTCAACAGGTACGCATTGCTTGGTCTCCAGGCGCAGACCGTCTGGGGATCCTCTACCGAGGTGATTTGTGGATTGTGGATGTCGCCAATGGCATCGGTCAACGTGTTACGAGTGATGGACAAATGCTAAACTACGACTGGAAGCCCTAACTCGATTTGATTTCTGATTTATTCCTTTGACAGGAGGATTACCGTGCGAATTCTGGTGACTGGGGGAGCTGGGTTTATAGGTTCTCACCTTTGCGATCGGTTACTCCACGAGAAACATGAAGTGATCGTTGTGGATAACCTGATAACAGGCAGCCTTGACAATATCGCTCATCTTGCTGGACGAGAGGATTTCCATTTCATCAAACATGATGTCTCTAATTTCATCTATATCCCAGGAAAAATCGACCTTGTTATGCACCTCGCTTCGCCAGCCAGCCCAAATCCTAACTCACCGTTCGGTTATCCCCAACTTCCAATACAGACTCTTAAAGTAGGTGCCTTAGGAACGCATAATGCCCTCGGTGTCGCACGGGCCCACAATGCATACTTTTTATTGGCTTCCACATCTGAAGTCTACGGTGATCCTCAACAGCATCCTCAGCAAGAGAGTTATTGGGGTCATGTTGATCCTGTTGGTCCGCGCTCGGTCTATGATGAAGCCAAACGCTTCGCAGAAGCGATCACCATGGCTTACCATCGTTATCACGGGATAAAAACACATATCGCTCGTATTTTCAACACCTATGGTCCCAGAATGCGGCTGGATGACGGTCGGGTGATCCCTAATTTCCTGTGCCAGTCGTTAAATAAGGAACCTCTTACGATCTATGGCGATGGGAATCAAACACGTAGTTTCTGCTACGTGGATGATCTCGTTGATGGCCTTTATCGACTCATGTTTTCCGACGAGCATGATCCCGTTAACCTTGGGAACCCGAACGAAATGAGCATCCAGGAGCTCGCATTAACCGTGAACCGCCTTACCAAGAATCCCGCCGGTCTTCAGATACTGCCAGACCTACGCGCGCCCGCTGATCCACAACAACGCCAGCCTGACATCAGCCGTGCCAAAGAAATCCTTGCTTGGGAACCTCATGTCGATCTTGAAGAAGGACTTTTGAAAACGATCGATGATTTTCGGAGACGCTTGTGAACTCCATCTCGCCACGAGGACGTCGTGAACTAACAAGGTTTATGAAATTCTCCGTTGTAGGTGTGATTGGAGCCATCGTCGATTTTGGCACATTTAACCTACTCAACTCAATCCTAGGATTGCGAAGTTTGATCGCAAGTGTTTTATCATTCATCGCAGCGGTAACGAGCAATTTTATCTGGAACCGATTTTGGACATACCCTGATTCACGTAGTAAGCCGGTACGTCAGCAAGCGTTACAATTTGCAGTGGTTAACACGATCGGGCTGTTTATTCGTACACCGGTTTTTGCTCTCGCAGAAACACCGATGATCCAAGTAACTGAGCGCCTTCTTCACTTCCTCTCACCTTCGATCTACGCCCAAAATACTTCGCAAATCCAACTCGATCATGTCATCATTGGTCGCAATCTTGCCCTTGCAGTGGCTGTTATCGTCGTTCTCTTTTGGAATTTTGGAGTGAATCGGATTTGGACATACTCGGATGCCCCGTAAGCTCGCGTAATAGAAACGATCGATATATGGGGACGAAAATATGTAGATAGCAAATGTAAGGTACGGCTTCATGCTCGCACCACGCACATCTCACTCACGCTCTCCTCGGCAATCTTTTTTCAGTGTGATCCTGAACGCTTCCTGACCCGTCGTTCAACATCTCATCGCAGATGAGACACCTTTCTTACGATTTGATCAAACTGTATAATGAAACGGGAGGCGTGAAACGTGAGGCGTGAAACGTGAGGCGTGAAACGTGAGGCGGAGAGGTAAATGGTAAAGGACCCGTTGAGGAAACCCGTCCCAATTTATACAACACCTGGTGATTGGTCAGCGATCTTGATTTATCCGAATATCTATAACACATTAGGTGAATGGATTGGTTGGGTCACCTCCGATCGCCAGGTCTACAACATCTTAGGCATTTATGTCGGATGGATTACGGAGGAACCACGAATTCTTCGTCGAAGAATCATGGAGGGAAAGCTCCCTCGCCGTGAACCACCCAATCGACCTCCTCGCATTCGCCCCCCAGCCACCGTCCCTCTCCCACCTATGATGGCCGAGCTACCCTTTGAGATCATAGATGTGCTCGAAGAAGACCCTGGACTGCTCCACACAGTTGATGCGGGTGAGCTTAAAGAAGATATGGATTAAAGTTTTCGTCCCTTCGGAAGCTAAGGGATTTATTGAGGATCCAATCTTGATCACGCCAGCGTAAGGAGGCCCTCCATAAATATCGTAAGTGACCCTTCAATAATACGTACTGCACCAGGTGAATGATGGATATGGGTGAACGATCCGAGCATGAGGGTGTTCGCTCCCTTACAGAATTAATTGAAAAAGCAAGCGCTCGACGTTTTATTGAGGCACCACCTCCCGAGGACTTAGGACTTGCAGAGCCCATCGCTTTCCCGTTTTTATCCATCGTTGGTCAATCCGAAATGAAAATGGCTCTGATCCTCTCTTTGATCAATGATAATATCGGCGGTGTTTTGCTAATAGGCCCCCGAGGTACTGGGAAAACAACGGCGGTCCGCAGCTTGATCGACCTCCTGCCTGATGTCGAACGCAGTCGGT
This sequence comes from Anaerolineae bacterium, assembly GCA_011174825.1. Lineage (GTDB taxonomy): Bacteria > Chloroflexota > Anaerolineae > Anaerolineales > E44-bin32 > DUEZ01. The sequence goes on along the minus strand of DUEZ01000039.1, from coordinate 17,792 downwards.
GTGCTTACGGCTGCCTTCCTGAAGATATCGCCGCCGGTGGAATTGAAGAAGTTTGCCCAGATTGTGCGCGTCGCTATGGCATGGGTGAGAAGCTGACTTACTTGGAGCAAGTTCGTTTGATCGAGTTACCTTTAAACTCACGTTTGGAGGATGTGGTCGGCGGCATTGATGAGCGCGCAGCCGTTCACCAACGTATGCGACTTAACCGTGGCATTTTGGCCAGAGCGGATCGGAATCTGCTCTTTGTTGATGAGGTTAATCTGCTGGATGACGACATCGTTGATGCCATTTTGGACGCTGCGGCTCAGGGGATCTACTCTGTTCACCGTGGCCCTTTGGTTGCCACCTATCGGGCGCGATTTATCTTAGTCGGTTCGATGAACCCTGAAGAAGGTCGTCTTCGTCCTCAAATCCTAGACCGTTTTGGAATGCGGGTGATTGTGAGAGGATTAGAGCACCGCAAAGATCGTCTTGAGGCATATCATCGTACGGTGGCTTTCCGCAACAATCCTCGCCTTGTCGTCAAGGAGTTCTCAGAAGCGACGGAGCTCTTCCGACAGGAATTGGTTTCGGCACGAGATCTACTCCCTGAAGTTCAACTTACTTCTCAAGCCGAATCCTTCGGGCTGAAGCTCATACAGGAATTGGGGATTGATTCCTTGAGGGCTGAAATTACGCTCTTCGAGGCCGCTCGAGCGCATGCAATTGCTGATGGCAGAGATCGTGCTCGAGTCGAGGACGTACGAAGCGTAGCGCCGATGTCCCTGAGGATGAGACGCTCTACGTTCATGCAAGATTACTTATCTTCGACGGATGAGGAAGATGAAGAAATCCGTCGGCTGCTAAAAACACCTAGAAAAAATTCGAACGTAAAATCAGATAATTCGTAACTTGCAGGGGTAATCCAATTAAGAATATGGACCAGCTGTTAGCCGGCCCAAATCAATTCAAAACCGCACCTGGGGTTACTGTTGGTGAGCCTCAAGATACTGGACAACCTCCCCCACAGTATTGATCTTTTGCGCATCTTCGTCAGAGATCTCCCCTCCGAATTTTTCTTCGAAGGCCATGATAAGCTCGACCAGATCCAGCGAATCTGCTTCTAGGTCCTCACGGAAACGCGCATCGGGGGTGACTTTCTCTTCGTCTATGCTGAGTAATTCAACAATGACGGCTTTGACCTGATCGAATGTGTCTGACATCTGTCTCCTCCTTAAATGATCTCATTCTTTTATGGTTTTAAGGGATTGTAATTCAGTCATCCGCGATTCTGCAAGTTGACATTCGCCATCCACCGCTGGTAAGATGGCTCTCTCACTAGGAACACTCTGCGATGAGTAAAGTTACGGGTACTTCCGCAAGAAAATCTAATCACATCAGGATCAACCTTGAAGAAGATGTCCAATCGGATTTGACCACCGGGCTCGAGCGGATTTCCTTTTCTCATTCTGCTTTACCTGAGCTTGATCTTCATCAAATCAATCTCTCCACAAAATTCCTGAAGAAACAACTGAACCTCCCAATAATGATCTCCTCGATGACCGGTGGAACGGAATCCGCGGCCGTCATCAATAGAACCCTCGCAGAAGCGGCACAAGAAATGGGTGTCGCGATGGGATTGGGATCACAACGCGCCACGATCGAAGATCCTTCGCTCGAGAGCACATATCAAGTACGTCAATTCGCACCAGATATCCTTTTGTTCGCGAATCTCGGTGCTGTTCAGCTCAATTATGGATACGGGATCGACGAATGCCGGCGTGCCGTAGAGATGATCGAAGGCGACGCTTTAATCCTGCACCTAAACCCATTACAAGAAGCACTTCAGCCCGAAGGCAATGTAGATTTCAGTAACCTGCTCCGCAAGATCGAAGCTGTTTGTACACAGCTGGAAGTCCCAGTTATTGCGAAGGAGGTCGGATGGGGAATCTCCCCGCCGGTAGCAAAGCGGTTGGTAGATGTAGGGGTTGCGGTGATCGATGTCGCCGGTGCAGGAGGCACATCCTGGTCACAAGTTGAAATGCATCGAGCACAAGATTCCAAACAAGCTCGTTTAGCGGCGAAGTTCATAAAATGGGGTATTCCTACTGCGGATGCTCTAGCAGGCGTGCGTGAGGTGCTGCCGGATGTCCCCTTGATCGCTTCAGGGGGTTTGCGAAGTGGCATGGATATCGCAAAGTGCATCGCGCTTGGTGCGGATATATGTGCACTAGCCAGCCCATTTCTGAAGGCTGCTGTTGAATCGAACGAAAAGGTTTGTGAGGTGCTACAGCAACTTGGGGAGGAAATCCGTATCTGTATGTTCGCTACCGGATCGGGATCCATTGAATCTCTCCACCAAACCAGACTCCTCAGAAGACCATGAACAGAGACGAATCAATCTCGCTCCGTGTCGAGATGTTGGAGGCGATTGAAAAGGATCTCAAGCACGCCATCCAGCCTATACCATCAGATCGGTATCCCGAATTAACGAAAATGATCCATTACCATATGGGTTGGTTGAACGAGGCTCAATCTAGGGGAAAACGCATCCGCCCTCTGATTACCCTCCTATGTTGTGCCGCTGCAGGTGGTGATTGGCAAAACGCATTACCGGCCGCTAGCGCGATCGAATTGATCCACAGTTTTACGCTTATCCACGATGACATTGAAGATCATAGCGACACTCGGCGCGGTCGCGCTACGCTTTGGAAACTCTGGGGGATCCCTCAAGCCATCAATACTGGTGATAGCATATTTGCAATTTCACGCCTCACTACCCATCGTCTGACTGAGTTAGGCATCAATCCCGAACTTATCCTCGAAACCCAATATACCCTTGATCAAGCGTGTCTTCGGCTCACCCAAGGTCAGCACTTAGATTTAGCCTTCGAAACCCGAGATGATGTTTCGGTCGAAGATTACCTAGAAATGATCGAGGGAAAGACCTCTGCCCTGATCACAGCGTCATCGATCATTGGTGCGCAATTAGCCGGATCACCGGACTCAATCATCGAAAAGTATCGCACCTTTGGCCACCACCTTGGCTTCGCGTTTCAGGTTCAGGATGATATCCTTGGCATTTGGGGGGATCCTGAAAAAACAGGCAAACCGGCGAGTGATGACTTACGCCAGCGTAAGAAAACCCTCCCCACCCTCTATGCGATCGCGAAATCTACAAGCTTCGCTGATTTGTTCTTTCAAGAATCTAAGCAAGTCGCCTTAGAGGATCTATATAGAGCTCTAAATCAAGTGGATGCCCTTGACCACGCTCAAGACTTCACCCATCAACAAACCAAAATCGCCCTCCAAGCACTTCACGAAGCTGAACCCAGAGAACCAGCAGCGAGAGAACTAATAAACATGACTCACCGGCTTCTCCAACGCGAAAGTTAAATCAGTCCCACCACTGACCTTAGTACGCGTTGCGCAACGAAACCGGTATGCTATAATTTTTTCGTCATAGTGTTGGTAGCGTTATAAAGGACAATGAGAAGGACAACTCGCGCTCTAGACAACCAGACTGAGGGTCTGGAAAGGCTACAGCCAGGCACAACCCTCCAGGATCGCTATTTGATCCTGGGTGTGCTTGGTTCAGGTGGAATGAGCTCTGTATACAAAGGGCGAGATCTGCATTTCCCCAATGTTACAAAACTTGTGGCGATCAAAGAAATGACAAGCATGCTAACCGACCAAACAATGTACGAGATGGTCGTCACAAATTTTGAGCGAGAAGCCGACCTTCTCGCCACGCTTTCTCACCCCTCCATTCCTCGCATTTACGACTATTACACCGACAAAAATAGCTTGTATTTGGTGATGGAGTTCATAGATGGCAAGGATTTGGAAGCCATTCTGCACGAAACGGATGATTTTTTGCCTGTAGAGCAGGTCATTAATTGGGCAGTCGATCTATGCGATGTGCTTAGCTATCTCCACAATCACAAACCCGAGCCACTGGTCTTCCGTGATATGAAGCCCTCCAATGTGATGGTAGATCAGCACGACCAAATCCGCCTAATTGATTTCGGTATCGCCCGAGTTTTCCAGCCCGGTACGAAAGGAACCATGATCGGTACGGAAGGTTACTCGCCGCCTGAACAATATCGAGGGGAGGCTTCACCCGCAGGCGATATTTATGCCTTGGGTGCCACTCTGCACCATTTATTAACGCGACGCGATCCTCGCATCGAACCGCCGTTTTCATTCTCGGAGCGCCCCATCCGGGAGATCAATCCTAACGTATCTCCCGAGTTCGAAGCAATTATTAACACCTCGCTTGATTATGACCCTAAGAAACGGTATTCGACTACAGAGACCTTGAAACAAGCATTGTTAGCGGCAGTTAAAGAAACAGGAATTCTTATCAGGCCTCGCACGGCTGAGATCAGCGCTCACGAGGACGATGTCAAAGAATTGTGGTCATTCGAATGCGAGGATGAGATCCGTGGTAGCCCAATTCTCTATCAGGATGTGATCTATATCGGTTGTTATGACAATAACCTCTATGCTTTAGATGCCCAGACTGGCGAATTCTTATGGAAATACGCAACTGATGGAGGGATAACCGGCCGTCCGGCAGCTGAAGACGGGGTCATCTTCATCGGATCCGAAGACCATCGATTACATGCCATAACCGCACGTGGGGGCAAGCTGGTATGGACATATTATACGGAAGGCCCGATCCGATCCTCTCCGACACTGTCGCACGGTCATATATTCTTTGGCTCCGATGATGCCTATTTACATGTGGTTAATTCGCTCAATGGCCGACGAGTATGGAGAGCTGAAGCCAATGCCCCAATTTGGTCCACTCCATTGATCCAAGAGGAACGTGTCTATTTTGGATGCGAGAGCGGTGACTTCTACTGTTATGATTTTCGAGGGGAGATGAAGTGGCGCAAGAAGGTCAAGCGCGCGGTTACCTCCTCACCGATCATTTTTGACGGTTTGATTTATTTCGGCTCAAAGGATTGGACGCTCTACGCCCTTGAGGTTGAGAACGGATGGCAAGTCTGGCGTTTCCGCATGGGTGGACCGACAATCTCCACCCCCTCCACATCTGAGGACAAGATCTTTATCGGTTGTGGTGACAATAACATCTATGCTGTGCATGCCCGTCACGCCCGTGAAGTTTGGCGTTTTTCAACGGAACATCAAGTTACCGGCTCACCCACGGTTTTTGAAGATTCGCTGTACTGTGGCTCAGTCGATGGTTATCTCTACTGCTTGGATATACGTTCTGGCCGTCTTCGTTGGCGTTTTCGCACCGAGGGTCCAATTACAGGCTCACCAGCCATGGCCGAAGACAGGCTTTTCATTGGATCAAATGACCACAAGGTCTATGCTCTTCTCGCATAATCCGATAAGAGAGAGATGAGACGGATCAATAGGATGAGTGCATTGAAGAATTTTTTCGAGCAAATATTCCGGCGGAGGAAAGTTCTACCACCCGAGAGCATCAAAACAGCTCCACTTGATCCTTCGTCTTTGGAACCCTCATGGCATCTTGAAAAGCAACAGACGATCGCAGTTGGTGCTGCACAATCCGCTGGTATCGAGCGGGATCATAACGAAGACACCCTATTTGTCTTACTTAGCAACGCAACCAGTGAGAATACACTTCCCGATTTCGGTTTGTTCCTGGTTGCTGATGGCATGGGTGGACACCGTGCAGGTGAGGTCGCCAGCGCGATTTCCGTCCGGACAACAGCGCGCTTATTAACGCAAGCTACCTTCCTGAGATTGTTGGAGAACGAGAATCAATCTAACGAACTTCCGCTTCAGGAACTCATTCGACAAGCGCTTGAAGAAGCCAATGAATCGGTCGTCGCCCGAGTCCCTGGTGGTGGAACCACATTAACAGCTGCGCTACTTCTCTATAAGCAGATAATTATTGGCCACGTTGGTGATAGTCGAGCTTATATCATCAATGACGGTAGGAGTGAAATCATCACGCGAGATCATTCGCTTGTTGAAAGGCTAAAGGAGCTCGGACAAATAAGCTCGGAAGAGGCAGCCAGTCATCCGCAAAGAAATGTGCTCTACCGCGCGATAGGTCAGGGTGCAAACCTTGAGGTGGATATCGTCAGCCACTCCATTCCATATGGGGGATATCTACTGCTTTGTTCAGATGGATTATGGGGTGTTGTCCCGGATCACGAAATTCGTAGAATTATTTACAAATCCGGCCACCCTCAAGCGGCATGTGAAGAATTAGTACGAGCAGCAAATGCAGCCGGTGGGCCGGACAACATTTCGGCGGTGCTGGTAGGTTTTCCGCCTAAATAGATTGAGGGAGGCGTGTCATCCGTTAAGGACCACTATACTATTCTCGGCGTGTCGAGAAATGCGACTCCGGATGAACTTCGACGCGCTTACCGCGAAGCTGCCCTTCGTCTTCACCCTGACAAGAATATTGCCCCGGGGGACACAGAGCTCTTCCTCGAGATAAGCCGCGCGTATGAGACGCTAATCGATCCCGAACAGCGAAAAGCATACAATAAGGAACTTGAAGCGGCCGAAGATATCATGGCCGCTGAAGCTTCCTTTCAATGCAAAATCCAGCACAGTCGAAAAAATCTTCTTCAGATTGGTGAACCGCAAGTTCATTACCTTCTGCTTGAAATTTACGCTTCCGAGCAGCTACCATCCACTCGCTCCCCCATCAATATGACAATCGTGGTCGATCGCTCAACTTCAATGAGGGGCCAACGCTTGGATCAAGTTCGGTCAGCGGCCCTTGATATTCTCAAAGATCTTGAATCCATCGACTCGGCTTCGGTCGTCGCTTTCAGTGATCGTGCCGAGATGATCGTCTCACCAGACCAGGCAAAAGATATCCCCTCCGCACGAGCGCGCCTTAGCTTACTGCAAGCAGGTGGAGGCACCGAGATTGGACAAGGACTCGATATGGGTCTTAAAGTCCTCCATCGCAATTTCAGTAAGGAAGGCGTCAACCATATGGTGCTTTTAACAGACGGTCGCACCTACGGAGATGAAGAGTTATGCGTCGCATTGGCGGATAAAGCATCAGAGGATGGTATCTCGATCAATTGTGTCGGTATAGGATCGGATTGGAGCGACCGTCTTCTTGACGATCTTGCAAGTAGATCGGGCGGCAATGTTATCTTTCTTAACTCACCCCGTGCAATACAGGATCTGTTAAGGAGCATCCTAGACTCACTCAGCAAGGTTGTGGCAAGCCGAGTGCGTCTGGAGGGCGGTGTTGGCCAGCAGGTCGACCTCCGATCGGCTTTTCGTATCGCACCTGAGCCGATGCCGTTAGGGGATAGCCTACCCCTTAACCTTGGACATCTACCTACAGAAGGAGCGATACGTCTCATCCTTGAATTGGTGATCCACCCTATTGGGGTGGTCGAGGAACTAACCCTGGCGCATTTCAATATCTCCGGTGATATTCTCAGGCCAGATGTTGAAAGTACAAGTCTACCGGTGGAGATTGAGATGCCCGTTTCCACAAATCCTGACGCTGATCCACCTCCAGAGGCGATCGTTTCCGCACTGAACCTAATAGCCCTCTATGGAATGCAAGAAAAGGCTCGACACGAATCGGAGCTCGGTCAAGCCAAACAAGCAGCGAAACGCCTTGAAAATCTTGCTACGCACCTCATCGCAGCTGGTGAAAGAGACTTGGCAAAGGCTGCCTTGAGCGAAGCTGTTCGCCTATCGCAAGATCATCGCATATCAAGCGCCGGAGAAAAGGTGCTCAAGTATGGAACGCGCGCACTTCTCCTGCCACCTTCGGGCGATAAGACATGATCGAATGCCCCTCCTGCAAACACCAACAGTTTGTAGGTACGCTTTACTGTGACGAATGCGGGACACGATTGGTGCACGTATCACCAGCACCCTCCACAGGCCCAATAGACATGCCTTTCCCTGCAGACGCAACAGATGGAGCGGCTTATCCCGAAGGACCTGAACTGCGAACGGGCGCATTGCTTGGATTGCGCGTCGTAGGAACGGACGCCGTGCTCTCGTTGCTGGGACGTACAAACTATACACTTGGTATCGCCATTGAAGGACAAGCTGTCATCCCTGATATTGACTTGGGACCCTTTGATGCGTACAAACATGGTGTGTCTCGAATACATGCGGAACTGCTGTTACAACCGGAGGGGCTTTTCATCATCGATCTTGATAGCGCAAATGGCACGGTCGTGAACGGAAACCGCATCGAAGCCGTGAAGGCCTTTCAGATTCGGCACGGTGATCTGATTCAACTTGGCGGGTTAGATCTACAATTGATATCCCGCTATAAACGGTAAAGGAGTATCATGCCCATCAGTGTACTTCTGCACATTTCGGGTGAAGAAGCTGTTGTCGGTGAAATTGAAGACCTTCCTGGACCGAACGACACGAATATCATCATCAACAACCCTCGACGCCGCGATGATAAAGAGCTTTCCTATCTCGCTGAGACTGTCGTAAGCGTTATCTGGCCGATGCATCGCGTTAACTTTATTGAAGTCTTACCCACGCGAGAAGAAGAAGAACTCATCGGCTTCGTCCGGGAGTGAAATGGCTTCATCCGCAGCTCGTCGACGACGGATTCTGGTTGTAGACGATGAACCTCGGATGATCCATTTCATCCGACTAAATCTTGAGCACGATGGCTTCGAAGTCTTCGAAGCCATATCCGGCCTTAAGACCCTCGATCAATTCCGAGACCAATTACCAGATTTAATACTGCTCGATGTAATGATGCCCGATATTGATGGGTTTGAGACCTTGCGTTTGATTCGAGAGATATCGAATGTGCCCGTGATTATGCTCACAGCCAAGGGTGAGGAGGAGGATCGCGTTCGAGGATTAGAGCTGGGCGCGGATGATTACATCACCAAACCTTTCAGTCCAAGGGAACTCGTCAGTCGAGTCCGCGCAGTCTTACGACGGACAGAGATGCCTAGTAGCCTCACCCACGAAATCATTGAGGTTGATGAACGATTGAAGATCGATTTTGACCGACGCGAGGTGTGGGTGGAAAATGAGCTCGTAAAACTCAGGCCAACCGAATATCGACTGCTTTACCATCTGGTTCAAAATGCTGGTTGGGTCGTTCCACATGAACAGCTTCTTGCTAAAGTCTGGGGATATGAGTACAGAGATGAAACTCATTATTTGAGGTTGTATATCAATTACCTACGAAAGAAACTTGAACTTGACCCTTCTAATCCAGAGTATATCCTTACCGAGCGGGGGGTTGGTTATCGCTTTATAGATTTCCGTCGAGAACAAAGCGCCACCAACAAAGACCTTTGATTTATAAAATTCTCTGCTCATCGTTTCTATTTACCCCACATCACATCTGAATCACTACAAACCTATGCAACCGCTTACCTTTGCATCAAACTCATGTGCTGTCTTTTTTAGATCAACCTTGTCCATTATCAACGGCTAAGTTAGAATTCCTTTTAAAAAGAGGGAGCTGATTTGGCGCGTCAAAGAATTTTACTGGTGGATGATCATGAGGTTGTCCGTTTGGGTTTGCGAGCCCTACTTGACAAGCGTCACGATTTCGAGGTTGTGGCCGAGGCCGCGACTGCCAGAGAGGCAATTGAAAAGACCAAAGCTCATAAGCCAGATGTTGTGGTCATGGATATCCGACTCAAAGGCGGTTCTGGCATCGAGGCCTGTCAAGAGATCACGAATTCCTTTCCGGAAACCAAAGTCATTATGCTCACTTCGTACGCAGAAGATGAGATGCTCTTTTCAGCCATTCGAGCAGGCGCTGCAGGTTATGTCCTTAAGCAGATTGGTGGCGATGATCTCGTTAGGGCAATTGAAGCCATAGGTCGCGGAGAAGCGCTCCTCGACCCTGCTGTCACACAACGTGTCTTCCAAGAAGTGCGAAAAGCGGCGCGAGAGGAAGAAGCATCCGCGTTCGCAGACCTCACACAACAAGAAATGCATGTCCTGCAATTGGTCTCTGAAGGACGTACGAATCGACAAATCGCTGAAATGCTTTATCTAGGTGAAGGTACTGTTCGTAACTATGTAAGCAGCATCCTTTCAAAACTCAACGTACGTAACAGGGCAGAAGCGGCAGCCTATGCTGTCGAGCACAACCTCAAGGATTATTTATAATCCGTTTTCTATCCCAGGCTATTTTCATGATCTAATCATGGATTAGATGATTCTCGTATTTTTGTTCCTAGCTGAAAGCTCAGGGGATCGAGAATTCTTGCTAAGCTTTTTCTAAACGTCCGGACCAGGAAAGATATCGAATTTAATTAATACATAGGGGCGCAATAAATTACGCCCCTACACTGCATTATGAAGGATATCTTTGGGACTACATCCGTCGGACTTCTGCACAAGCAAAGCTGACCACCTAGATCACATGTTAAAACTGAAGAAAAAAACCTCAGCCGCTTATCAGCTGAGGTAACTGCCATCTAGTCTAGAGAGATCAATGGTGAAAGGACGCTTGACGGCTCCAAGGATAGAGATTTGTTGAGTGAGCGATTTCATGGATCAGCCCATTTATCCAATCCATAACAGTTTCTTCTAAATCTTTTAACAAGACGAGGCGCCTAACGATCTTGTTCACTCGCTTACCTGCTTCGTTGCAGATCTCCTCCAGGATTAATTGATCTTCCATCTTCAACCACGGGGCATGAGCTTTTATCTCTTGATACAAACCATAATGGTAGATATGCCAATACGATTCCGGTGTCCCTCCTGAAGGATCGCGTGGCCAACCGATTCCAAACTGAGACAGTGTTTTCCTTAAGTCGTGTTGCACCTCCATCCCCTCTTGGTTGATGGTGGACTTTACCGACCGGATGACACTGAGGATCTCCCGTAAGACAATTAGCGAGTCCATCCCAGCCATCACCAATTCTTCAAGGAGCCTATTCATGGGCTCGGGGTTCGCGTTCATCAAGCAATCCTCGATCAATTGCTCTGCCTCCAAACGAACGTAAGTCCGTTCAGCGAGGGAGATAAGATCATCTAACGGATGGCTCACGCTACTTCTTCTCCTCCAGTATGTTGCCCGGTGGACACAGATCGCGAAGGTAATCCCAAGGATATATCCCAAAACTGTGGCCGTCCTTCCAGACGAGCTGCAAAGCATAGTTTCCAATCATTTCAACTCGCTCGAGTTCACTTGTCTGAACCGATTGCAAAGGGATTTCCAATTCACTAGATAAGCCCTTATCGCCAAGCCTATTATGACCCTCACGGCATTCAGCACAAGGACAAGCCGCCCTCAAAGTTATAAAGGGATACTCGCATTCACTGTTATCATCCCAGTGGACAATAAGTACGCCTTGTGAATTATGCACAGAAATACGGGTTGGTCTCGGTCTCATGGAATCCTTTTCCGATCTGGATGATAATTCAACTTAGCAAGTAGAGCAATTCATGGCGCATCTGCAGACCGAAGATAATTTGCCACTGCCCATCCCGATTTTGACCCTTCGTAGGGGTTTACAAGATACCACCATATATATCCATCACTGTCGATAGGACCATCGATAACTCTGAAAACTTCATTCTCTAATCCCAGAAAACCGATCGCGGCATCCAAATCAGGAGCGTTACGTAAACGAAGTCCATCTCCACCAGTGCCAAAGACTGTAACCAATTGACCATGATCGAAATCTTGTTCGGGCAGTTCTGGTGGCGTTGGCGAAGGAGGTAGTTCAGGCCCCATGGTGCTAGTAGGAGTAATCTCAACTTGCGGGGTTGAAGAGGTTCGACTCACAATGGTTAGAACGGGCTCCACTGGTGGATTTGCATTGGATGTCCTTCGTGAGAATATACCTATCACCAAAATAATAATAACCAGAGCCGTTCCAAACGCTCCGCCGAGGATGGTCCACATACAACTGGGACGAAAAGACTTTATCGAAATCCGTGGTATTTCGCGCATGATTGAATGGATCGATCGCTATCCAACTTGAATTACATTTAACGACATCAAGATGAATATCATGATGAAAACAAACGCGGTTCCGTTCCGGCTGGGACTAAAACTCGTAAGGCACGGCGATGTACTTTGAACTCTATTGGAGAATCGATCGTCAAGGGCTCACCGTCAAATTGCATCGGCATACTCGACTTGGTGATAAAGGTCGCTTCCTGTGCTCTGAAATGATCCACACCAGGAGCGCTAATATGGGTTCCCCGGAAAACCTGAATGACCCGGAGAACCACATCCCTTATTGACTTCCCTCCAAGAAGCCAGAAATCCAGTATGCCGTCATCAACCTTCGCTCCGGGAGCCAAATCAAGTAATCCCCCTGCATAAGCAGGGACATTGCAAGCAACAGCCATTAGATACTTACCTGTCCATGTCCTTTCGGCTGTATGGATTTCGAGTTCGACTCCCTCCCAGCCAATTGTGTTCCAAAGCGCCATTGTGCCGTAATAAATGATTGGGAATAATTTCTCCCGCCGTCCACGCGGTTCGATGCTATTTACGATTTGTGCATCCAATCCCACACCTGCCCAAAGCAGGAAATAATGGCCGTTACATTCCCCAAGATCGACCATTCGAACTTGACCATGTGCAAGCAGAGCGGCGGCTTTTTCGAGGGCAAATAAATTGATGTATCCTAATCGAGGAAGACCCAACTCTTGTGCCCATACGTTAGCCGTTCCTGCTGGTAGGACTCCGAGCGCGGTGGAAGAGCCTGCAAGTGTACCCGCCATCTGACCAACAGATCCATCACCTCCAACGACGAATATCGCCTTGCATCCCTCGCGGATAGCCTCTGAAGCCATCAAAGATAAATCACTATCTCTTTGCCTCTCAATAACTTTGACATCCCAACCAGCCTTACCCAGCACCTTCACAGCTCTTCCAAGGAAGGGCCCAGCAGAGAAACGTCCAGCTCCAGGATTGTAGATCAACCATGCGTTCTGCACGGACTTACCTCTTTGCCATTATAACTCGCATGACTTTATGTGCATATTTACTTGTGTTTGATTATCGTGATTATCTGTCCAAAGAGGGGCTCGATTGGGAGTGGTCCATTTCCAAACAGCTTACCTTTCCTTCAATGTCACCATTGAATTTACTATCTGCCACATCATCTTGAGTTTGTAATGCTCTACCACGATCAAATCGATGGATCCAATAAAGAAAGTCATCCTGAGTCCGTCAAAGGATGACGTATAACTGTGATACGCACCCTTCGACAGGCTCAGGGTGCTTGTTCCTCTCACTTGTGTCAAATCTTGGTTGCTAGTTCAGTGGTTTGCTTCATCCTAAACCTAGGGTTAGAATTTATTTGGGAGGGAATTTGACGGGTCTCGACGATGTTGTCCTCAGCGGGCGTTATGAGCTTCTTGAGCGCTTGGGCGCTGGTGGGATGGCATACGTTTATCGTGCGCTTGATCGAAATCTACAACGTGAAGTAGCGATTAAGATCCTTCGGGAATCTTTGATCGATGACCCGTCTTTCCAATCCCGTTTCCTTCAGGAAGCTCGCTCGGCAGCCAATCTTACTCACCCCAATATCGTCACGATCCATGATTTCGGCCATGACCAGGAGAGGTATTTCCTCGTCATGGAATACATCGGCGGCACCGATCTTAAGACGCTCATTCATCAGCAGGGTCAGCTTGAACTAAACGAAGCTGTGGATTTGATGATCCAAATCAGCAGTGGTGTTGGCTATGCGCATCGAGCTGGCTTGGTTCACTGCGACTTGAAACCTCAAAACGTCCTCGTAACTCATGACGGACGCGCCAAGATCACCGACTTCGGTATCGCACGTGCACTTTCGACTATCCGCCCGGACGAGCATTCCGATATCGTTTGGGGAAGCCCAATCTACTTTTCACCGGAGCAATCGGCCGGCGATCCACCCTCCCCTTCAAGCGACGTCTACGCTCTGGGTGTGATGTTCTTCGAAATGCTAACCGGTCGTCCACCTTTCGAAGGAACCCATCCGACTGATCTCGCGGAGCTCCATCAGATTGCCCCACCTCCCCTCCCACGAGACCTTAATCCACTCATCCCTAAGACCATCGAGGATATTATCCTGAAGGTATTATCGAAGGAACCGTCAGCACGCTATCGAACCGCCGATCAGCTTTGTCGTGTCCTGAAGACATTCTCAACACTACCGCAGGTAACCACTGTTTCTCGACCCTCATTTGAGCCACCTATCATTCACTACCCACATGAAACCCAGCCAAAAGTATCCTTCTTTACAGATCGTATCGACTGGATTGCGGTGTTCTTAGGACTGATCGCATTCTTAGCGCTTGGAGGCCTTATCCCACTTTGGCTCTGGGTCTGCCTACTTTATCCTTCCTGTCCAATACAGCCATGGTAGGATAACCGCTTCCCAAGTTCATGAGCGCAATGGTTAACCGAGTTGAGTGAGGGTATCGTTAAGGCGTGAAAGCCTCATCATAACTCCCATGCCTCAACCTTAACGTTTTTATAACAATTTCTATGAGATACTCTCTAGGATGATGGTTTGGTCGCTATGGGCGGCCTGATGTTGTATAATTTACGGCGATGGCCCCAAACCGGCTGTCGTAGTGATTTACTTAGGAGGTAGATGTGAATTCACCGCGAGGTAGAAACTCGCTGGTTCTGATGATATTGATCTTGATCGTTGCTGTGCTGGTGCTCCAATTTCGAGATGGCGCCAGCCAACCCGAGCGTCTCGCTTTTAATGAAGTAGCTGAAAAGATTATGTCTGGTGAGATCTCTCGCATTGTCGTCAATGAGAATGATTTGGAAGTCATCTTCTCAGAAACCGGCACCAGCGTAACAGCGTTCTCACGTAAAGAACCAACAAAAACCTTCGTTGAGCAGTTGCTCGATCTAGGTGTAACACCAGAAGCTCTCTCAACGGAGCGGATCAAGCTTGAGATCAAAGAACCCAGCGATTGGAACACGATTATCAGTTTGGTCACATATATCCTGCCAGCAATGCTTGTCGTTGGCCTGATTTGGCTGATGCTAAGACAGGCACAAGGGAGCAACAATCAAGCGCTTTCCTTTGGCAAAAGCCGAGCCCGTATGTTCACCGGAGATCAACCAACGGTGACCTTCGAGGATGTCGCAGGAGTGGAAGAGGCAAAAGAGGAATTACAAGAGGTCGTGGAATTCCTCAAGGAACCGGAAAAATTCATCACCCTTGGTGCACGGATCCCAAAGGGCGTCCTCCTGGTCGGTGCCCCTGGTACGGGCAAGACATTAATGGCCAAAGCTGTATCTGGAGAAGCTTCCGTTCCCTTCTTCTCCATCTCAGGCTCAGAATTTGTTGAGATGTTCGTCGGAGTTGGAGCCAGCCGTGTACGTGATCTTTTCGACCAAGCCAAGCGTCACTCCCCATGCATCGTCTTTGTAGATGAGATCGACGCGGTCGGTCGCCAGCGTGGTGCGGGGCTTGGCGGCAGCCATGATGAACGAGAGCAAACACTCAACCAAATGCTGGTCGAGATGGATGGTTTCGACACGGATACCAACGTGATTATCATAGCCGCGACCAACAGACCGGATATCCTCGATCCAGCCTTGCTGCGACCAGGTCGCTTTGATCGCCGTGTGATTCTAGATAAACCTGATATGCGAGGTCGAGAGGCGATCCTTAAAGTGCACGTCAAGGGAAAACCACTAGAACCTGAGGTTAACCTAGGCACGGTCGCCAAATCTACACCAGGTTTTGTAGGAGCTGATCTTGAGAACTTGGTCAACGAAGCTGCTATCTTGGCCGCTCGACGGAATAAACGGACGATTGGACAAACTGAGTTCGAAGAGTCGATCGAGCGCGTTATCGCTGGACCTGAGCGGAAAAGCCGCCTCATAAGCGAGGAAGAGAAACATATCGTCGCTTATCATGAAGCAGGTCACGCGGTCGTGGCTCATGTCATTCCTGAAGCAGATCCGGTTCATAAGGTGAGCATCATCGCTCGAGGTATGATGGGCGGATTCACGCTGGCCCTCCCAGAGGAGGACAGAACGCTCATCTCTCGAAATAAGATGAAGGCGGATATGGCTTTTATGCTCGGAGGTCGCGCAGCTGAGGAAATCGTCTTCAACGATATCACCTCCGGTGCATCGAACGATTTGGAGCGCGTTACGAAACTCGCCCGTTCGATGGTTACACGGATGGGTATGAGCGACTTGCTCGGACCGATGGTTTATGGGCAGAAGGATGAATTGATATTCCTCGGTCGTGAAATCTCTGAGCAACGGGATTACTCAGAAAGCGTTGCGGAGAAAATCGATATTGAAGTGCGCCAGCTTGTACAAGAGGCTTATGAAAAAGCGAAAACACTCCTAAATAACTACCGCACCCAACTTGATGCGGTCGCTGAACGATTGATCGAAGTCGAGACTATCGATCGCGCAGAGTTTGAACAGATCTTCTCTGAACCTGTGCCCACGAAGAATGGTGGCACACCAGTCCCTGTACCTGCCCATAGTTCAGCTTGAAAGAGATCTCTTCTCTAAACTTTACTAGCCCCCTAGCGGGGGCTAGTTTTCGCTATAGGAGAATCATACAGTGGATTTCATTACGTGACCATCGTAAAAGATAGCCCTTATCGCAACGTCTATATGATCCGTCGCATTAACCCTCACCCTGCCCTCTCCCTCAATCACCCGAGTAAACACAAACGAATAACTATGGGAAGGCTCCAGTATCGACGTCGATATTCGTTTACGCACAAGGGCTACCAGCCGGTCGCCCCTACATCTGCACCATTTCTTTGTAGCTATCCTAGATGCCGAGGGAGTTCGTTATACGCATTGGAAGACCTACTCCCCATACAACAATAATCTAAACGCCGTGACAACAACGGCTGAGGATTTTTCACCTCCCAGCTATCGCCCAGGGAGGATTTATTACAGTGTAGGGGCAATTCACCGTTCGTGCCGCGAGAACCGGCCAGGGTGCGAGACAGCATGAATTGCCCCTACAGAATTGTGGATATCATCCTCACGGCCATCGAATCAACATCTAAGTCTGATGACTTGGAATCATTGTAGGGGCGGGATACCCCCGCCCCTACAACTTGAGCAACGATTTGTATCCAGATCAGGATTCCTTCTCTTCGCCTCGTTCCTGTTCTTGCCGCTGAAGATCCCGACGCAGGATCTTACCGACAGTAGTCTTCGGGAGTTCGTCGCGGAATTCTACATGGGTCGGGACTTTAAAAGCCGCCAACCGCTCTTTGCACCATGCTCGTATCTCATCAACCGTTGCGCTCCCCTCTTCCTTCAACACAACCCAAGCTTTAACAGTTTCTCCACGGTAAGCATCTGGTATCCCAGCCACGCCGACCTCGAGCACCTTGGGATTCTCAGCGATGACTTCCTCCACTTCACGAGGCCAGACTTGATACCCACTGGGCTTGAT
The DNA here is from genome assembly GCA_011174825.1 of Anaerolineae bacterium. Classification (GTDB taxonomy): domain Bacteria; phylum Chloroflexota; class Anaerolineae; order Anaerolineales; family E44-bin32; genus DUEZ01. The sequence goes on along the minus strand of DUEZ01000039.1, from coordinate 450 downwards.
CAACTCTTTTTTGCGATCGACGATGAAAAAATAACCGTCCTCATCGACGCGGGCGATATCCCCGGTGTAAAGCCAACCCTCACGTAAAGTGTTGGCCGTTTCAGTAGGCATGTTGTGGTAGCCCATCATCACCATAGGCCCGCTTATCACGAGTTCACCCACTTCTCCAGGGGGCAACTCCGTTACCTCATCATCGAGCGATATGATCTTGGCATCGACATCCGGAAGCGGAACACCGATCGAACCCTCTTTTCTTAAACCATACAATGGGTTGCAGTGCGAGGCCGTCGGTGCTTCGGACAAACCGTACCCCTCAACCAACTTCCCACCGGTTAACGACTCGAATGCAACCTGGGTCTCACGCATCAAGGGTGCTGAGCCGGAGATGCATCCCTTGATCGAACTCACATCCACTTTCCCGGCGATCACATCTGGATGGTTATTGATCGC
>DUEZ01000038.1 GCA_011174825.1 Anaerolineae bacterium | reverse complement strand
TCTTTGGAAAAGGATTAGGTTTTTGGAAGACCATACCAATGCGCCGACGCACCTCGACTGGATCGATGTAATCTTGGTAAATGTTATTCCCCCTGAAGATCACCTCGCCCTCGGTTCGAGCCGTGGGCACGAGCTCATTCATGCGGTTGAACGCGCGCAATACAGTGGTTTTTCCACAACCTGATGGACCGATGATCGCTGTGATTCTACGCCGTTGGATATTTAAATCGACGTCTCGAATGGCCCGGAAATCACCGTAGTAGACACTGAGATTGTGCGTCTTAAGAGCGAGTTCGAGCTCTTCGTGTCCTTCTCGCTCGCCTTGCCTGTGGTCCAAAGTCTGCGAATGATTACCCTTGGCAATCTCTGCCAAGTTGAAGCCTCCGTACAAATTTTCAGCGATTCTCTCCGACATTATAAATGACTCCTTTAGGTTACTTTTACATCCGTTGGCTATATCGATTGCGTAACAAAACCGCAGAAGCGTTCAAGGCAAGAAGTAATATCAACAAAATGACAATCGCCGCTGCTGCGATGTTGCGAAATTCCGCCTGTGGACGCGCGGTCCATTGAAAGATCTGGATCGGAAGTGTGGTGAACTTGGAAAACGGTCCGCTGGGATCGATGGTGATAAAGGTTGAAGCTCCCACGACAACCAGCGGGGCAGTCTCCCCAATGGCGCGGGAGACGGACAAGATCGTGCCGGTTAGAATGCCCGGAAGGGCATTCGGAAGCACGTGCGACCAGACGGTCTGCCATTTGGAGGCGCCGAGACCAAAACTGGCCTGACGAAGAGAGTTGGGCACCGCCCGGATTGCCTCCTGGGCATTGATAATGATGAGGGGCAGGATCAACAAACCTAGCGTAAGACCCGCCGACAAGATCGTGCGACCGTTGGCTGTGGTGGGGTCTTCGAGTACACCGAAGAGCGCCCCACTGGTCAGCGGCTCTAAAACCCGCACGAAGATCGCCAAACCGAGAATCCCGTATATGATCGAGGGCACACCCGCTAGGTTGTGAATGTTGGTTTGGATGATACGATTGATGAATGTGTACCCCGCATACTCCTCAAGGTAGATCGCCGCGCTTACACCGACAGGAAAAGCAAACAGGATGGTGATGGCGATCGTCCACAGGGATCCCAGGATCGCGGTGCGTACCCCGGCCCGTAGAGGATCCGAGGATTGTGGTTTAACGGCAAACTCCGCATCCAGCCACGAGAAGAACTGGAGGTATGCCTCGGGGTAACGCTCCGCGAGTTCGGCCTCGACCATGGATCGTCGAAAGAGGGAATCGATCAGCGACCAGGTCTTCTGCACTTCTGGATGGACAACCCACTCAAGAACCAGCCCGTAGATACCCTCCCGTGTCCGCCTCTCGAAGGATTGATCGTTCTCCAATTTACGAAACAACCCTTCGGAAACGTTGGACTGCAGGATGTCCACAAGCTGTGCCTTGGTGAGTTCCTCTAGGGGAGCACCATCGATCGCCAGTGCTTCGGGTTCGATCTCGTTCTGGACCGCAGCTAAACCGAATGTCTGATTGAGAATGTTGATCAGGAGCGCCGTCAGAACGACGATTCCCACAATCGTCGAGATCTGGAAGATGACACGCCAGAATCGTCCTAAGCGGTGACGCTTGTCGATCGCGTCGATGAAATCATGGTCGTTCGGAGCAATTTCCCCTTTCACCGTTGGGTTGAAGTGCTGTTCCGAGTTCATTCGTAAACCTCCCGGAACCGTCGGACGATCCGCTGACTGATGATGTTAAGCGTCAGTGTCATAAAGAAAAGCATCAAACCGATGGCGAATATGCTATTGTAGTCAATGGAGTTGTAGCTCAAATCACCCCCACTGATGCGGACGATATGTCCTGTCATCGTTTCGGCACCTTTGAAAGGATTGAAGGTGAACGCTGAACCTGCGCCTGCAGCGATGGCGACGATCATCGTCTCACCGATGGCGCGTGAGATCGCAACGATGAAAGCCGCTGCGATCCCGGAAAGGGCAGCGGGGACCACAATCTTGACCGCCGTTTCTAGTCGCGTTGCTCCGAGTCCGTAAGCCGCTTCTCGCAGGGATCGAGGCACGGCGGTCAACGCATCTTCACTCATCGAACTGACCAAAGGAAGGATCAGGATGCCGATCACAATTCCGGCTGAGCCTGTGTTATAAATTTCGACTACATCTCTCCCCAAGATGGCACGTAAAAGCGGTGTCATGAACGTCAACGCAAAGTAGCCATAAACGACGGTCGGTATGCCAGCCAGGACCTCGAGGATAGGCTTGAGCACAGAACGTGCTCGATGGGATGCGTATTCACTGAGGTAGATCGCCACACTCAAGCCCAAGGGCAACGCGACGAGCATGGCCGTGATCGAGGTCATCAACGTCGCATTGACCAAAGATAAGATGCCGAACTGCCCGATTTGCGGTTCCCACTCCGTATGGGTGAAAAATTCGATCAGGGAAACCCGATCTCCGGTGAAGATCTCAGCACCAGACGTGTGAGGCACAACTTCTGTCTTCTGTAGACCACGCTCAACAGTTATCTGTGTCCCATCAATCGCTGTAATCTGCATCACTTCGTCATGCAGGCGAATGGTTTGGCTCACCTGCAGCTGTGCGCCACTCTCGCTTACCATAAAGGACGTCGTTCGATCGTCAATGTCGACGACGAGTTCTTTATTGGAGTTTTCCCACAACTGACGAGTAAAAAACGAGGCGGATTCCTTCCCTAATTCGTAGACGATCCCCACTGTGGTCAAGATGGAAAGCGCCCCACACAGAAATAAGAAGGCCTGGATGATCACCTCGCGGATACGAGGACGTTTTCGCAGATCGACCAACTCGCCCTCGATCACAGGCGAAAGATCATTGCGATATGTATCGACATTTATTGCCACAATCACTCCCTCATGTTTGGATCATCGACATGACAAGCAGCATAGGGAGACCAATGCTCCCTATGCCAATCGTCTACTATCGATCTGGTGCCGAAAAGTACAACCCTGCTTATTGCCCCATGGCGTCTAGCCAAGCCTGTCTGGCTGCACTAAGATCTGCCTCAGGAGCAGGGAAGTAGCCCACATCGACGATCTCTTCGTTGACGTATGTCAAGAAGAAGTTGATATAGGCCGCAACCTGTGGCTTGGATTCCATGATCTCGGCATCGGAATAGATGAACAGCGGTCGTGCGAGTGGATAGGAGGTATCGTCGACCGTTTCTCTCGTTGGCGTCACACCTTCAATCGGCAGAACCTTGAGCACGTCGCTGTTCTCAGCGTAGTACGCATACCCAAAGAAACCAATCGCGTATGGGCTTCCCAAGATACCCTGTACCAGCACATTGTCGTCCTCACTCAACTGCGTGTTCGCTGCGCTCAGAATCGGCTCCTCGTCTTTGTCAAAGATTTCTTCCACAAAGTAGTCAAAAGTACCGCTGTCTGTCCCCGGGATAAAGCGCAGGATTTGTTCCGCCGGCCAAGAAGGATTTACGTCCGACCAGTTCTCCGCGGGTCCGAAGATCAGCGCCAGCTCTTCGAGGGTGGCGTTGCTGATGAAATCATTCTCCTGACTCACGGTCACTGCTAACGCATCCGTCCCCACCCGGAATTGAATGGGTTCCCGACCGATCGACCTGCAGGACTCAACCTCACTGTCCTTAATCGGGCGGCTGGCGTTGGAGACGTCTGTCTCACCTGCTTCACAGAAACGCTCAAATCCAGCGCCGCTGCCGATGCTATCGATGGTGATGTTCCCTGAGTAGCCTTCATCCTGAAACCGCTCCGCCATCCGCTCCGCAAGCGGGAAAACGGTCGAGCTTCCTGCGGTGACGACATCACCAGTTGCTGCGATCGGGTTGACCTCCGGCAATACGCCCTCCCCTTTATCGATAAAGAGGTCGGATGACTGCCCCGCGTCCGCAGCCCCTCCACCACAGGCTGTCAACAGGATCGACATTACCATTCCTAACAACAAGATAGATCTATGGGTGGATCTCATGTACTTCTTCCTCCTACATTTTGTTTAATTTCACCAACGGGTATCCTATCCTGCCCGGCTTAACTTCAGGTCAAGAAACCGTTAAGATCTCTTAACAGACGCACCCGCCAGCAGAAGCCGCGGGTGCATCATAAAGAAGGAGAAGAAGAAAAGCCTGTACCTAGACAATCACCAATCGTTGTGCAGCTACACTCCCTTCCTCTTCTTGTGAGACAGTTTTTCTTGTATGGTTCTCCTCCAACTTCTATGGGTTCGTGCAATTGCTCGCCATTGACCTCAATCACAGTGAATTGAACACAATTTCAGTAGGGTATTCCTAAGCAAATTTTCTAGCAGATCAGGCTTCCACAAATAATTAACCAGTAGACCGGGCTCCCATGCCCGGTCGTACGGCGGCATGGGAGCCGCCTCTGCTGAAAAAGGTAGATAGGATGAATTTGATAGGAGGTAACTGACATCTGGAGAAATAGAGTTATGTCAACATTCAATCGATATTAGAGGAAAGTAGATTTAACAAAGGTATGAGTATGGTGAAGAAGTTTCCCGAACGTAGTAGGGTGTTGTATGTTCAGGGAGCATCCGCGGCAGAATTAAAAGGTGCCTTACGGTACTTTAAAAACTAGATGGAAGATGGCGCCATTTTCTGGCGGAGGGCGGTTCTCCACCCATATATGGCCGCCATGAGCTTCCATAATGTGCTTAGCAATCGACAACCCAAGACCCGTGCCAGGCGTACCGCGCGCTTTGTCGCTCCGATAAAAACGTTCAAATACCCGCTCAAGTTCATCGGGATGGATACCGGGGCCGTTGTCCTCGATCGAAAGCACAACCTGATTTTCAACCCTCTCAGTGCTAGCCGTAATTCGAACCTGCCCTCCGGCGGGACTGAACTTCACCGCATTGTGTAATACATTTTGGATCGCACGTGCCGCTTGATCCTTATCCGCAAGTACCTGAACTTGAGGCGAAATATCCACTACAAATTCGACTCTCCCGCGCTCTGCTTGATCCGCGAGTCTGGCCACTGGCTCAGCGACGACCTCCTTCAACAATAACGGGACCAATCGAACCACCTGACGACCAGATTCGATCGCCGCCAAGTCAAGCATTTCGCCTGCGATCTGCTCTAGAGTGTCGACCTCACCAACGATCTTCGCCAATAGATCGCGGGCGATCTTGCGGTTCTGACCTGTCGGGCTGCGTAACGTGTCAGTCAGCAGCCGCAGTGAGGTCAACGGGGTGCGAAGTTCATGAGACAAATTAGCGACCATATGCTGTCTGGCTCTGCTAAGGCGTTGAAATTCAGAGATGTCGGTCAAGGCCATACCCACACCTTGATCAAGCAGCACGGCTCGGGCACGGTAGGTAGGACCGTCGAATGAGATATCACGTTCAAGCGCTTCCGAGGTACCGCTTTCGATGGTTTCCCTTGCGAGTTGTTCGAGAGCAAGATTTCGCGTGTAGCCGATCAAGGTGGCACCTTCTGGAATGGTTCCAAAGTGCATCTGCATGGATTCATTGGCATAGTGCACCCGTAAATCTCGATCGATCACCATCATCAAGTGAAAGCTCGCTGTGGCTGCCGCTTCGAGCCAATCCCGCTCTGCGCTGCGATTGGATAAATCAGCTTCCAGGTCCTGCACGAGTTGCCGTGCCCTTCGCTCTTCATGGAGGCGTGCAGACGCCTCCCGACGCCACAACCAAACGAAGACCAGGGTCAAAGCTATCAGCGGCAACAACCACCACGAATTCATTCTTTAACCCTCGAAGCGATAGCCGACACCGCGAACGGTGGAAATGCGTTCAGGTTTGGAGGGATCGGATTCGATTTTCTTACGCAACCAAAGGATATGGACATCCACGGTCCGATCATCGCCCGCATAATCATCCCCCCAAACACTTGCCAGGAGCAATTCTCGAGTTAATACCGCACCACGATTGCGCATTAAGGTTGCCAGGAGGTCAAACTCGCGCGGAGCTAGCTGAATTTCGTGGTCACCCTGATAGACACGTCGAGCCACAAAGTCCAACCGCAAATCATCCGAGATCAACTCACCCAATGGCCCCGCAGAATGTCCACGTCGTAATGCCGCCCGTACCCGAGCAAGAAACTCACCCAGGGAGAAGGGCTTGACGATGTAGTCGTCGGCGCCTGTCTCCAGTCCGATGATCTTGTCCGTCTCAGTGCCTCGAGCTGTAAGCAGGATGATGGGCACCTGGCTTTCACGACGCAACAAACGACAGACGGTCAATCCGTCTAAATGGGGCAACATGATGTCGAGCACAACCAGGTCTAGATCAAGTTCCCGCGCTTGTTTAAGACCGATCTCCCCGTCCTCTGCGGTGTGGACTTCGTAACCTTCGGCTCTGAGGTTAAGAGCTAACGTATCGCGTACCGTGGGGTCGTCCTCGACGATTAAGATCGTTTCCATCACGGAACATTATATCCCAGCGTGTGGAGCTAACATGGAAAAGGGATTGGGGATTAGGGACTAATAGGGCACCAAGGCACCATGGCACCTGGGCACCAAGACAGTATCGTTATGATCCGGTTGGCGCCCTGGTGCCGAGGTGCCTAAGCGCCCAGGTGCCAGATTTCCTAATCCCCAATCCCTTTTTTTTCACCTTTTTTCCTTATAAAGTGTATACGGCTCATC
>DUEZ01000037.1 GCA_011174825.1 Anaerolineae bacterium | reverse complement strand
CCAATTGTGTATGGGTGAAGGGGGTGTTTATATATATCCAATATATCACCTTGCTCAACAATATAACCGGCATACATCACATTAATATTCTCAGCGATATCGGCGACAAGACCCAGATCATGCGTGATCCACATCACCGCCATGCCTAATTGTTCTTGAAGGCTTCTCACCAAATCCACGATTTGGGCTTGGATGGTTACATCGAGGGCAGTTGTGGGCTCGTCAGCGATCAGCAACTGCGGATTACAAGACAAAGCCATGGCGATCATCGCCCGTTGCCGCATTCCCCCGGAAAACTGGTGGGGATAATCTTCCAATCGGCTGCGTGCATCTGGGATCCCTACCATGTCCAACAATTCCGCTGCCCTGTCTTCCGCTGCTGGTTCATTGACACCGGCATGCAACATGATCGCCTCAGTTATTTGAAAACCGATGGTGAACACCGGGTTGAGCGAGGTCATGGGATCCTGAAAGACCATGGCGATTTCACCACCGCGTATATGACGCATCTCGCTCTCGCTCAAAGTTAGCAGATCGCGCCCATCGAACCACACCTCCCCTTTTTCGATCTTCCCCGGAGGGCTGGGAATCAGACGTATGATGGACAGTGCGTGGACGCTTTTACCGCAACCGCTCTCCCCGACAACTCCAAGACATTCGCCAACTTGCATCTCGTAGGAGACTCCATTAACCGCTCGCACGATCCCATCTTCAGTATGAAATAGGGTCGTCAAATCCTTGATCCTCATTAAGGAGCTCATATGCATCCCCAATAATGCCTTCTTGTTAATCCAGGTATTGCATACAACATTATGAGTATACCTACAACCAGCAATTGTATACAATACGATACATCAAAAAAGCAGAACGGATGAAGTGGTTTGTGCCGTTATGTTGGCCATAAAGAGAAAGATGGATGAAATTCATACCATCAAAATGTTGGAAACTTGCTACCCGCGAATGGCAATCCGTGCGAATCTAACATAAAGCTCCTCCGGATCATGACTGGATAGGGCTACCTTGCCGGAGTAGCGGGATCTGATTCGAATTCCACATCGCTTCGCTTGCAAGAAGAATCACCGAGACATCCATGTTGCGAGTGCGATGTTCACAAAGTAATTTGTTTGGTGCCCAAAGCTCTGATTGTATTCATTGAGAGATCGAGGGAGGGGCCAAGCCCTGGTGGTATCCGCGGGAGGGTTAGGGGATAACAATTTGGAGTCCAGAAACTTTGATTCTGGGCGCAAGCAGAGCTTGCGCACTCCAAAATGGCTCGATAGAAAGCCAGTAATTTTCCCCCAGCAGTTAAAAGAATACGTTCATGCAGTTCCTGCACCGCCTCTTGGTTATTTGTTCTGTAGTCGCAGGCTTTAGCCTGCGTGTCATAGCGCACCCTAAAGGGTGCGGCAACATTGGACATAACCTCCCCGCGAGCTTCAAGCTCGCGGGGAGGTTCCCAGAGTTTTTCATTTTTAGATGGGGCGCACGGGCAGGGAAGATCACCCTGTATCTTCGACCGTGCGCCCCTACAGTGTTAATTCATATCGCAGGTATAAGATCAGGCCGAGAGGAGCTGGTTTTGCCAGATAGGTCAGCCCGGTGCTGGCTGACAACTGGGGCAGATGAAGCTGCTCGTGGTACCGGTCTTAATCTTCTCAATGGTTGTACCGCAATTTGGACAGTTTTTCCCCTCCCTATATCCGATGAGGATGTCCTCCATCACGAAGCCGCCACGCTCGCCATAGATGTCGACCTCGTAGAACGCGCCCCCTTTCTCGAGGCTTGGCGCCAGACCGCGCTGGATCCCCTCCGCCAAACGCGCAACCTCACCCTCGCTCAAAGTATTCAGCGTACGTAGGGGATGCAGCCCCGCGATGAACAAGATATCGTGGATGTACGCGTTACCGATCCCAGCGATCTTTGACTGATCGAGCAGGAAGGATTTCACCCGCCCACGCCGACCTTGGACTATTTCTCGTAGATCTTGGGTTGAAATGTCGAGCGCGTTCGGGCCCAGCTTGGCGGTCATCTTGTGTTCATCGAGACGGTCTGGTGGAGCGTAATGGGCGTAGCCGAACCACCAGAAGTTGATCGAAAGACATTTGCCATCATCAAATCCGAGGACCAACCGGTGCTTCTCGGGCAGCTCATCACAAGGAACGAGTAGGATCTCACCCCCCATGCCCAAATTGAGCAGTAGCCAGCCCTTGTCTGTTTCAACGAAAATCCACTTCCCGCGATTGGAGACGTCGAGGATTTCAGAACCGGTTAAAGAGGTGACGAACTTCTTCTTCGGCAGATTGAGCGACTTCGGTTGGATCACATCGATGGTGGCGATCGTCCTGCCAACGAGGGCGCCCTTCATCTCTTTTGCTCGGCATGTGATCTCGGGTAGTTCGGGCATGATCATCTCCTCTTTGGTATGCTTTGACCTTATGTGTCCTCAACTTTTACGATCATTGGATTTCAAAGGAATTCGTAACCGATGGCTTTGAGCGCTCGCAGCGCGTAGAGTGTGACCCATTTGCTTGGGCGGTTACGTCTATCAAGTGGCCAATTCTGTGTCACCGAACCGCACTTCCAACGCCCCTGCTCATCCTGAAGACTTAGCGCAAGATCAAGCAATGGTTTTAGGCGCGGATCTACTCCAAAGCCGTGTACGCCAATCATCTGTATCGCGCTCAACAGGTCCCACCCTTGGGGCACCCTAAAAGTCAGCCAGCGTTTATGCTCACCATCGAAATCATAATCAGTACGGAGCAGCTCTTCACACAATTGGTTGATGACCAGGGTTGAGCTCGGGGAGCGCATATCCTGAGGCAGGACAGCCAATCCCGTTAGCGCGGCGATGGCACCCCAGAGGCAGTCGCGGTGTTCATAACGGCCACAGTCGAGGGCGTCCTCGCTTGACATGTCCGCCTCCAAAAAGGAGAAGGCAGAAACGACTCGTGGATCTTTGTCCATGTTGAAATGGACCAACATGGGAAGTGTCCCGCCTGTTGTACAGGGAACGATTCCGCTGCGACGGGTTTTGACCATCGAAATCCCACCGTTCTCGTTTTGAGAATTTCTCAGCAACGAATCGCACCCAGTATGTGTGCGTCCATCCGGGGCGACACCAAGTTCAAATAAGTGCATAAGTACACCAACTGTACCGCGTGCGGTGAGGGCTTTACTCTCGTCCTCCCCCCAATGCCCGTCCCGATGTTGGAGATCAAACAGCTCTTTTACTAAGGATAATTTAGCAATCTCCGAGCGGGTTTTAAGAACCTCCGGGTCATCCTTTGGGCGATCTAAGATGTCTACCAATGTCCAATATCGGACGGAGGGGTTTTCGTCTTCAAGCAACCAGGGTAAGGGATTGTGGCGAAGAAGATTTTGTGGTTCCTCCATTTTTGACTCCTGTAAACTTTAGGGCACCGGGGCACTATGGCGCTTAGGCACATCGGTCTCTGCGTGGTTGTGATAAGAATCCTAGGCGCCTGGGCACCAAGACGCCTAAGTGCCCGCCTGATCCCTGATCCCCAATCCCTGATTCCTTACCCTAATACCGCTTTCTTCGCTTCGGATACGCCCTGAATGGCGTGCGCGGTTCGAGGCTGATCCAATCAGAAGCCTCATCAAGTCGTGCGAGGGAGCGGAGCAGGACGAAGGTCAGCCAGCGGGAGGTCTGTGGACGAGAGCGGCACTCCCACAGCCCATAAGGACCTCGCAATCCTCGCACAAAGTCCACCAAATCTGCGACGCGCTCATCTTCTACGCTGGCGCCGATCCGCCAGCACAGGTCCAAGGTTAGGGCCACATCGTAACGGGCGTGATAGGTAAAAAGTCCGCGGGCTGGCATGGCGCCGATCGTGCGTGCGACCTCGATGCCGAGAGCGTCCGCCTCCTTGGTCTCGCGCCCGAGCAATAGGTCAAGCCCCCGCTTTGCTTCAGAGCCCGTTCTTCTCTCCGGATGCAGTGCGAGGCACCGCAGCGCTTCGGTGGTGTTGGTGCGGCAACCCCAACGTGAGTGGGCCAACCGTCGGTAGCCGGCGACACCGCCGTAGTTTCCGGAGGCGATCCCCGTCGGCCAGGCGCCGTCGGGCAGCCGCTGTGCCAATAGCCATTCGTAGGCTCGCTCTGCGCGTGGATCGGTGGCATAGCCGCAGGACGCCAGCCCGCGCAGAGGCATGGAAGTCTGCAAGGGGATCATGTTGTAAGTTTGATAGCGTTCCGAATCCTCCGTCTCGCTCACCCGCGGCCAGGACCCGCTTTCCTGTTGTTGCGAGAAGAGAAATTCGGCCCCCTTCCGGACCGACGGGAATTCAGGACCAAAACCGAGAAAGCCTAACCGTGTGATGGCTAAGGCGGTCTCCAGGATCAAACCGCCTCTCGCTGAGGTATGGATCTGTGGCCAAGAGCCGTCTGTCTGCTGGGCACTGAGCAGATCGGCAACGAGGGGATCCTTCTCGCGCAAGCTGATCAGTTCCCGTATCTCCAGGTTGTCCGGCTTCGTTTCCAGCAGATCACGAAGGACGAGAAGCCGCAATGACGGTGAGGGGTCGGCAAGCAGGAGGGGAACCCAGAAGGTGCTCGGTTCGCTCATCGCTCGGTTTCCAGTGCCTCACGAAGGAACGGCGCGGTCGGTGTTCGGCCCTGTGCGACCTCATCCGGCGTGCCCGCAGTGACCACCCGACCCCCGTCAGGTCCGCCGCCAGGGCCTAATTCGATCAACCAATCGCAAGCCGCTAGAAGGTGAGGGTGGTGTTCGACCACCACGACGCTATGTCCCGCGTCAACCAACCTATGCAGCACATCAATTAATCGCGAGACGTCCTGCATGTGCTGTCCTACAGTCGGTTCATCGAGCAAGTAAAGCGTCGTAGTGCGTGCGCGCTTGCTAAGCTCGGAGCTGATCTTCAGGCGTTGTGCTTCACCTCCTGAGAGGGCGCGTCGGGGCTGGCGAAACACGAGGTAGCCCAGCCCAACATCACGGGCAGCGGTCAGTGGGTTTACCAACCCCGGCTCCTCGCCGAAGATTTCGAAGACTTGATCGAGGGTAAGCGAATCAAGCTCGGGTAGGGAAAGGTCATGTATTCGGACCTCCCAGGCCTCCGCCGGGTAGCCTGTCCCGCGGCAGGTCTCGCAAGGGGAATGGATAGGGGGCAGGAAGCCCATGTCGGTCCTGATCACACCTTGACCGTAGCAGACCGTACAATTTCTCGAAAGGACCGCCTTGCGAATACCAAGACCTTGGGCGGATTCGCTCGCCGCATAGAGCTTGCGGAGAGGAGCGTCGAGCTTAAGGTAGGAGGCTGGGCTGGTCACATCGGCACGGGATTGATCGATGACGATCGTTCGCTCCGGAGCACCCTCGATCGTCTCGTGCTCGCCCGGTTCGATCGGTTCGTACGCGACGGAGGTGGTGTACTTCTTGGGCGCCAGCGCTCGGCCAAGTGTGTCTACTACCAAAGTGCTCTTGCCAGACCCCGAGACGCCACATACGCCCACGAGAACCCCGAGCGGGAGGCGGATATCATCCCCCATTAAATTGTTGGCGCAGGCACCGCGGACGGTCATCCAACCGCTGGGTGACCGAAGACCTCTTCCGTCGCTGAATCGCCGTTCACCGCGCAACCATTGGGCAGTGAGTGAATCAGTTTTTAGCACTGCTTCAAGCTTGCCTTGGGCTGTGATCTCACCACCCGCCTCACCGGCCCCAGGTCCGAGATCGATCAAATGGTCCGCGGCGCGGATCAGTACAGGATCGTGCTCGACGACGATCAGCGTGTTGCCTTCGTTACGCAGTTCGAGAAGCGCCTCGATCAAAGCCTCGACCTCTGCGGGATGCAGCCCTCGAGAGGGTTCGTCGAGCAGCACGGTGAGCGAGGTCAATCCGCTGCCTAGTAATCCGGCTAATTGCACCCTCTGTGCCTCTCCGGTGGAGAGGGTGTTTGAGAGACGGTTGAGGTGCAGGTAGCCCAGGCCGACCTGAAGCAGGAAATGTAGCCGGCGTAGGATTTTTCCCAGGCTGTAATCGGCGAGATCGGTAGTTCCTACCGCAGGATCATCTGGAATAGAGGGATCAAGAGACTCCAATAATCGCTTCAACTCGGATAATGACATCTCGCTCATTTCGTGGATGTTTTGACCAGCCAGGGTCACGGTGAGGATCGAGGGCCGAAACCGAGATCCGGAGCACTCTGGACATGGTTCGGTATCGGTGTAGGTACCACCGACATCCCAATCGCGGATGAAGCCATAAAAGCCTGGGAATGTGATGGTCCTTACGCCAGATTGAGTGCGGCTGCGGAACGCCACCTCCATCGGCTCAGGATCGCCGAAAAGAAAGGCTTGTTGGGCCTCGGGTGACATTTCGTTCCATGGCGTGGTCGCCGGGTCGAAGCCATGACGAGCCCCGAGGGCTTGAACCATGTCGTACCCGTGGTTGAAGGGTTTGCACAGATAACCCTTGGGGAAGAAGCCCGGAGAGTACATCGCGCCATCGCACAGTGGTTTCTCTGGGTGGATGATTAATTTTTCGGGATTGGGGATTTGCAGCGTGCCCACCCCGTGGCAGCGGGTACAGGCAGCGCTATAGGTAGTCGGCGAGAAGTGGCGCGGCTGAGCGGCGGATGCGATCGCTCCACAAGAGGGGCAGCTCCAACTTTCGCTCCCAACGGCACTCTGCTCGCGGCGCATGTCGGCGCCGCATTCGAGGCAGGATCGTTCCCCGATCGCGGCGAGCAGCGCAGCCAAGTGGTGTGAGATCTCGGTCGCAGTGCCGACTGTTGCTCTGAATTCGTAACGCCTTCGCCGTGGTTCAATGGCAAGCGTGACACCCAAGCCGCTCACGCTCCCGACCTCCGCCTCTGGACCCTCATGGGTGCTTTGGCGCTCGTAGAGGGAAAGAGTCTCGAGAAAGCGTCGACGGGCTTCCGTCCCGAGGACGTCGCTTACCAAGCTGGATTTGCCGGAACCGGATACTCCTGTGACGACGGTGAGTGCGCTTTTGGGAAATTCGACAGTCACATCCTTTAAGTTGTGGATATGTGCATTGCGAACGATGATCGAATTGGAACGAGGGGCGTCGGGAGCCGGCTTCTCCTTGGAGGGTTCGATGGACGCCTCTTCACGTAAGGCTTGACCGGTTGGTGAGCCCGGATGCTCGATAAGCCTCGCGATCGGTCCTGCATAAAGCACATGACCGCCCTCAGATCCAGCGCCGGGACCGAGATCGATCACCCAATCTGCTGCCCGGATCACGTCGGTGTTGTGCTCGATGACCACGATCGTGGCGCCTTCTTTGACGAGCCGGTCGAGGGTCAATAGCAGTGCATCGATATCATGTGGATGCAATCCGGTAGAGGGCTCGTCGAGAGCGAGCAATTGCTTCGAGAGCGATTTGCGTCCCAGGAATTTCGCCAGCTTGACCCGCTGTGCCTCGCCGCCAGAAAGTGTTGGTGAGGGTTGCCCCAACGGCATGTAGCCCAATCCCACGTTGAGCAACGCTTCGAGGATCCTTCGTGCGGTGCGTAAGCTCCGCTCAGGGAGACCTTCAGCTCTGGTCAGTAGTGGCAAGGCTTCGGAGACGGACAGATCATATACGTTCGCAATCGAGAGCGAGAGAGAATCGAATGGGACGCGGGCTTCCAGGATCTCGTCCGAGAAACGTCTCCCAGCGCAGCTTTCGCAACGGATCCATGTGGAGGGCAGGTAACGCATCTTGATCTCGATGGCCCCCATCCCTTTGCAGACCGGACAGGCGCCCTCCGGTCGGTTAAAGGAGAAGTGAGAGGCGGATAGACCAGTGGCGGCGGCGAAGAGATCGCGCACGACGTCCGATAGTTTGGTGTAGGTGGCAGGGTTGGAACGCGGATTGCGTCCGATGGGCGATTGATCGACGAGGATCGGCTTGAGCGGAGGTCCGTCGATCTTCCGACATCCTTGAGGTACGCCTTCCTTGAGCGTCGCGACCAGAACATCCTCAACCAGGGTGCTTTTGCCTGAACCAGATACTCCGGTGATCACGGTGAGCCGACCGATGGGGATCGGCACGTCGATGTCTTGGAGATTTCTCAAACTCGCGCCACGAAGGGTGAGGAAGGATTTTGGCTCAGGGCGCGGTTCGGGGATATGAACGCTTTCCCTCAAACTGAAATAGCGACCGGTGGGAGTCTCGGTCTCCCAAAGACCCGTAGGCGTACCGGTATAGGTGACGTGGCCACCCTCGAGTCCTGCCCCGGGACCGAGATCGATGGCGCGGTCGGCGACCGAGGCGGCCAGCCGATCGTGCTCCACGTAGATCACAGGTCCTGCGAGCTTGCGAAAAGCAGGCAGCAGGCGGGTGACATCGAGCGGATGTTGTCCGATAGTGGGCTCATCGAGCACGTGCAGCATGTCCTCGAGGCGACCTGTTAGGGCGACTGCCAGACGCACACGCTGTGCTTCGCCTCGTGAAAGAGAAGGGGAAGACCGATCGAGCGAGATGTATCCTAATCCCACCTCATCGAGGGCATTCAAACGGCGCTCGATCTCCGTCCGAAGTCGAGCGGTTGTCGAGGGCATCTCTGCTCCGCTGAAAAGGGATCGCGCCTCGGTGACGCTTTTAGCAAGTAGTTCGGGTAGTCGAAGCCCACGCCAACGCGTGGCAGCCGCTTCGGGGTGCATGCCGGTTCCGTGGCAAGAGTCACAACCTTGGCTGTTACAACGTGGGCAGGGGGTGTGAAAATGGGTAGGACGAAGCTCGCTGAACCAATTTCCGCACGCTACGCAGACGGCGGCCCGCGAGAAATTTACCCGCACTCCATCTGTCTCAACAACCAGTGCCAGTGAGCCCAACCTGCCAGCGGCCTGGGTGGCATGACGCGCCTCGGTGGCCATGAGTTTCTTCTTCCAATGACCCAATCTGATCGAGATCTCATGCGGGTCTCCAGGGGTCAGCTTGGGAACTTTAGCACTGATGGGCACTCCATCGACAAGTACGTCTTCTGGCTCGAAGGCCTCAGCGAGGAATCGTAGTAGGGTTGCATGGCTTCCATAAGCTCCACGAGCCAGCGGGGCCAGAACGGTGATCGGACCGCGCTTGGATAAACTGATCAATTGATCGGTGATCTCGTCTTCGCTCAGAACAGAGAGGGAGGCACCGCAGTGTGCGCAGCTTCGTTCGCCGAAGCGGGCATAAAGCAGGCGCAGAAATGGGTGAAGGCCGGAGGCGGTGGCGAGGGTCGAGTTCGGGTTGCGGTTGAGCAAGTTTTGGCCGACGGCGACTGCGGGCCCAAGTCCGGTCAATGAGTGGACATCCGCGGGGGCGAGTCTTTGGAATGCAGACCCGAGGGAGAAGACATCCATGAACCGTCGACGGGCTTCATGGTAAAGCGTGTCGAAAACCAGAGATGTCTTGCCCGATCCAGAGACGCCGGTCACAACCGTGAGACCATCGCCGATTTCAACGTCGATGTCCTTCAGATTATGCTCATTGGCGCCTCGAACCTGGATTTTCATGCGGTCATACCTTATCGATGCTCAATGGGGATGTCCTAGAATTTATTCGCAATCCTTCCACGTTTTTGGTTGGGTGACCTCGGATCATAGCTGGAAAGCGTATGTCCCTATAATAGAACATATGTTTCATTTGTCAAGAGGGTCATGACCTGCGTTAACCCATCCAACAAGATCAACTCCCCTCACCCTCTCCCTCTCCCCACAGGGGAGAGGGTTTGTGTCCTCCAGAAGTAGGTCGGGCTCCCACGCCCGACCGATCGTTTCTCCCTCTCCCTTTCAGGGAAAAGGCAGGGGCGAGGGTGTACGCGCAAGTCAACCTCCCCTCACCCTAACCCTCTCCCCACAGGGGAGAGGGGATCTTCTCCCTCTCCCTTTCAGGGAGAGGGCTGGGGTGAGGGTGAATGTCATAAGAGATTACCAATGTAGCCACACCCTTTAGGGTGCGCTATGATGCACAGGCTCAAGCCTGCGGCTACAGAAAAACGACCCACGCTGAGTGAAGGTCGGTTTACCTCTCACTCCATCAGCCAACATGCAGCCCAATGCCCCGGATTGACCTCTTTGAGCGGTGGCTCCTCGATGGGACATGGCTCGAAGGCAACTGGACAACGGGGGTGGAAATGGCAGCCACTGGGAGGATCGGACGGGCTGGGCACATCGCCGGCCAAGATGATGCGTGTTTTTTGACGATCGTGGTCCGCGGATGGGATGGCCGACATTAACGCTTGTGTATAGGGGTGGAGAGGTTTTTTGAAGAGCTGATCTCGGGGCGCAAGCTCGACGATCTTCCCTAAGTACATCACCGCAACCCGATCCGAGATGTGTTCGATCACACTCATATTGTGCGCGATAAACAAGTACGTCAGGTTGAAATCGCGCTGCAGATCCTTGAGCAAGTTGAGGATCTGAGCTTGGATCGAGACATCGAGGGCGGAAACAGGTTCATCGCAGACGATGAAAGCAGGTCTGAGAGCTAACGCCCTTGCGATCCCAATCCGTTGTCTCTGGCCACCTGAGAATTCATCAGGGTAGCGTTTCGCGTGGTAATCCTCCAGCCCAACATGACGGAGCAGGTCTTTCAGCGCCTCCCGCTGTTCATCTCCATCGCCGATGTTGTGGATTCGTAGGCCTTCCGTAATTTGTTCGCCGATCGGAATACTTGGGTCCAACGAAGAATATGGATCTTGGAAGATGATCTGTAGACTCCGTCGCATGGACTTCAGTTCTTGGGGATTGAGTTCGAAGATATTCGCCCCTCGGATAAGAACCTTACCTGCAGTTGCCTCGACCAAACGCAGCATCGTGCGCCCTAAAGTCGTTTTGCCGCATCCTGATTCGCCTACCAAACCGAGAGTCTCACCTTCTTCAATGACAAAACTGACATCATCTACCGCCTTGACCCAGCCACGGGTTCTTTGCAGGATGCCGCTCTTCATGGGGAAGTACTTCTTTAGATTCCTGACCTCGATCAGTGTTTTTTCATTGATCGGGGGCTCGATACTTTGTGACATTCGATCCACAGCTCCACCCAAAAATGTCAACCGCGAGAAGAGGATCGATATCTGTGGGGGTGCGGGCGCAGTCCACAACCCCACAGATACCCCTCTTTACTCTTCGAGGGTAGTTTTTCAGTGCACTCATCCACAACTTCGGTCATGAAACATCAGATGTCGCCAGCTTCTGTAACTTTACGAGGGGCCTGATGGTCACCATGGCTCTGAAAAAGCCAGCAGCGGACGGCATGATTTGGATGGATCTGACGAAGATCTGGTTCAATTTCGGTGCAGATGCTGAGATTGTAATCCGCCCTGGCCTCACATCGCTGGGCAAATCGGCATTGATCCGGCATCCCGATTAAATCGGGAACATTGCCCTGTATGGTTGACAAACGGCTCTTGACCTCCCCTGGGATGGGGATCGACGCGATCAACCCTTGGGTGTATGGGTGCATGGGGTGGTCGAACAACCCGACATCGGCTTCTTCCAAGATGCGTCCTGCATACATGACGGCCACTCGATGACACATCTCAGCGATGACACCCAAGTCATGCGTAATAAGGAGTACGGAGTTGTTGCGATCCCTACTGAGCGCTCGAATCAGGTCCAAGATCTGCGCCTGGATCGTGACATCAAGTGCAGTTGTCGGTTCGTCGGCAATCAGTAGCTGGGGATTAAGCGCTAGAGCCGTAGCGATCATCACTCGTTGGGCTTGACCTCCGGAAATCTCATGCGGATACGCGTACGCCATATCACTCGGATCGGGGATTTCAACCTGATCCAGGAGGTCAACAGCTTGTTTCCATGCCGTATCGTGATCAAGACCCTGATGAAGTTGAAGCACTTCAGCCACCTGGCTCCCGATGGTGAAAACCGGGTTTAGCCTCATGAGGGGCTCTTGGAAGATCATCGAGATGCGGTTGCCTCGGAATTGACGCATCTCTCTGTCTGAAAGCTTGAAAATGGCTTGGTTATTAAAGAAGATTTCCCCCTCCACGATCTTTCCTGGTGGGGGGATCAAACGGAGAATGGAGAGAGCCGTTACGGTCTTTCCGCAACCCGATTCACCGACAAGGCCGAAGATCTCACCTCTTCTTAGCTTAAGATCGAGGCCATCGACCGCCTTCACGACCCCGTCGTCGGTGAAGAAGTATGTCTTTAGCCCCTGAACGTTGAGCAAGGGATTGTCCGTTCTTTTAGGTTCATCCATAGGCATGGTTAGTGGTGATCCTAGTGGTTAATTATACGGGTAATATGAAGGGGATTGGGGATTGGGGATATGGGAGCAGGTATTAATAGGGCACCAAGACGCATGGGCACCAGGGCACCAAGGATTTTTATCCCAACCCAGCCTAGATCTAGGTGCCTAAGTGCCATGGCGCCCTGGTGCCATAGCAGTCCCTGATCTCATTGCCTGAGAAGTTCTTCCACTTTCTTTCGTGAAGGAATGGGTTTCACTGCCCCCAAATCTGTGCAGGTCAAGGCGGCCGCGGCGTTGGCAAACCTTCCACATTGGTAGGGATCTAGACCATCCAGATAAGCGACGATAAAGGCGCCGGCAAAGGCATCTCCAGCTCCGGTCGTGTCTTTGACATCAACTTCAAAAGGCTCGATGCGATGCAAGCCATCCTGAGTAGCAAGCAGCGCTCCCTGTTCGCCAAGTTTCAGGGCGACCACTTTGGGTCCTAATTTCTGCAAGTCACTAGCAATTTGATCGGGATCGTTCAGCCCTGTGATGAGTTGGGCATCCTCGAGACTGGGAAACACAAAGTCGGCCATGCGGATGGTTTCCAGGATGGTGGATTGCGCGCGCTCGCGGTCCCAGAGCTTTAAGCGAACGTTGGGATCGTACGAGATGAGGGCCCCGGCTTCGCGCGCCACTTCGATGGCGTAAAACACAGCATCGCACGCTGAATTGCTGATTGCCTGTGAGATGCCGGAGGTGTGGAACACTTTGGCTTGCTCAAGATACACCTCGGGGATGTCATCTACGGAAAGAAGGCTAGCGGCTGAATTGCTTCGGTAATAGGTAAACGAATGCGTTTCGCCGTGCCGAGAGATGAAATAAATCCCCGTGGGGGCGTGTGTGTCGAGGATGACTTGTGATGCATCAACCCCTTCGTGCTTCCACAGATCGAGCAAGATCTTGCCAAAGCCGTCGTCACCCAGTCGACAGATGTAACCAGCCGATCTTCCCAAGCGGCTAACCGCAACAACGAAATTGGAGGTGTCGCCACCCCAACCGACTTCATAATTGCGAATATCTCGTAGGGATCCCGGCTCGGTTGCGTTGAATTCCAACATCGGTTCGCCGAGGGCGACGATATCAACGGGCATCTTCCATCTCCTAGATACGTTGGTACTTGTCCAGGCCCTCGCGGATCGACTTGGTCTTCTGAATGTGGCGCGTTTGCTCTCGCTCCCGAGCCTCGATTTCGAGGGCTTTCTTTAGACATTCTTCAGCCTTGTCAACGGGTATGACCACGACACCGTCGCGATCGCCCATGATCACATCGCCGGGACGGATCAGCACGCCATCGATCTCAACTGGCTCGTTGGACGAGACCGTCTTAAAGCGCCCGACGGAAGCTGCAGGGTGAATGCTGCGAGCGAATATTGGAAAGCTGTAGTCCCTTTCGATCTCTTCGACGTCGCGAACGCCGCCATCTAGCAGGGCGCCCTCAAGGCCATTGACAACTGCACCCGTGGTCATCAGTCCGCCCCATGTAGCCGAATCTTTGTATCCGTCGATGGCGATGACGATCACGCTTCCAGGCTCAGCGCTGTCGATCAACTCTAGAATGTGAGTCGGTGGCAGGCGCTCTGTCGTTGGCTCCTTATACACCGTTACCGCGGGACCCACCATTTTCGCCGGGAGCACGGGTTTGATCTCGTGGGAGAGGTGCCCCGAAATGCCCATCTCCCACAATGCGTCTGTTACAGAGGCTACGGTCACGCTTCGTAGACCTTCGATAATGTCTTTTGAGACCTTTCCGGTAGCATTCATGGTGAAATCTCCAGCTTTTGATGGTTTGTGCTGATGTTTATCAGATTGAAAATCAGTGTTTATCCCTTTCGTCAACCCCTTGACATGCTCCATTCAGCGAGCCATGTGGTGAACTCGTCGAACCCTCAGGGCAAGCAGGAATTGGTTCGGAGCGCCATGTGGGGTAATGTCATTCTGAGCTCCCCTTCGGCAAGCTCAGGACAGGCGTCAGGAGCGAAGAATCCCTATGATCTGACAAATTCAAGAGCACCATCATAGGGATTCCTCGCTCGCGATGCTCGCCCGGAATGACACAACTTCACATGTCATCCTGAGCCCCTCGGCTTAGCTCGGGACCTTCGGCTCCGCGACGAAGAATCTCGTTGTTGGGAAAAATCGGCATTCCATGATGGAAAACGAGATCCTTCGCGGAGCCGAAGGTCCTGAGTGAATCGAAGGGCTTCTCAGAATGACGTTAACCAATAACAACTTTGAATCGTGCTACGAAGATACTGGCTTGAAGTACTTTATATCCAGGATAGAGCCCTCCCGCTCTCCTTTTGATTTGAACACCGCCTGCACCGGCATGCCGATGTCGAGATCGTCCAATTCGACCTCGTCCAACCTGTGGACCAAACCACCATCCCCCAGGCTTATGAAAGCCACGATCTCCGGTTCTTCCCTTGGGGTGCCGTCCAGGTCCTCAAACAACAGCGTGAACGTATGCACCTCACCTTCCGTGCCCACGTCGACGGTTTCATCCAGCTTGTCCATGCAGCGTTCGCAAAACTGTCGAGCAGGGACGTAGGTGATCCCACAGTGATCGCAGTAGGAGCCCAGAATCTTTCCCTCGTCTTTGATGGCCCTCAGGAACTTCTCGCCTGCCAAACCCGCGGTGTAGCGGCTGGTGATCGGCATTTCTCCAAGCCAAGCCTCAGGGGCGTTCGGATCTTTTTCTAGTAGGCTCATGTTCACCCCTCCTTGATGGGCTTGAAATAGAGAATGTCGGTGATGGAACCTTCACGGTCTTCTTCGGGCTTCCATACCGCCTGCACCCGCATACCGATCTTCACCTCATCCGGCTCAACCTCGCCCAATTTGTGCATGATGCCATGCAGTGGAGATGCGCCGTCGATCTCGATCACGGCTGGGATCTCCGGATCTTTGATCCGCTTCATGTCCCATGTCACATAGCACAGCGAGAAGGTGTTCACCGTTCCGGTGCCCCGTAAGGGTACGTAGGAGTCCATTGGACGGAAGCACCATTCGCAAACGGTGCGCGGGGGGACGACCGTTTTTCGGCAGGTGCGGCAGTGACTTCCCAAGATCACCCCCGCTTTCAACGCCGCTAGGTAACTGCCGATGGCGATCCCTGTGTCCCAGGCGAATTGACCGTTCATCTCATCATGGTGGTAGAGGATCTTTCCTTCTTTGAAATCCTCTTCCCTCAAAGGCGTACCAGGAAACTTGTCGATTTTCGATGTCATCGTCGGTCACTCCTTTCAGGGGTTGGTCCCCATGATGACCACGGTTCCGACTTGCATCAGATCTCCCCAGGCCTGTGCGAGTCCCCTCTTGGGCTGGCCAGGAACCTGGCGCGCCCCAGCCTCACCTCTTAGTTGCCAGAAGAGCTCAGCGACCTTCATCAAGCCCGCGGCGGCGATGGGGTTGCCCACGCCTAATAGACCTCCCGAGGGACAGACCGGCATGTTCCCATCCCGCAGCGATATCCCATCGGCGACCAATTGGGGTGCCTGGCCGCGGTCTGCAAGCAGCAGTCCTTCCAGGTGATGGCACTCCTTGTAATCAAAGGGATCGTAGGGCTCCACGATGTGTATCTCTTTACGAGGTTCTTTGATTCCCGCCATCTCATAAGCCATGCGCGCGGCGTACTCCACATAACGCGGATACGCCAGATCGCGGTTGGTCCAGTAGGCTGTATCCAGGCTCCACCCGACGCCCTGGATCCATACCGGCTTGTCGGTGATACGTTTGGCAACGTGCTCGGCGGCGAGCACGATGGTCACTGCACCGTCACTCACCGGGCTCACATCGAGTCGGTTCACCGGCCAAGCGAGCAGCTCGGAGTTGAGCACATCCTGCACCGTGATGTCTGGATCCCCCAGCAAGGCACATGGATGATCTGCAGCGTTGCGTTTATTTTTTACCGCAACCTGTGCGATGTCCTCCTTGGTGAGACCGTAGGTTTGCATGTAGCGGTTCATCTCCAAGGCGAAGATCCACAGCAGATTAGGCTTCAGGGCTCGCTCGGTGGTGTGGTCGAAAATGGTCAGGAAGGCGCCTTGCGCATGAGGGTAATAGCTGGACATCTTCTCCTCGCACACTACGAGGACCGTGTCGAACAATCCTGAGGCAACGTGGTACCAGCCTTGGATGGGAGCGAAGACGCCGGTGCCACCGCCCACATAGGAGCGCATGAAGGGTTTACCCCATGCGCCTGCCCCATCACTCAAGTACTCTCCCTTCAAGTGGACGCTGTCGAAGGCATCAGGGGCGGTGCCAAGGCAGACGGCCTCAATGTCATCGAGGGTCATCTCGCATGATTCCAGCGCCATGCGCGTGGCTTGCCAGGAAAGCTCCTTGCCTGTCTCCTGCGCCCGACGCATGAATTTGGTCATGCCGGCTCCGACGACGGCGACTTTTCTCATTCCCATGATCTACCCTCCTCAACTGGCCATGATTGCGACGGCGCCGCTGGTTGTGGGGGCGCCGCGCCATGATTGGGCGAGACCGATGTTCGCCTCTTCCAGTTGACGAGGCCCGGCTTCACCGCGTAGTTGCAGTACGATCTCGAGGGCACGTGCCAACCCGTTGGCGTCCAACAAGTCACCCATCCCGAGACTTCCGCCGGAGACGTTCACCGGCAGTTCGCTGTCGGATTCTGTGAGGCCTTCTTCGGTGAGCATGCCGGCCTCACCCGCACGACAGAAATTGATCGCCTCGAGGTGCTGTAATTCTTTATAGGCATAGGTGTCATCGACTTCAAAGATGTCGATATCCAGGTGCGGTTGGCGGATTCCCGCTTGACGATAAGCCATCTCCGCTGCCTTGCGGATGTAGGGCACATCGCCCCACTCCCGGCTCTCCAAGGAGGGAGCGCCGTTGCACCAGCCCACACCTAAGATCCATACCGGTTGATCGCTCAAACTTTGCGCGCGCTCCTCCGATGCCAATACCATAACGATGGCACCGTCAGCGTGTTTTGCGGTTTCATGTCGGCCCAAAGGCCACGCCAGCGGTGGTCCGGAAAGTACCTCGTCAACAGTCAGATCCGCGCCATAGGGGGCTAAAGGATTGCGCATGGCGTTGCGTCGGTTCTTGACCACCACCGCAGCGCACTCCTCTGGGGTGGTTCCTGTCTCGTACAGGTAGCGGTTCATCTCCATCCCGGCGATGAAGTCGGTGTTCAAGCCCAGCGGACGGTTGAGAATCGGGTCCTGCGCGTAGGCGGTCACTTCGGGGAGTGTCAGCACGTTGGAAGCTTTGCTGTGACCTTCCACGACGACGAGATGAGCCTGGCCGGTCCGGATGAGCATGTAGGCCGTCGCCAGCCCATGGAGCCCATCGCCCCCGATGGTATGAACGGGCTTCAGGACCGCACCAAGCTGATCCGGCACGTATTCGTCAAAGATGCTCGTTCCTTCGATGAAATCCTCAGCGACGGTGACGAAGCTGTCCACGTCGCGCCTCGGGTCGATGCCCGCATCGGCATACGCTTTGACCGCCGCCTCGTAGGTCAGTTCTTTGTAAGATACTTCCGGCGTGACAGGTCGGTAGCCGGCCCATCCCACGCCGATAATTG
>DUEZ01000036.1 GCA_011174825.1 Anaerolineae bacterium | reverse complement strand
GTTGTTGACGCAGCCGATGAATCTCAGCCTCGAAATGAGCGCCACCGCCAATGTACGAGAGATGGCCTCTGTGGTAATCCCAATCACTCTGGCCGGGGACATTCCCGCCTGTTTCCGGTGGTAGACCCCATACGCCTCGTAAAGACCATCCAGGGTCAGGCAGAGGAGTTCCACCCAGCTGTAATTGTCCCAACGTAGGAGATACTTGGACAGGTCCGCCCCAGTAGGGTTGCTGGGCTTCAACATCTCCGACTAACATCGACTCGAATTGATCAATAGTGCTGCCTGTTTCTGGAGGAGCAGGGACATTCGAGATTAAGCCACTGCGTCCTATCTGCCTATGTACCAACTGGAGTACTTCTTTGAGCTTGGCACCAGAGACGTGTCTTGTACCTGCCAAGCCGGGACCCTTGGCGTAGACATCATACGTCTGAGTAACATCGATATTGCTAACACCCTGTTCATAGAAAGGAATCAACTGTTGAAACGCAAAGGGAGTTAATGGCCGAGGTAGCCCAGGGATTCTCAGCCCGCGCTGTGGTATATGGGCAAGCGCAGTATGATACCACGGCGCATCTTTATAAGGCGTCACGCTCTCGCCTTGCTCGATACCTCGAAACCGAGGATCTACTTGGTTGCGAATATCAACCATCTGTGAAGCGTAATCTTCGGTAGCGGCTCCAAATGCTGCCGTGACTGGTTGCTCAGCCGCACGTTCAATAGCCTGTTGCCCACTGGCATAATGATAAGCTTTAGAGAGCAAATACGGAGCCGCACTCTTGAGTCCCTTGCTGGGACTCCAGCCCGGTACATTCTCCAACACGCCCATGACAAGATTCTGATACAGATCTTCGTAACGCTCAGCTACCGGTGTGGCAGCCACCATGGCGCGTAATGTGGGGTTGAGAGCACCCACCAGCATAGAGCTGGCATCACGCGTAGTCACAGGCTGTGGACCCCATTTAGGGCTCCACTGCTGCATAAATGGTCTATCTAAATCACCATGCGCATGCTGAATAGCACGCGTCAGAGCATCAATCGCCACATCTGGAAGATTCTGCTCCAGATCGCGGAGACCCTGCTCAAACGCCTTAAAGACATTCTTACGCATGGATGGCATTGGAGGTAACCTAGAGGGGAGTAGTGGGGGGCTCGGTGGGAGGCGTCACCGAGGCACCCCCGTCACGCCTGCGTGACTTGCTGGACTTCTTTAGCTTTCTGGGTAACTATATCCTGGTATGAAGATAATTCGTCATACGCCTCGCGTACCCAGCGACGGAAGTATCGCTCAAAAAATATAGGTCTGTCAAGGACACCGAGCGTGGAAGGGAAAATATCCACACCGGTATTGATAGATTGTAAAACAATGCTGATATATGCCGAGAGTAGCGGATCGTTTTTGGGATTCTCAGGTGGAGGATCTAAATGGATATAATCCTTCACATAGTCTTCTAGTTCGACTAGGAGACCTCTTCCTCCCGGCCTTCTGAGTTTGGGATTTCGGCTTCGTCTTCTGCGAGAGGTTCCAGTGGGGGTCCGCCCCAGCCGGGAACATGCTCACCAATAGCCGCCCAGATTTCCATTACCATCTCGTGAGGCATGAGCCGAAGGATTGCCTCGATCTCTTCTGGCTCCATTCCTACAGTCAGGATAGCTTCGCCACCCTCTTCCAAGGACTTCTCACTTTTGGTGATGTTGGTGCCTGCGAAGATAAGAGCAATTTCACGATGTGCTACCTCAATCCAGCTGGGAGGAACTTCTCGCGAAGGGCCGTCGGCGCTCAGTGTTAGTTTCCCACGGTTGAGATAACGTGCCATAGATAGCTCATCTCCGGACGTTGGTGGTTTGAACTTCCACCAGAGACTAGGCTCTCGCCGGAAATAGTATGTCACAGGCTGAAGTATTGCGTATTTGCCGAAATTCATTGGATGCCTCCAAAGTTTTGATGGGGAGCCACTTGAGTGGCTCCCCTTATTTCCGATATCGGAAAGACTACGGTTACAGAATGTAGTCTACCGTGTCGTTGACGAGCTCGCATTCGATAGGATCACCGATGCTATTAACTACTACACCGGTAACCGCCATCACTATTTGCCGTCCAGCCCGGAGGCCGATTGGTGCTGCTGACCAGATGATATTATCCAATGTATCGTGCCCACGGATATCCAGCTGATATGGTACTGCTGGGTTGCCAATCGTCGTGGCACTCTTTAACTGAATCTTCATCTGACCTTCCCGGAAGAGATCTGCGGTCCATGCCGCTGCGGCTCCAACACCATCGTACATCATTTTCTTGTACAATACGTCATCAGTGATCTTGACCGCAAAGGACACGACCATAGAACGCTGATTGATGTCGAAGTCATCAGGTACATAAGACCCGATCACCCACTGTTCGTCGAGCGGGATTGCCAATCCAATAGCTACGGAACCTGAGAGAACCTTGATCGGAGTTGCCAAAGGCAACTCGATTGGCGAAGAAGTAGGCGCTAGAAACTGCGGCCCACTATCAACGAGCTCCAAGGCACCCCAAGTTGCGGTTGCAACTGGGAGAGGCGTGCCACCGATGAAAGTTACGGCACCTTCTACGAAGCGAGCGCCTGCGAACGTGAGTGCATAACCAGCCACTCGACAGTCCAGATAGCTTTCACCCCATAGATCTCCCGGAGCATTTCGGATCGTCCAGTATGGAGCCGTGAACTGATCGTCAGGCAGAGAGATAAGGTGTCGATAAGATCCATCGACGTATCCCACGTCAATTTTGTCACCGTCTGTGTTCCACCCTGGAAGGGTAACCAAGGTAACGGTCTTGAACAGGTCTTCCACAATAATGCTGTCGCTCTCGTTCAGCTGAAAGTTGATGGGCCCTTGCGGGGCATCAAGTTCATCCGTGCCAGTAATGGCCACGATGCCATCGAGCACGGCACCTGCGGGATAACCTGTTACGACGAGATAGGAAGGAACTGGAGGGTCTGTAATAACACCAACAGCAGGGCCACCACCGACAAGCAATGGCTCTTGAGAGAGCACGTCATCAAGCTTTTCAACGCGACTGTCGATCTGACCTAGAGCGCCGTACAACATCGTGCCCATGGTGTCCGGACGCGGAATAATATCCAGCGCCCCACCAGAGGTAACGCCAACCTTCGCCATATCTCGGAGCATGGCTCCACCACCAACCTCAGCATCCAACGGGATGACGATGTTCTGTGGTGCAACTCCACCAGCTCGGAAGAGTAGGTACTTGAATTGAGCGTCTGTGACGTTGCGAACGCCTACGCCAGTCTGTTTCGCGATGCCTATGAAGGACTTTTCTGCTGCTGTCATGTAAATACCCCTGTTCGTGTGGTGAGTACGTCGAAACGTACTTTGAAGCTAAGGTCAAACGCATCGGGCGGACCACCGCCTTGGCGCAAAGTTGATGTGATTGCTTCTGCGCATGGTCCTCGGGCAACATATTCGTTGCCTGACACTACCCCTGTATACATCTCTTTGAGAATTGCAATCTCGATCCGTTCTTTAACAGTCGATCCAATCTGTCGTGCTTGTGCGAGATTCTCTCGGGTCGTTTCGAGTAGCATCCGACCCTTGATAGTGAACCTACGTTCGAAGGTCACCACCCCACCGCACTCTACTTCTACCACGCGATCCTGCCATTCGGACCCATCGACATCGTCTGGATCATTTGCATAGATACAGATTGATATTCGAGCCTCGTCCGGTTCAGGTTCGCCTTGCAGCGGACCAATTTTGATCACGCCAGCGATAGCAGCATCGCCAGGATCGATATCATCGATCAGCGCCGCTTGCAATACCGCTTGGGTATGAAGGAGTACAGCATCGTGGATGCCACTCATCTGATCCTTCCTGGCCGATAGAGACGAATGGTGCCGCCCCCTAAGCGTTGGGAGATCTTCCGGTAATAATCCTTGTAGAGATCATCCACCTCAGGAAGCAGCGGGTTATCTTGTCGATCCCCACCTGAAGATGCGCGATCTTTGAAGCGGTCTAGGGCTGCTTGTCGTGTGCGAACCCGCTCCATGATCTTGGCTTTGACGAAAATGCGGATCAGTTCCTCGTCTGCTAACGGTACAGAAAACACGAAAGTTGTATCGGCTGCATTGGCAGGCCGAGTGTGCAGGGCTTCGTAAGTCAGGTGCACCCCATCAACATCATCGGGGGAGCTATTAAGATACAAGCTCCCCCCTTGCATGTAGTAATAAAAGGGTTTGCCCGTTTGCGTCGGAAATCGAGTACCAGGGCGAGGTAAACGTCGTTCCAAAAAGCGATTCACAGGAGACTCGACCCAAAGGTCGGCAACGTAGTTTGCCGGGAGGGCGTAGGGACCAACGCCAGAGCCGGTTAGCCCGACCTGATCCACACGCAGCGGAAACCACATAGAATAGTCCGATATCGCATCGCACAAGTAGAGATAAAGCGTTGCGTCGGAGTATTTGGGGGTGACGCTTGTATCCTGCAAATCCTCTCGTAAGGAAGCGAGTAAATCCGCCCAAGTTGTCATTCCTAAACTCCTTAGTTGACCGTGCCGCCGCTCTCAACCACCTCGATATATTCGGGGCGGAACATCTGCATCTTGCAGAAAGCGCGCCAAGAGAACCGCTGGACCATCGCCAGATCATCGATCTTCGGTAGCACCAATGGGTGAGGTCGTTCGCCGATACCGTAGACCACCGCAGGCCCACCCATGAAGATGGAGGCGTGAACGGTGACACCACGCGTGACGTAATCGCCGGTATCGTGCGGTTTCATTAGCGGTTTGTCCAGAACCAGTGTCACAGCGCCACCGGGGACTTCAACAATACGCCGTGTTTCTTGCGTACCATCGGAAGCCAGAGGCTCATCATCTGCGCCACGGGTATCGTGGATGGTGATATACTCGCCAGCAACAAAGCCTGCACTGGAGGCGACAGGAATGGTCCGTGTCGAACCGGTTTGACCCACAGAGTACACTGTGTCAACGGTTGCGGCAGCACCTTGTCCTACCACGGTCGGCGCAGTTAGGGTTGTCTGGAGAGAAACTTCACCGTAGTTTCGAAGCATGAGGCGGTTTGTCTTGATGAAACGAACGCCACCCCAGGAGCCGACTTCGCCTGTAAACAGGCGCACGGAGCCAGCATATTCCTGAGCTTCGATCCACTTAGAGCCAGCAGCGGTTCGAATGTCGTGGCACACACGCGGTGTGGTTACACAAACGATTGCCGGTGCTTGATCTTGGACATTGATAACACCAGGGATCTCGCGCTCTTCGAGGTGCACTCGCATAAGATCAACGAGGTCGGTATCGAAAAGGTCGGTCTGTGCAAGCTCGGTCCGCTTGGTGTTAGCGGTTCCAGCATACGTTTTGTATGGGCTGGAGAGGAAAGCGTTTCGAGCCAAAATATCGAGGTAGTCAACCATGTTCTGGCCGAGCTTACCGCGAACGAGACCACGCAGGTCCCCGTTGGCCCAGAAGTTCGTGAGTTCATTGTAGTCAGAGATCTTGATCACGTCACCGTGGATCTCTAGACCGATTTGAACGGAGCGACTGTCGAGGTGCGCACCTGTCAACCAGATGCCAGTCTCAGACAGAGCGTTCCAGTTCGGCTCCGTGTCCATAACTTCCGTGTAGATAATGACGCCAGTATCGCGCGCCCGGAAGTCTTCCTTCACCGCACAAAACGGCACAAGAATGGACTTGGTTCGGAGCGTTTCGAGGAGCAGCTGTTCGTAGTAATCTCGCTGCCCTTCGGGTAGAGTTGTAGACCAGAGAGCTCCGGTCTCGTATGCTACTGCCATTGAGGCAAACTCCTTAGAGAATTTTGAGTGCTAGGAGTACGCCTCTTGTCGGTCTACTTGGCCTGCGCAATCTGCCAGTCGCCCCATTCATCAAAGGCCGCTTGTCGTTCTTTGGAGCCGATGGGGAACTTATTGACATAAGCACTCCATCCCTCACCAGTAGTCGGCTTTTCTGGGGCGTTATGAATCGGCGGGGCAGGAGGTGTAATACCTGACAAAAGAGCTGTCTCCCGCTCCTTGATCCCATCCTCTCGGAATTTTACAAAGTCAGCCATCACTGACTTCAGGACTTCGGCATCTGCCAAATCAGGGATCTTGTCCAAGATCTGGATCAGCTCAGGCCGACCCATTTCTCGTGCAGTCTCCACTTTCATCTTGTATGCACGAAGCTGCTGAACTTCAGTCAACAGCGCTTGATTTTCCGTGAGAGCAGTCTCAAGATTTTTGTCCCGCTCACCGACAGCTACTGTCTTCTCGATGTCCTTGCTGGAGAGTGAAGCCGTAAGCCGCTCGATTTCGAGGTCTTTCGCCTTCAGTTCCTCAGCGTGGCTGCGCGAAGCAATAGTGAGCTCTTCGATTTTGCGAATGGCACCGTCAAATCTCCCCTTCTCTACAAAACCGTCAGGGGTAGAACCTGCTGGCGGTGTTGCAGGGGCAGGAGTGACTGGGGGTGCTACCACCGGCTCTGCCGGAGCCGGGTCGGGGGTGATCTGCTGATCAGGGGCCGGAACCGGCTGACCAGGGATCAGTTCCTCGTTAGGCATTCAATTCCTCCGTGAGATTTATTGGGGGACGGACGCTCCCGTCCCCCTAGTAAAACTTATGGTAAAACTTAGGCGTAGGCTAGAACGGACACGGTCTCTGCTACCGACCAGTCCACTGCGCCAGAGTTGTCGAGCGAAACCTGACCACCAGTGATGGTCAGTGCGCCGTCCCAGGCTACAACTGCGCCTGTGGCGGTTGTTCGAACCTGTACAGCGACAAATGTCGGAGTAAAGTCGAACATGAAGTGCATGTTTCCAAGGGTCACTTCCGTGGCCACGGGAACACGGGACTGTGCTACCGCACTAATCCCCGCTGCTGCTGCGCCACCAAACATATTGGCAGCTGCCCATACACTTGCGGCACCTGTAAAGGTTTCTGTACAGGCGATGGTGATTGCGCCAACTGCATCCGCTACAAGCAAGATCTCGGTTGTGCCGATATCAACTGCTGTCACGAGTTCCGTCGCGCTGAGGTTAATGGCTGCGATGAGCGCATCGGTCACTTCAGCGGCTGTTGGATCAACACCAGCTGTGGTCGTACCGAGGGTTGCGGCATCGAAGAAGTTTCCGGCGTCTGTAAATGTCTCGGTTGTGGCGATAAGATCACCTGCCACACCACCCTCTAAAGCGGTGATGATCAAGTCATTAGCAATGAACGCTCCAGCAGTGACCAGCGTGTGAGCCACGTTGTGCGCTTGAGGAGCCACGCCATTGATCGCACCAGCAATGTTGAGGCGACACTCTGCCACATCTACACCAATGTCAATTTCGCCATCGGCGTTGCCAGTTCCATCCGGCACAAAAGTATAGACCTTAGCGCCAATCGTCATGGTATCCCCAGCGAGAGGTTGAACAACACCAATCGTGAGCGTACCTTGAGAGAACGCAGTCGTGCCACCGGAAACATTCACCCGAATGTTGCCAGGAGTGATGGTCTCAACTACGTGCGTATCCAGCTCGTAGACATCGGCACCAATGGTTACGGTGTCTCCGTCTGCATTGGATGCATCAGGCACATACAGGATGTTGATGGCACGTCGGCCAGGGTTGGAGATTAGAGCATTCAGCACCGCGGAACCGACAGTCAAGCCATTTAATAGTGCCAGCTCTGGGTCCATTCCTGCGAGGGCTGCGAACTCTGCTTCCAAACCTTCTAACTGCGCGAACTCTGCGGCGAAGTCTGTACCAGCAAGCTGGTTGATTTCACCGGCAGTTGCGGTCACTGCTACTTCAGCGCCAGAGGCACCGAGCATCAGGGACGCAGTTCGAACAACATCGACAGCCAGGTTCGCATCGAGCTGTACGAGTTTAAGTGCTTCCGCCACGCCAGGAACTGCGGGCATTGCTGCCAGCGGTGCTGCCGCGTCGGTTGCGATAGCGGTAGCAATTTCGGGAAGAATCGTGTTAAGCATTTGTCGCCGTAACGACGCGGGCCCAATCACCCTCACGATAGCCGCTATCTTTGCTGCATCTAAATAAGCCATGTCACTCTCCTTCAGAGTACCCGCTCCGCATGGCTGCATAAAGCGGGGTTTATGTTGGATTTCTTAAAGCGCTAAAGCGCTGAAAGATCTAGTCGGGCGAGATGTATAACGTAACAGTAATGTCATCTACGGCTGCAAAAGTCGGTCCATCCAGAACCTTTAACTGTGCCCACAGGGATGTTTGGAAGTCCGCCAAGACGAACTCTAGATCTGCATCCACGAGCACAATAGCATTCGCATTCCCATCGACCCAGTCTGCGGCTGCGACACTGAGCGTACCTAGACATAATTGCAGATCGTCATCCGTCAGGGCGTAAGCATCATTGTCTGCGATCACTGATGGCTGGGACTTGAAAAGAAACAGGTCTAAAATTGGGTGTTGCATTGCATTATCAGTGATTTTGACTTGCCGAATGAGACCAGAGTACTCACGGGCTCGTGCTGCTCCCTCAAACTCCATGGCCTCACCCAGTGCATCATTCGCCGTATACAGAACCAACGTGATCGTTGGGGTTACGCTAATTTCTTTCATTACTCATCTCCCGATGTCTTAGAGGTGGCCGGTGTAACCGGTTTCGGATTTTGACGTTCCAGCAGTCGATCATATGTACCGCTGGCGACAAAGTCCTCGATTCGAGTCTGCTCAGCAGGTCCTAGACCTAGCCACTTATGGGCTGTCGCCAAGGACACCGCAGGTACCGGTTCGATACTCATCAGCTTGACCACCTGATCCACGATGGCTGCTTGATCCTTGGGCATCATTGGCCAGAATGATGGGACAATACTGCCGTCTAAAAAGCGTAAGCTGGAGTGTTGCACACCTGCGATCTTCTTCTGTTGAAGGATCAGTCCGATGATGTACAACATGCGTTGGAATCCGGCAGCCATGTACGCTCGTGACCTTCGCGTGGTCCGGATCAGGGGCCACATGCGAATTTCGAGCGTTCTACCGGAGCGCTGTCCCCCACCATCATCTTTTCCAAATGCAATCGGCGGGATAAATGACGATGTGGTGCTCCAGTCATACAAGAACTTCAAAAAGTCGAGCGCTCGTTCCGGGATCGGGTTTTTGATCTCCAGAATGCCTACTTGTGGCAGAGGGCTCTGTGCACCGATAGCTTTTCCTAAATCCCACATCGCTCCCGGCCCAATCTCAAAGTTCGTTACATTGAATTTGTGAGGCATGTTTACGCCCCAACGAGTCGGATGCGAGTTATAGTTTAGGCTCTCACCTAAATCGGCAACCCTCATGTTTAATTCATCCTGGACTGCCATGAGGTCAGGGGTGAGAGCATCGCCCCACCAGGCATTGGAGCGCAGTCGTGGAATATATACGATAGGCACAACGCTCCAGGGATTGACACCGGAATAAGCATCAATACGCTTACCGTCAACCCTATTTTCGTACCGTCTCGGATTCCAGTATTCTACCCGTTCGACAATTTCTTTATCCGTGCTGATACCATACTTGGCCTTGACCTGCTCTTTCGTCATCACAGTCTTGATCCAGCACTCTAACAAGACTTCAGGCCGATCAGGGTCCCATACAGGATAAAAATTGTCCAGATTAACTCTCCCTAGCCTAATATAACCGGGAAGGGAAAGCTCAGGACCGATTTTGATGGCTGCGCCACCGTAGAGTTCTCTATCGAGCGATATTTCGTAGCCTTGGGCATTGAAATTATTGGACTGTAAGATGGTGCTTGCCAACTCAATAGCCCCAGCGGCTACGGGATCTTCTGCGGAATCCTGACGAATACAAAACCGAACAATCTCTTCATCCCATTCGCCAAACAACGCCTCAGCCTGTGCTATACAGAGCATTTTGACGAGATTAAGTCCAACGGGATACAGTGGCGGAATGTCTGTGCTGTCGATGCCAGCCTCTAACGGTACTTTCTCATTGAAGATATCACCAGAGTAATAGTGCCGATATTTGGCTCGCAGTGCCTTCTCGCCCTCCCAAGTATCTCGCTGTGCGGCGCTAATACCACCCAGGTCCGAATACTCGGGAAATTCGAAGATAGCCATTAGAGCTCCTTCAGGATACCAATTAGACCTATGATCACAAGTGCGCGGAAGTCAAAGGGCTCCTCTCGGAACAGTTTGCTGACCTGAACATTCACGTCCCGCATGGTATTGATTTCCGACAGCAAGGGCTCCAAATCGCTAGGACCCCAGTTGTACATGTCAGGCGTCTCTTCGACTATGATCTCGTACTCCGGTGCCAACTCTTCGGCAACGGCATCCAGTTCTGCTTCATCGATCTTTTTCTTTGCCATAGTGTCCTCTGTATGCAGAGATGATCAAACATCACCAATCCGCTCTCGGAATGGCTGTTTGATCGAACGATAGACAGGTCAGGTATGAGCGCTGTAGAAGACTAAGCCGTCTTGGGCAGGTGGTGCTCTCATGATGGAGCCGACCTCGATGTTGCGCTACGGAGTTAGACTTGTCCATCTCATAAACCTATTTTACCATTTCACGCCTATCCTGTCAAGGATCTTATGCGAGGAAATTTTCAACCTGTTCCCGCAGTGATTCATCGATCTCGCTGCCTATAAACCGTCTTTCGAGCGTCAGCGCAGCAAACCCAGTAGTACCAGAGCCCATAAACGGATCGTAAACCAAGTTTCCGATATCGGAATACACTTGGATTGCCCACTCCGGGAGGCCGAGCGGAAAGGCGGCTACATGACGCTTTTTGGGGAGATCGCCTTCAAACTCCAGAACTCCCCATTGAGACATGGCTCTATTGCGCACCACCTCATGGTGTGTCTCTGCGCATTTACGCCATGTCCAGATGTGCTCGTAATCATACACCGGTCGAGGATAGTGATTGCAGACAAAAGGGATACCCATTCCACGGCGTTTCTTTCTCCAGACCCGTGTCGCTTGGAGTTCCCATCCTACCCCTCTGCCGCAATCCCAATGCGTGACACTCATGGGGATTGTGCTGGGTACTTGAGTGCCCAAGAGCTGTTTCCCTCGACATTGATCGCCGAAGTTGATGACAAAATATCCGCCGGGCTTAAGGATCGTATCTAAGCCTACGTAAGTATTCCAGAGCAGGTCTTGGTACTCGATCCACTCCATGCCTGCTTCATAAGGTTGCTCAACCATGTAAGGTGGCGAAGTCACGGCTAGATCTATCTGCCGCTCTGCCGCCGCCAGACGCGCCATAGTTACTTGGCAGTCTTCCCAGTAGAGCTCCGGCGCTTCGATCCACATACGACTTTCTCCAGTGGTGTGAGGTCGATATTGTTATCCTTCAGAAATGAATGAAACCCAGTTTCCAGCCGCATCAGGTCTTCTTCAGTCATTTCGACCTGCTGATGCCAAGTGATGGCATGGATAACCTCATGGATCAGCGTAGAGATCTTGCCTTCCATGCATTGATCCAGTGCCACGCGGATTACCTGCTTACCGGTGTGCAGATGCCCAGAGGCACGCATCTCATTGGCCTCCTCAACAAGATCCACCGTGTAAGTGTAACCAAGTAGTTTGATAGTGTTAGCCACGACGCCTCCTATTTTTTCTTCTTATCTGCTTCACGAGCCTTCTTCAATGCTGCTTGAACCCGAGGGTTCTTGCCGTGCTTGGAACGTGCTACATGTGCTAGCACCGAACTCGCTGAGACACCTTTGCCGTGATGGCGTAGCTTGATAGCGCTCAGACACTGTGCTACTGTAGCGACCGGGTACTTGCCACCCTTCATACCGGTCTTTTTTCGATCACCTTCCCTGACTGTAGCCATATTACTCTCCTTGTAAAATCCCGAATTGCTTATCGTAGGCATCTAACCCATCATCATCACCCGTGTCGCGCCCACGCATAGCTCGATCACTTAAGTACGGGCTAAAGCCATGTATTGCCACAGCGTTAAACAGACGCCGGAGCGGTTTCCCGCATATAGGACAATCTGTGGGGTGTGGGTCCGCCATGGACTTAGTAATCTCAACAATATGACCTCCCTCGCATTTGTAATCGTACCTCATTTGCGTCTCCTGTGTACTGTTCGGGTCCGTCTCTTGCGTGATCTCAGAACCCGACGATTTTGAACCTCTTTGTCGATCTCATCGGGCAGAAAACGGCATAAGAGAGCTAATTCTGCCATTGTCATGACGATATCTTGAGGTTGCCGGGAGGAAACCTTATCATCCTCACGTCGATAGTGCCGCATCTGGAAGAGTAAACCCTTGATGTGCGGCCACCGGAACCATTGATTCGTAACAGCAATCGACAAAGCGTTGATCATAGCTTGCTTATCTCGTTGAAAGTTCAACCCCTCTACGTAGATCCCTACGTTCTCAAATGCCAGCTCGTTGATAGCTTTTTGGGTTCCTGTAGCATCCATACCTCGTAAAACAGGCTGATACTTGTCTATTGCATATTTGAATGAGTTGAGAAACGGCATGTAGGACCCGTGCCCAAACACCCAGTCAAAGTACACAATCTCGTAGGGCATGCGATCTACCCGAGCAACCATGACGCATGGTGAGTTGCGCTTTGGCGGATCACCAGTACCTGGATCGCCAGCCAGTACGTACATCCCGCGTGGATCTATTGGCATCTCCCATTTCACAATACCGTGGCGTGGGTGCTCCAAAATCCTATAACCCGCTTTCGGAGCTCCTGTTTCGGGGCGCACCGCAGCGGTCATCTCATCATCGAGGTCAATAGAGGTGCAAGCATCCAAACTGCGTCGTGGGAAAGTAGTCATACCATAATCCGGAAAAAGTCCTTTGAGCTCAACGTCGATCATCTCATCGGTGTAGTCAGCTTCCATGTTGTGGATCTGTTCTTTAGTCAAGTGCGTGTTTTCGTAGATCGTTGCTCGAATAGATCTGTACAGGTCTAACATGGCACTAGGATGGCCTTTCGTGCCACGATCAAATCGATCCCGCAACCACGGGGCATCTGTGGGAGACGTGGTTACATCCAAGCGGGCCATCCGGATCGTCTTATCTGGGCGCTTACCACGCAATCGTCCACGCAGGCGTTTCAGCGACAGTCCCTCGTAGTCGAGCCCAGCCTCGTCTACGTTAATGCGGTCGTACTCCGAACCACGGATAAATTTGGCGTCCTTGCCCATAGTCCGGAAATGCCAGTAGGAAAAATTCTTAAAATCGATCATCGGAAACGGTTTGAGCGTGATGTGCTCGATCAAATGTTCTAGGCGTTCATTTTGATCGATCCAGCTCATAGCGATCTCGAAAACCAGTTCCGCTTGTGTTGATGTCACCGAAGTGTTCAGAGCTCCAAAATACGGAATGCTCAGACAATCCATGAGATACGAGGCCGCCACCGCGAAGGTTTTACCCGCGGCAATACCGCCAATAAAGGTCATGTTTGGGATTTCTATCTGGTGAAACGCCCACTGCTTGGGTAGTGGCTCCCAATCCATATACCATTTACAGGCTGTTGCAAAGCCTTTGTTATGCCTGAGCGCTCCGGGCAGGAGCACCTCATCTGCTTCGGTGAGGATCATTTCAGTTCACTGAGAGTACTTTGTGGGCTCCATCGTCCCAAATCTGACACTCGGAACTCACCAAAACGGCCTGCGATGCGTACTTGGACCTTGTCATCGGCCACAATATATTCCCGAGGTTCGTCTTCCATATCTGGAAGTGTGTCCAGAAATGAGTTCAGGGCCGCAATCCACTGTTCGACCTTCGGTGAGTTAGATGCAAGCATCCCATCAGCATATCCTTCCAACATCATCCACCTCTCTGTAATTGAGTAAAAATCTTTTCATCCACAGTCGCCAAGATTACGTCCTGGGGCATGCTGCGCATGAAAACCATCGCCAGCGAAAACTCCACCCGATTGTAAACTCCCACAAGTCGAAAATGGATTACTACGCCATCGTGGCTTTCTACATATACCGGAAGATTGTATGTATTCGAGGCTAAGTCTTTGATTGCCTCCAAGAGCTCCCACAGCCACTCATCAGGACCATAACTATACAAATTGTACAGAATGAGCTGGAGAGTCAGGTCGCTGATCTCGGCATTCTCATGCATCTGGTGATGTTTGCGACATAGACAGATGATGTTCTCTAGCACATCTACCTGTTTACCGCCAGCACCCCAGCCTTGAATATGAGCAGCATCAAAGCCCAGAACACAGCCATCTTTCTTGATTAGTCCATAGAGGCAGGTTCCGTCTCGCTTGAGGGCAGCGTCCCTAACTTTAGGATCTCGTCTGACGCTACGGCCTTTGCTTCTGGGACCGGGTTTGGGACAAGGGCCCGACATTCGTGTTTCTCCTCCATGCAGGGGTTGCCGCATTTGACACAACGCTTGAACATCTGGATATCCATCTTCTGGAGAACTTCGTTGACACGCCCGTCTTTCCAGTAGATCAAAACCAGATACTGCTCCTTGTCAGCCAGCGGTTTCTGACGCTCGACATTCACGCCAATAGTCAAAGGTTTGCCATTGGATAGAAGCTCAATGACAAACTGACCAATGATCTGTTGTAGCTGAGATGCCTGTTGTGCTCGCTCGCGCAGATCTAATGTACGCTCGAAAGCAATCGGCAAATAAGCCGTATGTATTTCACTTTTGTTGCCCATCTAGTCGCCTCCCACGGGAGCTACACTGACCGGGTCGTCACTTCGCGACAGGGCTGCTGCTACCGGAGCGCTGTGCTTCCTGAGCCGCCTGTAGTTCGGCCAGATAGAAAGGATTGTACGGCCAAGTAAATTGGTTCTTTGCTGCTGGCTTATTCTCAAGACCTCGCTCTTGGAATGCTGTCTGCTTCTCATCGCGCATTCCCTTTTCCCAAGCACCAGCCAGAACAT
>DUEZ01000035.1 GCA_011174825.1 Anaerolineae bacterium | reverse complement strand
CATCTGCTCCACCAACGCATCCAACTCAGCGAAGGTCGTCGGCACACTGTAGCCGAAGGTCTCGAACATAACCGGGCTGTACCAGATGATGGTCTTGATGTCCGCCTTCACCGGCAAGACCAGCCAGCGCCCGCTGACCGTCCCCTGTTCGATCCAGAAGTCGGCGTAGTTCTCAGCGTGGGCGCCAATGCTTGCGAAGTCCTGAAGCTGTTCGGTGTAGAGCAGGCTCGGTGAGGTGCTCGGCCAGAACAGCAGATCCGGTGGCTCACTCTTGGCCGCGGTGTCCAGCACCGCCGCGTCGCGCGTTGAGCTGGCTACGATCTCCACCCCGCAGGCGTCGACGAAGGGCTTAAAGATCGCATTGATCTTCTCCTCTTCAGCGCCTGACCACTGGTACATCACCGTCAGCGTGTCACCCGCCGATGCGCCCATGCAGTCGATCTCAGGGCCAACAGGTGGCGCTGTTGTGGGTGGCGCCGTTGTCGGCGCGGGTGGTGCCTCCGTCGGCTCTTCGGTTGGCTGCGCGCAACCCGCCAAGGCTAAAGCCAGAGCCATCAGGATCGAAAACCAAGTAAAATACTTGCTCTTCATGCTCTCCTCCTTAAAGAGATACATTCGAAATATCTAACGAAGCTAACACAGGTTCTGTCCAAACGAACTACCTCCTTTCTGTGCATAGATCACATCTTCTAAGAGTATCCATCCCTTATATTCAATGACCCCCTTGAGATCGTTATAAATCTAAATGGATCGTCAACCTATCGTGCCGCGCCACATGAGGCTCGGATGATCAATTCTGATTCAAGCAGGAGGTTACCCTCACATACCTCCTCCTGTGCGATAAGGCGGATAAGCAGGTCGGCAGCTGCCCAACCGATTCCATAAGCCGGCAATCGAACCGTGGTCAACGGCGGATCCTGATAGACCGCCATCGGGATGTCATCGAAACCAACAAAACTGATATCTTCAGGGATTCGATAGCCCATGCGTTTCGCAGCCTGCATGGCTCCGATGGCAACCGTATCGCTGCTGGCGAAGATAGCCGTCGGTGGGGAATTGGATTGACACAGCTCTTCCATCGCCCGTTCGCCGCTCTCGGGAGTGAAATCGGCCACCATGATACAAGTTTTATCGACGGAAAGACCCTTGGACTCCACAACGTCCTGATATCCCTTTAAACGGGCAGCCGCAGCTGTATAAGCCAGCGGGGCGTGGACGATCATCCCCAAATCTCTGTGGTTCAGTTCAATCAGATGTTTAACCGCCATCCTGGCAGCTTCGCTGTTATCGATATCCACCGAGGCAGTCGCCACTCCGGGCCAATGACCCTGGAGGACCAGCGGTGCCCCCCTTTCCAAAAGCTCGCGTAAATGGAGGTCATCGGAGCGTGGGCCTGAAAGAATAATCCCGTCGACATGCCCTCCTCGAAGTAAATACTCACAGCGTTCAGCGCCATTCTCAACCGGGACGGGTGCGAAAAGGACTTCGTAGTTCGAAGCCGAAGCCGCATCGTGCACGCCTCTTAGCACCTGAGGAAGAAACGCGTCGGAGAAAGCTTGTTCAGGTGTCTGTCGTTCTACATAGGCGATGATTCGGGTTTGGCCGGTGACCAAGCGTTGGGCTGAAATGTTGGGATGGTAATCCAGCTGCTGGGCTGCTTCCAGTACCTTGCGGCGCGTCTCCTCGCTGATCCTCATCCCTGGGACGTTATTGAGGACAAAAGAGACCGTGGTCCTGGAAACCCCGGCCAATTCCGCGACGTCGTTCGCGGTAACACGTTTTTGCATTCTCCTCCCCGGCTGCTGACACGTGTTAGCATTATTATTGCATCGCCACAACCGACTGTCAAGCGGCAAAGAGAAAATGGCGCATATCATGTCTGTGGTTACTACGAGTCAATAAGTATCTTGAGCCTCTCGACAAGCTTCCTTCGGTAATCCTTCGGCAAGCTCAGGACAGGTCCCAGAACAGGTAGGATATGACTCTCCGGCAGGATCATGACAAGGTTCGATATGGGTGAGACAAAGCCTGTCAAATCTCGTACGTATGAAATACACCCGCAGGGGTTGGGAAAGCCTGATCTGCCAAATTGGTAATCAAGGGACGAATGGGTTATCCTTAGACATAGATCCTATCGACTGAGTTTTTCTACCTCTCCATGAGAGGTAGATCTGAACACCGGGAGGGGACGCACAATGCTGCAACGTGTCACTGTCGAAGAGATGCGCCTCGATGACTATCGACCGATCGTCGGAGATGAGGTCCTAGAAGAAATACAACGATTGGCTCGTGGGTTGAAAGGCGCCAAGGTCGTCCACATCAACGCCACCGCCTTCGGGGGCGGTGTGGCGGAGATCTTGACGACCTTGGTCCCCCTGATGCGCGATGTCGGCCTCGACGCGGAGTGGCAGGTCATTGAAGGAAGCGACGAATTCTTCAATGTGACCAAGGCCAGTCACAATGGTTTACAAGGGATGGAGATCCCCCTCACGGAAGAGATGAAAGCCATCTGGCGTCAGTACAACGAACATAATGCCAAGCTCCTCGAAGGGGAATACGACTATATCATCGTCCACGACCCCCAACCAGCAGGCCTGCTCCACTATCATGGACGTTCGGGAGGAAAACACTGGATCTGGCGTTGCCACATTGACACTTCACATCCCAATCCC
Source organism: Anaerolineae bacterium (assembly GCA_011174825.1). Taxonomy (GTDB): domain Bacteria; phylum Chloroflexota; class Anaerolineae; order Anaerolineales; family E44-bin32; genus DUEZ01. Next base: position 503 of record DUEZ01000035.1, on the reverse strand, counting down.
CTCTATTGGGACTTCTACGCACCCTATATCGACGTTTATGAGGCGGCCGTGTTCACAATGGAGCAATACGTCGGTCCAGGGGTCGATTTTGAACACCTGGCGATCATCCCCCCAACCATCGATCCCTTGTCGCCCAAGAACGCCCCTATCCCAATGGATGAAGCTCAAGAAGTTGTGAGCGGTTTCGGCATAGACCTCTCAAGGCCCTTGATCACCCAGGTGAGTCGATTCGATCCTTGGAAAGATCCGCTAGGGGTGATCGACGCCTATCGCCTGGTCAAGGCCGAGATCCCTGAGGTCCAATTAGCGCTCGTTGGATCGATGGCTTCTGACGACCCAGAGGGTTGGTACTTCCTGGACAAGACATCACGTCACGCTGGCGAAGATGATGATATATACATCCTGCATAACTTCCACGGCGTAGGCGGCTATGAGGTAGGCTGCTTTCAAACCGCTTCGGATGTCGTGATTCAGAAATCAACGCGTGAGGGTTTCGGTCTGGT
>DUEZ01000034.1 GCA_011174825.1 Anaerolineae bacterium | reverse complement strand
TGGCTTGAATATTTCACCGATGGACCGAATGCCGAATTCTTTGCCCCTGCAATTGAGAAGCCTGATGAATTACTGGTCCCTTCTCTCAGCTTGTATGAAGTTTTCAAACGAGTGCTCCAACAACGAGACGAGGGGGAAGCATTACGTGCCGTAACATTTATGCAGCAAGGTTCTTTGGTCGATCTTGATAGTCGCATAGCTTTAAGCGCAGCTAAGATCTCGGTCGATCTTGGACTCCCGATGGCCGACAGCATTATGCTGGCTACTGCAAGTCAACATGAGGCAACTCTCTGGACTCAAGACGCTGATTTCGAGGATATCGAGGGGGTGCGCTACTGTAAGAAGTAGTCAGATGTCAGTAGTCAGATTTCAGCGGTCAGCTTACAGCTATCAGCTATCAGTGGTCAGCGTTCAGCATCTTGCATAAACCAAGCCTGTGCTACAATGCGTAGCGGTATGCACCTGGCGCATCTCTCGCTCACCAACTTCCGCAACTTCGTCCGCCTGGAGAAGGACTTCCCCATCGGTCCGACCCTGCTGGTCGGCGCCAACGCGCAGGGAAAAACGAGCCTTTTGGAAGCGATTCATTACCTCTCCTATGCCACCTCCCCACACACGACCAACGATCGGCAGTTGATCAACTTCCTGACATTACAAGAAACGACCCCCGTCACACGTATCGTGGCCGAGGTCCGACGCCAGGACCGGACCTTCGAAGCGGTTCAGGACAGGCCCTTCGACGTGGCTCAGGATAGACCCCAGCGGATAGAGATCCGTCTCATCCTGGAACCCGCGGGGGTCGTTGGGGAGCAGCGCCTGCGGAAAGAGGTGCTCCTGAACGGGATCAAGCGGCGTGTGCGCGACCTGGCCGGACTCTTCAATGCGGTTATGTTCCTGCCGCAGGACATGTACGTGATCGAGGGCCCTCCCAGCGAACGGCGGCGGACTCTCAACGACGCCCTCACACAAGCGGACCCAACCTACGCCGATGCGCTGTCCGAGTACGGAAAAGTGCTCTCACAACGTAACGCGCTCCTGAAACAGCTCCAAGAGCGAAATGGCGACCCTGATGAATTATCCTTCTGGGACGAACAACTCTGTGAGTATGCGGCGACGCTGGTTCGAGCCCGAGCGCTTGCTTTAAGTGAACTCGAGAACCTGGCAGAACCCATTCACCAAGATCTGACACGGGGAATGGAGACTCTACGCCTCAAATACCTGCCCTCTTATCACCCCGCCACCTACTCGGAGGGGCAGATCGGTCTGCCCATGGATACAGCGGTGGACTTAACCAGCATCGGACGCGATGCGATCCGATCAGGAATGTCCACGACGCTCGAGCGTACACGCCAAGAAGAGATCGCCCGAGGGATGACGCTCATCGGACCCCATCGTGATGATTTCAGCTTTCTCGCGAACGCCATCGATCTGCGCCTCTATGGATCGCGCGGTCAGAACCGAACCGCGATGCTCTCATTAAAACTGGCGGAGGTCGATTGGCTTCAGCAGCGAACGGGCGAGATCCCGGTCCTCTTGCTCGATGAGGTGCTGTCGGAGCTCGACACCGAGCGGCGGGAGGATTTGCTTACGCGGGTAAACGCCGCCCAGCAGGCTATCCTAACGGCCGCGGACCTGGGGATGTTTCATCAGGATTTTTGTAAGAAGGCTACGATGTGGAAGATTGTGGGGGGAACTGTTTCGGATTTGGGGATTTAAGTAGTCAGACATCAGTAGTCAGTAGTCAGATTTAATATTAAGTAGTCAGCTGTCAGATATCAGACGTCAGATTTAATACTATGAAAGAGTTATTGGATTTCTCGGGATCAAGAAAGAGCTATAATTCTTGCCTTCTTATCTTTTCTCCCTGCTGAGCGCTCTTACATACCAGTGTCTTAGTGCCAAGGCGCCTTGGTGCCAATGTGCCCAGGTGCCAAAGCACCTGATCCCTTATCCCCAATCCCTGATCCCTGATCCCCGATCCCTATTGGTCCTTAAACAAAAAAATCCCCATTCACCCAAGCGCCAAGGTGCCCTAGTGCCCAAACACCTAATCCCCAATCCCTGATCCCTTATCCTTTCTGAACCCTAAAAATCACGCTTGTACCCAAGTGCCTAAGCGCCCAGGTGCCAAGGTACCCTAGTGCCTACACACCCAAAAGCACCTGATCCCCAATCCCTGATCCCTTATCCCATTTACGCCTGGAATATAACCTTCGACCCCTTCGCAACGAACCAAAGACCTTTTCCATCCTCAAGCTCGGTCTACCCGAGACTTGTTTTCCCTCCTTCTCTCCTTATTAAACGAACTTTGTCCACGTAAAATTTGGGGTTGTACTCCTTATATTTTCATAATTATTAGGAGTGATAATCCTAATATTTTGACAAATATTTGGAGTTAGATTATACTGACATCATGATCACGCGTGCCTACGAACCTCTCAATCCATATGTAGAGCCGAATAAGGTGTTGGTTATCTATGGTCCCCGTCGTGTTGGGAAGACCACTCTATTGAACAACTACTTATCTCAGACATCGCTGGCATATAAGTTGGCAATTGGGGACGATCTGCCAACCCAACAACTACTGAGTTCACAAGATGTACATCTCATCAAAGAGTACTTGGAGGGATACGAGCTCTTTGCCATCGATGAGGCTCAATACGTCCCTGATATGGGCATGACTCTAAAAATCATTGTGGATCAAATACCAAATATCCACGTGATTGCAACTGGCTCATCTTCCTTCGAGTTAGCTGGGCAGATCGGTGAGCCGCTGACCGGACGAAAACGCACTCTCACGCTTTACCCGATTTCACAAAGCGAACTACTTTCGCTCTTTAATCGCTATGAGCTTCGTCAAAGGCTCGAGGAATATTTGATCTTTGGGACCTATCCTGAAGTCGTCCTTGCTCGTACAAGGAACGAAAAGATTGAGATCGTGAGAGAAATCGCAGGATCCTACTTGCTCAAGGACATTCTTGCATTTGAGAGGGTGAGAAACTCCAGAAAGCTTTGGGATCTCTTGAAATTGCTTGCCTTCCAAGTTGGTAGCCAAGTCTCGTGGAACGAGCTAGCCACTTCCTTGAGTGTGGACTTCAAAACGGTTCAGCACTACCTTGATCTCTTGGAAAAGGCTTTCGTAATCTTCCGATTAGGCGGTTTTAGCCGAAACCTGCGAAAAGAAGTGACCCGAAAAGCAAAATACTATTTTTTTGACAACGGTCTACGCAACGCGGTCATCGCCCAATTCAACAGATTAGATCAACGTGACGACGTTGGCCAACTCTGGGAGAATTTCATGGTCATAGAACGCTGTAAGTTCTTGGCTTACTTTCCCGAATATGCCAACCTTTACTTTTGGCGCACCTACGACCAACAGGAAATCGATCTTGTGGAGGAAGGTGGTGGCAAGCTTGAAGGGTATGAATTCAAGTGGTCCCAACACAAGCCAATTATTCCTCCAAAAGATTGGCTTAAAACCTATTCGAATGCTGGCTTCTCCGTGATTACCCCTGAAAATTATCAGGAGCTTATCATTCCAAGATAGCCCGAATCTGGAAAGGCAAATTTCGTCACTTTAGTGGGCGTTTGCCTGGAATGCCGGGTCGGCGGGGGTACTTGTCCGGCGTGGCGGCATTTTTAACCACCACCACAAGGTAACGACACTCAACCACCGTTGGCAGCTCGATGGGGATCAATTGGTCCACCCGACCCCCGAGGATGCGCAGCGCCCCCTCGGCCGTGTGCGCCTCGGCCGGACCCATATCCCCCTTCTGAATGATCCCCCGTCCACCCAACTTCAACAACGGCAGTATGTACTCCACCAACACCGGCATGGAAGCCACCGCTCGTGCTAACGCCCAATCATACACACCCCGATGCTCAGACTGATGTCCAATCCGCTCCACGCGATCATGGACGATCTCCACCCCCTCCAACCTCAGCGAACGCACCACATGGCGGCAGAACTCGACCTTCTTACCGATCGACTCCACCAACGTCAGCTCAAGCCGCGGGAAGACGATCTTCAACGGAAGGCCCGGGAACCCGGCCCCGGTGCCGACATCGATCATTCGGCCTGCAGGCCCAGGTCCCATCCCTTGAAGACATGTCAGCGAATCGAGGAAGTGTTTAACTTCGATGCCATGTAAGTCGGTGACGGCCGTGAGGTTGAAACGCCGATCCCATTCCACCAACTCAGAAGCGTACCATTCGAAGGCCTCAAGCTGTCGGGGGTTTAGCTTTAGACCCAGCAGCGAAGATGCTGTCTTTGCAAAACCTTCGTATCCGATCACCACTGAACCTACTTCCGCTGCAGGTGAAAACAGGTTCGAATGTGACCGACGGTCAAATCGCGGTAATTCGTCAACTCCCTCGGCCCAAATTCACCCAACGCTTCTCTCTCCTCGTCCGACAATGCGCCGAGATCTTCCAGCACAGATAAAGCGACAGCGGGGCGAGCTCGGTCACTACGATCTCCATCGGCGATCTTGATCGCCACCCCCAAAGCCGGTGCGTCAGGACGGATAACCCCTGCGCGCACGCCGAGCCCTTGATACGCCTCGGCGCCACCTTTTGCCAACACCTGCCCAGCGGTGACTTCCATAAGCCGAGTGTCAAACCGATCCGGTCCCGCAACCATGAACGGATGAGAGGTCATGGCAGCGACCACCCCACGGCAGGCGTCTGCACGATCAGGAGCCAACGCCGAAGGGTCTATCAGGCGAGCGAAGGCCGTGGCCGCTGAGACGAGCGGAACGGCAAAGACCGGCGCTGAGCATCCATCGATCCCCAATACCACCGCCTCCGGTTCCAAACCGCACATCTCCGCGAAGGTCTGGATGATCTGGACCTGAACGGGATGTTGAGGGTTGATATAGTCCTCCAGGGGTTCCCCCAAGAATGACGCCAGCGTTAGCATGCCCGTGTGCTTACCGGAGCAGTTGTGGCGATTGGGTGTGGGCTCCAAGCCCTGCTCCTGCAGTCGCCTCGCGGTCTGGTGATGAAGCGGAGGGTGAACACCACACATCAGGTCGGTCTCCGAAATCCCAACCCGCTCTTGGATCGAAGCCACCACGCGAGCGTGCTCATCGGTTCCCGAGTGTGAGGCACAGATCACGGCGATCTGCTCGAGTGATAGCTGATAATGATCCGCCGCACCACTTTCCAAGAGCGGTAAGGCCTGAAACGGCTTGGCGCTCGAACGGAGAAAGGTCACAACCTCCGCATCGCCCCACGAGGCGTACAAAGCGCCGGAGGGATCCGCCACAGCGATGGCGCCATGATGAACTGATTCGACGATCCCGCCGCGCATGATCTCTACCACAGGTCGATACGACATCTCACGCCTCACGTTTCACGCCTCACGCCTCACGTTTCACGCCTCACGCCTCACGTTTCACGCACCGGCCCTCCAACCACTCCACCCACGCTTCGATCCCCTCACCACTCT
>DUEZ01000033.1 GCA_011174825.1 Anaerolineae bacterium | reverse complement strand
TCGACCTCAGCGCCGGCTTTTTTCAGGTAGTCTCGCCCCAGATCTGTCTCTACCCTGACTCCTGTCTCGGACAGGATCTTGATTGTGCTCTCGTGCACCTGGTCGCGATCTTCATCCGATAACACTCGCAGATATGTTTCCACCGGTTACTCCTTGTCACTCAATTCTTTCTCTGCAGCCCGGATGATCTTTGTCAGTTCTTTTTGTTGGTTATCACTCAAAGGTTCTGGGTGATGGTTCTCCAAAATCCAATCGGTTTTTTCCAAGGCTACATCAAGAGGATCTCGGTATTTCTCCTCTTTTGCAGGCACATACATCACATCGGAGAACCTCAGCTTCCTGAAGAATTCCCTGGTATGTCGCTCCCTGAGGAAATGTCCCCTAGGTCCGACAGCATCGATTACATCCAGCGCCATATATTCAGGTGCGGTGTTCAATTCCTCGAGATCCGCCTGAATTTCGCGATATTGTTCTGTATCCAGCACCAATGCTTCAGGAACCAAGAGCGTGCTCCCCCGCACCAATCCCATGCCGCTGCCTGTCTCAGCTCCGCATAAAGCACATAACAGGGATGTCTTTCCTGCTCCCATCCCACTTTGCCATCCCAGAGACTGAGCACCAGAGCCAAAGGTGCCCGCCAGGGTAGGGACTCCCCACATATGGGCTAACTCTACGCCAATGGCATAAACATAACTGTCATGACCGTAATAAGCGCCGGTGCGCGGATGGGTCATACCCGGCATAAAGGAGTGGTAAACAGAAGCCCCGGGATATGCCATTTGAATTAAAACAATGGCCGAGAGGATCTCAGCATCTCCCTGGGCGATCGTTCCGGCAATAGTTGCCGGGGCGGTCGAACCAGTGTTGGGCATGGACATAAAGCCCACAGGTATCCCTGCTTCAGCAGCCACCAAAGCGGCCTCCATAGCGCCGACATCTTGCGCCAACGGGGCAATGGTACAAATCAACAAGGAAAGCGGCGGGCTTTTTTTCATTCTTTCTTCACTTCCAGCCACAATCCGGGCCATCTCTACTGCGTATCGTGTAGTGATTTCTTCTACAACCGTGGGGGTTTGGACATGTTTGAGGGTGTTGTTAAAAGAAGCATCAAGTTCATGAAGGGATGGAGCGATGGGGTGATCTTGGGCGCTAACCATGGGCCAATAAAAACTGATAGAGGATAAATAATCCGACACACGCGCTGACTTGGCTACATCGTCTTTGATCGATGAGCGCAACTCGCGCGTAACATAGTCGATTGTCTTCGTCCCAGTACCATCCGTGGCTTCATAAGTGACCGGCTTCGACAGATCAAGGTCGAACGCTTTAGAACGACCTCCCATGGTGTAATGGCGCGGTGTATGAGCTAAGGCATCGAGGATAACGTCTGGAGACAGTTTGACAACTTGATGCTCGGAATCGACCTCGGCGTCATGCTCGGCGTAGATTTTCAATGCGCGCTCTGATGGGCAGTGAAAGCCCGTTTTTTCAAGTATTTGAAAGGCGCTGGATTTGAACTTCTCCAGCTGCTCGTCACTCAGAATGCGAAGGTGATATGCGGGAGCGAGCGGCTCTATAGGGGGAGTTTCACTAAACACCTTTTTCTCTCCTCTTTCTGTTTCCCAGAAACAAGGGACTAATCCGAATAGAGTTTTAACAGATCCTGATAGCTGTCGACTCTGCGATCTCGATAGGGGAAGGAATACAACTTCTTGGTTTCTTCAACCATATTCAAATCGATGGGACAGATTAGGATCTCTTCCTGGTCTTTTGAAGCCAATTCAAGGATGCTCCCGTCCGGGTCAGTGACGAAGCTCTGACCCCAAAATTCGATCCCACTTTCACGATTGGGACCTACCCCTGAAGGATGGTCCTGTGATGCCGGAAGTGCAATCGATGGATCCGCCTCGAATCCTACCCGGTTGACCGCAGCCAGGAAGCAGGCGTTGGCAACCGCATGACCCCGCTGGACGATTTGCCATGCTTGGTCATATGTGGGTCCTTCTTCCGGGCTTGAGTATCCGATGGCGGTGGGAATGCAGATAATCTCGGCCCCCTGCAGAGCCAATAACCTGGCAGCCTCGGGGAACCATTGATCCCAGCAGATCAGTACACCGATATCGGCGAATTGGGTATGGAAGACTTTATATCCCAGATCACCCGGTGTGAAGTAAAACTTTTCGTAATAATGCGGATCGTCGGGGATGTGCATTTTGCGATACTTTCCGAGCCATTCCCCATCTGCGTCAATGACAATGGCCGTGTTATGGTAAAGGCCCAAGGCTCGCTTCTCGAACAGGCTGGCAATAAGCACGATTTGTAAATCCTTCGCCAGTTTTCTCAGCGTTTGAACCGTGGGGCCGTCTTGAGTGACCTCTTCGGCCAGATCAAATTGACCGGGATCTTCCGATTGGCAGAAGTAAAGCGATTTGAATAATTCCTGGGTGCAGATGACCTGAGCGCCCCTCGCAGCTGCATCCTTAATACAGTCAAGCGTCTTCTCAAAGTTTATCTGCACATCAGCAGTACAGGACATCTGGATCAAGCCTAGATTGACCACTTTGTTCACTACGAACTCCTATTCCGCAACCTTTCCTAATGGTTGTTGTTGTGTCACACAATGCATCATCCCGCCCCGCTCAGCTGTGGCCCAGGCGGGGATACCGATGATCTCCCGATCTGGAAAATGCTCGGCGATGATGCTCTTTGCCCTGGCATCGTTGACATCACCATAGACGGGTACAAGCACCACATTGTTGGCGATATAGAAATTTGCGTAGGTCCCCAGCGACAGAACGCTGTCGAATGGCGGTCGCGTGGCTGAACTGAGTGTTGAATACATCTCATTCTCGGGTTTGGGCAGTGGGATGAGTGTCAGAGGTTTACCGGACTCTGTCCTTGCATCCCGAAGTTCTTCGCGATGTCGTTTGAGGTATGGATGAAATATGTTGGATTCATCTTCGGTCCAGGAGTACAGCACGGTAGATTCATCTGTGAAACGGGCATAGCCGTCGATGTGGAGATCCGTATCGCTGCCGACAGTATCACAAAACTCCCGCGGGGCACCGGATAGCCAGATAAAGT
>DUEZ01000032.1 GCA_011174825.1 Anaerolineae bacterium | reverse complement strand
CCCCCACGAAAATCACTCTCCTGCGCGTGGCACTATCCCCGCGCAGGAGCATGTAGATGCCATGAATCCCAAAGGGGAGGAAGACGCCCAAAGCGGTCAGCGGTCTGGTGAGGGTCAGCAGGCCGAGCGTCGACCCCGCCACGGCAACCAACATCCAATTCGGAACGTGAGCAGAATCTGAGTTTGCGCGCGTTTCGATGAAAAGATCGAACCAGGCCAGCGAGAAGGATAGGGTTAAGAATAAGCTCAGGTTATGGGACATCAATGTCCCTGAAAGCATGAGGAACATCGGCGAGGTCCCCGTCAGCAGGGCTGCCAACAACCCAACCCCGCGCCCCGCGATCTTGCTACCCAAGCGATAGACCAGCCATACCGCGAAGCCTCCCAACAAAGGGTTCACCAACCAGGGAACATCAAGCCGGGCGCCAAGAGAGAGAGTCGCCGGCCATCCAGGAGCGTATTTGCCGAATCGCCTACCCTGGTAGTCCACCACAAATGGCACCAGGAAGGAGCGGGTATAGGTCGGTGAGGGGAGCGTGATCTGTCCGTCCGCCATCACCTCTGCCTGCCACAGGTTGGCGAATTCATCTTCAATGTGCGGAATTCGTTCGAAGACGCGATCCGACACCACAGCGGAAGCAAGCGCGGAAAAGCAGGCCAATGCCAAGGCAAGGGCGTCTAAGGTATGCGGCTTCACAACCCCTCCGGTCTCCGATCGGCTCCAACCGCTCTCAAGGCCTCCAGCGCCGCTGCATGCAGTAGGCCATTGGAAGCCAGCACGCCGACATTCTCGCGTAATTGTCGCCCGCGGCTGAAATCCAGATCTCTTCCGGTCAAGTCGCTCACCCGCCCTCCGGCTTCCGTCACAAGGATGGTTCCGGCTGCCTGATCCCATATGCTCTCGACATAATCCGGTTTTTGAGGTGAGATCAACCTGAAAAGCAAGTCGCCCCCACCAGCGGCTAAAATCGCATATTTCGCCGCGCTGTCCATCAGGATCGGGGGATAAGCTGTGCCGAGTGAGGCGATCAACTGGTCGATCTTGTCCGTGTCGGTGTGTTCGGCAGCGAAGGATCGCAACACATGGGTTTGGGTGGGGTCACTCCGTTCTGAAACCCTTATCTCGGCAAATGAGCCGTTCTCCATGTCCGCTGCCCACGCTCCCTGACCTCGAACTGCGATCGCAACGGCTCCAACCCCCCCGACGTCGGACTCCATCTCTCGGCTCAAGTTAGGGCAACCCAATGCGCCGAGGACGACCTTCCCATTTTCTACCAGCGCCAAAGCTACGACATACTGGTCACCGCGCAAAAACCCTTTGGTGCCGTCGATCGGATCCAACACCCAAAACCTGGACGAAGGCTCCCCTGAACCGAGATCGATCCATTCGCAGATCGTCTCCGGTGTCGCTTCGGGGTACAAAGCGGATACATAACCCGTTACCGCCCATAATGTCCCCTCCTGATCAGGCGTTCGCAAGGAGGTGCTGTCCTCCTCAGCCACAAGAGGGTCTTCCGTGAACTTCTCCTGTAGCATGCGTGCCACCACGGCCTGGGAGGCAAAATCCGCCACCGTCACAGGCGAGCGATCAGATTTCACCATTGCCTCGGTGACCATCTCCTTCTGGATCCTGCGGCAGAGTTGAGCAGCTGTGCGAACAGCTTGAAGAGCAAACTTGGCTTCGTTGGTATATGGATCGAACACGTGGACTCCTTTTGAGTTATTGGGATCAGGGATCAGGGAATAGGGATCAGGATTGACAGGACACCAAGTCACATGGGGACCAAGGTAGCAAAGTTATGATCCTGGTCGTGCCGAGGTGCCAAAGTGCCCAAGCGCCTTACTCATCCCCATTTCCCGATCCCCGATCCCCAATCCCTTTTAACCTTCTAATTAAGAACGACCAACACATACTTCTGAACGCCTAAGCGCCCAGGTACCAAAGTACCTATTCCCTGATCCCTGATCCCTACTATGATACAAGATCAGGGGGCTCTTTTACCCTCCGGGGTACAATTGTACGCACTTTGTCGAGGAGTGTCCCCATGCGAAGATGCTTGCTTATCGCTGTTTTGATGTTTCTCACAGCCTGCTCCCAATTGCCTGAGATCCAGGCGCCGCCGAGTCCGACGGTCCCGGAAGCAGCTGCCACGCCAACCCAGATCGAGCCGACCCCGATTCCAGCAAGCCCCACACCGTCCTTCTTTGTCGAAAAACTGCCGGATCCGAACAGCGCACAATGGTCGCTCATCGTCAGCGGTTTGGAGAAGCCTGTCGATCTACAGCATGCTGGTGATGATCGGTTATTCGTGGTGGAGCAACGCGGGCTAATCCGGGTGTTTGAAGCCGGAGAGTTGCTCACCGAGCCTTTCCTCGATCTGCGCGACTTCGTGGATGCCAGCGGCTCGGAGCAGGGTCTGCTTGGATTGGCCTTCCATCCAAATTACGCTGAAAACGGTCTGTTCTTCGTCAATTACACCGACGCCAGAGGTAACACAGTTGTCGCTCGCTTTTCTGTCTCTCCAGACCCCAATATCGCGGATCTCAACAGCCTGCGGGTGGTCATACGTTTCAACCAACCCTATGCCAACCATAACGGTGGCGGGATCGTCTTTGGGACCGACGGCAATCTCTACATCGCAACTGGCGACGGAGGTTCATCCGGCGACCCGGCGGGTAATGCCCAGAAGCTCGACAGCTATCTTGGTAAACTCTTACGCATCGACGTCGATGCTGCTGATCCCTACGCCAGCCCACCGGATAACCCCTTCGTGGACGGTACCGGCCTGCCAGAAATCTGGGCTTACGGGCTACGCAACCCTTGGCGTTTCGCATTTGACACGGTAACCGGAGATCTTTATATCGCAGATGTGGGGCAGAGCGCTTGGGAGGAGGTGAATTTCCAACCCGCCGGTACGCAGGGGGGCATTAACTACGGCTGGAACATTCGCGAAGGTGCGCATACCTACGTCGGAGGGACAACCGAAGGATTAACCGATCCGGTAGCCGAGTACGGCCATACTCTGGGTGTCTCGGTGACCGGCGGTCCTGTTGTGCGTGATCCTTCCCTCCCGGACTGGAAGGGCGTTTATCTCTACGGTGATTACGGCAGCGGATTAATTTGGGGGCTCCTGCATGACGGGCAGGGGAACTGGCAGAACGAGGTGTTGTTCGATACCGACTACCAGATAAGCTCCTTTGGTACGGATGCGGCTGGCCAAGTCTATCTGATCGACTATGTAGGAGGGGCAATTTATCGTTTAGTACCATCTCCATAAAGGCAGGCAGAGAAAGGGACGATTACCCCAGCCCACCATCCGCTTTGAAGATCGAAAAAGTCCCCGTCGCCTTGGCGATCAGGCGGTCGCCTCTCCGGATTTCCGACTCCGTAAAGGCGAGCCTCCTCCCCCTGCGGATGACCTCCGAATCACAGGTGAGCGTACCCGAGGTCACGGGGCGAAAATAAACGATCTTGATCTCTACCGTGGAACAACGCTCATCACCCTTGAGGCGGGAATAAAGCGCACCTCCCATGCCCGTATCCGCTAAGGAGTAAATGACCCCTCCATGCACAACTCCATAAGGGTTAAAGTGGCCTTCTCGAATTTCTAATGAACATCGGCTGTGCCCATCCTCGATCGAGGTGAAATGCAAACCCAAGAGTTCGCCAAATGGATTATGTCCTTCATGTTTTTGGGGATCACTTTGCGACATCGTAACCTACTTTCCTCTTTCAGCTTTACCAGACTTCCATCGCCCGGCGTCTAATATCCCCTCACGTTCTCGTATCACGCCTCACGTTTCACGTTTCACGCCTCACGTTTCACGCCTCACCCTTCACGTTTCACGCCTCACGCTTCACTTTTTTACTTCCTTCTACGCTCCCTCTTCTAGAACTCACGCGATCGCCTCGTGCTCTCGTAACCCAGCAATCTCCTCCCCCGTGAATCCCCTCTCGAGAAGAGCCTCCTCGGTATGCTGACCTGGGCGAGAAGGCGGGCGGGAGACTTCAGGAGCCGTTCGGCTGAAGCGCGGTGCTGGGGCCGGCTGGGTGATATCGGCGACTTTTATGTAAGTGCCTCTGTGTTTCAGGTGAGGGTGCTCTGGCGCCTCGGTCATACTCAGTACCGGTGCAAAACACACATCGGTACCTTCCATCACTTCACACCACTCCTCACGAGTCTTGGATTTGAAGATCTGTGCCATGCGATCCTTGAGTGCGGGCCATGCGGTTCGATCCATTTGATCAGGGAGTTTACCGCCCTCCAACCCAGTGAGCTTGATGAGCAGATCGTAGAATTGGGGTTCAAGAGAACCGACGGAGATGTACTCTCCGTCGCGACATTCGTAGGTCTCGTAGAAAGGAGCTCCGGTATCCAAGAGATTGGTGCCGCGTTCCAGGTTCCAGGCATCCATGGCTCGGAGAGCATGGATCATGGTCATCAGGAGCGCCGCGCCGTCCACCATGGCAGCGTCCACAACCTGACCCTCGCCGCTGGTGGTCCGCTCAAGCAGGGCGCACACGACGCCAAATGCCAACAGCATGCCACCACCGCCGAAATCGCCCAGCAGGTTGAGGGGCGGCACCGGCGCTTGATCGACCCGCCCGATCGCGGACAACACGCCTGCCAGAGCGATGTAATTGATGTCGTGGCCCGCCGTCCGCGCCAGAGGTCCTTCTTGACCCCAACCGGTCACGCGTCCGTACACAAGCGATGGATTGCGCTCGAGGCATACCTCGGGTCCCAGACCGAGGCGTTCCATGACCCCTGGCCGAAAGCCTTCGATGAGCAGATCGGACCCTTCAACCAGTCTAAGGACCACCTCCACCCCCGCGGGGTTCTTCAGATCTATGCTGACGCTCTTGCGACCACGGTTGAGCAAATCCGTTTCCGCCTTGATGAGATCAACCTGACTCTCTCCTATGATCCGGTCGATTCTGAGCACCTCGGCACCCATGTCCGACAGCATCATGGCCGCGAATGGACCGGGTCCTATGCTCGCAATCTCGAGGACTTTCACACCCTTAAGGGGACCCATTGATCGCCTCCTGGTCACAAACTGCTCAAAGTGATTAATGCAATCTCATGCAGTGGAATCAAGCTGCTCATCGAATGATCTAACTATACCGTGATGAAGTGGAAAAAACACGAAAGGGGAAATTTAATTCATATCCATTACTCGACGTTAAGGTGAAACCCAATTCACTCTGAATTATCAAGACCCACAAAATCTACATCTCAACCCGATTAATCCACAAGAAATATCCTGATAAGCTCAAAAAGCACAGAGGCTACCCCTGGTAAGAGCGGCGCTAACGTGATGGTTAAGAACCTTCTCAGATTGACAACATCGAAGGGCCAAATGATGAAATCTTCGGTTATCTGGTAAAGCGTTTGCAGCTGCTCGATCCTCTCGGCGGACGATCCGATTTCACGATCATCGCTTTGGAGCGAATCGACGATCAACGTGTAGTGGGCGTCAAATTGATGAGAAAGAGCGAGTAAGTGAGTCGTCTTTGCGTTTCGCATCGCTGTATGGGCGGTGCCCAAAGGCAGAAAGAAGACCAGGGGAGCCAAGATGATATAACCAGCAAGCTCGAGCCAAGTTAAATAAGATGTTTCAAATATCCCGATTTGGATTTCTTGAATGGTTTGTATGGATAGGAAAATTCCGAGAACCGCGATGGCATAACCAAGAGTCATCGAGTATTGGCTGATACTCCTTAGCCCTCCACACCTATCCGGGTGCCAAGGAGATATCCTGATGGCATGATCTCTGAATACCCTGCGCAATGTGATAACCGTCACGCCGATATTAAACAGCCCAAAACAGATAGCATACATCGACAAGAACCATAAAGGAGATCTGACCCATGGGAGGAGATACGAATGGTTCAAAAAACTTACTACTTCGGGTCCTCGAAACCAACCCAGGTATTTCCCTAATGTTAAGAATGTGACAACGGATGCGACAATAAATGAAAAGATCAAGGCCGCCCTGCTCCTGATGTTTTGTTTAACCTCCAAGGTCAGTTTTTCAATACCGGTCTCCTCTACAAAAATATTGGAGTTGTGGAGTTGATGGAGAAGAGCTCCTATTCGAAGGATGGACCAGATATAAAAGCCACCTACGACCGGCATCATGACATAGCTCTCGAACAAGATCGTCGGATCCTGGAATAATCCCGGCGGTCCAGTTTGCGTTATGAAGGCTCGGAAACGCAGGGCAAAGGAACCATTGACGATGATGTTGGCGATCAGTATTGCGAGGCCGTATGTTATGGGCGACCAATTCAGCCGATGTTTGATAAATCTTGCTAAAGGATCAGCATTCTCGAATGAAAACTCCTCTGAAGTATCCATTTCTTTGTTCCCTTTCCTTAAATATATGAAAATCCTGTCCCCTTGAGGTTTTAGCCAACAGAAACCGAAATCAACCACACCATCGACTGCCTACAAAAGAGAACCATGGTCAAGAACAAACAGGGGCCTGATTCCCAAGCGGGTCGAAAACGGCGGTTCATTCCCGAATTTTCCTCACGCCGAGTATTGGTCCAGCCAATTCACAAATTGTGCATGCAACTCAGCGGCACCGATAATGGGCTCCTTTATGACTTCCCATGTGGACGGATACATCACAAACGGCACCGTCTGATCACCACCCATACCGCCATGCGAACCCACCAATTCCTCGAAGGCAGCGACCTCGTCTGTCTCAGGATCATAGAAACTGTTGACCATGATGTCCGCCACATATGGGAAGCTGCTTGTGCGCTTGAGATGCATCGCTGCATTGGGACCAAAATGGGTCAACGGGTCTTCCCCCTCAACCCTTCCTGTATCCAGGTGATGGACACCCTTTGCACCGATGGTCAATGGCCCGCGTTCTTCAGAGAGAACGAGTAAGAAACCTATGCCCTCATGTTGGGCCAGTCCCTCGATAATGTTCGGGAAAGCTTCATTGATCTGTTCGAGGGTCATACGCTCGTCCCAGTCGGTAAAATAAATCAGGCCTAAATTTCCAGAAGCGAGCACCATCACCTCCGCCGGAGGTGGTTCATCATCTATTCCAAATCGCTCAAGGAATTCACGATAAGGACCAAGGATGACGTGCTCAAGATAGGTGCGGTTCTTAGCCCAGCGGCGGAAGATGCGAGTCGAGAAATGCTTGCTTCCCGGGATGATGTCGTTTAGCAGGTCGGTGAAGAAAACACTGATGTTGCCCCAACCTGCGCTAATGGTTTCAACGCCTTCAACAGAATGCTTCTCGGTTACCAACTCTTTCACCAGTTCTTCTAACGTCACCCCATAACGCTGCTTGAAAGTCGCTCCCTGACTCTGTCCGTGATCAGAGAGCACGACGAAGCGGTACGGTCGCGGAGCCAACGCGGCTGCATCTTCAATCCGGTCAAATTGTTCGTCAATCTTCCTCAAGACCTCGAGTGCATCAGGACGCTCGACACCTGAATGATGCGCAACCTCGTCGTATCCTACAAAGGTCGCATAAACACTTGGGACACCGGCGATCATGTCCCCGATCAGGATATAACTATTCAATTCACGCAGGAGAACCGTGGTCGTGGCGCGCAGCAAGGGGTAGGCCCCCCCTCGATGAATGCGCGGTCGGATGTCATGCCGCCGTTGACGCCTCGCTGATCGCAGCTCAAGAACGATGTCCCACAGAAAGAGCAAAATCATGCGAATGAAATTATATGGGCCCATAAACAACGGATAGAAATCTTGACTGCTGTGCTTCGTCATGTCAGCAATCGTGCTGAAGGTGAAGATCGCCTGTGGCGCGTCCCCAGAGAAGAGATTGCTTCGACTGGCACCTTCCCTTGAGAGCAACCCCTCTCCCTTCGAAAGTCTGCGCTCAATTTCCGCCGTGTCGAACGGGTGGTTAGAGACCATCTTTTTCTTCTTGTCTTTCTCGTACCAGCGAAAAGCTGGGATATTAAAATTATCGCCGAGCAATATCCCGGCTTGGCTGGCAGACGTCTGCGATGAAAGATCACATTCCCAACCCATGAGTCGATGACTCCCCGACTCCAACCAACGCGCGAGTGTTGGTGTTATTCCACTTCGAATGGCACGTCGTAATACCGGCTCAGATAGACCATCGATCTCCAAAAAGATCACGCCTGGCATGTCACACTTCTCAGGTTCTCCTAGTAGGTTCACGATTTGGTAAACAAGGTGCTCGTAATACGCGTCATCATCGTCGATCGCCAGCAGGTCACTGAAGGCGACATTGACCAGTGACATCCCCAGCGTGAAAAGGGCAGGGCTCCAAATCCCGCTGAGCGAAAAACTGGGCACCAATTCACCAACCAGCCAAACCATCAGACCATTACACACTAACGTTACTAACCCAAACGACAAAAGCTTTGTGGAGAGACCCAATGCAACCAGACTAGGTCTGATCCATGCGTTGATAAGTCCGAAGATCAGCGCCACCACGAGAGCGGTGAGCCAATGATCAAAGGAGATACCGGGCAGCAGCAGAAAGAGCAAAAGGCATGTCAGTACCTCGATCACCCACACGATAGCGAGTCGAAGGTTCCAATGTAAATGGCGTAATTTTTTAAGATTCATCGAGAGAACCTCCGTTCACTGTAAGAGAGCTTCCCGGAGGGAGGACATTAACTTTCACCTGGGGGGCTAACCGAGCGGCGCAGCGTACAAAATCTTGAGGCGGTCGTGATAGGAAGGGAGGCTTCATCCAGGCTAGACCAAACGGGGCCATCGTCCCCCAATGAACAGGGATTGCCATGCGTGGTTGCAGAAGGGTTAAAGCTTGCGCAGCACGATAGGGATTCATATGAAGCCCGCGTATCGTCGGTCCCCATCCCCACACCGGGAGCAGCGCCACATCGAGATCATTCGCAATATCTGTCATTCCTTGAAAGAGATCCGTGTCCCCTGCAAAATATATTTTGTGTGAGCCGCGAATGACATAACCCACACACTCGGCAATGGGACCAAGCGGATAGCGTGAACGGACATGTTCGGCGTAAGTAGAGCGGATGATGGCTGACCCGATGCGGATCGAGTCGCCGGCTTCCACTTCCTCGATTTGATGAAATCCTACATTTTGGAGGATGTGAGCCGCACCACGCGGCACGATCAGGCGCGTTGCATGATCCATTAACCGCAACGAAGGCAGATCCAGATGATCCATATGAAGATGGGAGATGATGATGGCATCGATGTCTTGATAAGATTTCGGGTCAATAGAGGCGGCACAACGGCGCAGGAAACCTGCTCTGTCACGAAGGAGGGGATCAGTCAATACACGGACACCGTTCATCTCAATCAGCACGGTGGCATGGCCGACGTATGTCAGGCTTGTCGAATCTCCCATGAAACGAAACACCATTGATTCGGTCTTTGAGCGTTTGATCGGTTGAGTACAGCTTCTCAACCTAAACCTCTTCAATCCAGACCACGGGATCCAAACGTCATATCATCCGAATTATCCACCGATGATCACCGACGGCTTCTCCCAACCATCTAAGGAAGTGGAACTTCAATGCAGCAAGGTGACCTGTTTGAAAGAACCCAGGCAACCCAGCTATTTATATGATCGCCTTGATCTCTTTCCTGAGACGGTCCGCTTCTTCGAGCACTCCGGCCTCTTCCGGTCGAGACTCGTGCTGCATCTTCTTAAAGGCCAATTCGGCGCATTGTCGATGAAGTCGCATCTCAAGACGCAGAGCGCCGACACCTCCCGCGCGCAGGGCTTGCCAATATGCCCGACTCCTACCACCTCGTTCAGTGAGCCTGCGGTAAAGGTCATCCGGTATTTCCCCCACTAGCTCCCTCTTCAGGCACTGTTGTTGACACCTCAGTGACCAGAACATGACCACTACAACTACGAGAAGGCCTCCCCAAGTCAAAGCCACCGTTAGCAGATTCATGCCCAGAGCGGTTTGAAGGACAAGGTTGTGAAGGCCATGACTTAATGCAGCAAGCACAAATGCTGCGGATGGCACAGCCCAGCGTTGCCATTTTCCCTTCGCCAATCGAGCATAGCCCAGCCCGGCTCCGAAGATCGCGCTGTAGACACCGTGATTAAGGCCGTAGATCACACCTTGAATGAAAATCGTGCTGCTCAACCCTGAGAACCCCCTCAGGAGAAATGCCCCCAGGTAGCTCAATGTGTTGCCCGTCATCGCGAAAC
The DNA here is from genome assembly GCA_011174825.1 of Anaerolineae bacterium. Classification (GTDB taxonomy): domain Bacteria; phylum Chloroflexota; class Anaerolineae; order Anaerolineales; family E44-bin32; genus DUEZ01. Next base: position 3,712 of record DUEZ01000032.1, on the reverse strand, counting down.
CGAATCCAACCATCGCTCCGTATATAAGGCCATCCAACACGTCGTCGAACTCCTTGCGGTAGAGCACTAGGATCAAGATGACGGCGATACCTTTCAATGCCTCCTCGATAAATGGTGTGACCAACCCCGCGCGTACCGCCTCGATGGCCTGCGATCCTATCAGGTCAACCGGTAGCTGAAAGAACACCCGGACAATGACCGCGATCAGTAACGCCGGCCATGCACCCCAGAAGAAGGCGGCTGCGATCAGTGGCTTGGGCTCTCTCTCGTATCTATCGGAATAGTAAATGACGGTCGCATAGATCAGTGTGGGGAGCAAACCTGCCAACAAACAGATACTTACCCCTTTCACCACATCGGTAGCGGGTAGAATGCCAGCCACCCACACCAAATCTGGAGCGTCCCACGTCGCTGGCACGGTCTCAACCGCCCTGGGCACCAGCGCATAATCCAAACCGGCGACATTGACCTTCGGAGGATCATCTTCCGTCAGCGTGAGTACAGCTCGGCCTGATAGACTCGGGGGGACATACGTAAAAACGAAACGCGTAACCTCAGATGTTTCTGGATTAGGCCAGGTAACAAGAATTTGGTAGGGCGAAACGGATGGAGCTTCTATTTCACCGATGATCGCCTTGTCCGAAGGGGGGTCAGTGTGTAGTAAGGCAACGCTCCCCAACGACTCTATCGACGAAAGAGCTTGTCCATCTGACAAGTGTAACTTTACCTGGGCTCTCTCAGCCCCCTCTCCTCTCACTTCTACGCGAAGCCGGTTCTGATACCAAGTTTCTAGGTCCAATGGCTGGCTCATCCCCCACGCGTGGGGTTGCTCCCATTGGGATCCCTTTTCGGCAGGACCTAGCGGTCCGCTGAAATCGCTGTGCGGTGCCACTTCACCCCAATTACCTCTAAAGGGCAGCCACTCCAATCCGGACCATCCATCAGGGTCCCCCTCGACAACTTCTCGATCAGGGATCATCCTCACCTCAGGGATGACCCGGCCAAATGTCCCCGTACGGTCCATGACCTCTACCTGCACGTTGCCAACTTTCGTGCCGTTGGGATAAACCTCGTCGCCCCAGAAGTAGTTCGCATGGGATCCGAGCGCCACATAAACTGCTGGATGAGTTCCCTCCTCAATCTTCACCTGGGTCCAAGGTCTACGAGTGCCTCCATGATGCTGGCTGAGGATAACCCACTCCGGTTCCCCAGATGCACTCAGGACCACCTGAACCATTTCCCAATCGCCTTCGTGCTTGTTAAACCAATCGTTGTAGTAATAGAAAAGCCAGTATTGCAGAACGATTTGTTGAGGGTTTTCGTCACGCACCACATGCGCGTAGGCGACGATCGGTGGCCCACCTGCTTGCGGAGAAAGTACGGATTGGTAGTAAGTTCGGTGAGCGGAATAATTCTTATAATCCGATGCCCCCTCGTCGTTAAACCAGACATCGAGGTGGTAGCTGACGTCTTTGTAGCTGAACAGATCGGACAAGGACACATTGGTCAATATGTTGATGTCAATCCATTCGCGACGCGTCTGACGCAACCTGGCCGTGTTAACCATCACGTCCACGGATTGTGGTCGGAATAATTCAGCCGGGTGGAAATAAAGCACCGGCGCATACCGTCTCGCCAGTTCAAGGTCTTCTTGAACCAGCGCCTTCTGGGCAGAGGCTGTATCTGTTACAAGCAATAGGGTAAACAGCAGGCTTGCTGCGATAACTAAGGATGTGATCCTTGTGAGCTCTTTAGCGTTCAACGCTTCGACATGTCCTTCGTTTTTCCCTGGTGCGCAGTGCTAGATGATCAAGACTCTCTGTCACTCCTTCCTGAAACGTAGATAAAACACCAGCCCGACCTCTAGCAAAGTCGGGCTGTTTGCATCGATGTAAGCGCCTGGCACCCCACCACGCCGAGGCCTCTACACTTCCCCCTCGAGGATTGTGAGTCTAATGTATAGAGATATCCTAAGGTATTAATCCCTCTTTTTCAACGAGTATTTCACTGAGAGCGATGCTACAGGTTACAGGTGCTCCTCCGTATAATGAGGATGCCACGAGTCATCGTGATACGAGAGAATATTTCGAGACAGAACCGATTTCATCCAACAGCTTACCGGATGATGATATAGATCACCACGCACAGCAGCCCCAACCCCACCACAGCCGTCAGGATCAACCCCCCCACGAGCACCCATAGGGCGATCATTGATCGAAGCTCCTGGAAACCACTATCCATCTGACGGACCGAGTTAGGCTTCACCGACAGGGGGGATCCGATGCGTTGCTTCTGCAGGTAAAGAATGGCTAGCAGAATGAGGGCCAACAACGCTGCCGGCGTAAAAGTCACCACCAGCCTGGTAAACTCCTCGTAGGGCAAGCGCGCAAGCATTTGCTCAAAACGTGTCGGTGAGAGGAAGTACAGTCCAAGCGCGGCCAAGGTGAAGGACAGAAGCGGCGCGGCGGAGACCAACACGATGGCAACGGCTAGGCTCACTGGGCGCGATGAACGAGCAACGCCACGAGAGAAGGTCCGCCCGTCAAACGCGAGGTAGATCCCAAGAAGCACAATAAAAAACAAAACGATCGGTGCCCACGGAACCAGTGGTCGAAGATAGCGATCACCAGGCAATGGGGTCATCAAGCGATCAAACCGGGAGGGAGAGATGAAGGACAGCGCCCAGAAGCCAGTAGATGCCAGCAACGCCAAAACCGAGGGAGCCAAGGACACTCTTGCGAACCACTGAGCGTACGGAAACGCGCCACGCTCTCTCGCAAAGGTAACAGGTGCACCCACCCCATGGTCCAGTTCTGAACAAACGATTCTCTTTGCGGGACGATCAAAGGCATACAGCAGAGCCAGCACCACCACGGCGAACAAGGTGGCTGGGGCAAATACCAACGCCATGCGGACGAAGGACTCGCCAGGTAAACGAGATATCAGATCGCCAAACCGATTCGGGGAAATATAGAACAGTGCCAGAGCCGCTACGGAAAGCAGCAACAACGGGACACTCGGGATCAACACCAAGGTCGCCACGAAGCGCGTCTTGGGCCAGCGATCAGTACCATCCGCCTTGTTCTGAGAATTAGATAGGTCCTTAGGTTCAGTCATTAGCACACCGCAAGTCGCTGGATCCGGATGTTCACGGCGCCAGAGTGATCTCGACGCTTGAGATGTGCCCCAACCCATCAAAAACAGGCAACGGGTCGATGACAACGATCCTCCCCGGACCCTCCGCTGCCACTTCATAGGGAACATCGGCGCTGAACGGACCCGGGAATCCCCAGTCGGGGGCTTTCACGATGATCGGCTGCAACCCGACGATGTTCCCTTCCGCGTCATGGACCTCAATGATGAGAGTCCCCTCAAAACTGGCCAAACCGAAGCCCTCGACGTGGGCAATGCCACCGCTGACCGTGGCGCCAAATTCGGGTTGATCGATCACGATCGCCTCCGGGTGAGGATCGACAGATACAATCTCCTCCGGGCCCTCTAAGAGCAGGATTACACCCACCGAGGCCAGATGAACGATGCCTCCATCGCGCGCGCTTTGATCATAGACCTGGATCAGGGCGTGTCGCTCACCGTCCACAGAGAAGTGGATATCGCCTGCAAAAGGACCGCGTTGGCCGATGTCCGCCGCGATGGTCAGGGGGTGGATCGTGAGCTCGGACCCATCATCGAGCACGATACGCACGATGAGCGT
>DUEZ01000031.1 GCA_011174825.1 Anaerolineae bacterium | reverse complement strand
CCTACTCCTTGTATATTTTCGAAACTAAAAACTCTACATTTGTATCGTTCTGAGCATGTCGAAGGAGGCGCAAGCAGAGCTTGCGCACTCCAAAAATGCCCTGAAGGTTGAGATCACATCTCCTTCGGTTCGTCTTTGAAAATATTAGACCTTCTTGAAGCACGCCAAAAATAGCGTAGATTATGGAACTTCGATCAGAGCAATCGGGTGGTTGAGATCGTGTGGGATTTCTTGTCGAGTCCCATCTAAGTATAAGATGTAGCTTGGATCTCCGACAATGATCATGCATGAGCTGTCTGGGCACCACTCAAAAAAGCCTGAAGATCTGGGGAATGTGCTTACATAGTGATAAGTCCATGTTTCTGTATCATAGAATCCGATTTCGGCTGTGGTTGAGGTTAGGTGATCGCCATGGTCAACTGCGAGTATCGTTTCGTCCGGCGACCAAATCAAGCTGCTGGTACCGGTTTTCTCATCGTCTAACGTAACGATTGGATCACATTTCGACTGATCCGTAAAACAATCTAAAAGATGAACATCTTTAATCCAAGTAGCTCCAATAGAGCGATTAGTTAGAAGATAAGTTCCTAATGGTGACACACTCAACAGCGGCTTCTCCACCAATTCTGGGGCACAAAGCATTCCAAGTTTGGAGATGCTAACCAGACAGGGTTCCTCATTCAATCCCATAAGGCCGATAAATGAATCCTCATCAATCCAATGGATAAAGTTGTTTGCATATCTCACATTATCATGGGATGGAATCTCTAATTGAAATCTTCTGCCATCCCGAAGCGAGATAATTTCAACAACAACGACCCCATCTTGATTCACACCTGGTTCCGTACAGATTGAGCTCACTTTTTGCCCGAATGGGGAGGGTTCATCCCAACCCCTTGTACAAACTGGAAACTCAAAAACACTTTCCGTAGGAGGATTTATTGCATATCGAGTGTTAGTTACTGGATAGCCACCAAAGACCCAAAAATCAGTTCCATCGAAGAAAAAATAATCGGGGTTTATTAAATCTCCAAGAGTAAATAGGTTGCCTTGATTACTATTGAAGACAGAAAGATACCTGATTGCTTCAATACGATTCTCTCTATCAACAACTGAATCAATCACGAGAAGATCGGGGGATAAATCGGTTAGCGAAGTTTCATTTAGAAGAGGGATTTCAACAGGAATAAAAATGCTAGCATCGTGATCTAAAGGTGTGCTGGCGATTTGAGTGCCGTAAGGTTTTATTGTTGGTGTTAAAGTACTTGATGGGACTAACGTGGGCGTTAAGGTGCTACTTGTTGTTGGTGATGGGGTCCCGAAGGTTTCGGTGGGTTTAACAGTGATAACCGTTGTTGGTGGTTTGCTACACGCGGAAAGGGCGATAATGATCAGTACAATCTTCAACGAAGTTATAAACTTACTCATAGTAAACCTAGTATATTACTAAATAAATATACTGCCTTGCGATTTGACCTAGGGAGCAGGCAACCATTGTAACTCTTCTGGTGGTGTAGCAACCACTGCTCTATAATTCGGACCCGGTGTCCAGGAGTCAACAAGTTGATCAAAGGGTAACCACTCTTCACGATTTTGATAGGGATTAAAAACACGGACAACTGAGTCCCCTTCTCGCGTATTCATGACTTGTAGTATTGTCACCCAATGAGCCGCGTCGGATCGACCGTCAACAGGCTCAACAAAATCCGAACTCGTATCCAAGTTTACAAGCGCGATAATAGCCCTACCTTCGTATAGGTGCTCTGCCACCTGGTCTATCTTTGGATGCCAGCCACGATTATCTCGCCATGGGTAGGGATCTCCCGCGTTACCAACTCGTTCACCTTCCCACCCGTACTCACCAAGTAATCGTGATAGATCCGCGTGATCTGTTCCCACACTCTGATCCAGGAGGATTTCCCGGCCACCAGGAACACCATCAAACGTTATTAACGCATCGATAGGATCGATACCAATTGCCACCGCAGTCGCAATCTCACCACATAGGTTGTGATGAACACCGAAATCAGCATCGTAGTTAGATCCATAACCTTGATCTTCAAACTGAGGAATATCATCAAGGATAATATCCTGTGCAGGATCACCATCAGAAAATCTCTCGTAGAGATGATTCAGAAGGAGCCGCTGATCACCAGCACTCACAGCGCCTTCAAACCTTCCGTCTCTTGAATAGTGAATCTCAAGCCCATACTCTGCCGCCCCCTCAAGACCAAACATATAAATCAGAAAAGCTTCCGTCAAATCATCCCCCACCCCGAATTTGTAAACCGACTGATGCTCAAGAAAATCCGCCCAATGCTGCTCGTACTCGGCTTTAACTTGTTCCAGATAAGCCCGGTAGGCCTCGATCTCTCGCCCGTCCAAGAATACACCCCGCTCCATCAGAAGGGGATTGATCCCGGTGATATCCCACAACCAACCTGGAGCTTTCTCCCAAGGCGGGGTTCGCATCCGCGCAATGCGAGCATTTTGGGTGTCATAAGCCCTTCGAGCTTCGAGCACAAGCTCGCGTCTTTCCTCAGGAGTGAGTAATTTCCACTCCTCTGGTGAAATCCATGGCGGTCTGATGATTCTTTCCCGCCAACCAAACCAATCCCCTCTTGGGATTTCACCCCTCTCCACCATCCCGCGCATGATGAGTGCCCAAGCGAAATCACCAGCCTCCACCGCCTGATCGGCATCTTCAAAGGCTTTTGCTACACGTCCAAGCTGTTGTCTAAGAGTATTCAGCTCAGAAGCTGAAGTGCGGATATCATGGTCAGCCTCTGCGGCCAAGGCTTGAACCCACGGCGCATACTGGCCATCGTAACTCCGAGCATCCGAAGTGGCACGCAAAAGGGACTTCCCTACACCACTCATGTCCTCAGCTGTCATGGACAGCCAATCGACCATGCGTTGAAGCGCTTCAATATCTACAACGATCTTCGTCATAAGAAATCTTTACAATTTAGAGAAATTCTAGCGAATCCTTTCCTCTGCGATCTCATGTCCATACCGCAAATTAAATCGAGCCGGGGCATTGTCCACCCGGCTACCTCTCCTATTCCATTATAGGGCCAAAATTCCGATTGACAACCATATTCCCTACTTCTAGAATGAGATCAATAGAACAATGGAACCAGAAGAACGATTCCCAATTACCATCGAAAGGGAGATCCATCCTGAAGGTGCGCAAGGCGACGCGGCTGCTTTTCGCGCTGCTGCGAATCATTTCAGGGGAATGGCCGATTCCTTGCGTGGTGAACTAGGTAGACTCGACCAAAAATGGGAGGGCCAAGCCCGAGATCGATTCTTCGAGACCGTCAGCGCTCTTCCGAACAAAATGGATTCCTTCGCAGAGACCCTAGAATCAATGGCAACTTCGATTGAGCATAAGAAGGTCACGATAAAAAAGACGATTTGGGTCACGCGTGATCAAATCTATCGCTAACCCATGTCTCTAAGTTATTAGTCCTATCTTACGATGCATATAAATCTCCAAGGTGGAGGGAAACCTTGGAGAGTATTATTTTCAGGTTACCCAAATACCTCTTAAAGAACTTGATCTCAAAACTAATTATCTGGCGATATCATCAGATAATCCAGTAAATGTTCGTATGCCGATTATCTCACTCCTCCGGCTTGGTCTGAATCTCGCCAGCGATGATCGCCTCCCGTATTCGGTCAAGTTCGCTTCTTAGTCCCTCAGAAACCAACCCGTCGAGATTGTGGAACGGCGCCAGACCTATGTCGCCGTTCTCGAGTGTCCCGGTATAGATCCCCCCGCTGAAGTCCCCTTCAACGACTTGTTGGATGGCTGTGAATACAAACACATCATTTTTCTTAATAATCGATGTGAGCGTGATGTCCGCGTACGCAGGTTCTGCCAGTGCCCAATCATAGTCAACACCGATGATGTACGCACCTCCCCGCTCTAAAACAACGTCCGCTGTACCGAAACCTTGTGTCCCAGCCGCTGGCAGAATGACGTCCGCACCCGCGTCCAACAGCTGCTCACCCATCCTCCTACCGTCCTCCCTATCCACGAAATTGCCGGTAATAAGACCTGAGCGAGTGATCGGATCCCACCCCAATACCTCGACATTCGTCCCATGCTGTCGGTTGTAATACTGCGCACCCAGGGCGTAACCATCCATAAAATCCCTCACGGTGTCCACGTTCGCCCCACCATAAGTGCCAAGGATTCCCGTCTTTGTGATCCCCGCTGCAAGATAACCCGCCAAGAAAGCCACCTGATCGATCTTATATACTTGTCCGAGCACATTATCGTATGTAAGGTCGTGCAAGTAACCAACAGTGGTGAACAAACGATCAGGGTTAGCTGCTGCAGTTCTCGAGATTTCATCATTACTATAAAAACCTGCTAAGAGGATCAAGTCGCAGTCCCCGTCATTCAATTCGTTGATAATTCTCACAAGATCCGAGTCTTGTTGTATGACAACATACCTACCTACAACATCAAGATGTTCCTCGGCAGCTTGAACACCATCCCACATCAATGAGAGATAGATGTTGTCCTCGATGGTCTCTACTTCTGCCACCATGCAAGCCTCGATTTTTGGGGGCTGTACCATCGGTATCTCTGTAGGTGGAATGGTGGGTGTTCTCACTGGTTCAAGGACCTGTTCCTGAGTTTCTTTGGCGATGGATTCCACGACCTGCGTGTTAATTGGCGCCTTGGTGGCTTCCACTTGTCCACCTACGATGGGCTCATCCGGCGTGAGGAAGCGAGGCACGAAAATTATGCCCAAAATGATGGCAACGACAGGGATCAACCATAGGAGCTGCCTCGACCTTATCCTTCGAAGCAGCCCGCCTTCTCGTTCTCTTTCGATAACCGTTGGCACTTGATCAGCCGTAACCGCCTGCAATGCCTTCGATTCCAATCCTTGGATCGATTCCCGCAGGGCTTCCGCCATTTCACCCGCAGATTGATAACGATCCTCTGGATCCTTTGCGAGCGCTTTCAACAAGATGCGTTCGATGGTTTCGGGAATCTCTGGGTTGATGTCCCTCGGAAGTGGTAGAGGCTCGTAGATATGCTTGAACACCACCGCCATCGGCGTTTCGGCATGATAGGGCACCTGTCCTGTCATCATTTCGTACAGCACCACACCCAGGGAATAAACATCGGTTCGATGATCGACCTTGTCCCCTCGTCCTTGTTCTGGGCTCATGTAGGCCGGTGTGCCTACCCCAACACCAGTCGCTGTGATGTGCTCAGAGCCTTCCATCATCTTTGCCAATCCGAAATCTGAGAGCAATGCCCACGATTCGCGATCGAGTAACACATTGGAGGGCTTCACATCACGGTGCACATAACCTTGTTCGTGTGCTTGATCTAGCGCAGCTGCGATCTGGTCGATGAGATCTGAGATTTGCTTTAAACTGAGTGGCTGCTCCATCAGATCTTTCAGTGTACCTGCATCGATGTAGCGCATGACGATGTAACTGAGCCCCTCTTCCATACCAGAATCGTAGATGGGCAAGATGTGTGGGTGCTCCAGTTTCGCGACCGCGCGGGCTTCCCGGTTGAAACGCTTGGAGAAACCAGGCTCCTGACTGAGATGGCGGGGGAGGATCTTAACCGCCACGTAACGATCCAGGGAAGGTTGATAGGCCTTAAAAACCGTAGCCATGCCTCCCTCCCCAATCTGTTCCAGGATCTGGTAACCGCCGATGGTTTTCCCGATCAAGCCATCCATGCCCCCACCTCACTGTCAGTTGGATCTATTCTTTAATAGGCTGTTCCTCGCATGCCCCGATACCATCATAGCCTACCAAGGTCATTTAGATCAATAAATTCATGCCTCCGTTGGGTAGAATTTTCCAAGTTTTACATCAAAGCTTCTTTCCCAACCCAGCAGTACGCATAGTTTTCTAGCTTTCTTGGGCATTAAGAACCCTATGCAGAAAACCAAAAAAATGGTATGATCTCAACTCGTAGGTTGCATGCAAGTTCTGTCTGGAAGTCGAAAGATCAAGGTCTGAGCGAATGCAGCTCAGACCGATTTGGTTGTAGGACCGGCCTTGCCGGTGAACCCGACCGCCGAAGAACATGACAAGCACCTAACACCCTATTGCCAGAAGGAGGCAATTGAAATGTCAGATCGTGAAATCGGTACGGTCAAGTGGTTCAACAATGGAAAAGGCTATGGCTTCATCGAACGCGAAGAAGGAGACGATGTATTCGTCCACTTCACAGCGATTCTTGGTGATGGCTTTCGTAGCCTGGAAGAAGGCCAGCGGGTCGAATTCTCTGTCGAACAAGGCCCCAAGGGCTTGCAAGCAGCCGAAGTTACAATCGTCTAAAATTCCAGTCCATACGAACCAGAAGCCCCCGCAATGCGGGGGCTTCATCTTTTAACCCAGGTCTTTTGCCTCAAACCATTTACAGAATTCATCCTCTCCATCAAAGCACTGAAATGAAATACCTCTAGGAGGAGGTAAGATTATTTGTGGGTGTGTAGCCTATGCCAGCATCCCTACTCATGCTGGACCTCTTCTCGCGGTTAGCGTTTTTTCTGTAGAGTCATGGCATATAATGTACCTATATAGGAACTCCTGCAGGTATGCGTTTTTTTCGAACATCAAGTGGAATATCACCAAAACTGAGACGGATAGCGGATTAGGTTGCACAAGGAATGCGAGTCCTTTTCATCGATCTATGGATCATTCAAATAACTCAACACAGGTCTTCCAACCTTGAAATCTACACTTGACCATGAATTCCCACCAGGCAGAAATGCCCTAACCGATCAATCAAACTATTTTTCGCAGGTGCTCCATCGTGAGATCGTTCCATACATGTGAATATTCACTGTGGAAGATGTGAGTAAATTACCAAAGGACTCAATGTGAACCTTCGCAAGGTTGGCCGATACGAACTCATTTCCGAACTCGGACGAGGTGGGATGGCGACGGTCTACCGCGCTCACGACCCATTTTTCGGACGTGACGTCGCGGTCAAGCTCCTACCGCGAGAGTTCCTCCATGATCCCACATTCAAGGCCCGCTTCGAGCGAGAAGCAAAAACGATCGCGGCCCTCGAACACTCGGCCATCGTCCCTGTTCATGACTTCGGTGAAGAAGAAGGCCAGCCATTCTTAGTCATGCGTTACATGAGTGGGGGATCCTTGGTCAATCGACTGGAAGGTGGGCCTCTCTCTTTTGAAGACATCTCTACCATTATTTCGCGTATAGCCACCGGCCTGGATGAAGCCCACAAAAAGGGGATGATCCATCGTGATCTCAAACCGGGGAATATCCTTTTCGATTCTCATGGAGATGCTTTCCTCTCAGACTTCGGCATTGTGAAATTAACCCAGGAAACAGCGACCTTTACTGGAACTGGCATCATCGGCACACCGGCTTATATGAGCCCTGAGCAGGCTCGAGGTGACCCTGATCTCGATCCTCGCAGTGACGTTTACGCACTTGGGGTGATCCTTTTTGAAATGCTTTCAGGAAAACCCCCATATGAGGCCGACACACCTATGGGGTTAGCAGTTAAACACATCACCGAGCCGGTGCCAAGCATCCTGGAAGCGAAACCGGATCTGCCTCCAACCTTCGAATTGATGATCAAGCGCGCATTAGCGAAGGAGCCTGAAGATCGTTACGCGAGTGCGGGGGAGTTGGCTGTAGAATTTGCAGAGATGGTCGCTGCTGAGAGGAGGTACGCTCGAGCTCCGATCCCGACGTTGATCGAAGGACCTCCTGAAGCACCGAAGGAAGCGTTGCTAGAAGCAACTCTGCTCGAAGAACCTGCTGCACCCAAGGAATCCACTCCTGTCGTCCAACCCATCGTTACACCCGATGTGCGTCCCGACCGTGCCAAAGAGGGTATTTTGTCAAGATATGGACGATACATCATCGGTATTGGTGGGATCTTGGCGGTCGCGGTCATTCTTCTCCTGGTTTCTCAACGGCCAACGACTTCAACTGAGGATTCCACTCCACCTACGACATCTTCCGACGAGACAGCACTTCTCCAGCTCACAGAAACCGAGGAAGAAAACCTAACTCGCTCTGCACAGACTTTAGCTGCAGATCTTACCCGAGAAGCCCAAGCAATAAGCACCACGACCTCGACAATCACCCCAACCACTCTATCTAAGAAGATCTCTACACCGACGTCCCCAGCTGGAGCGCTAGGGATCAACAGTATTGATGAATCCGAGATGGTCTATGTTCCCTCGGGGCCTTTCATGATGGGATCATCGCCAGAGTTAGGCTATGTGATTTGCCTAGATTTTCCTCCGCAGGACAGAGACCCTGAGGATTGCCAGGTGTCATGGTTCAATCGGGAGTCGCCCCCTCATGAAGTTTATCTTTCAGGCTTTTGGATTCAGAAAACAGAGGTCACGATCTCGCAATACACCATCTGCGTCCGGGATGGAGCGTGCAGGAGCAATGATCAAATGGGAAGACCACCAGATCATCCTGTCACCAACATTACCTGGGAGTGGGCTCGCGAATACTGCCAATGGGCAGGATTGGATCTCCCCACAGAAGCGCAGTGGGAGAAAGCCGCCCGGGGCCCCACCGATCGAATATGGCCATGGGGTGATTCGATCGGCACGGAGTTCTTGAATTCAGTCGAGAACAATATCAACAACACCACAGCGGTTGGTTCCTACCCCAGCGGCGCGAGTTATTATGGTCTTCTTGACATGGCCGGTAACGTTTGGGAATTTATTTTCGATTGGTTTGACAAGGAGTTTTATGGCTCAGCAGAAGCCTCTCAGCCAGATCCTACTGGACCATCCTCGTCGCCACTCAACCAACGCGTCCGCAGAGGAGGCAGCTATGGCGGCGAGGGCGGTGGTGATTTCAACGACGCCAGGGTGTCGGCCAGGCAAGGGATAGGCCCTTCCTACCCCAGCTATGAGGTCGGGTTTCGCTGTGCCGGCCCTGCACTGCCCTAATGAAATTCAGAGGCTGGAAGACCCGGATCACCTATTCTGGAATGGGTGATCCCAAACACGATTGATGAAAACCCAACGGTGAATTTCATGCCTGATAGATCCTCCGAAGCACTAACTATTGCCCAATTAATTGAAAAGGCACGGGATCTACGGCTCGATGTTTTAGAAATGACCACGCGGGCCAGATCCGGGCATCCATCAAGCTGCTTTTCAGCTGTAGAAATCGTGACCACGTTGTTTTGGGGCGGGTTTATACGCTATCGAAACAACGAACCTCACTGGTCCGCCAGGGATCGCTTTATCATGAGCAAGGGCCACGCCGCACCACTACTGTACGCTGCGCTTGCCCATGCTGGCTATTTCGATCGAGAGGAACTTTGGCGCTTGCGTCAAATTGACAGTCCCGTACAAGGCCATCCGATCCAAAATATGATGCCGGGCGTCGAGGCGACAACCGGCTCATTGGGGCAAGGATTATCGATAGGGTTGGGGCATGTCTTAGGTGGTCGTTTGAACGAATTAGATTATCAGGTTTTTGTGCTCTTAGGCGACGGTGAGTGCGAAGCCGGTCAGATCTGGGAAGCCGCGATGGCGGCCGCTCACTTCAATGCCGAAAACCTGATTGCGATCGTGGATTACAACAAATATCAGGAAACGGGGCCCATCAGCCGTGAAATGGCGCTGGAGCCGTTCGCCAGAAAATGGCGTGCGTTCGGATGGCACGTCGATGAGGTGGACGGCCATGATATCCAAGACATCATCGAAAAACTGAATGCCGCGCTTCAGATCAAGGGAAAACCGTCGCTAATCATCGCCCATACAGTCAAGGGCAAAGGAGTATCGATCTTAGAGGCCGATTACACCTATCATGGTCGCGCGCTTACGCCCGAGCAAGCCGTGAAGGCACGGGAGGAAATCCTATGCAGTTAGGCGAACGAGCCGGGCTCAAGCCAGCAAAACGAATGCGTGAAATCTTTGGGGATGCGTTGTTGGAATTGTGCCGCCAGAATCCCAAGGTTGTGGTGCTCGACGGCGACCTGAGCAACTCCACCATGTCGATCTACGTGAGGGAGGCGTTCCCAGAGCGCTTCTTCAACCTTGGTATCGCGGAGAGCAACCTCGTTTGTGTAGGCGCAGGTTTAGCAGCCTGCGACTTTATCCCGTTTATCGTAAGCTTCTCGTCGTTTTTGCTTTGCAATGCCTATGACCAACTCCGCCTCGCGGTTAGCCAGTCAAACATCAATGCCAAAATCGTCGGCAGCCATGGTGGGATTACATTAGGCAAAGATGGCGCGACACAAATGGGTCCTGAGGACTTAGCCCTCGTGGGTGGTTTCCCAACCTTTGTCATCCTGGTACCGTCCGATCCAATCTCAATGCACAGGGCAGTACAAGCAGCTGCGGAACATGTGGGACCTGTTTTTCTCCGCTCGAGCAGGGTGGCGATGCCTCACATTTACTCTGACGATGATCCCCCATTCGAAATCGGAAAAGCGAACGTCGTTCGTGAGGGTAGTGACGTAACGATCATTGCCTGCGGCATCATGGTCGCCACAGCCATGGATGCTGCGGCAATGCTAGCTGAAGAAGGGATTCATGCACGTGTGGTGGACATGCATACGATCCGCCCCATGGATCGTGAGGCCATTGGAGCCGCAGCTCGAGAAACAGGTGCGATCGTAACAGCCGAGGAGCATTTTCTCCATGGCGGTATGGGCAGCAATATCGCTCGGCTTGTCGCTGAAATCCACCCCGTACCTATGCGCTTTGTTGGACTTGCCGATGTTTACGTCGATTCGGCTGAACCCGAAGAACTATTGGACAAGTACGGCCTCACCGCGCGAGACATCGTATCAGCTGCACGCGAGGCCATAGCCGCCAAGAGATAACAGATCGACCATGCGAGAAGAGTTATTGAAACTTCAAGCCGAAGGCAATCCGATCCGCGTCGGCGTAAGCGGTGCTGGGTGGATGGGCAGCGGGTTCGTGGCACAAATGGCCCACGTTCCAGGCATGGATGTCTTGGTGCTAGCAGATGAAGACACACAAGCCGCACGTCAGGCATTTATGGCAAGTGGGATGGATAGCCAGGACATCATCGAAGCCGTTCATCCAGGGAAGGCAATGGATGCGCTTCGGGCTGGAAAACGCGTGGTTACCGGCTCGTACTCACTGGCGCCACAACTTGAAGCGATCGATATCGTCGTAGATGTGACCTGGTCCCCTGCTATTGGTGCTGAAACCGCCCATAACTCCATCCGCCATGGCAAGGACATCGTGTTGGTGAACATCGAAGCAGATGTCACGATTGGACGCATCCTGCATAAGATAGCGAAAGACGAGGGCGTGCTTTATACAGTCTCCTCTGGTGACGAACCAGGCTGCCTGATGGAGCTGTATGATTTTGTGACCAGCCTGGGATATGAACCGATCGTCATCGGCAAAGGTAAGAACAACCCCCTGAATCCAGCTGCAACACCTGATATGGTGGCTGAGACAGCGCGTCGCATCGAAAAAGACCCTTACCAGATCGCTTCCTATGTCGATGGCACCAAGACGATGTTCGAGATGACCTGCGCCGCGAACGCCACGGGCTGTTTGCCGATGCAGCGAGGCATGATGGGTCCAGAAGCGTCCATTGAGAACGTATCTGAGATCTTCGCGTTAGAAGAAGATGGCGGTATAACCAAGTTCCCTGGTGCGGTAGATTTCGTTCAAGGCAGCTCGATGGCGGGGGGAGTCTTTGTAACCGTTCGGGTTGAAGATGAGCGAATACGCAATGATCTCGAATACCTTAAGGTCGGGAAAGGGAAGTATTTCACCTTCTTCCGCCCGTACCACCTTTGGTTCCTCGAGGCACCCATTTCTGTCGCGCGCGCATTTCTTCATCGTCAAACAACCTTGGTTCCTTTAAGTCATCCGGTCGCCGAAGTGATGGCGATAGCCAAGAGGGATCTCAAGCCCGGCGAAAGATTGGATGGCTTCGGCGGCTACACGTTCTATGGCGTCATCGATCGCGCTGAAGAGGCACATAGATTGAACGCTCTCCCAGCAGGGCTGGCACCTGAAGCCACAGTGAAGCAATTGGTTAGAACTGCGGAAATATTGACCTGGGATGATGTTGAGTTTGATGAAGAAAGCCTGGTAGTGAAATTGCGTCGAGAACAAGATGCCTTAGTCCGCCAAGGAGCGTAACATGGCATCGACGCAATATAAATACATTTGATCTACCCATATTCCGCTATCGATTACCTCAAACCATCTCAAGAATTTGTCCGCAACACTGGAGAATCAAAAATGTCAGACTATAAACCCGGTCAATTTATCCATGACGAGATCACAAGCCAAGCGGATGCCTGGGCACAGCTTATCCCCTTAGTCACAGAAAAAGCGGACAAAATACGGAAGCTGTTCGACGGGATAGATGAAGTCCTATTAACAGGATGCGGTTCTGGATTGAACGCGGCGATGAGTGGTGTGCCTATCCTCCAAACGCAAACCGGGATATCGTCCCGCGAGGTTCCTGCAGCTGAAGTCTACCTCTTTCCAGCTAGTGTCTTGGTACCCAAACGACGAACCCTGGCGATCCTCTTATCACGGTCCGGAGAAACCACGGAGGTTCTACATGCCCTGGAGTACTTACGGGAACAAGAAATTCGAGTCCTGGGCATCACTTGTTCGGGGGACAGCCCCCTCGCCTCCCGAAGCGATCTGACGCTTGTGCTTTCACCGGTGACCGAGCGCGCTGTTGCCACAACCCGTTCGGTGACAGGGATGATCCTCACCCTCCAACTCATCGCGGCCATCGTATCGGAAGACAAAGCCTACCTCAGCGAACTCCAGCGTCTGCCGGTGGTGTGTGATCCGCAGATGGAGGCGTTCCATGATCTTGGTAAGAGCATTGGTGAGAACACCGATGTTATGAAATACGCGTTCGTTGGCAGCGGACCCTTCTTCGGTCAAGCTCACGAGAGCCAACTCAAGATCAAGGAGATGGTTTTGCTACCCGCAGACGCTTACCCAACGCTTGATTTTCGTCACGGACCGCAATCAAACGTGGACCCACAAATGTTGATCACTGTGTTTCTTTCCGATAGCGCTTCCAAGGAAGAGAGCAAATTTATTGGCGACATGAAATCCCTCGGAGGGTTCACATGGG
>DUEZ01000030.1 GCA_011174825.1 Anaerolineae bacterium | reverse complement strand
TAATTCCGAAAGCCGGTGTGGGAAGCCCGGCCTTTTCAGGAGCGATCCTATCGAGCCCCCAAATCTCTAGCTTGACTCTGTTTCCACACATATCCTCTTTGAATTTCAGGCAAACCAAGTTCTCCTCCTTGTCTTTCGTCAATGATAACGTTAATGGGCTTTTCTGTTCGCTCAAGTTTCGCCATATTGCACCTCACTATTTAATATTTAGCTTCATAACTATTTATTGGCGAAGTTTTCATCTTCCAACAATCTCAATAACAAAAATTAACACGAATAAATCTGTTGACATTTGAAGATGTGACCCCGAAGCCTCTCACACAAGTTAGAGGTGGTTCTTTAAGGTCACAAATTGTGACCTTAAAAAGAGGCCAGCACATCAAGTATCGTCCTTATGCCTTCACGGAGCATGGAATCTTGATGCTGTCAAGTGTTTTAAATAGTGAGCGAGCTATCCAGGTGACTATCGAGATCATGCGGACGTTCGTCCGTCTGCGAAGGATCCTTGCATCTCATGTGGAGTTAGCCCGGAAGCTGGATGCTCTCGAAAAGAAATACGATAATCAATTCAAAGTAGTTTTTGATGCGATACGTGAACTAATGAAGCCTCCAGAGACAAAGAAGCGCCCAATTGGATTCCTTGTTGAGGAAGCCAAAGTTCCTTATATCGCAAAAATGAAGCGGAAAGGTTAGGTGTTAGGGAAGGGGTGGAATTCAGATTTGAGAATTATGATCTTTTTTTTCAAGATAGGGGACATCCTATATTCCTCCTGTCAAGAGGGAAAGCAAGAAAATTTCATCTTTTGTAAAAACAGCAAGTTATGAAACCGTTCTGATTTTGAAAACACTCTTACCTTGGAATCCTACTACGGATTCGTGTCTAATTCGACGATTCTCTCGCCAATGATGAACTCTGAATCTTAGCGTTATCAGTATCCGGTGTACCACACCCTCGTAACCACCCAGCATCCTTTATCCAGATTCCAAAGTTCAGCGAGAGGCCCTGGATTGTCCCCCACGAGGTCCTTGCCGGCCTCCACGTAGTTACTCGGGCTTCTCTCGTCGAAAACGAAACTTCTTTTATCCTATATTGAGATAAGTTGAATCAAACTTCTCCCTTTTCTTCATCAAGGTCCAGGCAATCACAAGGAGTTTCGCCGCCAGTTTCACGCGCATCTTGTTGTGAATTCCCTTCTCTCTTTCTCGACCCCGAAGCTTGTTTGTGTAGTAAATCATCACGTCCCGATTCTTGTGGGAGGCAATCAGGGCTGCTTGATACAGGGCGTAGCGTAGATCGGCCTTGCCTCTCTTCGAGATCTCTGGGATTGCCTTATCCGAATCGTTCCCGCTTCGATCCGCACTGAGGTCTAATCCACTCATCTTCAATACCTGTTTCCCATTCTGAAATCGATTGGGATCTCCTATGGCTCCCAAAACCTTGGCCGACACATCAGGACCAAACCCAGGAACCGTCAAAACGTATGGGTACTCCGGAAACCGCTCGCAGAGCTGCTGGATTTTGTCTTCTGTCTCTTTGATCACCTCTCGTATCTGCCTCAGCCCCTCCACCATGACCTTTGCCTCATGGTCCAATCCAGGCACCCCCTCACAACCAATCGACGCCCCTGCCTTCTCCCAGACCCCCTCTAATCGCCGCCTCGTCTCCATTCTGATCCGTCGGGATGTCACCCGCTCAATAAAGGGCTCAATGTCTAATGCTGTTATTTGAGAGGTTGGAAAACACCACCTCACAACCGATAATCCCACCGCCCCCAACCGCTCATAGTCCCGATCCATCTCCGGAAAATACTGGGCAATCAAATGATTCCGAATCCGAACCCGATAGCCATGCTCTTGTTTCTTAAGGCGCCTCTTCAACGAAAGTAAGCCACGTAACCCCCGTAACTGCGCCGAAGGATACTCATAATACAAACACTTCCCCTGCGAGATCAGATCCGCCACATTGGCCGAATCCTTCACATCATGCTTATCCCACCGCCCATCTAACGACTCCCGGTTTCTCTTCACCGTCACCCCGGAGACCAATACCACCGTCCTCCCTAAGGTGATCAAATACTCTCCTAAGGGTTTATGATAGTTCGCTGTAGGCTCCATCCCATAAACCACCTTCTTCAAACCATGTCCCACCCGCAGGGCCTCTGCCTGATCCAGGAGTTTCCTGAAACCCTCATGGTCGTTGCTAAAGACAAGACGCCTCAAAAGCGTTTTCCCCGTCGCCATCCCAAAAAAGGCGTGGTGCCGATCCTTCGCAACATCGATCCCCACGATCAAATACTCCTGCGAATGCCTTATCGCTTGCCTCAGTTGACGAAACTCCTCCAGCCTGTTACGATTGACCTCATCCATAGAAACCTCCTTCTTAAGAGTTTTGAGTTTGGTCGTGCTTACTCTTTTCTCTTAACAGGAGGTTTCTTTTTATGGTAGATTATAAATAAATTTTTTCTACCTTAGTCTTTGAGGTGTAATCTCTCCCTCTAAGAATATATAACGTTGTTGACTGAGTTGACTTACTCTGAGATCGAATCCGGTGTCATCTTCCACTGGTATGTGGGTTCCATCCAAGGGGGTGATACTATCTTTCCAAGTTCAGATAGACGCGTCCAAGATTGGTATACGTATCCACTTGCCCACGAAGGTACTGTATCAAGCACATCTAAGATGATTCAAGTAATCTCATGAAAGGAGGAACATATGTACCGAAGACCTTCCGTCTTAGCAGTTGTCGTTGTGATCATGTTGACCGTCGCACCAATGGCCCAGGCGATCACCTTTGGCGAACAGGATGGGAATGGTCATCCCAATGTGGGAGCGATGATCGTGCAGGAGCCGGATGGAGTTAAATACTTCTATTGCTCGGGTACCCTGATCGCGCCTGACGTCTTCCTGACCGCAGCACACTGCACCGCTGCTGCGGCCGCCTATGGCGTCGACCCGCATGACGTTTATGTAACCTTCGACCCGGTTTTGGACGAGACCGCCACCCTGCACCGGGGGACGTACCACCTTAACCCCAACTATGGCCGCGCTATGTACGACGCAAACGACGTGGCCGTCATCATCCTGGACGAACCGATCACAGGCATCACCCCTGCATTGCTACCGCCGGCGGGGCTGCTCACTGACATGAAGAAGGCGAAGGAGCTGAAGGGTCAACAATTCGTCGCCGTTGGGTACGGCACGTTGAGGGACGACAAGTCCGGAGGTCCGCATGCCTTGGACGGTTTCGGTGAGCGCTACTTCGCAGAGCAGACGTTTCTGACGCTGAAGCCCTATTGGCTCCAAATCTCGATGAATCCCTCGACAGGCAGCGGCGGTACCTGCTACGGCGATTCCGGCGGCCCACATTTTCTGGGCGACACCGATATCATCGTGTCGCTGACCGTGACTGGCGACACCTGGTGCCGAGCGACCGATGTGACCTACCGTCTGGATACCGACTCTGCCCGTTTGTACCTGGGGCAGTTTGTGGATCTCCCTTAGGAAAGAAGGGTGGGGGTCAGGCTCGCATATATGC
>DUEZ01000003.1 GCA_011174825.1 Anaerolineae bacterium | reverse complement strand
TGTTTTGGAGTCCAGAAGGTCTGCTTCTGGCGCAAGCAGAGCTTGCGCACTCCAAAATAATCCCAGCTTCATCATATACTGTTTTGGAGTCCAGAAGGTCTGCTTCTGGCGCAAGCAGAGCTTGCACACTCCAAAATAATCCCAGCTTCATCACGTACTGTTTTGGAGTCCAGAAGCTCCGTTTCTGGCGCAAGCAGAGCTTGCACACTCCAAAATAATCCCAGCTTCATCACGTACTGTTTTGGAGTCCAGAAGCTCTGCTTCTGGCGCAAGCAGAGCTTGCACACTCCATATCTCTCATACTAAGGTCTTCGACCGAGAAGCCAGAAGAGGATCCCCATCCCTGCTAATCCCAAACCATCAAAAACGATAAAGCGTACTCCCGTAGCCCACAGCGTTGGATGGCCAACCGGCAGCGAGGCGAGAAGCCAGGTCTCGCCAACGACACCTATGGCTTGCTGGGTGAATACAACCGCGAAAAGAGTTCGGTACCGCTGGGGGTCGATCACGACCAAGGGATAGGTCGCGTTCCACATCAAAAAAAGGATCCCCATCGCTTGAACCATGATACGTCCTTGAACCCCGGATAATTCAAAACCAGGCGCATAACGATCAGGGCGCAACAAGAACGCAAGGGCACAGCTCACGTTGAGGATAAAAACCACCCCAACAACAAACCGAGCCAGCCAAAGCAGGCTCGGTCTACTCCTGGGATCATCTCGAGATGCCATCTACCTATTCCCAGACTCTTTACTAGTACTCAGTCAACAAAAATTTTTAGGCCAATTGCATCTGAAGCACTCTGAGCTTGCATTGTCCTGCCTGTCCTGAGCTCGCCGAAGGAAGCTTGTCGAAGGGGCGAAGGGTGCGTTCAACGTGATCCTTCGACAGGCCTGGTCCTGAGCTTGTCGAAGGGCTCAGGATGACTTGTCTTTATGGCAGCCATCACCTTCATCTTGACACAACACTAAGCGAGATCTCTAAGTTCGCGTTCAGATCACATAAGAGCGTGCTGCTTAGAGGTCATCGATAAACGACCTACAACACCTCTTCCATGTCCAGACCACGCTCGGCAGCGCGTGCTCTTAGCCAATCGTCCATGGAATCGGGTATCGGTTCTACCTCATCCGTGGGGCGACGCACCAAGCTTAATGCCTCTTCCGGACAGAACGGCACACAGACACCACAGCCGACGCAGCGCATGCTGTCGACTTGAAGGACATCATCCAAAGACAGCGCGTCGAACTGACAATATTCAACACACAGGTCGCACGCTACGCACAGCTCCTCATCCACCTGGTTGACAAACCCAGACCATGCGATGGCATTTGCGACACCGAGATCTGCTATCCCTCTCAAAATACCACATGAACACGTGCAGCAATTGCATATGTAAGACATATCTCGCAGTTTGTTGCTCACCGAGTGAACCAATCCAGCGTCAGCCGCACGCTGCAATGTGGCCATTGACTCCTCACGGCTCACCGCGTTGATCACCGGATTGTTGTCAAAGGCACCCGGTCTCTGACTGAACGCCATACACACATCCACTGGGTGATCACACGGATCGCCGACAAGTTCTTTCTGTTTACGGCAGATGCAATCCAACACGCCCCATGCCTTGGCCTCGTTCACGATCTCGGCCGCGCTCTCAAAGGGTTGCACCTCCATGTCGTTTCGCACGGTCTCGTTCACAGGGATGACACGGTGATAGGCCGGTTTCACGCTGAGAACTTGACCGAAGACCGTCATGTAATAGTCTTCAAATAACCTCGCCAACTCAGCATCCAGGTTTCCGATCTGCATTTCGTAAATACCGACAACGAAAGGCATCAACCCATAACCCAAACCCTCTTCTGTCCGTCCAGCCGTGATCAAACCTTTGCGAGCCATGCCTTTGAGCCGTGTTGCCAGTTCCACCGGGTCACCCCCAACTCGACCCGCGATCTGCTCCGGAGTCTCCTGAGTCAAACGCAACTGAGCGGCTAACACCGCCTCCTCAGGGGTGAAAATCTTTGCCAACAATTGCAGCTCAACACCGTCTTCCGTTGGCGGAAAGCCGTTGGGGAGCGCATCCAATCGTTCGGCCAGGCGTTTGTAAGGGCTATTCTCCATCATGAGTTCTCCTACACTTTACAGTCGTACGATACTCCAAGACATCCTAAGAGCATTCGTTCAGAGGGAAGATTATAACGCAGGTCATCAAGCTTCTCCTGAATCTAGGCATCCATGACGAGACACATAATCTTTGCTAAAGACAGGCTTGAATGAGCTTCGGGGGTCCTAGACCCCCGACAGTATCATGAATCACCGTTACGGAACATCAGTTGTGATCTTGATCAGAACGCAGATGACCTGAAACCGTGCCTCTGTTTCACTCCTCAAGTAGATAGACCCACAGACATCCGGACGGTACGCCGTCGGGATACTTATCAAGCTCATTCTGACTGACCTCATAAGGCCCGAGACTCAAGACATACCATGCCGTCCATTCCGGTTCGAAGACCAGTTGGTCCTCCTCGTGGTTGTTGAACTCATCTAAGAGGACCATCCGATAATCAAAAATCGAGGTCCAACCATATTGAAAATCGGTCTTGATCTCATACAGATTACCCTCGCGCAAATAAACCCCGAAGAGAAGCTTACCGCTCGTCGTGGTTATCAACAGTTGTCGGCATTTGTCACCCACCCACATACCCGGCGCTTGAAAGGCTCGATACAAGAAAATTGTCTTTCCGGTCTTCTCCGCAGTGCCAGCCCCTGGGTATTGTTCAAGGATCGTACCAAAAGGTTGATCGAGATCAAACACGTCGCTATAAAGAAAAGTGAATCCTGCTGCATAGAGCACATGTCTTGCTTCTAAGTAGTGCAATCCAACCACATCAGGGACGATCCGATATCCCGCAGGCAGCTCCGTTGATGTCGGACTCGGCGTTGGTGGCAAGGTATCGATCGCCGTAAACTTGATGGTCGGCATCGGGGTATCTGCAGGTATTGTTGGGGTTTGAGTGGCCGGCACTGGTGTTAATGTCGCAGTGCTGCTTGGGGGGAGAGGCGTCTCGGTGAAACTGATGGGCGATTCTGCTGCTCCCCCACACGCGACGATAAGAAATCCCAACAAGATGAACCAGAGCGGTCTCATACTAGGTTTGCTAAGCATCCGTATCCCTCTCAATCACCTTCAAGTTAAAAGGTTCCCAATTCGCAAGTGTACGGCAACATCGCCCAAATGTGCAATTGGGCTCGAGTTGCTTTTGATGTGCCAAACTTACCTACCATCGGTTAATGTCATTCTGCGAAGCCCTTCGGCCCAAAATGGTGTTCTACGAGAACATTCTTGATGAGATTCGAGGTGTTTTCTCTCCCAAGTTTATTTAAACCAGAACCCATGCTTTGATCACTGGGGGTTCTCGGTGAGATTCCTTACTATCAAACTCGGAAATGGGGTAGACTACGTGTGCTTAGGACCCACTCAAGGAGGTTCACGCACATGGACGTCAGCGATCCCAAGGCGATGCTCACCGCACAGCTACAACCCTGGCACGAGGCAGTAGCCGATCCGCCCAATACTCAGGAATGGGTTCTCAAGCGTCTCCTCGCTGATTACACCAAAACAGGCTACGGCGAACAGCATGGTGCTTCTGAGGTCAGCTCTATCGAGGATTATCGACGCGCCTTCCCTGTAGCCACTTACGAAGATTTTAAACCCCTCATCCAACGTGTGATGGCCGGTGAGGTGGACCTTTTACTGGCTGAAGAGCCTATCGGATGGGCGATCACCCGCGGCACGACCACAGGTGAGTCTAAGTTCATCCCCATGACCCCGACCGATCTCCGCTTGCGCGTCAGCGCTGGTCGAGCCATGATGAACTACGTCGCCAATTCAGGTCGTTATGACTTATTCGCTGGAGTGAACCTGAACTTGAATTTCCCCTCCGTCGTTGGCACGATAACGGTAGGAGATAGGGAGGTGGAATACGGTTACAGCTCGGGGATATACACAAAGTATGTTTCAACCTTTACCCCAATCACCTCCCTCCCAACCCAGGACGATATCGACGCGTTAGGAGGGGGCAAGATGACAAAGGATTGGGAGGCGCGTTTTGAGTTAGCCTACCAAAAATGCAAAGATGAGAAAGTAACCTTGGTTGGTGGTGTAGCCCCGACTGCCATACGCTATGCAAAATACCTGCGCCGTACATATAAAAAATACCCCAAGGACTTATGGCAAACACAGATCATGACCCTGGGCAGTGTCCCTGGGATCAACACCAACTACCAACCCGCGCTCACATCTCTCTATGGTCCTGTGGTCATTCGCGAGATCTATGGCACGACGGAGGGGATGTTTGGCCAGCAGCGCGATGAGCGACGAGCATGGGTCCCAAATTATGACATCTTCTTCTTTGAGATTGAGACCCGCTCGGGGATTAAAATGCTACACGAAATGCGACAAGGCGAGATGGGCAGCCTGGTGGTTTCAACGCCGATCTTGCCGCGCTACAAGATCGGGGATTTGATCCTCGCGATGAAACCGCCCTATTTCCGTTGTATAGGTCGAGAACATTGGTGGACGCCCCTGCATTATGCGTGGGGCGAACTGATGTCCTTCAACTTGGGTCGGTTGTAGCTACTCTCTGCTTCCCAGCGAGCGTCAAGCCGGTTGGCAGTATAACGCCAGCCGTATTAACTTCGTCGCCGGAAACCTCCGAGTAGAAATGCTACGCCAAGGATGATCAGCACGATCGGCCAGATAATATCCGTTCCAACTACCTCGTTCAAACCGATCCCCAAGAAAACCAAAGCCAGGATCAAGGTTCCTACAATAGGGCGACGGTAATCGGGAACAAGCAGACGGACAAGCACTACGCCTAAGAAGATCACCCCTGCGCCAACGAAAACCAACGACCAGGCTTCAAGCCTAGCAGGAAGACCGATTGATTGAAGCCAGTTCAAGTTATCTGCTAGAAATACGATCCCCGCCCAAATCAGAACCGAAGCCCAGGCGATGCTGCCTAGTGGATCGCGGCGCCACTTCTCATCCCAGTTCTTCTCCTCTTCCTTCTCCTGGGTCTTCTCCTGCTCTTTATCGCCTCTTTGGGGTTCCTTCTCGCCCTTCTCGCTTCGTAGTTCTTCAGTCATGATTTCTCCTCTCCTATGAGATCTCTCAATGCCAACAGAATGCAAGAGAACCACTTAAGTTATGATTTCGTCGTACTGGGAAATACTCAACCCTTTACCACGCCCCCAACGCAGCAAGATCACTTAAGGTTTAACAGATAGTTTAGCCGATTTTTTCCATAATGAGCAAAATTATAATATAGCCTTGCGACTACGGGGGGATGAGCGATTTGATGACTTTCATCATCAACTTAATGCAAGAAGCATACAGATTGGATTGCGATTGGGGATATGGCGTATCAGCGGCCAGGTCTCTGCCGAGGCTTAGATGTCGAGAGTTGAATGAGGTGTTTTGATCAGGATTCAACCCACCCCATAGGGGAGAAATGAGCGGATCATCGTTCGCAGGTCGCCGAACGAAAAGGGCTTTGAGACAAAAGCGTCCGCACCGGCTTCCTTCGCTTCAGTGCGTTCTTCAGGCATTGTCCTCGCGCTGACTACGATGGTAGGAATATCCGCCCAAATGGGTTTGGATCGTAAATTGCGAATCAGCCAAAGGCCATCAATATCTGGCATCATGATGTCAGCCAGGATGAGATCGGGTGTGAATATCTTGAGTATCCTAAGGGCATGCGGAACATCGTATGCCAGATATACCTCGAATCCATCCCCTTTGAGGAATTCTTTCATAATGGCACAGAACGATGTGTCATCATCAACTACAAGGATCACAAACGGTTCTTCGGACATTCGAGTGTGTGCCTCATTTCGGACATGCAGCTTTTTTTAATGCATGTTCCATGCCATACCACTAAAGCAGAAACTTAGGAGATTTATCATTCTCTGATGAAGCAGCATGATCGCGCTGGATTTGATCGCCGATCCACCCTAATCTATTCAAAAAAAGAACGCTCGCAGATCTTCTGAAATTCACCAAGGACTCCACGAATAATACTGCCAGAAGGGGCTCAGTATATGTGCAAGTGCGGTCTCAGCCAAAACCCCTCATTTACACCTCCCTACTCCTTGTATGAGATCTATACATAGCGCTCATCCATGTTCGCATCAAAACCATGCTCATTTGAAAGACCAGTGGACGCATCGACCGCGCGCGACAATTACACCCGTTCCACGATAGTCCATCCCTCTTTCGATCGCAGATCGAATGTCCTCTCCACGATCGAGATCAACCTCCCACAGCTCACCCACACCCGAAATACGTGCCATCTCAACCAAGTCAACCGCACGCTGAGGCACACCTCGTGCATCCACGCTGCTGGCGGGGTGTGGCTGCCCGCCTGAGAGAGCGGTTAGCCCATTATCCAGAACGATGATCAGGACAGGCACTCCCATGCGTGTTGCATCCACCAACCCGGCGAGTCCAGAATGTAAAAACCCTGAATCTCCACACAAAGCGACAACGCGTCTCCCCTCACACCTTCCAATAAGACCAAGTGCGATACCTGATGCCATTCCTATGCTGGAACCTAAACTATGTTTGACATCCATAATTTCATATGGCGACAGCTGCCCCCTGACCATACAGCCTGGGTCACCGACGATAACCACTTCTTCCCGTCCCCCATGTTCCTCGATCACCTCCAGAAGCGCTTCAAAAACCGGGATATATGGACATCCTTCACAGAGAGGCTCCCTGCTAGGCCTTGGACGATCATCTTCTCCCTCTCTGGGTATATCAAGGTTGGGCAGGAATCGATTGAGCGCATCCGCAATCTGAGGTGAGAACAACTCACCGGCCCATTTCACATGACCGGTATCACGGCCGTAAATAGGTAGGGTTATACCTGCACCCTGTGCAATGCCACGCACCGCCCGTTCAAGAATGGGTGCGGTCTCCTCCAAGACGATGATCGACTCCTTCCCCTCTAGAAAAGTTCGGATCAGGTCGTGTGGCAAGGGGTTAAGGGTCGCCAGACGGAGGACACTTAACTCTCTACTTCCTTTGGAACTCAGGTTCTCCATGAGCTTGCTGTATATAAACCCCGCCGCGATCACCCCATGCGAAGCATTACCCTCCGCACTGTTGAGGGGAGAAACTTCAAAACGAGATCGCACGGTATCCATCTTCTGCTTCAGCTCCAGATGATGCGAAACGACATTAATCGGCAGGACAACCCAACGCATCGGATCCCGTCGATATGAAGGCGGCTGCTGCCCCGAAAGTTCCGCTACATTCTCCGCATCCCGATATTCCGTTTCGGCGGTGGCCAGTGCCCTGATGAATCGCACCACTGTCGGCAAACCCAATTCCTCCGACAATCGAAAGGCCTCACGCATCACCTCACGAGCATCGGATGTCGTGCAGGGTTCGAGTAGCGGAATCTCAGCCGCGATCGCTAACCCTCGACTGTCTTGTTCATTCTGCGAACCCCAACCGCCCGGATCGTCACCGACAAGGATGACCAATCCCGCGTTACAGCCTGACAGGTTGAAGGCCATTAAGGGGTCAAGGGCAATGTTAAGACCAACGCTCTTCACACATACGAGCGATCGCTTCCCACCTAAAGATGCTCCAAAGGCAACCTCAAGTGCGACCTTTTCATTGCTGGTCCACTCTACCTGCACTTGCTCTGAACTGCTGAGTTCCAGGATGTGATTTACAACAGCCGTGGTAGGTGCTCCTGGATAACCTGTCACGATCGAGGCACCGGCCTCTATGGCTCCAGCGGCTAATGCGTACGCGCCAGTGACAGTCTTGTTCATCTGTTTGATAATTCCGGATTGCACTGAAAACCTGAACCTCGAGGAGTAGGGACGGGTATATGTGGGGGGTGCGGGCTGTGCCCGCACCCCCCACATATACCCGTCCTCTTCTCGCGGTTGACTTTTTTTAGTGATCTCATGTCCAGCAAGCACTCACCTTGGGAGAGTAGTGTCCGCCCATAGGGATTCGTCGAGCCCGGATCGTTAACAATAAGCTTTTTACATCTTCTTGTATGGTCAGAAACTTGCAACCTTTTTTATGCTGCTAGGCTGCCCATCGGGGGGCGTTCGCGCTCCCCGGTGGGCAAACCTTTTTAAACCCAGCGCTGCAGAAATTAAGGTCGATAACCTAGTGCTTCGAGCAATACCTCACGCCAACGCTCCGCCAATAGGATTTCAGACACATATCCTTTAACCCGTAGTCCACAACCCCCCTATCGATCATGGAACCTCAACTGCATTCCCGGCACTTGAAAAGGGATTCTAGAGCCAAACCCTACCTGCGACAACTCATACCCTGGAGAATTACTTGGTTTAACAAGGAAAAACAAAGGAGACCCGCAAGCGGATCCCCACGATAAAAAGGATGGAAAGATAGAAGAACGTCTTACAAGCTATTCTTCTTTCACCGGCGCCCTACTACGTAGTGCCGCTAACTCAGCTTCAAGTTGAGCTACACGAGTGGCGTAGGCCTCGCGCACTTCATCGCGAAAGGTATCGATCCTATCACGAGTGCGAGCTCTGAGCTCTTCTCCGGCATAAGGAGCCAGGAGCAGCGCGGTGACCGCACCCACCAAAGCACCACAAAAGGCGCCTGCAATGAAAGTCGTAAAGCGGCGCATGCTTCACCTCCATGTCCATTATCGCATAGGTAATCGGCTTCATCAAACACAATCACGAACCATTATCGTCCTTCGACCCGCCATGTCTTGAGCCATGCCCTGCCTGTCCTATGTCTGTCGAAGGATCGTCAAGGTTTTAATAAAACACTCTTCGTCCAGTCATCCTTTGACAGGCTCAGGATGACTGGACCGATGATGAATATCGCAAGCACCCCGAGCTTGTTTTGCATTGAGCTCTACCCAGAGCTTGTCCTGAGCTCGCCGAAGGAAGCCTTGACTCAGAATAATACGTTCTTTAATGTCATCCTGAGCGATACCCTTCGGCGCGGAGCCGCAGGGCCTGAGGTAAATCGAAGGGCGCCTCAGAATGACATTTATCGGTTCACGCTGCAACCAGTCACCTTAAAAATGAACGCAGGTTTCTCAGGGTTTCCTTTTTGCGATATACTCATTGATATCGGCGGTTAATTAAACACTTGACCCATGGTTTCGATGCCGGGAGTTTAACCTCCCGGTCCTTATTACAAAGGTCGATAATATCATCGGAGAATGCAATGGCAATCATCTCTATCGAATATTGCGCAGTTTGACACTATACCGATCAAGCCATCGGTGCGATGGCTGAAATCCTCAAGCAGTACGAGCCTAAGATAGACTCCCTCTACCTGATCCCAGCAGGTGGCGGTAAATTCGAAGTGAAAGTAGACGAGGAATTGGTATATTCCAAGCTCGAGACCGGGCGCCATGTTGAACAAGGAGAATTGGTAAGAATCCTTGGAGAAATTCTCTAGGAGAGAATTGAACGTGACTGACAAAAAGGGACGAGTTTTTTCTGGAGCCCGACCGACCGGACGGCAACACCTCGGCAACTACCTGGGCGCGATCAAGAATTATGTGGCTCTTCAGGACACATATGAGTGCATCTATTGCATCGTTGACCTCCACGCGTTGACAACAATGGAGTCCACGCACGATCTCCGTGAAAACACGCGCGAGATGACTCTCGATTGGTTGGCGGCTGGTATCCGACCTGAGGAAACGATCGTCTTCGTCCAGTCGAACGTCCCTGAAGTGACAGAACTGCACACCATCCTCTCTATGGTCGTTGGGCTGGGCAAGCTCACCGATCTCCCCACCTTCAAAGAGAAGGCACGCCTGCAGCCTCACAACATAAACTACGGTTTGGTTGGGTATCCGGTGTTGATGGCGGCTGACATTACCCTCTACAAAGCCGGGGTGGTACCGGTGGGGGTCGATCAAGCCCCACACCTCGAATTCGCTCGCGAGGTCGTGCGATCTTTCAATCATCGCTATGAGGCCGATGTCCTCATTGAACCTCAGATGAAGAGCACGGAGATCCCCAAGGTGCTCGGCACAGACGGCAAACAAAAAATGAGTAAGAGCCTTGACAATCACATCGAATTGGCCGCTACGCCGGAGGGGACGCTAGAACGCGTGATGACCATGGTCACCGATCCGCAACGTAAGCTCCGATCCGATCCGGGGAATCCGGACGTCTGCAACGTTTTCTCGATGCACAGAATCTTCTCGAAAGTTGAGGAAGTTGAAATGGTCAACATCGAGTGCCGACGCGCGGGGATCGGATGTGTTGATTGCAAGAAGCTCTTCGCGAAAAACCTGAACGCCCATTTGGAGCCGTTTCGAACAAAACGCGCAAAATTAGCTGAAGATCCTGATCACGTTTGGGGCGTGCTGGAGGAAGGCGCGGCTCGAGCGAAAAAGATCGCTGAACAGACCATGGTTGAAGTTCGGTCCGCAGTTGGCTTGCCCTGAGTTTCATCGTTGGATCTTTCAATAGAAATGTTATAAGCACGCTTCTTGAGGCCAGCCATCCTTCGAATGGCTCAGGATGACTGACTTGATGAGGAAATCAGTAAGCGCCCTGAGCTTGTCGAAGGGTCCGTCGATGCGAGTCATCATCCTTCGACAAGCTCAGGATGATTATCTTTTTAGAGAAACAAATAGCCTTAACACAATTGAAGATCAAATCGTGAGCACAACCTTTGGAATGCTCAAGCTCTGCTTCTGAAGTCCAAAGAAACACACAACGAAGCATGCAAACAATTTGGAGTGCGCAAGCTCTGCTTGCGCCCAGCAGCAGAGCTTCTGGACTCCAAAATCTGTACGACGAAGTGTGCATACAGTTTGGAATGCTCAAGCTCTGCTTGCGCCCAGAAGCAGAGCTTCTGGACTCCAAAATCTGTGCGACGAAGTGTGCATACAGTTTGGAGTGCGTAAGCTCTGCTTGCGCCCCCTTCGACGAGCCCCCTTCGGCGAGCTTAGGACGGGCAGGATAAGGCAGTAGCAGAATTTCTGGATTACAAAGAACTCAACCACGGAAGTGTTTCGTACCATATAGAGCAATTGGTACGGGGTTGATCCAAACCCGTTAAATTTTATTATCATCTTCGGAGGTCGCATTCATCGATGAAAGCCGTTCTACAACGTGTCCGTCGTGGTCGTGTCTCTGTCGATGACCGCACTGTTGCGGAGATCGGTCGTGGCTTGGTCATTCTCGTTGGCGTGGGTCAAGGTGACACCGAGTCGGAAGCGTGTTGGCTAGCGGAGAAATGCGCCGTTTTGCGCATGTTCGAGGACGCTGAAGGTAAGATCAATCTCTCAGTTAAGGACATCGAAGGAGAGGCGATCGTCGTTTCTCAATTCACGCTTCACGCTGACACGCGCAAGGGTCGGCGACCGAGCTTCATCAAGGCCGCAGATCCGAAAATCGCTGAACCCCTTGTCACCCAGTTTGCCGAGCATCTCGCAGTCCAAGGTGTACCGACCCAATTGGGCGTCTTCGGCGCTCATATGTTGGTCGAGATTGAGAACGACGGTCCCGTAACGATTCTCTTGGAACGAACGCCAGTAGCTGGTAAGACCTGAGAAACGCGAAGCACACCTTCCCACCAATATCTCACAACCTAGTTGAAAAGAGTCCCAGCAACCATTTCCTAGGGAAACCTACCTTTAACTCCCACATGGCAGGGCAATGTCAGCCCTTCGTCGGTTTCTACCAGGTCAGCGTGTTATAATCCGCGCGAATTCGTACAAAACATCTATGACACCACTGAAAAAAGATCAACTGCGAGAAGAGGAACGGTATATGTTGGGGAGCGGGCTACGCCCGCACCCCAACATATACCGTTCCCTACTACGCGAGGGTAGTTTTTTCAGTGCATTCCAATATTATCTTCATCGTCCATAAGGAGGGACACATGAATATCGCAACTGCATTACGTGCACTGTCATCCATATCATGGGTGATCGCGCTTGGGGTCATTGTATTGGCGGTGATGCGTTCCGCCCAGGGCCGGAGTTTTAAGGCTGCTGCCGGGCTGGTGATTGGGGCCATCGTCGTAGCATTGGTGTTGACGACAATCAGCGCTGGGTTAGTTTTCATCCAACCGGAGGAAAGAGGAATCGTCGTCTCAGCCGTGGCAACGAAAGGATACCGCGACACAGCACTTCAGCCTGGATTGCGTTGGGTGATCCCATTCGCCGAGAATGTGATTATTTATCCCATCTCTCGCCAGACGTATACCATGTCCATCGCGCCCGAGGAGGGACAGCGACCCGGAGATGACTCCGTCGCATCACGCACTTCTGACGGGCAGGAGGTGATCATCGACGCCTCGGTGATTTTCTCCATCGATCCCGACAGGATCATCGATGTCCATATCACCTGGCAAACACGCTACGATCAAGACCTGGTACGACCCTTATCGCGGGGTATTATCCGTGATGAGGCGTCGCAGTATAGGGTTGACGAGATCGTGAGTGCGAAACGAATCGAATTAATCGAGGGCATCAGCGAGACGCTGACCGAGAAGTTCGACGAGAACGGGTTAATTTTGGTCGATTTCGTTTTGCGCAACATCCAGTTCTCAACCGAGTACGCAGCTTCGGTCGAGCAGAAGCAGATCGCCGAACAGTTGGCTCAGCAAGCTGCTTTCATCGTTCAACAAAGAGAACAGGAGGCCGAGCAGGCACGCGAGGTTGCCGCTGGTCAGGCAGACGCTGTTGAGATCAATGCCCAAGGTACAGCCAACGCGCTGGTCATCCAAGCAAAGGCTGAAGCCGAAGCACGCTTGTTGAAAGCCGAGGCCGAAGCCCAGGCATTGGAGCTGATCGCTGCCGCTCTACGTGACAACCCTGAAGTACTCACTTTTGAGTACATCAGCAGACTCGCGCCCGGCATCCGAGTGATGTTGCTGCCATACGACAATCCCTTCCTGTTGCCATTGCCTGAGCTTGAAGAGGCCGTGATCCCGACCCCAGCCCCTGTGGAGTAGGGTTGAGGTTATTCCATCCGTCCAAAACAAACCTTCCCGCGAGTTTTAAGTTCGCGGGAAGGTTTGCTTATCGTATACGAGTATACGCTACACATGTCATTCCGAGGGAAACACATTGGGGCGACCGAGGAATCCCTAGGATCATGCGAGTCTAAGAAGTGCCATCATCGGGATTCCTCGCCGCACGGCGGCTCGGAATGACATGTTGTGGGGAAGTTTTTTATCAATCGCCTGTGAGATCCTATCTTCACCTACCCGCGAGCTTAAGGCTCGCGGGGAGGTTTACTAGAGAAGTTTTAGCCCAACCGGACCGCCATGAGCGGCACCAGCATCTCCTCCGGTGAAAGACCCCCATGTCGACCCAGGAGGGGGTTTTCTTTCGCCGCCCACCAGAGGTAAGCATCCCCCTGGCTAACAGCGATCAAATCACCCAGCCGATCGCGAGCCTCCATTGCCGGAGTGCCAGGACCAAAGAGCCCCATTTTGAGCGCCTTCTCCGAAGGGACCAAGTTGAAGCATTGAGGCCAAGTGTGCTCAAAGTATTCGATGACCTGCTTGACCCGACCCGGTCGGGGATAGAGATAGAGCAACCGATTCTCGCCTGTTGGGAGCAGGTGAAGCGAACCCACGAGGTCGGGATGCATATGCAGTTCATACCTAGGATCCCTAGCTGTGGGGATCTGTCCATGATCCGTGAGGATGAGTAAAAGGGTTTGGCGGCGAGTCACCGGCGAAAGGTCCCCGATGAAGTTTTGGAGCATTGCCTGGATGAAGGTAATGAATTCCCCCCGTGCACGTTCAGAGTTCGGGCCATAGCGATGAGAAACGCCATCCACGGCGCCGTAGTAGACCCAGATTAAACGAGGATTTTCGAGGCTACTCTGCGCGAGATCACGCACGCCAATCCAAAGGTCGGCCAACCCACTAAACATGTGCTTTTCAACCCCAGCGTAATGCATCCGGGAAAGCCCGGACCTTCCGATGCTGTAATGAAGGAAAGCATGCCCTTCAACGTCTGCGCTCGTAAGGTATTTCCCCAGCATAGGGACCGGAAGTGCGGTTTCCGGCTGAAAGCCGGCGTTATAAAGCGAGCCGCCTGGTCCTTCGAAGGCCATCGGCGCGTGGGTGATCATGTTGGCGACCAAGCCATACTCCTTGAGGAAGATCTCGTATCCCAAGATCCCGTGTTCCGCCGGGCTTCTCCCAGTCCAGATCGTGGTCAGCGCACTGCTGGTCGTAGATGGGACGACTGACGTCAGCGGTGCCAACAGACAACGGTCACTTTCCGCATCCAGTTCTTTCGCCATCCCCGCAATCCATCCCCGAAAACGATCGTGTGATACGGCGTCGATCAAGACCACGATGACTTGCTTTATACCCTCAACCATCGCGTCCAATTCGGGAATATCGAGGCGAGGGTGCGGAGGACCGGAAGCTCCCAGCCAATGACAAAGGCTGGCCGGTAAATTGAGGATCGAGAGGCCATCGTAGGCAGGGTGGATCGCTCCTTCACCCAGATCAAGTCCTTCAAGCTTGGATGTATAAAGTCCTGGGAGCAAGTTATCGGTTATATCTGGCATGCTATTGACCTTTATCACTAGGAACAGAACAGGAACTCACTAGACTGACTTCGCTGCTTGACCTATAATTCTACCTAACATCACGATTGATGCACCTCGCGGGGAGGACCTTTGGCTCAGCTTGAAGAAGCTCCGAAGGTAAGCGTTCAAGGCCGGCTTAATTCTTCTTGGATCAGACGAGCATTTACCGGACGACGGGGTCGGAATCTGCGCGAATACCTGACGGGCTACTTGATGATATCGCCCGCAGTGATCCTGATCTTCATGTTCGGCATTTTCCCCGTGGGATTTGCCTTATACGTAAGTCTACACAAGTGGCGCCTCAAGAGGGGCGATTTCATCGGCTTGACGAACTATACCCAAGCCGTGGACAACTTAGCCTATGTCTTCTTCTTTGCCATTGCGATCGGCGCACTGATCGGAGCATGGTTATTCCTTCAACGGATACGCAAGAAGGCAGAAGAAAACAATGACCGTCCTTGGCTGCTTGCATTACCAGCAGTCCTATATGCTGCCACCGTCATAAACTTCTTCCGTTGGATCATTTTGTTGCTGCCTCAAGTATTGGACATCGCGGATAAACTCAGAGGCCTAGACAGAACACAGGAGGTGTTCCTACAATTCCTCGGTGAAGCTTTTCGAGCGGAGAGTGTTCTTCCCGCATTTTGGTTATTTGGTGGGCTCTTCCTTTCATCCATTTTCACGGGTTTTATTATAGCTAGACTGGGGCGAAACCCTCGGCAGCTTTCCTACCAGGCACACTTCTCGATCATGTGGCTATCGGGAGTGATCGGCCTGCTCTTGCTTTGGTTCACCTACAGCCAGGCTACGGAAGCTTATCGTGTGGCTCTTGAGAGCGGCACAGATCCGGGCATCTGGCCTCAAGTGATTACGATCGGTTCCGGCATTCTGCTCCTCGTCATAGCCTGGTTCGTGTGGCGAAGCGCGGAGGGCCAGGCATCTAATAGAGCTTTCTGGATTAGGATTTTCGGCGCCCTAATTCTGCTCGTCGGTGGCTGGTTGCTCATTGGGGAGTTACCTGCGGTGATCGCTGCGGGTGATGAGGACATGTGGTCGGGATTGAAGGTGACGGTCTTCTACTCCCTGGGCACTGTACCTTTCGAGTTGGCCATCTCGATGTTCCTCGCCATCTTGCTTTTCCAGAAGCTCGCCGGTTCAGCACTTTTCCGCATGGTCTATTTCCTGCCCTATGTCACGCCGTTCGTGGCCAGCGCGACCGTCTTCCGTCAAATGTTTTCCGTGAGGCCACAGGCGCCAGTAAATCAGGCCCTAAAATTTTTGGGGATAGAACCACTGCAGTGGATACAAGAGCCAAAAGGGATCTTCCAATTGATTGGGGAGTCCCTGGGGGCTGACATCCCCTCCTGGGCCGTAGGTCCCAGCCTAGCCTTGGTGGTGATCATGATCTTCTCCATCTGGGTTTTTGTTGGATATAACACCGTGATCTACCTGGCGGGTTTGGGAAATATCTCGACGGAACTGATCGAGGCAGCGGAGATCGATGGGGCTGGACGGTGGCAGATTTTCCGAAACATCATCTTCCCCCTGCTCTCACCCACGACCTATTTCCTCTCGCTGATGGCCATCATCGGTACGTTCAAGGCTTTCGCCCACATCTATGTCATGCGTCATGAATTCGCTTTAGGCACAGTGGACACCTTCAGCGTCACGATCTTCTTGGAATTCTTCGATAAGACGCGCTTCGGATATGCCTCCGCATTAGCTTTTGTGCTTTTCGCAATCATTCTAGGTCTGACCGTGATTAACAATCGGATCCAGGGGTCGAGGGTTTTCTATGGCTGAAACCTCCTTGAGAACACCCTCCGTGAAAACCGAAACATCAAGGACACGCTTTCTTGTCGCCCAGATCTTTCAGAAAGCGGGCATCTATTTCATTCTGATCGCCTGGGCTTTCATCGCCATTGTGCCCTTTTTGTGGATGCTATCCACATCGGTGATGACATTAGGAGAGGCACAAGGCGTGCGAGTTTTCCCTTCTGAAATCCACTTGGAAAACTATGTCGAAGCTTGGAAGATAGCCGAGTTCGCGGAGTTCTTTTTCAATAGTGTCCAGATTACCACCATTACATTGGTAGGTCAGCTCATCGTGAGCATCCTTGCGGCTTATGCCTTCGCCAGGATCCAATTCCCTGGTCGTGATTTACTTTTTGGGATCTTGTTGAGCACGATGATGATCCCTGCCATGGTACTCACGATACCCAATTTCCTCACCGTCACCTGGTTGGGGCGTATCATGCCGATTAAGTGGATCAACAACTGGCCTGCTCTAACTATTCCCTTTTGGGGCAGTGTATTCTCGATTTTTCTCTTGCGGCAGTTTTTCGCCCAGATTCCGGATGAGCTGTTCGATGCGGCGCAGATCGACGGTGCAGGGCACTTGCGTTTCTTGTGGAAGGTGGTCATTCCACTTTCGAAAGCCCCGATCATGGTCATTATCGTGCTCTCCTTCATGTTATCGTGGAACGCGCTTGCCTGGCCACTACTGGTGACGAACACGCCTGACTGGCGTCCGATCGCCGTTGGCCTTTACAATTTTGTCCAGGAGGCGGGTCAACAAATTCATCTTATGATGGCCGGGGCCGTGATCACCATCATTCCCATTCTGCTGCTATACTTCATTACCCAGAAACAGTTCACCGAATCGATCGCTCGAAGTGGTTTGAAGGGTTGAATCTCAACCCGAAGGGAGGTGGAAAGGAAACATCTAAGCTTGAGCATACCTTCAAATGCCATTGGAAACTGGCATTGGGAAAGATCTAATACTTTGAGGAGGATGAAGGATGTCTAAAAAACTCTTTACCTGGGTACTGCTCCTTGCGTTAGTGCTCCCGCTGGCGCTGGGAGCATGTGCGGCTGAGGAAACCGAAGCTCCACCGCCACCGGAACCGACGGAGGTTCCACCCCCGGAACCCACAGAAGCCCCACCCGAACCTGAACCCACAGAGGTTCCACCCGAACCGGCCATCGATCCTAGTGGTCAAACGGTCGTCTTCTGGCACGTCTGGTATAGCGAACCCGTCAAATCCGGCATGGTCGCTCTGGTGGATGAATTCAACGCCACCAACGAGTGGGGCATAACCGTAGAGGCCTTGGATCAGGGCAACTACGCCGATACTGAAGACCTGATGAATGCCGCCATCCAGTCCGGGGATTTGCCAGATCTGGTAGTAGCCTACGGCAACGCTTTGGCCAACTGGCACTCGGTGGATGTGATCATCGATTTGGATCCTTACGTCGATGATCCGGATTGGGGCCTGACAGCGGAGCAGGTGGCTGATTTCTACCCTGCTGCATTTAACGGCGCTGTCGCTCCCGATGGTGCTCGTGTAGGCTTCCCCATCAGCCAGTCGGCCGAGGTCCTGTTCTACAATGACACCTGGGGACAGGAGCTTGGATTCGCTGCCCCGCCAACCACCCCGGCGGAGTTCAAAGAACAGGCTTGCGCAGGCGCGGCTTTCAATGCCGCCGACGATGACCCTGACAACGACGGCACAGGCGGTTTTGTGCTCTATGCTGGTGCATCCCAAGTCAGTGCCTGGGGTTTCGCATACGGGGCAACGCATCTGACACCGGATGGGTCGGCTTATGACTTCGCCACACCCGAATGGCAGGCGGCTGCGGAGTTTCTGAAGGAAATTTGGGATGAGGGTTGCGCCTTCCCGACAGAGAGCTATCCCAACCCCGAATTCGCCACCCGTAAGGCCCTGATGGTCAACAGTTCCAGCGTTGGCTTGCCCTATCAGCTTGCGGCTTTCGAGGACGCTGAATCCACCGATGAGTGGGGATTCATGCCATTCCCAGGTGACGCAGGGCAGGCTGTGGACTCCTATCTCCAAACGGTTGGCATGGTGGGAAGCAACCCAGAACGAGAACTGGCGACCTGGCTGTTCATCAAGTGGTTCACCTCACCTGAGGCCCAAGCGAAATGGATCGAAGCTTCGGCTTACCATCCAACCCGGGCCGGCACAGTCCCGCTTTTGGAAGCCTATGCTGCGGAGCATCCTCAGTGGGCTTCTGGCCTAGACCTGGTACCTCTTGGACAGGTTGAACCGGCTATCGCATCCTGGTCTTCTGTGCGACGTTTGGTCCAAAGCGCTTACGCAGAAATCATCCAGGGCACGCCGGATCAGATCCCTGGTATCCTGGCAGAGCTCAATGACGCCGCTGCCGAGGCGATGGCGGAGATGGAGTAAGCCTTCCGTCTTCAACAGAGAGCGGGTTGTAGACAGACCACAACCTGGTTTTCGAAAAAGTAGGGGCGGTTCGCGAACCGCCCCTACGATGTTGTATGGGTAGCGTCCCTACTTATGGGTTAATACCAAATATCGCGACGATCGGATCGTGGTCAGATTGATGCAAGGGTGACGCATCACCTGGATCGGATGGCGGGTAATCGGCGTTGGTGTGAAAGATTTCCACCCTCCTCAATATGTCCATCAACCCCTGCGTGATCAAGATGTGATCCAAGACCTGCGAAGCTCCCTGATAGATGTAGGTGTAGCGTTCGTCAGGATCGAGGATCTCAAAGACATGTCGCAAACCAGCCTCGCGTAGGATATCAATCGGTTTTGCATCGTAATAAGAGTTCAGATCACCCAAAATTATGACCTGCGCATCGGGATCCTCCGCCAACACACCCTCAAGCAGGCTCACATTCCAAGCCGCTTGCGCGGAGCGCCGCGGTTCAGTCGCCAACTCCCCACCGGACATGGAGGTGAAATGATTGTTGATCACATTTATCGTGATCGATCCGCTTGAAGTTTCCACCTGAACCTGGATCAACAAGGGGTGTCGGCTGGTGATACCCTCCGGCGCGGGATGCTGATGGACATCAAGCAGTGTGGCTTGATCGCTCCTCACCAAATATCCCACATCGATCCCCCGGCTATCCGTCCCCTCCATCAGGACCGGGATGTAATCGAGCTCCGATAACAGCTCGTGCGCAGCTAAGTCTTCCAAAATCCCAAGGTGTTCCACTTCTTGGAGAGCGACGATGGTTGGCGTGCCTGCAGCCAAGATCGTATGGGCAACCTTGGTTAAAGCCAAATCATAGTCGGCTTTTCTAGGTAAAGGAGGGTCGGTTGGGTGTGGAACGAGGATATCGAAGAGATTTTCAACGTTCCATGTCATGATGCTGAACTCATCCGCTCCCAATGACGGTAAGGACTGAGGTGGTTCTCGTAGCGGAGTGACTTCGGGAGAGATAAGGGGTTCGATTTTATATCGCCCGTAAGTGTATGCTAGTGGACCCTGCAACCCTGTTACCAGATCTCCCGTAGCGATCACATAGTCCAGCGTCGAGCTGTCATAGTGAACCTCAGAAGAGCCATCGTCCACCATGATCATGTAACCCGCCTCACCCCCCTGCCAGATGCGGTCCACTCCCTTGTCTGACCGCACCACGACATATTCACCATACCTCGATGTGGGCGAGATCGCGGTAGCTGATTCACTCACCTGGACGAGCATTCCCTCAAGGGCTTCGT
>DUEZ01000029.1 GCA_011174825.1 Anaerolineae bacterium | reverse complement strand
TGGGGTCTCAACACCAATCTCCATCTCCTCAGTGTTTATTTCTAGAAACCGTAAGCCAACCTACCGCGGTGACTGGCAGCTTCCAGCTCCCCACACCATCACAAGGAAGTCGGATACCTCGTTACTTCCGTCCCGTGGTTCACTGTAGTATACTGTCCAGTAGCCAGTTCCCTGTGGAGCAGTGGACACCGGCTGGCCACGTCCAGGGGGTCCTGATTTTGCCAACGGCATTGTGATTCGGCTAGATGCCGCAATATCCGCGTTCGCTCTAGAGCTAGGATAGATGACAACGAATCATGAAAACGGGGGTAGCCTGGAGCATCGGCTCCAATCCACCCAAGATAAAGTGCGATAATCTATTTTCGAAGTAAACAAAAAGGGAGGCTCGAAATGGCGTCCAAAAGCAGGCAGGAAAGCAATGAAAACGTCCTCAAGATGGCAAAGGAGCATGACGTAAAGTTCCTCAGGCTCTGGTTCACGGATATCCTGGGCATGCTCAAGAGCTTCACCATCACCTTGGAGGAGCTGGAAAACGCCCTGGAACACGGGATGGGTTTCGACGGCTCCTCCATACAGGGGTTTGCCCGCATCGATGAGAGCGATATGGTGGCTCTGCCCGATCCCGACACCTTCCATTTGCTCCCGTGGAGACCAATGGAGCAGCACGCTGTAGCCCGAATGTTCTGCGACATTCTGAGGCCCGGCGGCGAGTCCTTCGATGGAGACCCCAGGTATGTCTTGAAGAGAAACCTGAAGCGGGCTGTGGAAAAGGGTTATATCCTCTATGTCGGGCCTGAACTGGAGTACTTCTACTTCAGCGACTCTAAGGGTACCGAAATGCTGGATGAGGGTGGCTACTTCGATATGATCCCTCGGGACATAGCCACCGACCTGAGGAATGAAACAGTCCTCACCCTTCAGGAAATGGGCATCGGCGTTGAGTTCTCCCATCACGAGGGCGCTCCCAGCCAGCATGAGATAGACATAAGGTATACCGATGCCCTGACCATGGCCGACAATGTGATGACCTACCGCCTGGTAGTCAAAGAGATAGCCCTGAAGCACGGGGTGTACGCTACCTTTATGCCCAAGCCAGTGTTCGGCATCAACGGCAGTGGCATGCACGTACACCAGTCGCTATTCAAAGAGGAGCGGAACGCCTTCTTCGATGAGAAAGACCCGTATCACCTCTCCAAGACGGCCAAGTGCTATGTAGCTGGGCTGCTGAAGCATGCCCCCGAAATCACATCCGTCACCAACCAGTGGGTCAATTCCTACAAGCGGCTGATCCCTGGCTACGAGGCGCCGGTGTACCTTTCCTGGGCACGGCGCAACCGATCAGACCTGATCAGAGTCCCCGAGTACCAGCCGGGCAAGGAAAAGGCCACAAGGATAGAGCTCAGGTCCCCCGACCCCGCCTGCAACCCGTACCTTGCCTTCAGCGTAATGCTCGCAGCCGGGCTGGAGGGAATCGAGAAAGGATACGAAGCTCCAGAGCCTGTGGAGGAAAACGTATATGAGATGAGCGACGAGGAGAGAGAAAGAAGGGGAATAGGGACCCTGCCCGGCAGCCTCATTGAGGCCATTCAGCTCACAGAGAAGAGCGAGGTCGTGCGAAAAGCCCTTGGCGACCACGTTTTCGATGCTTTCATCCAGAACAAGAAGATCGAGTGGGACCACTACCGGACCCACGTGTCTGAATACGAGCTTAAGAGATACTTGCCGATCCTGTGAATCGAACGTAGTTCACCTCGTCTGGAGCAGTTAACAGGCGATGGATACGGATTTGCATGGCTCAGATCAACGCCAAGGGATTGACAAAGTGATACAAAAGTGGTAAATCTAGTGCAGTCCGCATTGTTATGGAACTGCGGACTAATGACGCAACCTAAAGACGGCTTTCAGTCCCTATGCTGCTAGTGTTACGGACTAAAAGGTTCTCGCGAATCAGTTGCGCTGCGTCTCTCAGGCCAGAAAAACCATCGGTTAGCCTGGACAAAGAAGAGTCCTATGAGCAGAGCCGATGGGCACCAAAGGGTTGTCTAGGATAGTACTAGCGTGGCTGCCAAATGGTCACAATGGGCCATCTGCAGTGAACCAAAAGGCTGTTGACACTGATTATGAGCGATGCTATGCTTGGCACTGCCATGAGCAGTTCCAAAATCAGAACATTCGTTGTCAAGCACATCTGGTAAAGGAGTACTGACCATGAAGCGAAAACGCTTTCTTGCAGTATTTGTTCTATGCTCGGTTTTGGCAATGGTGTTGGGCGCAGCCACGACTTATGCTCAGCCTCCCTCGCCTGCAATCATAAAATCCTATGTCATCCAGAATATCGATGGCAGCGATGTGACCACGGGTCATCTGATGGCTGGTGACACCTATACGGTTTCCCTGGAGATCGAAGTCGGCGTTGGCCTAGCCAACACCACGTTGGCTCTAACGACTCCTTTGAATAAAGTGGGGGATGTATACTGGAAACTCGAAAACGATTATGCCGGTGTGGATACTGAGTCGTGGCAACCGGGACGACCCTCCATTGAGTTCGATGCTCTCCAAGGCATCGCCGAGTTCACGTTGAGGGGCTCCGTACCTTCCGACTACACCTCAGAAAAGCTGTCGTCCAACGAAGAATATCTCCACTTTACCAGGGATATCTCCCTGGTGGAGCTTTCTCTCGGCGAAGAGGTGCTGGGAGAAGTCGAAATCCAGGTCAAGGACCAGGCAATAGTCGCCTATGAGCAAACACTGGCCGACAAAGAACT
Source organism: Anaerolineae bacterium (assembly GCA_011174825.1). GTDB lineage: Bacteria > Chloroflexota > Anaerolineae > Anaerolineales > E44-bin32 > DUEZ01. Next base: position 305 of record DUEZ01000029.1, on the reverse strand, counting down.
CTTACTGCAAGAAGCAACCACCGACCCCAACGCAGCTGACCCAAAATATGTGAAGCTGGTAGAAGACATAATAGACCATGCCAAGGATCTCTACGCAAACGGATATGTCGCGGATGCCAAAACTTTGCTTGATACCCTACCCAGCTCAGTTTCAGGGTTCCCAATACCGGTGTCACAAAAATCATTCCTGCCCTACATAATTGGCATTGCCGTGCTTGCAGTCATATTGATTGTTTTCGCTGGCCTTTTTCTCAGAGCAAGATCCAATAGCAGCTTCGTTCGCCAGCAAGTTGATGAGGAGGCCG
>DUEZ01000028.1 GCA_011174825.1 Anaerolineae bacterium | reverse complement strand
ATAACGCAGGGTCTCTTCATCCACCGGAAAATAGCCCATGGTCGCACCATATTCAGGCGCCATATTGGCGATCGTGGCACGATCGGGTAGGGACATCGTCGACAGACCGGGTCCGATGAACTCAACGAATTTACCGACCACACCGTGGCTCCGCAACATTTCGGTAACCGTGAGAACGAGGTCCGTTGCCGTTGACCCTTCAGGCAAACGACCGAACAATCGGAAACCGACCACCTCCGGCGAAAGCATCACCAACGGTTGACCGAGGATCGCCGCTTCGGCTTCAATCCCTCCAACTCCCCATCCGAGCACACCCAGACCGTTGATCATCGTCGTATGGGAATCCGTCCCGACCAGTGTGTCAGGGAATACGATGACCGAACCTCCCTCCTCGCGGGTCATAACAACCTGAGCCAGATATTCGAGGTTGACCTGATGAACGATGCCTGTTGCTGGTGGTACGACACGGAAGTTGTCAAAAGAATTCTGCCCCCAACGGAGGAACTCATATCTTTCACGATTACGCTCGAATTCGATCTCCGCGTTACGCTGCAGGGCCTCGGGGGATCCGTAGACGTCCACTTGAACCGAGTGATCGATCACCAAGTCGACCGGCACTCTGGGATTGATCCCCATCGGATCCCCTCCCATGCGGGAAAGCGCTGCCCGCATCGCCGCCAGGTCGACGATTGCAGGTACACCCGTAAAATCCTGCATCACCACCCGTTCCGGTTGGAAAGCTACATTGGATCGCGTTCCCCCATGTGGATCCCAAGCTGCCAGGGTTTTGACATCCTCCTCCGTGACCCAACGACCGTCAACGCGCCTGACCAGAGATTCGAGCAGAATGCGTACCGAGAACGGTAATCGATCCAAGGTTGTCAGTCCGTTCTTCTCAAGCGCGTCCAATCGATAGATTATGAACGTACCAGCTTTGGTCTTCAGCACATCACGTAAACTGAATATATCTTCTGCCATTCAGAACTCCGATAAGAAATATTGATGTTGTATAAAACGGCAGTTGGGAGCGCACCTGGGATCAGGACAATGCAGTCCAGATCATGTCTGAACTGAGGATTCAACTCATCCCATGTGTTGAATAACAGCATTCCCAAATTCGGAGCATTTGAGCAACGTCGCATTACCCATCAGACGGTGGAAATCGTACGTCACGGTTTTCGCTCCGATCGCACCTTCCATTCCCTGGATAATCAAATCGGCTGCGTTATTCCAACCCAAATATCGAAACATCATTTCGCCACTGAGGATCAGCGAGCCTGGATTCACCTTGTCTTGATCTGCATATTTCGGCGCCGTGCCGTGCGTTGCTTCGAAAATCGCAAGTCCACTCTCGTAATTGATATTCGCGCCAGGCGCGATCCCAATCCCGCCGACCTGCGCAGCCAGTGCATCCGAGAGGTAATCGCCATTCAGGTTCATCGTCGCGATCACATCGAATTCACGGGCGCGTGTGAGCGCTTGCTGAAAAGCAATATCTGCGATCACATCTTTGATCAGCAAACGACCAGCACTTAACATGGCTTCTTGTTCCTCGTTGGCTTGCTCTTCGCCGCCCTCGATCTTCGTCCGCTCCCATTGAGTCCATGTATAAACCTGATCGCCGAACTCACCTTCAGCCAATTGGTAGCCCCATTTTCGGAATGCGCCCTCTGTGAATTTCATGATGTTCCCTTTGTGGACCAATGTGACCGAGTGTCGATCGTTATCGAGCGCCCATCGAATAGCCGCACGAACCAGGCGTTCTGAACCCTCTCGAGATATGGGTTTGATGCTAATCCCCGCAGAATTGGGGAAACGGATCTTTTCGTATTCTACTGGGTAGCTCTCCCGCAGCCACGTCATGAATCGCTCATTCTCCTCCGTCCCAAGCTCGAACTCCACGCCCGCGTAGATGTCCTCTACATTCTCGCGAAACACGACCATGTCCACATCCTGTGGACGCAGTACAGGCGAAGGCATCCCCTCGAAGTATCGCACCGGTCTTTGACAGACGTATAGATCAAGCGCTATGCGTAAAGCGACATTAAGCGACCGAAATCCACCACCAATGGGGGTGGTCAACGGACCTTTGATCCCTACCAAAAACTCTCGAAACGCATCGATGGTTTCCCCTGGCAGCCACTCTCCAGTGAGTTCGAACGCCTTCTCGCCAGCATAGACCTCCATCCACTCGATGCGGCGAGTTCCGCCGTAGGCTTTCTCAACGGAAGCCTCGAGAACACGCACCGCAGCACGCCAAATATCGGGTCCAATTCCATCGCCCTCGATATAGGGAATAATCGGGTAATCTGGAACCACCAGTTCCCGATCTTCAAGCTGTAACTTCTTCCCCATTGTTGGAACCTTAGCAAACTCGTAGGTCATGGTTGGTATACTCCTAGAAGGCTTCGATGGGGTGAGCGATTTCATGGTTCAAGATTCGTCGCTCATTCAAGCGCCTGGAAACCCCTTCAATTGGTAACAACAACAGAAACGCGTCAAGGATATGTATCTTAATTCCTTCGGAATCTCAACGGAGGTTGCAGTTATGTTTGGGGTATTGTAATCGTATTAGTCCGGGATTTACAGATTCTGGTCAGGAACTCCCACGCCCGATCAATTAAGTCGCAAGTCTCAAGTCAGAAGCCGCAAGTTGCAAAACAACCTCCCCGCGAGCTTAAAGCTGGCGGGGAGGTTGTTATTGAATACCCTTCAGGCACAAAGGACATCTGTAGCCGCAGGCTTTAGCCTGCGCTGAGAAACGGATGAAGCAAGAATTTATTTATAGACATGGTTTTCTGTGCCCAAACCAACACATTTCTACTTGTCTTTGCGAGCCTAGCAGGGGCGAAGCAATCTCCTCAAGCAAAAGATTGCTTCGTCGACTAACCACAATGACAAATGGAGGGAAGGTTCCCATGACAGACCAAACGGCAGCCCTTCGGCATTGATCAGGTCATGCATGAGATCCGCCTCTACTGAAAGAAGTAGATGAGCAGGACCATTATCCCCTTCTGCCGATATCCGATTCACGGAAAACTATGATATAAACATAGACTGGCTTTGGTTTCTTATTCAACGGAGAGTTCCTTGAAACAAAAATATCCCTTAAGCTGGAAACTCTTCCTATATTCACTCGGCTTATTAGCTATCGCGGTCATCGCGATCAGTGTTGTATTGTTCGCCTTCCCAAAGCCGGCGGCTCCGTTATCTCCACCGCCATCATTCACATTAACACCTCCACCGGTTGCTTCCCCTACACCATCCCCAACCCTTGAAGTTGTAACACCGATCCCATCAACCACAGCGACTGTCATACCTTCAGCTACCACGACGCGACCTCCGGCAACCCTAACCGATGGCAGTTTTGTGGCCACACCCATTCCGCTTGGGAGCCAAGAGCTCAAGGATTTTGTCTTTGCGGTTTCTGGAGACAGCCGAGGAGGCGATGAGGTATATCTCGAGATCCTACGCCGGGTGGAAGAAGATGGTGCCGCATTTTTTGTTAATACGGGCGACCTTGTAAACTATGGGACATCCAAGGAATTTCAACACTTTGCAGACCTGATGAGCGACTTTACGATCCCCTTCTTCCCTGTCGCTGGGAATCATGATTCGTTTGACGGACTTCTAGATGAATACCTTGAATACTCAGGAGCGCCGGCTGCACATTACTCCTTTGATTACGGCCAGGGACACTTCGTCGTCATCGACAGCCATAATGGGGTTCTTCAGAACAGCGAAATCGACTGGTTGGGGGCCGATCTATCCAGCACGGATCAACCGCTTAAAGTCGTTTTTCTCCACCATCCACCTTTTGACCCCGACGGCACGGACCACATCATGCGCCACGGTAACGAGAAGTTCATGGAACTAGTAGAAGAGTATGCTGTCTCCTATGTTTTCGCGGGTCACATTCACGCCTATGTCGAGGGCCTTCGCAACGACGTACGCTACATCATCACGGGTGGTGGAGGCGCGCCACTCTATTTTGCAGGACACCCCAACGCTTTCTATCATTATGTTCGGGTCACGGTCAGTGGGACAAACATCATCACAGAGGTGGTGAAAATCGACACGCCGTGACAAATCTCTGTGCTTAGCGATCCCAACCAGCTCCAACTGAGCGTATTGGAATAACGACGCGATTCCAGGGTTTTATGAATCCTGGTAACGATGATGCAGACCACTACGCACGGGTTACTGTTTTCATTGGTAGAAGGAAAATGATCGGGATAGTAAGCAACATGAGGACCGCACTTACACGAAAGGCGAGCGAAAGTCCTATCAAATCCCCAAGTGCTCCAAAAACGATGACGACTATAGAGCGTACCAAAGAGCTCAACGCCATAAAGACACCGTTAGCTAGTGATTTATTCTCTGGATAACTTTCCTGCACAAGAGCCATAAGCACTGGTGTCACAGATAATGCGGTCAATCCAAGTAAAACCAATATGAGAATTTGCGGCCAATCCTTCGCTCCAATAAAAATAAACATCAAGATAGGAGTGACAGCGGAGGAGAATAAAAGCACAGATCTACGTCCAAGCCTATCGCTTATTGACCCCCCGAGTAGAGCTCCCACTACACCTGCAGCCTCCAAGAAAGTAAGGGAAGCCCCAGCAATCCAAAATTCAGTCCCCTCCTCTGTTAGCAGCGTTGGCAAGAAAGTTGTGAGCGAGAAACTTACAAAAGCACGTCCAATAATGATACCTACAAGCGGTATCAGAATGGGCTTCATCCTACGGATTGCTGATCTCCATGGCAAACCTTGATCACCCGCATCATTCGTTTCTGATGCATTTCGCAGTCTAAGGAAAAGAATCGCGGAGGCTAACCAGCCGAGGAACATCAGGTACGCTGTTCCTTGCATAGAAAACCAACTCACTGTGGTAACGATCACGATCGGTCCGAGCGTTCGTCCTAACTCACCGCCCACCATCCAAAGACCTAATCCACGACCTAAGTTCTTCCCAGCGTACTTCCCCGTAATGACTGGCCCGATTGCGTGAAAGCTAGCTGAGCTTAATCCTGCAATCGTTAAAAGCACCGCCAAGCTGGAAAAGCTAGGCGCGATACCTAACAAGCTCATCATGGTTGCGGACACCGCGGGCGCAAGGATTACCAAGATCCTCAGATTTCTCCGATCCGCAAGATGGCCAATCACAGGCTGTAACAAAGATGGGGTTTGGAAAAAGAAAGTCAAAAGCCCTGCGTCAGTTTTTGAAAGGGTGAACCTTTCGATTAACGCCGGGAGTAACGGCGGAAGAAAAGCTGTGTAGGTATCGTGGATGGCATGTCCACTTGATATGGTTAGGATGCGGTCTGTCTCAAATCTTGTTTCGTTTGAGTCTTCAAAAACACCCGCATCCTCCAAATTGTTCTCAATGGAGTTGTGTTGACCAGGCATGTTTGTCCTAATTTTCGATCAGATCCAATATAGCTTAAAATTAACCAAATAATCCTCACCCAGATAAGTATCACCAGTTACGGATTTAATGTCCAGATGGTAAAGACCGGATCTTCACCAAATCTTACTACACTACCGATGTGTTATCGCTTGATGCTGCTCTTATCACAAATAAACCATTATCCTCATAACCGACGGAGAACCACCCGATTCATCATGGCGTGTGCTCCCAAATTGACCCCATCGAGCCATAAATACGACACAAAACGCTGTATATAATACGTACATGAATCCACCAAAAAGGGTCAACTGCGATAGGAGGACTGGTATATGTGGGGGCGTGGGCTGCGTCCACGCCCCCACATATACCCCTCCCTGCTTCTCGCGGGTGGTCTTTTTTTATGCAATCATACAAATCAACCGAGGCGCATCATGACGGCAACGATTCTGGTTGTCGACGACGAACCCGCAATCGTCGATGTCCTCACCTACAACCTAGAAAAAGCTCATTACCGAGTCCTTGTCGCTCGTGACGGGTTATCGGCGATTGAAATCACGAAAAGAGAACGACCCGATCTGATCGTCCTCGATCTCATGTTGCCCGGGATGGACGGCCTTGAGGTTTGCCGTTCTTTACGACAGGGCGGGGATGTTCCTATCATCATGCTCACCGCGCGTGACGAGGAGGTGGACCGTATTGTCGGGTTGGAGTTGGGCGCCGATGACTATGTCGTTAAACCCTTCAGCGTCCGAGAGCTACTAGCTAGGATTAAGACCGTATTGCGGCGCGCACAGCCTGGCCCACCTTCAGCTCCGACGGTTTTAAGAGTCGGAGGCTTAGTGATGAAGCCCGATCGCCACGAAGCCCTGTGGCATGACGATCTACTGCCCCTTTCTACATTGGAATTCGATTTGCTTCATACCCTCATGCGTCATCCAGGGCAAGTACTCAATCGTGAGCAACTGCTAAGCCAAGTGTGGGGATACGAATACCACGGGGATTTAAGGACCGTCGACACGGCAGTAAAAAGGCTAAGAGCCAAATTACGAGAAGCTCACCAGGAAGCGGCTGAAATGTTGGTCACGGTCCGCGGCGTGGGGTACAAACTTTCCGATGACGAATAAAGTTGTTCACTCTCCCCCCCAGCCTTCCCGAGATGCGGTAGCCAGTCCCTGGTTTAGTCTGCGCTTAAAACTGATCTTCAGTCATCTGGCCGTCATCTTCTTGGCTATGACCGTCGCTGCGTTCTTGCTTCTCTCCCTCGTTCGCGGTTACTTCTTAACCACGATAGAACAGAGCCTGACCGCCCAAGCTCATCTCATCGCACAAGCCTTGATACCCGGGGCGAGCGTGGATCTTACGCCTCCCGAGCTCGCACCGGCATACAACACGGTTCAACAACGGATGGTCGAAAATCTCTCCGTGCAAGTGGCAGAACAAAGCGAACTCACCGAGTCAGAAACGTCCCCTTCCCTCCGGGAATCTAAGCTGGCCCATATCGCGGAAGCGACGGTTCAACTCAGCACCGCGCTGGAAACCCATGTCCGTGTGTTGGATGACCGCGGGATCGTGCTGCTGGACACGAACGAGGATGATCTTGGCCGAGATCTTTCAACGGAGGAGGCGGTCATCAGCGCGTTGAGAGGGGATCAGCACTCCGAATTGGAAATCATCAACGACGAAGAGTGGCTGTTTGTATCGGTGCCGGTTAGTGTGAGCGACCAAGTGGCTGGTGTGATCTACCTCAGCCAACCTTTACATGATATCGCCATTGTGCTCTCAGATCTCCGCAACCGACTGCTCATCGCCTCAGCTTTGGCACTCCCTCTCTCAGCGCTGGTTGGTCTGGTGTTGGCACGGACGATCTCTCGTCCGGTGCAATCGCTGACCTTCGCAGCCAAACAACTGAGTGTTGGGGATTACGACTACCCCCTCCAGATATCGGGGGGTGATGAATTAGGCCGCTTAAGCCGAACCTTCGCCACCATGCGAGATCGACTTCAGACCGTAGAACGAATGCGATCCCAATTCGTGTCCGATGTCTCCCATGAATTGCGTACCCCTCTGACTTCCATTAAAGGTCTGGTAGAGACCTTGCGCGATGGTGCGGTAGATGATCCCGAGGTGCGCGATCGCTTCCTGACGTCCGTGGAGAGCGAGACCGATCGTTTGATCCGACTTGTCAATGATCTGCTGATCCTTTCTCGCGCAGACGCACAAGCCCTCAATCTGCATCGAGAGCCGGTTGATTTATCCCAGGTCGTTCACGAAACGCTGGAGAAACTTGGCCCCCAAGTGGAATCACTTGGTATTGAGCTTCAGGAGGAACTTCCCGAGGCGCCTCTTTTCGTTCAAGCCGAATCTGATCGTATCGAACAGATCCTTGTCATTTTGCTCGATAACGCAATGAAGCATACGCCCTCTGGAGGGGTGGTACTCGTTGCCGGAAACATCTTCGAGGTCAACGAGAGTGGTTTCGTATTCCCGACATCGATAGGTCCACAAGAAATCTTCGACCCCCCACCCCACTCGATGGGAAAATGGGCTGTGGTCAGCATCTCGGACACAGGTGAGGGGATAACACCTGAGGACCTACCTCATGTCTTTGAGCGTTTTTACCGCGCCGATCATTCCCGCTCGCGCGATCGAGGAGGCAGTGGGCTCGGCCTTTCGATTGCCAAAGCCCTGATCGAAGCCTATGATGGTCACATCTGGCTCTCGAGCCCTTCCGTGATTTCGAAGTCCAATCTGGAACGACCTGGCACGACCGCTCGCATTTCTATGCCTCTCCACGTTAGTTAAATCTCCTAATTACTGCGCCACATATCTACCCCTCATCGCCCCTGATCCGTACCACATCTGTCCAGTAACTGTCACCGGTCTGACATCGAACCGTGTTTCCATGGATTACAGAAAAGATTTCGTTCAATCGAACACGGAGGTGACAAGATGAAACACATGCTTAGGAAAGTGCTCGGTGCTTCCATTTGGGTCTTGACCATAAGCAGCACGTTCGTATCCGTGGCCTTCGCCGATGGAATGATGATCCCCTTCGGCGCTGAGTTCGGTTACGTCCAGGTGGAGTACCACCATGTGAGGGTAACGATCGAAGACTCGATCGCTCGAACAAGGGTCGATCAGCGGTTCCTCAATCCGTACGGCGAAGCGATCGAAATTCGATACATCTTCCCACTCCCCCCTCTGGCATCGATTCGGGATTTTCAAATCCAACTCGAAGGGCAACCCGTGACGGTGGAGAAACTGAGCGTTCTCGAATCTGAGATGTTCCTCAGGAACGCAATAACCTATCAATCAGATCCTACGTTGCTCCAGTTCTTCGGGTGGGAGGCCTATGCCGTGAACCTCAGCCTGCCAGCATCAGGCAGCGTTACGATGGTCTTGGAGTATAGCGAAACGCTGCCAACACATGGGAATCTGTTTCATTACTTCTACACGCTTGGTACCGAACGCTATTCGACCGCACTGTTGGCAGATGTAAGCGTAGAAGTAGATGTGCTCGCTCAGGAGAGTGTGGCAGCTGTTTACTCACCGAGCCATCCGATTTTGATGGAAAGGGTAGGTCCTCGACATGTAAAAGCTACTTACCATGAACAAAACGTCCTGCCTATCGAGAATTTTGAGCTCTACTTCGCCGTAACCGAGGGGCCAGTTGGAGCGGGGTTGCTCACCCATGCCGATCGGGAACGTGACGGTGAGGGTCATTTCCTTTTCCTTCTCTCACCGAGCTCTGTTATGGATACGGGGATTGCGATGCCAAAAGATATCGTCTTCGTCATCGACCGATCGGGATCGATGGCAGGCGAGAAGATCGATCAGGCGAAAAATGCCCTGCAATATATCCTGGGAAAGCTTGGCGAGGGGGACCGGTTTGCCATAGTCAGCTTTGATGACCTCATCGAGAGCCCATCAAATGAGCTACAGAGGGTCACGGATCGAAGCATTCAAGATGCCCGATCCTATGTCTCTCGGCTCTATGATCGCGGCAACACGGACATCGAGGGCGCGCTGAGACGCGGGATCACGCTAGTCGATCGTGCGGGATTTCGTCCCGATGCCACTCGATTGATCGTCTTTCTCACCGACGGGCTGCCCACCGCCGGTATTACCGACGAGAGAACGATTGTAGATCGCGTACGGCAGGCAAACGATGGGCTAGACGCCAGTTTACATGTGTTCGGTGTAGGATACGATGTAAACACTCATCTCTTGGACGACCTCGCCTCCCAAAATCATGGAACGGTCACCTACGTACAGCCCGGAGAGAGCCTAGAAGGGGTGTTGACGAGTTTTTATGGGAAGATCGCCCACCCGCTCTTGACCGATCTGGAACTTCGTTATGAAGGATTCACGGTTACCGATGTGTATCCTCGCCAGTTGCCGGATCTCTACTTCGGCTCGAGCATCGCGGTGACGGGTCGCTACACAAATGTGAACTCCGATGAAGTGAGCGTCCGATTATCTGGGCGCTTTGCCGGTGAACCGACAACCCAACTCTTCAATTTCAGCCTGGATGACGAAGGGGAGAATCCGTTCATCTCAAGACTGTGGGCTACCCGTCGTGTCGGGGATTTGCTCGATGAAGTGCGTGTGAAGGGAGAAACAGCGCCCCTAGTTGATGAGATCGAAACCTTAGGACTCCGTTATGGTATCGTGACGCCCTATACCATTGACATCGTACAAGCGCAGTTAAGCGGTGTCTCCTCCGGTGCGGTCATGCAGTTGTACCACCAGGATCTCGATGGAGACGGGGTTCTCGACATCAACAAGGTCTCAGGTGAAGCCACAATAGGCGCCCGAGTGCAGAACCAAACTTACCAACAGGCGATGCAGTCCAACCAAGCTACTGGCTCAAATATCACTAACAATGGAGACAAAAGCGTTGCACAGGTCGGGTATTATGCCCTGGATCTGGAACTCTTTGTCAGGCGTGGCTTGGATCCAAGTGTGTCACTCGATGAGAATTGGGTGGCGGGTAACGTTGACCACGTGATCCTCTTCGGCTCAGACGAGTACTTTGAGCTGGCGAGGGACTCGTCGGCGAATCAAATCCTGCAAGCTGGATCGAACGTGATCCTCGAATACGATGGGCAGATCATCGCCGTCCAAGAGGACGTTTCCCCGATGCAGAATGAAACCGTTGAACAAGAGATAGGCTTCTTGGAATGGTTGCTGTCGATGTTGGAGTGGCTTTTTAATTAGAAATCGCTCTCATACAGGGCCAGAATCAATTATGACGGATCTCCAAAAGAAACAATGTCCGTTAGGGAACGAAATTCATATGAGGCGTGGGGACTCGACCCACACTCCTCATAAATGCTCTCTGTCTCTCACCTATACATATTGAGAGGATTCAAATCAATTTTTTTTAACGATGAAAGTACCCTGAGTCCACATTGGACTGCAAATCCCAAGCTTGCCGATGTAGGGTCAAACACATCATGAATTGCCCCTACAACTGTGGTATGAATGGACGTTCAGGTTAACTTTTTTCTAATCCATCGTTTTCATTGTGATGGAGCGACATTTCTGCAAGGCCATTCTTTTCGTTTAGGATTTATTCGAGTGCGCGGTTAATTTCAATCCCCCTAATTGATGTCTTGGTGAAAATGCTATATGCTATTCGCGTGAAGGCTGGAGAGATTCCGGTAGCACTCCCCCTGAGCAAAAAAGTGGAATTCATTCCAGAAAATACATGGAATAGGCCGAAAATCGGAAAGCATTCCCGAAAAATCCCGCGAGGGCGTATAGGGGAATGTATCCAGATAATCACTCGTTAACCCGCTTAACGGGGGGGAACAATGAAACGTATTGAATCACTATTCCTGCTTGTGATTATTCTTTCTCTTTGTTTGAATAGTTGTGGGCCGAGCCCATCTCCCGCTGCAACGCCTCAAGCGCCCACAAGAACTTCGCTGCAACCTACAGCGACCATCGCATCGCCTACACCAACAAAAATACCTCAGGGAGAGACGATTATCGTCACCAGTACGGCTGATAGCGGTCCTGGCACCTTACGCCAGGCATTGCAGGACGCTCAGCCCGGCGACATCATTGCTTTCGACACGTTTGTTTTCCCACCCGATGTCCCGGTTACGATTTATCCTGACAGCGAATTGCCACCCATCAACCAAGGTCATCTGACCATTGACGCCAGCGACGCCGGGGTAATCTTGGATGGCAGGAACATCCCGGGAGAGTTCATTCCCGGTCTACAGGTCATGTCCAATGGAAACACGATCCGGGGCTTGCAGGTTATCAATTTTTCCGGCGCAGGGATCGTCTTAAGCGGCGGTGCTCAAAAGAACATGATCGGTGGTGACCGAGGCATTGGATCTGGCCCTCTGGGACAGGGGAATCTAACGAGCAACAACACTATGGGCATTGGGATCTGGGATGTGGGTACGGACATTAACATCATTACGGGAAACCTGGTCGGCACGGATGCTTCCGGGAAGGAGGACCGAGGCAATAGAGGCAGCGGCATCTGGATCACGGATGGTGTTGGCAATAAAATTGGTCCCGACAACGTCCTCTCTTACAATGCTGAAGCAGGAATTCAAATCCTCTCCTCGAATTCATTTGGCAATACGATCACCCAAAACCACATATTCAAGAATGGGGTATTTGGTATCCACTTGATGGATGGCGGCAATGAGGAATTGATGGCTCCCGCTATCTTTGACTTTGACTTGAGCGCAGGCTTCCTGACCGGGGCCGCCTGCGCCAACTGTACCATTGAGATCTTCTCCGATAGCAATAACGAGGGAGAATACTATGAGGGTCGAACGATAGCCGATAGCAATGGCGCCTTCATGTTCGATAAGGGTGCGTCATTCACCGGTCCCCATCTAACCGCCACAGTAACCGACACCAGCGGTAATACCAGCCAACTCTCAACGCCCACGTCAGGTACGAGGGTATCTTTGATCCTTCAGGAGGGAAACGATCTGCCCAAAACCCTGCTCAGGACCAAGCGATCAGGTGAACTCGAAGACAACCGTATCGGGTGCCAATGGGATAGTTTAGCCCAATTTGATCTCAGGGGAATCATCAATGGCGAATTATTTGGCCAGGGCCTAAAGCGAGTTCGCTTAGCTGCAAACGGTATTAGCTGGGATCATATTGATTGGGATATACCCGAGTTTACAATTGATCCAAGTGTCGATGATTTGCTTAGTACGATAGCCGAGAACGATGTGACGATCACATACGTGCTTTCTTTCTGGGACAAGGCAGGTGAGAAGGGAGAGAATTGTCCAAGGTTTACGACGGAGGAGGAGATACAACGCTACCTTGACTTCGTGAGTTTTATCGTTCGTCACTTCAAAGACCGTGTTCAATATTTTGAAATTTGGAATGAGCCAGACATCGGAGTGTGTGTCCAACGTATCGAGCTGGATGATTACATCAACCTCGTCAGGCAAGTTATCTCCGTTATCCGGCAGGAGTATCCGGAAGCGACAGTGGAAGTAGGGGGGACTACGAACCCAAGTGGAGCTGAAAGCCGTTCCTACTTGTTTGGCATCCTGAGTTCAGACATCATGCCCCTGGTGGATGCCGTTTCTTGGCATATGGGACCAAGTGTCTCCCCAGAATATGAACTTTGGAGAGCGTATTACTACGAGTATCCATCTCTGGTTCAAGAAATCAAGGACGTAGCATCGAGCAACGGTTTCACTGGGGAATATATCGCTGATGAGCTGACTTGGTGGACTGCGGAAAGTGTACCTGTCTATGAACAATATATGGGTACGTATAGCGAGTTCGTTTCCGCAAAGTACTATGCCCGGGGCATCATTCTGAACCTGGGCATGGATATTACTATTGGTGTTGGTGGATCGGGTCCTGACAGGAAGATTTCTTTTTCTACCATCCGAAACCTCAGCACCATCATGGCTGGAGCCAAGCCCATAAGCCTGCCCATGGAAATCCAAAGCGATGCAACGAACATGGCAAGCTACGCATTCTCCCTTTCAAACGGTGACCATTTGGTTGCATTGTGGACGGACGGTGTGGCAGTCGAAGACGATCCCGGGATAAGTACCACGTTGACCTTCCCTGGACTTTCAGCCCAAGAAGTGATCGGCATGGATGTCCTCTATGGCTTTGAACAGCAACTCATGGTGGAGATCGAGAATGGGAATCTGGTTGTCCATGATCTTCTTGTCAAGGATTACCCAATCATCCTTCGCTTCATCAATCCCATCTCTCAATAATCATCGTGGTAAAGGATTAGACTCACTCATAACCTATCTAATCGTGGTGACAAGAAACACATGGTGTTAGCCGTAAGGCCACAGTTGATACTGCCGACTGGGCTGCCCTCAGGTCGTATTCTGGAAAATAAGTCGGAAAAGATCCTATTCAAAGCCGCATGAGGTGCTAAGACGCCCTGCAACGGTTTATTTCGTTATCTGTCTATAGGAATGTACCCATGACCTACCCCATCCTAGAGCATGATCCGACTCGCGAAGCTTTCATCGAACCTTCGAAGGTGATCAAGAAGCGTGACATGCCCGAGCACTGTGTCATTTGTTTCTTTAAGGAAGTCATCGAGAAGGTCGTTTTCGAGAAAAAAGGGAAGATGTTGGTCGAGAATCGGTGGGAAGACGGACCTCATCCTGTTTACGAAATTGGATACAAGGGTCAGCGCCTGGCGTTCTTTCATCCTGGGATTGGTTCCGCATTGGCGTCCACGATTTTAGAGGAAGTGATCGCCTTCGGGTGCAACAAGTTCATCGCTTGTGGTGGATGCGGTGTGTTGGAGAAGGAGCTCGCGACAGGACATTTGATCGTGGTCT
>DUEZ01000027.1 GCA_011174825.1 Anaerolineae bacterium | reverse complement strand
CACGCTTCACGTTTCACGCTTCACGTTTCACGCTTACGTTTCACGTTTCACGCTTCACGTTTCACGCCTCACGTTTCACGCCTCACGCCTCACGTTTCACGCTTCACGCCTCACTTTGCTATCCACCTTTAGCAGCACTATAATCCTCACACTGAAGGAGGAACACATGCATCAAGAGCGCCTCACCCGGTTGATCCAAACGATGAAAACCGAGAAATTAGATGCCATTGCACTCAATCCCGGACCCAGCCTTTATTACATCACTGGTTTATCTTTTCACTTGATGGAAAGACCCGTCGTCTTGATCCTGTCCTTAAACGATAAGCCAACGCTCATTTTGCCGGACCTTGAACGGTCTAAAGCTGAGAGGTCTGACCTTGACCTTGAGCTGATTTCGTACGGTGAGGACGATGCCTCCCGAAGTCAGGCATTCCAAGAGGCGTCCACACGACACGACCTCGATAAGCGTCGCATTGGCGTTGAACCATTGCGCTCGCGCGTGTTTGAATTACGACTTCTAGAATCCGTCGCACCACAGGCCAGTTTTACCTCATGTGAAGCGACCCTCTCAAGCTTACGCATCATAAAGGATGAAAACGAAAGGGATTCCATTCGGCGGGCGGTCTTGGTCGCAGAGGAGGCATTAAGGGCCACCATCCCTCTCATCCGTCTGGGGATGTCTGAGAGGGAGTTGGCATCTGAACTGACCATACAACTCCTACGTGCTGGGTCTGAGCCCGCAATGCCCTTCAAGCCGATTGTCGCCTCCGGTCCCAACAGCGCTTTACCACACGCCACACCCACTGATCGCAGGTTACAGAACGGGGATCTGCTGATCATCGATTGGGGGGCGACCGTCGATGGCTACATCTCCGACATCACCCGTACCTTCGCCCTCGGTGAAATCAATACCGAGCTTGAGAAGATTCACACCGTCGTTCAAAGATCGAACGCTGCAGGGCGGGAGGCTATTCGACCCGGTGCCTCCTGCCAAGAGATTGATCGAGCGTCCAGATCGGTAATCGATGACTCTGGTTATGGCCAATTCTTCATTCACCGCACCGGACATGGTATTGGGCTTGAAGCTCATGAGCATCCCAACATCCGTGAGAGTAACCTGCAAATCCTGACTCCAGGCATGACATTCACCGTCGAGCCTGGTATCTACCTTCCTGATCGTGGCGGCGTGAGGGTGGAGGACAACGTGATCGTCACCGAATCCGGTGGCGAGAGCCTGAGCACATATAGCCGCCAGCTTGAGGTGATCGCGTGAGCCTATTTCTCGAAGGCGGAGAGCCCTTCTTCTTTCCGGGCGGAGAAACAGGCTGTCTGTTAATTCATGGCTTCACTGGGGCACCAAAGGAGATGCTTGGCTTGGGTGAGCATCTGGCTGGCCAAGGGTACACTGTACTTGGACCTCGCCTTTTCGGACACTCTACGGTCCTCAAGGATATGGTTCGTGCACGTTGGGTAGATTGGGTCGCCTCCACACTCGATGGGTATTACCTGATCCGAGGGGCGTGTACGAAGGTGGTCATCATGGGTTTGTCATTGGGTGGTGCTCTAGCGCTCTACCTCGGCGCCCACTATCCTATCGATGGTTTGGTCGCCATGAGCACACCTTATTTGACGCCGCATCCACTCATGAAACCACTGCGCCCGGTTATCCCTCTCTTAAGCCTGATTTGGCGCTTCGCAGCGAAAGGTCCTTCCGATTGGCGCGACCCAGAAGCGGCAAAGGATCACGTAGACTACGAAGGATATCCCCTCCGAGGTGCCGTCGAAGTCGATAGCTTATTAGCTAAGATGCGTCTTGGATTGCCCCAGATCACCGCTCCCGTATTGCTCATGTATTCAAGAGGTGATGCAACTGTGAACGCCGAACATGCCCAAGCGATCCATGATGATCTTAAATCAAGCGAAGTGAAGCTCATGTGGTTTGAAAATTCGGGTCACGTGATCACACGCGATGCAGAGCGGGAGGCCGTCTTCGCTGCAGCGACGGAATTCGTCCGCCAGGTCACAGGATAGCCTACATGACACGAGATCTCCGTCTCATCGGTACTGCCTTGCTATGCTGGGGGATGGGTGAAGGTCTCTTCGTTTACCTCCTACCACTGTATCTGGAGCAATTGGGGGCAGATTCCGTTCAGATAGGCGTTATTTTCGGAATAGCCGCAGTTTCCATGACGATCACGCACATCCCTGCCGGTGCTCTGTCGGATCGTATTGGGCGTAAGAGAGTAATGAGCGCAGGTTGGATAAGCGGTTTGTTCTCGGCCATTGTGATGTATCTGGCGCCTAACCTTCTATTCTTTGTCATCGGGCTGGTGATGTACCACCTCACATTCTTCGTGATCGCTCCACTTAATAGTTACATCACCGCCGCACGAGGAAAATGGACTGTCGCCCGGGCGCTCACTACAGTGAGCGCAATGTTTAATGTTGGTGCCATCGTTGGAGCTATCCTTGGAGGAACGATTGGAGAGCTTTTGGGACTCCGCAGCGTTTTTGGCCTGGCGATCATTCCTATATTTATTTCCACCATGATTGCACTCCTTCTTAAGCACCAGCCCATTGAAATCCCCAAAAAAGCCGGGCGTTATCAAGCAGTGCTCTCAAATATTACACTCGGCCGCTTCTTGGCTTTGGCTTCCATCGTCCTTTTCGGTATGTACCTGAGTTGGCCTCTCACACCGAATTACCTTCAAAATGTGCGTCAAGTTACTGTACGTGAGATTGGAGCATTGGGATCCATCAATGCCTTGGGGTTAGTCTTGCTTAATCTTTCCATCGGACGACTGATCGCGTACAGGGGTTTTGTGATTTCCCAATTACTGGTAGGTGCTTCTATCTTACTACTCTGGTTGGGGACAGGTGTACCTTTCTTCGCTCTCAGTTATTTTTTGGCCGGAGGTTTTCGGATCGCCCGCTCGCTTACTGTCGCCCAAGCAGAAGGGTTAGTCAGTCGAGTAAACTTAGGGCTGGTTTATGGAATAACCGAAACCGTGATGGGTTTGGTCGCTATTATCGCCCCACCTATCGCAGGGCTGCTGTACCGTGTGTCACCAGCCTTGCCCTACCCTGTCAGTTTGGGGATCCTCGGGGGTTCCCTCTTTCTAACTACGCGCTTCCTACCCCGCTTGAAACCAAGTACACCACTTGTAGAAGATCACTTCGATCTTCAACCCACAAATGAGGAGGGAATGTCATGAGTCCTTGGTTGGAATGGGGCATCCCGGTCATCACCTGGCTCCAAGGGCTGGGTGATTGGTTGATTGCCCCCATGCGTATCATAACTTTTCTTGGCAACGAGGAGTTTCTTCTTATCTTGTTACCTACCATCCTATGGTGTTTTGATGTCGGGTTGGGTTTCCGAGTCGGTTTTATCTTCATATTCAGCGGTAGCCTTAGTTCAACACTCAAGCTGCTCTTCGGTACACCTCGTCCATACTGGGTGAGCAAAGAGGTAAGAGCCCTTTCAACCGCGACCGGTTTTGGTGTACCTTCTGGACATTCACTAAGCTCCATGGCTGTGTATGGCAGGATCGCGATCGGAATCGGCGCTCGTTGGGCATACATCATCTTCGGGACGCTGATCGCCCTCATCGCTCTTTCCCGAATGTTCCTTGCCGTTCATTTCCCTACCGATGTCCTCGTGGGGTTGTTTGTTGGAGTGGTGCTACTGGTCCTGTTTATTCGTCTCGAGAAACCATTGGGCCATAGATTACGGCAGATGTCATTGAACCATCAGATTATTGTCGCAGTCATCGCCTCCCTCGTCCTCATCGGTTTGGGATTAGGCGTGTCAGCAGTGACCGCAGGAAGACCCGTGCCGCAGGAATGGCTGGAGACCGCTATCGAAGCCGCACCAGATGCTGAGCCGATCGAGCCACAAAGTCTAAAGGACATCCTTGCCGCAGCTGGGGCTCTTCTGGGCATCGGTGTTGGCGGGGCACTGCTTTTCTCGTGGGATCGCTTTGACCCTCGCGGTCCATGGTCGAAGCGGGTATTGCGATACATCGTGGGCATCGTCGGCATTGTGGCACTCTATTTTGGGCTGAAGCTGATCTTCCCCAGCGGAGATACGTTCTTAGCCCAGTTTCTGCGTTATTTACGCTACGCTGTGGTTGGGTTTTGGGCAGCCTATCTCGCACCACGACTATTTGTCGCGCTCGGTCTTGCGTGAGATTCCTCCACAGAAAGTCGTAGGGGCGCACGGTCGAAGATGCAGGGTGTTCTTCCCTGCCCGTGCGCCCCTACAGGTAGGATCTTTAGTCCTAAAAGGACTTCATTAAGAAATCATCGACCTTTTTTTTAAATAATTACGAGTATATTGTCATTGCGAGGAGCCCGTAGGGCGACGTGGCAATCTCCTCTAGAGTGAGGGAGATTGCTTCGCCTTCGACTCGCAATGACATTAAAACCCAGTTTACGATCGCTACGGATAAACTTTTTGGGACAGCCCCTACCCCATCAGATGTGCGTTTAGGAGAACATCGCAGGGGCGGCCGGTCGGTCGCCCCTACATAGTTCGGAAAATCTGCTCACGGTCAATCCTAAACCGAATAAATTTCACGTCAGAGCCCAACGATCCTAAAAGAAGACGCGTGAGCTCGATCCCTATCCGGCTTCCATCTCGCGCCAGAGAAACCAATGCCCAGCCCTATCGGCAGCCTCTTTCGGTGCCCGATCGTAGTAGAGATCGAACACTCGTCCTTCGCTCGTCCGTAGCCGGAAATAATACCTTCCCACACCCCAAGAACCTCTGCGGGTCGCTTCACGTAAATGAGCGGGCTTCATGTTCTTCGCCATCCTTCCACGCCGTCGATAATCAAACCAGCTTGATAGGACTTCGCTGACCTCGAAGGAATCACCATCCCATGTGAAACCATCCGGAGCGTTCGGTTTCTTTGTCAAGAGGGGAGAACGTTCGAAATGAACTTCGATTTCTTCATCGATAAATCGACGAGGTACCCATTTGGGTGTCATCCGTCTCCTCAACGCTATTCAACCAACGCTGTGTAGCAGGCATCCTGAGGCAAATCAACACCAATAGAGCCAGCAGCGTTCCCGGTCCTAAGGTTAAGAGAGAGAGAACTCCAAGGAAAGCAGTAACCAAATACCCCCATCTCAGTCTTTGCCACAGTGCGCTAAGAGCCCCCGACCATGCTAATCCGATGGCCAACAAAGGCCACGCCAAATCCTGAACCTCAATCCAAGATGATAACAGGTTGGAAGACGTACTTAGAATACGTAACCACGAACCAATCAGACTTTGGATAGGGGAAGTTTGATTAAACAAGCGAAGATAAAGCCCTCCGAATGTCATCCACCCCCCTAGAAGGGCACCGAAAAATGTAAGCAGGAGAAAGCTGGAGGGAGGACGGCGCAAAGCGACCTCCGAGTAGATCAAGGGCCGGGGGTCTCCCGGCCCGTCGAGGGATTCTTAGTGACTCAAGTTGTGTCTTGTTTGCTCGACTCCCGTTGTCGAGCCGCGATGATCTCCTCTGTGATGTGAGGTGGCACAACCTGATAGTGGCTGAGGGTCATGGTAAAGTATCCACGTCCACCCGTCATTGATCGCAGGTCGTTTGTATAGCGTTGGATTTCTGCCAACGGGATTTGCGCCGTAACGACGCTCCGTCCGCGCTCTGTCTCCATGCCCTGTACACGAGCCCGGCGGGTGTTCAAATCCCCCAGTGCGTCCCCCATGTTCGCCTCAGGAACCATGACCCGTACGTCCATAACCGGCTCGAGCAGAACCGGCGCGGCGTCCTGAATCGCCAACTTGAACGCCTCCCGGCCAGCGGTTTCAAAAGCCACCGCTTTCGAGTCGACAGGATGCTCCTTACCGTCAGTGATTTGAACCTTGACTTTCTCTACAGGATACCCCCCTAACACACCCTGCTTCATCACCCCTCGAACACCCTTTTCAATCGCGGGCATATACCCCGAGGAGATTGCACCCCCGAAGACCTTATTCTCAAATATAAATTCCTCTTCTTCGATGGGTTCGATACGCATGTGCACTTCCGCGAATTGGCCTGCACCACCGGTCTGTTTCTTATGCCGATATTGGGAGGCACCTTCTTTGGTAATGGTCTCACGATAAGGCACCTTCGGTACATCCGTGTTAAGGCTGACCTGGAATTTTGACTCGGCCTTACGAATGGCTACATCGATGTGTTGGTCACCCATACCTTGAAGGATGGTCTGGTTGGTGCTGGGCTCTTGGTGCCAGGTGAGCGTAGGATCTTCCTCGCTCAGCCGTGTCAAGGTTGGACTGATCTTTGTTGAATCAGCTTGTGTCTTGGGCATGACAGCAACAGCATACAGCGCGTTTGGATACTCAGGGGTAACGAGCGAAAGCGGTTGGGTTTTATCACCCAGTGTGTCGCCGGTGTCTGTTTCGCCAAGCTTGGCAACCGTGCCGATGTCACCAGCATGGAGAACGTCGATAGGCAATTGATCCTTCCCGCGCATGACATACAATGTGCCCAGGCGTTCTTCCTCGTTCTTGCTGTGATTCCAGATTCTGGTGTCAGATTTCAGAACTCCTGAATACACTCTCAAATAGCTCAATTTACCGACGAAGGGATCAGCTGTCGTCTTCCACACATAGACGGCCAACGGCCCAGCGTCGGATGCCGGAAGTTCCTGCTCGCCGGTTGGGTCCTGGGCTGTGGCGGGTGCTGAATCAGCTGGGGAGGGCATCAAGTCGATCATCGCCTCTAGGAGCGGAGCGGTCCCGATGGCAGCGGTGCCAGCGGTGACAAATACCGGTACAAACAAACCGGATAAGACAGCCCTGCGAAAACCGTTTGCGATTTCCCGCGCCGAAAGTTCCTCGCCCTCGAGGTATTTTTCTAGTAGTGCGTCGTCTCCCTCTGCCGCTGCTTCGACTAACGCAACACGAGCCTCTTCGGCGGTCTTGAGGAACTCCTCCGGAATAGGTTCACTCTGCTTACCATCACCTGGACAGGCTTTCATATTCAGCAAGTCAATAACACCCTTAAATTCACTCTTCTCACCCCAAGGTAACTGCACAGGCACGAAAGTGACCTCCTGAGAAAGTCCTCGCGCCGCATTCAGGGCCGCTTTAAAGTTGGCGTTCTCCCGATTCATCTTGCTGATCACCACAAAACGTGGCAACTTGAAAGTATCGCAATACCCCCAAACAATCTCGGTTCCTACCTCGACCCCAGCGACCGAATCGACCAGCACCACTGCACCATCAGCGACTCGAAGGGCTGAGATCACATCACCGATGAAATCGGTGTATCCGGGCGTGTCGAGCAAGTTGACCTTGTGTTCTTTATACTCGATCGGGAGGATACTGGTAGACAGTGAGAGGGTTCGGCGAATTTCTTCCTCTTCGAAGTCGGAGACCGTGTTGCCGTCTTCCACTCTCCCCATGCGGTTAATCGCTCCCACAAGGTAGAGCATCGCCTCTCCAAGGGACGTTTTCCCACCGCCACCATGAGAAACCAAGGCGACGTTGCGTATAAACTCCGTTGCGTATTCCTTCATTAGTTGGAGACCCTTCTATGAGTATTAACTATGTCCGTCGATTGTAAGGGAGGAGGGGGTAGTTGTAAAGATGATACAATCCTTATCTGTCTGGAAACCACGATGAAATTCATCAACCAGTACTCATTCGTCCTCATGACCGTGGTTGTTCTCCTTGTCTTGGGGGTCTTAACGCTGCGTGGCGGATTGAAATTGCAACATCTGCTCGCCCTAGGTGCGCTTTCCCTGGGCGTCTTTCTCGCCTACCGTTTTCTCGATCCCGGCCCGGGTTCGTCTGATAAATCCGAGAGAATCCTCGCCGAGATCCAATCCGGTTCGGCTGTATTGCTTGAATTCCAGAGCCCATATTGAATAGCTTGTATGTCGGCTAAACCCATCGTGGATGGGATCGAAGCTGAATATCGTGGAAGGCTGACTGTGATTCGGATCAATGTGCAAGAAGCAGAATTTCAACCCCTTTTAGCGCGATTTAATTTCCAATTTACACCCACCTTCATCCTGTTTAAGGGTGAAGGCAGAGAAGTATTACGTTCCGTCGGATCGATTAATCCTGAAGAACTTCGCCGCGCCTTCGTGGAGGAGCCATGATCCGGCGCCTGTTCTTTGAATTAAAGTACATCCTCGGTCGCACCCCCTGGGACACCGGGATATCACCTCCGGAATTAATGGCGTTCTTAGAGAATCACGAACCTGGACGCGCGCTTGACATTGGATGTGGTACAGGCACCAATCTCATCACCATGGCACGACGAGGTTGGCAGGTGACTGGCGTAGACGTCTCGCGCCTGGCCATCCGCCAAGCTCAACGCAAGGCACAAGCTGCTGGCTTACAGATACAGCTGATCCGTGACGATGTAACTTCATTTGAAAACATCACAGGTACATTCGACCTCGCACTAGACATCGGTTGTTTTCACAGTCTTTCTCAGGAAAAACGAACTCGCTACGCCACCAATCTAAACCGTTTCATCAAAGCTGGCGGAACTTTCCTGCTCTACACATGGCTCCCAGAAAACACAAATGTAACAAACCTTTATCCTTCTCAGGTGGTCGTCACCCAATTTTTCGACCAGCACTTCGATTTGACCTCCATCGAACACGGAACCTACCGCCAGCGGACCTCCGCGTGGCTCACTTTTAAGCGGAAAGATTGATGGCTCGAGTGCTGTTCCTCTTCCTCGATGGTGTCGGTTTGGGCGATGACGACCCCAAGCGAAATCCATTTTCCACCGCCCGTCTGCCAACATTGGAGGCCTTACTTGACGATCGGCGGTTGATTGCATCCTCCGCCCCATACGAAGGAAGTAAAGCCACATTATTTTCAGTGGACGCTAGGATGGGTGTTGATGGAAGGCCCCAATCGGCCACCGGCCAAGCTGCGATCCTGACCGGAAAAAATGTTCCCGCCCTGATCGGAAGTCATTACGGGCCTAAACCCAACCCACCTATCATTAAAATTCTGGAAGAATTCAATCTCTTTTCAGAAGTTAAACGGCGCGGAGGAGAGGCGGGGTTGCTAAACGCCTACCCTCCACGCTATTTTGAGTCGATCTATTCTCGTCGACGGATCTATTCGGCCATCCCACTTGCCGTTCGTGCGGCTGGGTTGGAGTTGATGACCGCGGAGGATCTGCAAGCCAAACGAGCCTTGTCTGCTGATTTCACCGGTGCCGGTTGGGCAGCCCAGTTGGATTTTCCCCCCGCCCCGATCTACTTTCCTGCTGAAGCCGGCGCTTTGCTCGCCCAACTATCATTAAACTACCACCTTGCGTGGTTTGATTTCTGGCCGACAGACTACGCCGGGCATCGAGGGACCCTGGCCCAAGGGATCTCCTTGCTCGAGACTCTCGATGCCGTGCTTGACGGGTTGATTAAAGCCTGGAGCGATCGACAGGATTTGATTGTCATCACCTCCGATCACGGCAACTTGGAAGACCTAAATTGGAGAGGCCACACCTTAAACCCCGTCCCTGCCTTATTAATCGGTCCCATTACATTGCGTCGCGAATTCTCGAAACAAGTCAATGATCTCTCGGATATCGCACCATCGGTATTGAGAGTCATTTTTGAATCATAAGCACCTCTATAAGATCATCGAGTTATTTCCTTCATTCAAAATGCCATACGAGCTTATAGCTTTTAGGAAGATATTATCTATCGCTTGAGGCTTGTAGCTTGAGACTTGCGGCTTGAGATTTGTAGCTTGTAGCTTGCAGCTTGAGGCTTGCAGCTTGCGAATCCCAAGGGTATCATACAATCAGCGCCTTTCGTGAAGGGATGTATTGGATGGAAAGTTCCCTCTCGAGCGACGAGAAGAAGACCCTGCTCCTACTCGCTCGCCAAGCCTTGACCACAGCTGCTAACGGCGAATTATTAGAACCACTTAACCTCGATGACATGCCACAACGCCTGCGAGCGCCGGGGGCTTCATTCGTTACGTTGACCCGAGATGGACTCCTGCGCGGTTGCATTGGTACACTCAAGAAGCAACTCCCTCTGGCAGACGATGTGCGCCAGCATACCGTCGCTGCCGCGCTGAGTGACTACCGATTCCCGCCTGTGAAGCCAGAAGAGGTCGACGAGATTGAGATCGAAGTTTCAGTGCTCACGACACCGCAGCACCTGGAATATAAGCACCCGGATGAATTACCTAAACTGCTTCGACCTGGAATAGATGGTGTCATCGTTACCCATGGAAACAACCGAGGCACATTTCTGCCCCAGGTTTGGGAAAAGGTCCCCGACACTGTAACTTTCCTTGGTATGTTGTGCGAAAAAGCTTTTCTGCCGCATGATGCTTGGCGCCAAGGTCATCTCGAGTTCCTCACCTATCAAGTCGAAAGTTTCCACGAGTAGCCCCCCGCCAAATCCTAATCCGTCCCCTCAATATTGATGTTCTGCGGTCTTCTTCCTATGGCCTGATCGAATTCGGGATGGACAAGAAACATCAAATCTCGTAGATCACGATCGATCTTGTTTTCCTCTCTCCCTGCTGGGGCATCCGATTAGGTAGAAGCTAACCCGCGATCTTCAGGCAGAGTAACCAGCCTTCTGTGCTAACCTTGGCCGTTCGATATAGAACCTAAACTCCCCACCTGACTTCCGTTCGTGGGGAGCTTCCTTATAAGCATCACAACACTGATCTACCACACGCTTGAGGGTCAAAAAAAAATAGCCCTTCGGATTGTCATCCCGTTGTGTGGGCATCCTCTGCTGCAATTGTTGGGGATGTCAACGGGTTTACAATTGTTCGAAGTGTTCCATATCGAGGACAAACACTGTCGCTCGGGGTTGGCCCTCTCCAGTTTGAACCGTTCGAACCCTCCGGATAACCTCCAACGCGTCATCCACCCGATCGTCTTGCGTTCCGATCAGCAGGGTCGTATTACCACGACGGAGAAAACCGCCAGTAGAGGCCACGCGGGTGACTCGGAATTCGCGCTCAATCAAATCCCGCAACGCCTCCTCGGCAACTTCATCACCAAGGATTACGATTATTAGCTTCACAGTTAATAAACCTCACATCTATCGACGTTAAAAACAAATACGGTCGCCCCACGCACCTGAACCTCGATCGGTTGCGGTAGTATATGGGGTGCACCTTCGATTGGCGATGACAGATACTCCGCTCGGCTGCGACAGGATCGTTTAAGTGCTTCCACCGCAACTTCCAACTTGCCCTCCGGAATCCCAACCAAGAGAAGGTGATTTCGTTGACGCAAGAATCCCCCCATGCTCCGGATGCGTGTGGCTTGAATTCCACGCATCGCCAAAGCATTGGAAGCGGATTCGAGATCACGCGCTTGAACAACAACCATCAACAACTGGCAGATATTCTGCTCTGCTTTCTCCTCTAGTGCATGCGCCTTCCAGACCTCAAGATCTGATTCGAGTGCAGCATCGACCTCAGCGACAAGTTCCTCATAGGTTCTTTCTGAGACTACACCATTTCTACGTAATGTAGCTAACATCCCGCGCTGAGCTCGCAGCATCTCACGACGAGTGGTGAGCAACTCCTGCGCTTCTAAATCAGGAAAATCACGCAGCGTCTCTTGAATAGCTGCTGTTAGAGCGTCCATTCTTTGCTTCAAGATTGGCTGTAAGGTCTCCCACGTATGTAGCGAGACCAACCCGTCTTCGCTGAGCTTTTGGACATGCTCATATCCAGCACGTGTCGCCAAA
This sequence comes from Anaerolineae bacterium, assembly GCA_011174825.1. Classification (GTDB taxonomy): domain Bacteria; phylum Chloroflexota; class Anaerolineae; order Anaerolineales; family E44-bin32; genus DUEZ01. Next base: position 8,268 of record DUEZ01000027.1, on the reverse strand, counting down.
GCGCGAGCCTGGCGGCTTTCATACTCCAATTGCTCATCGCTTCGGATTAGGACCTTTAATCTTAACAACAACCGATCCATTGAATAACCTTGCCCTACAATACTGAAGAGTACAACGCCAAATGCCATCAGGATGATCGTCTCTCGATATGGCTCAATGTCAAGCGGCAGGCTAATGGCCAGCGCCAAGGCGATCCCCCCTCTCAATCCACCCCAGAAAAGCACATGTCGCCAGCTAAACGGAATCTTTCTCCCTAGGTTGGAGAAGAGATATATCACCACGGCTCTACTCACTAACACAGCTCCTATAGCCCATAGAATCGTCTGCCAGCTGTTGATCAGAGCGGGTAGGTCCATCTGTAAACCAATCAAGAGAAACACTGCCGAGTTTGCTAAGTAAGCTGCGTACTCCCAAAAGTTCAAAACCACAATGCGGGTCGTCGGTGACATCCCACGTTGGCCGACATTTCCGCTCACGATACCCGCCGCGACCACCGCCAGTACACCACTGACATGCAAAAGATCTTCTGCCACCAAGAAAGAGCCAAAAGCTAACACGGTGGTAAGTGTGGTCTCAACCAAGTGATCGTCAATCCTGATGATCAAGCTTGCGAACAGCCATCCGAAAATAATTCCTACAATCAAGCCACCACCAGCGATGCGGACAAAGTCTGTCAAGGCATTTATCAAACTGAAATCCCCTGACGCGATAAAAGCCAAGGTTAAATTGAAGATGACAATCGCCGTGCCGTCATTCAAAAGACTCTCCCCCTCTAACAGCACCTCCAATCGTTTGGGGGCACCCAGTTTGCGGAAGATTCCCACGACAGCGACAGGGTCTGTGGCAGCGATCAGGGATCCAAAGACCAGGGCTATGGGTAACGTCAAGCCACCACCAAAGGAGACCACGGCACCGACCAGGAACATGGTGAGCAGAACGCCAGGCACCGCCAGAAGCAATACCGTGCTCAAGTTCCGACGAAGTTCTTCAAAGTTTAGATAAAAGGCGGCCTCAAATAACAACGGTGGCAGAAACAACGAGAGGAACAACCGTGGAGAAACATCAACATCAATCGGGCTTCTCAAGGAGAGCGCCAGTCCAGCGAGGACCAATCCCACCGTATAGGGAATACGAAAGCGGCGTCCGATCACAGCTACGATCGTTGACACCAGAAGCAAGATCAAGATCAGGAATTCGATTTCCAAATTTGTACCCATTAAACTTCGACCCGATTAAACCATCTACACAACACTAATAGAGTGTCATTCGATGTATACGAAAATACAACCCATCAAAACACACGGCAACCTCACCTTATGATGCCATGATTGCACTGAAAAAACTACCCTCGAGAAGTAGGGAGGGGTATATGTAGAGGTTTGTAAGCAACCCGCACATCCACAGATACCTGTCCTCTTCTCACGCTTGACCCTTTTTCATTGGAGTCATGCCACAACCTCAAGTATTCCTCCGGGTTGAAACCCTTATGATCCTCTGTGCCAGTAACCGATCTTCGTGCTCGCAGATTTCTGTCTCTGATACTGCCCAGCGCGCATGAAATGACACCACAACCCTTGAACAGCATCCTCTCACAACAATTGCTCCACCATTTGAGGCTCCTCACCGCTCACCTCTACCTGCTGCCCGTTGGGGAAGGTTACCAGGGTTCGATCCTCCAGGCATTCGAGCTCCAAACCTCGCCAGCGAAGCCTCACCGGCCACGGGAAGGGGTTACGACCTCTAAGCCATACCTTGCGCGGAGAGATCAAACGTACCCCGAGGACATAGAGGAATAGATGGACAGGGGCTACACCCCAGAGATGGTCCCGCTCACCGATGCCCACCGGCTGGTCTGCGTTGTAGGCTTCTCGAAAAGCTTTATCGACCCGGAGACAGTGAAGAGTTGCCTCCATCAATCGACGAACTAATTCTGCTGCCTGCTCCAGATACCCATAATCTGCCAACCCTTCGCCTAGTAACGTGTTCCAAAATAGCCATGCGCCTCCCGATCCCTCGCGGTTGTCAGGCGTGTATGATGGATCTTGGGCAGAGCAACTCGGGATCCCGTAGGGTCTCCAGAAGCGCTCTGGGTCGAGCAGTGTCTTTCGAACCAAGTGCTCAGCTCGTTCTTTGGTTGGGATGCCTGCCCAAAGTGGGAGAAGCAATGTTTGATCCTGACGGGTATAGTCTGCAACTGACAATTCGGTCTTAAACTCATCGCTCAAGCCACGAACCTCGATCCGCTCAACCTCCGCATAGGTCTTCTCGCTCGTAGCGGTGCCAAATTCCCAGAACCACTGGAAACGACGCTCGGTCAGCCGTTCGACACGATGCCTTCCACGTCGTCCTCGACCATGGATAAAGACCTTCGCCGCATGTGATAAGTCCTCCGCCCCGCTTGATCGAACCAAAATCCGTACTGGAGGGTCAAAAGTACGCTCAATCTCAAGCACAAATTCTCCCTTACCTTTCCCAAGTACCTCACCTGGAACTGAAAGGTGCAGATCACGATCGACGTGATGGTAGGAAGCCGTTCTATCGGACCAACTGTTCTCCACTGCGTCCTTCAATCGGTCTGCCCTGGTTTCCAGTTCTGCTATGATTTCAGCTTGACCTAGCTTTCTCGCTATCTCGATTAACGATCTGCATTCCCGAAAAATATATGAAGCAAGATCTGGCGTTTCAGCTTTTGTGATATCCAACCGCTGACCCCATCGTTGCCAGCGAACAAAAGAAGGAAAATCGTCGAACGCCGAATGGGCTGAATGATCCCACTCAGGGAAACCATCTTGATCTCGGTCATGCTCCTTGGTAAACCAGGAATGGAAGAATTCCAAAAGCGCGGGAAAAGCGGCTTCAATAAACGCTTGATCCTCCGTACCTTGGTAGATCTTCCATGCCAATGTAGCTAAAAGCGGAATTGCCAACCCACCGTTCCGCTGTCCTCCCAAACCAGGCTTCCAATCTATCATCCCATCCACGTCCTGAATCTCGAGAAAGTTGTTCAGGACACCCTTCGCAAGTTCGGGGGCAGCAGGTAGGATTTGTTGTAAGTTAACGTAGGCGTGAACGGATGTCTGCCCATCCCATTGCCAGTTGTAATCCTTACCATCGCCGCGTTCGGAGTATCCCCTGTCTGGTAATCGAGTAAGCACGAACGAGGCATTGGGCAAGTGTTTTGTCGGTCCGAGGTAGCAGCCTAGCGCTACCTTCTGAGCCAGTGCTAACGCTATGTCCCAATCCGGATTGCCGGTGTGAATATCCACTGTCGAACCATTTATCAATTCCAGTCGTGCGATTTCTGAATCCCAGGAGTGAGCTACCACGGCTCGGGCGGCCTCAAATGATTCTTCATGTTCAGGAAGGCCAGCATGCGCCCACGACCATGATTTCGTAGCCCCTGGGATTAAAAGCTGGTTCACAATCAATGCCGGGTAGGCTGCCTGTTCAACAACTGCTCCTCCTGTGAGAAAGATGACCGGTGCAAGGGAACCCGTACGCCCGGTGAGCACCGTTACACCGTCATAGACCATCCCTCCCAACGCAAGCGGATTCTCTCCCGGTCGGAGTACTGCATGGAGACGCAATCTTGCCTCTCGCTCCTGAGATCCAAGATTGTGAAACGTGAAACGACCTGCTATGCGCTGGGAGTCTACTACCCAATATTCTGCATTGACCTGGAGGTCGTTAAAGGGAGCGAATGTGATCCGCAGGTAATTAGGCAGAAAGTAGTTGACCACTGGTGGGGAGGCAAATTGCGATGGATCAGTAACGCTCGCTTGTCCCCAACCAAAGCCGGGGAAAATACGCATACTGCGCGCCCTGAGGCCATATGTCGTTTGTAATCCAATCGCAGGAGGCTCCCCCCCTTCGAGAACCAATTCCCAGATTTGATCGTCTACATAAGTAGGGACCGTAAGACGCGCGTCCGCTGCGATTCGGAGTGAAAGAGGACCATCAGATGGTATCGACCATTCACGCATAGACAAATTGTACGGAACGCACAGGGAAAGGTCAAAGGTTTTTACTAAGGTTGACGCCACTGAAAAAAGGCCAGCCGCAAGAAGAGGATCGGTATATGTGGGGATGCGGGCCACATACACCCCCACATATACCCCTCCCTGCTTTTCGAGGGCATTTTTTTTAGCGCACTCAAAGTACTTTATTTGGTTTTTTCTTACGCGCGACGGTTCTTCTTGGAGAGAAATCGAAGTAGAATGACCTCATGTGAATCACTTAGAAACAATGTCCCCTAGGGAGGCACCCTTGAACAAGTCAGCTTTCATTTCACGTGGGATGTACTTCGAGGAATTCGAGATCGGTCAGCGGATCGTCAGCCCTGGACGTACAGTCACCGAAGCCGATGTGGTCAACTTCGCTGGTATATCAGGCGATTTCAGCTCGATCCATACCAATGCAGTGTATGCGAAAAGCACGCCCTTCGGCCAACGGGTCGCCTATGGGCTATTAGGAATGTCCATCGCCTCCGGTCTCGCCGTCCGCACGGGTTTATTGGAAGGCACAGTGATCGCATTTCGTGAGATCGACAACTGGAAGTTCAGCCAACCTCTCTTCATTGGTGACACCATCCATGTCGAGATCGAGGTCGAAGAGACTAAATTAATCCCCCGGCTAGGTGGCGGTTCACTAACACTCAGCTTAAAGATCATAAACCAAGATGACCAGACGGTGATGAAAGGCCAATGGATTGTGTTGGTGGAAAGTAAATCAGGAAAAGAATAAAGCGTTACCAAGGCTTGAAATGCTCGTTTCGATGGTAACAACCTTGCCCAACCTGCATGCTATAATCTCGTCGCATAATTGATAATCCGGAGATCGCAGATATGGGCTCATCAAGGGAAAATTCCATGGATGATGAATTTCCCAACGGCCCAATAAAAGAGGATCCTGCAGAGGGACAACCCCCCAGCACCTCATCAGAAGGTAGGAGCGCGGAGGAACCTGCTAACCGCTTCCGAAGATTATTGGAAGATGGTATTGCCTCCGATGCGCCACCTGAACCATCTTCGGATTCCCTACCGTTTCTTGAATCTGCCCTAACCGATGTGGACAAACCGGAAGAAGATCAGCCCTCGGAAGACCCGGAAATCGACATTGAGCTAGGACCAACCGAAACGGTACCAACCGAATCCTTCCAAGATCGACCGCCTTTTACGATACCCTTACTAGCTACCGATGAGGAAGACACGCCCCTTCCACAACGCGTACCGGAGCGCGATCTTGAGGCCACCCAAGTAAGCTCAACCGCTTATGTCAGCCCACCCGAGACAAAACCTAAAATAGATGAACCTCCCAAATCCCCACCGAGCAGATGGGATGGCTGCGTCGGATGTCTATTGCGTATGGGAATCCTGGCCTTATTCTTCAGTGTGGCGATTGTCATCGGTGCGATCTCTTTCGGTGTGTACCAATACTACACTCTAGCTGCTAGCTTGCCCGCGATTGATGATCTTCACGGACATGCGGCCCAATTCGAGACCACCCACATCCTGGACCGTGAGGGCAACTTGCTCTACGAGATCCTCGACCCCCAGGCTGGTCGAAGGACGTATGTGCCCCTTGATCAGGTCTCTCCCTACATGGTAGCAGCCGTGGTTGCCACGGAGGACTCTCAATTTTACAGCCACCCGGGCTATGACCTTTTCGCCATCGCTCGTGCCTTTATCCAAAACTACACCCAAGGCGAGATCGTCTCCGGCGCCTCAACCATTACTCAGCAGATCGCCCGTATGCTGCTCCTCAGCCCGGAGGAGTCTTACCGCAGGACCGCGCGACGCAAGACGCGCGAAGTCCTGCTTGCAGCCGAGATCACCCGTCAGTACACAAAGGACGAGATTCTTGAAATCTACCTCAACCAGGTCTACTTCGGGAACCTCGCTTACGGTGTCGAGGCCGCTGCAGAAACCTATTTCAACACTACAGCTAAAAAGCTAACTTTGAGCCAGGCATCTTTTCTGGCCGGATTGCTCCAGGCCCCCGCGGTTTATGATATCTTCACCAACCGTGAAACCACCTTGGTTCGACAACAACAGGTTTTGACATTGATGATGCAGACCAGTGTAGAGCAAGGTTGTATTTATGTAAGCAACGCACAACAGCCGATATGCCTCTCCCCTGAGGAAGCTGGTGCTGCAGCAGCCGAATTGATCAATTACGAGTTCAATCCCCCCGTTGTTCAGATCCGCTTTCCTCATTGGGTGTTTTTCATCCGCTCCGAGCTTGAGCGATTGTACGACCCTCAAACCATTTACCGCTCAGGCTTTTCTGTCTACACCACGATTGACCCTGTTTTGCAGCTACGTGCCCAAGAATTGGTGCAGGAGCAGGTTCAAAAACTCGCTGATCGCCGTGTGGGCAACGGTTCGGTGGTCGCTATCCGACCAAATACTGGTGAAATCCTAGCAATGGTCGGCTCCGCTGATTTCTACAATGAGGAGATTGACGGGCAAGTCAATATGGCTAATAGCCCTCGTCAACCTGGCTCATCCATCAAACCATTGACCTACACCGCAGCCTTTGAAAAAGGCTGGACACCAGCATCCCTAATTTGGGACGTACCATCGGAGTTTCCTCCTTCGGGAGATCCCAACGATACCCGCCCTCCATATAAGCCCGTCAACTACGATGAACGCTTTCACGGCCCGGTCACCGTTCGATCCGCACTGGCGAACTCCTACAATGTACCAGCCGTTAAAACACTAGACTTTGTCGGGATCTACGACGATCCCGACACCCCTCAAGAGGAGGGGCTCGTTGCATTCGCACGTCGGATGGGGATCACTACGCTTATCCATGACTACTACGGACTCTCGCTGACACTTGGTGGGGGTGAGGTGACCTTACTCGAACACACTGGTGCTTACGCGACCTTCGCCAATGGTGGCTTGCGTGTTCCACCGATAGGCATCCTGCGTATCGTTGATCATAGTGGTGCAACCGTATATGAATACGAACAACCGCGCGGTGAGCAGGTGATCCGCGCCGAACATGCCTTTCTCATCACCTCCATACTCTCCGATAACGCGGCGCGCACACCGGCCTTTGGTCCCAATTCCGCCCTTAATCTCCCCTTTCCGGCCGCAGCGAAAACGGGGACAACCGATGACTTTCGTGACAACTGGACTTTAGGTTACACACCAGATATCGCGGTTGGGGTCTGGGTAGGGAATGCTGACAATACACCGATGCAGAACACGTCAGGCCTTACCGGAGCGGCGCCTATCTGGAATCAGTTCATGCAGTTCGCGAACCAGTATATGAATGGAGGGCGATCAACCCCCTTCACGACTCCAAATGGAATTGTTGACCGGGTGATTTGTGCCGTCTCTGGAACAGAGCCCTCGGAATGGTGTCCTTCACATCAGACCGAGCGTTTTGCATTTGACCAACCCCCGCTTCCTAAAGATGAAGATCTGTGGCGGAAAGTATGGGTTGATAGCTACTCCCTGCAGCTCGCTTCTGCGGAGTGTGCTGATTTTGCCGTTGAGAAGCTCGGATTGAGCGTGAGTGATCCTTGGGGACGGAAGTGGATTGAAGAAGATTCTGCCGGTCAGAAGTGGGCCGAAGAGTTAGGCTTTGAAGATGATGATCTGTTCTTCATCCCCGATAGTGCCTGTACCCGTGACAGCCCTCGTCCGATCATAGGCTTTACAGATCCTTCTGAAGGAAGCACAGTTACCATTGAAGTGCTCTCGATCTTCGGGCGGGCAGCAGCTACGTCAGATTTCAGATTTTGGGAGTTGGAATATGGTTTGGGATACAATCCCATCACATGGACAGGAATCACTCGCAGCGAAACGCCCCACGAACAACCTGATAAGCTGGTGGATTGGGATCTCTCAGAGCTCCCTGGTGGTCCAGTTACGCTACGTCTCGCCGTGGAAGGTACAAACGGTGGATATGCCGAAGTGCAACTTCACTTAACCATTAACCTTCCTACACGAACGCCCACAACCACGCCAACCCCCACGCCAACCATGACCCCAACATCCACCAGCACCGATACCATGACACCCACGTGGACCCCGATCCCGTCGGTCACGCCAAGTCCTTCAACCGTGCCAACTGCGACGCCCTCCTCCCCACCAACGTCTACCCCTTCAAGGACACCTTCAGCCACGCCGACTCCTACCCCCTCACCGGCCTAGCGATATCTTGCACACGATCTAGGGATAGGATCCGTGCCTCAGCGCAGGCTGAAGCCTGCGACTACAGTATCCCTTTGTACCTGATGGGCATTCAATGGGT
>DUEZ01000026.1 GCA_011174825.1 Anaerolineae bacterium | reverse complement strand
TCGATAGGCTCAACAGAGGGTGGTTGCTCCTCAGCGGCTAGAATATCTTCACCCTCAAGCTCAGTCGGTAGTGGTAGGATTTCTTCCTCCGCACGATCAATAAGTTGATCCTCAGCCGCAACAATTTCTTCGTCCTCGACCTCAGATGGGAGCAGCAGGATGTCTCCCTCTGCAGGTTCGACCGATGGTGGTTGAACCTCCGATGATATGGGCATTGTCACTCCCAAGACCGGTTCAGGTGGAGGAGGAACATCCAGTACCTCCTTCAACCAATCATCTACAGTTAGCTTTTCCTCTATATCGACGGGTTGTGGTTCATCTGGCATCATGCGAGGAAGCAAGCCGCGATCTGCAAGCAGAGCATAGATCTCTTCGTCGATCGTATCCGCCACCCAAAATTCATAAATATCTAAAGGCATACTTGGTCTTATGGTTGGATTGATATCGAGTTCGGCTCTACGCCGGATTGCGGGATTCCAATTATGGTCGAAATGTAAGATGTAGGTTACTTCAGGAAGTGGGTCGCCATTGGTACGTGCTCCCATCTCCATCAAAAGCACGTGCCATTGGGTATCCTTTCGGAAAGCTTCCAAGATCCTACTTCGCTCACTCTCGGAAGTTTCTTCGTATAAACTCAAGACACCATACGCTTCAAGGGCAGGCCGCAGTCGGTCCAGTCCTTCTTCTGTGTATTGGCTGAATACGACGATCTTCGCCCCTGAGCTTGAAAGGTCTTCGATTAGATCAACCAATGCACGAACCTTTACGCCATCCAACCAATCCTGCGTGAAGTTAGAGGTCTTCTTTAGACGATTTATAGCAGTCATGACATGATTTCGTGTCACGGCTCCACCGAGTTTCGAGAGCCTATCACGCTCTTCTCTAAGCGCTTCTTGATAAGCCTGCGCCTGTCGAGAGTCAAGGTCAAGCCAAACCTCGTGACGCGTCAAACGTGGCAACGCCTCCATGAGATCTGTTCTCGATCGGCGAAGCATAAAGGGGAAGAAACGTTTTTCGATATCCGGGAGCGTTAGTCCAATCGCATCACCGACCCGTTCAGGTGTGAGAAGGCTAAAGACATTCAGCCATCCTTCAGGATCGCTTGGGAGCGATCCGGCCAACGCCCAACGCTTGTCGGCGTGTACTAGTTTAAGGGCAGTGGTTATTTGTCGTGTCTGATTGCGGATACTGTTGATGCCATCCAATACCAATAAATCAAATACGAGTTCCCCAATTGTTAGGAGCTTATTCTCGATATCCTCCGCAAATGTCTGATAATCCGCAAGGTAAACATGGGCACGGTTATACCAACCGACCTCCCGACATTCACTTCCTCCTCTAACAAAGATGGATGCGATACTCGGTGCCCAAATATGGAGAGCTCCTAACCACTGACGCCCTGCCCATTCAGGGCAGAGGATTAACGCTCTCTCCACTTCGCCCTGCTGGAAAAGATTCGTGAGTGCAACACAAATAGCTGCCCTCTTGCCCGTTCCTGGATCATCTGCCAACAGGAGCGCACGGCGATCAAAGAGAGCCTTCGCTGCCTTAACTTGATGTTCAGATAAAGAAACAGGTACAAGAGAAGGTTCAATTTCAGATGAAAGGAATGGGATTTCAAGGTATGGTCGCAACAGATTGATCCCGGGTATCTCAGCGCTCACCTTGCCCTCAGCATCAACTACTGGAGAATACCGTGTCAAAGGAGGAGGTCCGGGAGCCATCTGCTCATCCAGGTCGATGAAACTTATACCCAGCGATTCGCCGGATATCAAACCGTCCAATATCTGATTCACGTCCCCCAGGAGTTGAAGACGCGCTGGAGCATCGATGATATGAGGTCGTTCTAGATCTTTCGGGGATGCATCATAGTTCGGCACCCCGGTAAGTCTTGTGTAGAACAACCGACTATCGCTATCGCCCCGTCTATATATCTGTGTTATCGGAGGATATTGAAGTATCGGACATGTGGAAAGACGCGGGTTACGGGCTGCTGCAATCTTCACACGCTGTATCGGAGCTATTACGCGCCCTATAGAAAAGCGTAAGGAGGACACCTCAAGCCTGCTGTTGTTCGCCAACCTTCAAACCGTGTGCTTCCTCAAGCGCATTACGGATACGTGTGAAAGGTTCCATAATGCTTTGACCACGCAACCTTGCAGGAAGCAAATTTACGCTCGCCTCTGCTTCGTGCTCGTGTCCTGGTAGAGTTTGGAGACCGGGTCTGCCGTCATCCGTTACGGTGACCCATATCACCGGAACATCAACCTGCGGACGTAACCTAAGGAAGTCGGCTTCCCGAACCAGGACGAGGCTGGGTTTATTGTCAAGCGCCTGTATCATCGGTAAGCCAAGCAGATCGTTGCGGATATACTCGCTTAAGCTATCACCGTAGAGGATTTTTTGCAGGTTCGTTGGTCTTATGGCCCCGCTTACCCTGAATTCTAACGGATGGGTGTTCGAGTCCGTAACCAAACAACCCCCTCGGATCGCCCCTCCCTCCTCAAAAACAGCGATGTCAAGGAAAGCGAATTTAATATCTTCTTGTGATGTTTCAGGAAGGTCGCTCATCATGAAATCCCTCTCCAACTTTAATGATCTTGATGGCGACAGCCCAGCTGAGCTATGCCTCTAACAACTTTAGCTGAAAGCCCCCAGTACTGCAAGCGTATCGGAAGTCCTGCGAGATGAGGGAAGTGTAATTTTTGGCTCTTCAGATCGATAAGATTGTGATCCGCTGTCAGTTGTTTCTCGTTTTTGGATTCAGGAGCAACCCTTTCCACTCGTCCAGAAGGTTTCAACGAACTCACTGAGGATTAGAACAATCAACTATGATCAGAACCCGTAAAACCCCGATGCAAATAAGCGTAGGGCAATTCACCGTCTGTGCCGCGAGACCGGCGGCACGGACGGTGCGAGACGGCATGAATTGCACCTACGACATTGATTAAAACTTTCAACTTCAGTTGGGATAGGATGTTTAATTAGGACTCGTTGGGAGTCGGGGCATGGAAGGTCCATCAATGCCTAATCGCTCTGCCAACGCAGCCCTGAGCGCGATACGGTCATCCCAGGGGTATTCAATTTCGTCAAAACACATCGATTGTTCGTGACCCTTGCCACATGAAATAACTAAATCTCCAGCCTCAGCGTGATTTACAGCGAGGCGAAGCGCTTCACCGCGATCAGGGACCCGGTAAAAGGTCTTTCCTTCAACACCGCCCTTCCCCCGTGCACCAACGGTCATCTCCTCCAAGATATCTTCCAAGGATTCCGTCCGGGGATCTTCAGCGGTGAACACGGTCAGATCAGCCATCTCTGCTGAAATCTCAGCCATTATGCGACGTTTCTCCCGATCCCTCAATCCTGCCGATCCAAATACCGCGATCACACGGCCACCTGTTAGGTTTCGTGATGTTTCAAGCGCTTTCCGTAACGCGTTGGGTGTATGAGCAAAGTCGATGATAGCAAGGAATGCCTGTCCTAGGTCGATGAGTTCCATGCGACCTGGAATACACTTTAATGCTGAAATCCCTTCTCTAGCGTTCTCTGGGGATATCCCCAAACCATGGACCGTAGTGGTAAATGCCGCTAAACAGTTCTGGAGGTTAAACCCACCGATCAAAGGACTTCGAACTTGAATATCGTAACCTCGGCCATGGGCTACAAATTCTAGCCCTTCTACATTGCTGGAACATCCATCTGCAAACACATCCCCTCCAGGTTCCAAACCATAGGTTACCTGACGCACAGTAGTTATTGATTTAAGGAACTCATATGATGTATCCGTAATATTCAGAATAGCCGTTTTTCCAGGGCCCCCTTCCTTCTCTTCTCCCTCCCCCAGCCAAGCAAAAAGGTCGCCTTTTGCCGCTCGGTAAGCTTCATACGATCCATGGTAATCAAGATGCTCGTGCGTTATGTTGGTTATCGCCGCGATATCAAAATCACAGGCAGCTATCCTGCGTTGTGCAATCCCGTGAGAGGTCGCCTCGATGACACAATGCGTCATACCGACCTCGACCATCTGGGATAGATACTTCTGGGTATCGAGCGCATCTGGCGTAGTGACATGCAAACCAGTATCCAAGGTACGCTCTCCTATCACGGCATTAACTGTCGTGATCATCCCAACCTTGAAACCTGCCGCCTGTAAGATGTGGTAGATCAGATTGACCGTTGTGGTCTTTCCATCTGTGCCGGTCACTCCAACCATGACCAATTTACGGGAAGGGTTCCCATACCAAGCAGCAGCCAGATGGGCTAAACACTCTCTGGAGTCGCGAACACGAAGATAAGGAACCCCTAACGAAGGATCAGGTTCTTCACCCATCAAAGCCGTCGCCCCTCGCGAGACGGCTTCGGGGAGATATTCGTGCCCATCAGAAACCGTCCCTCGCACAGCCACAAACATCGAGCCAGGTAGTACTTGACGCGAGTCGGCGGTCAACGCCTTGATCTCAAGATCAGCCAGACCGCCGAGATCAAGTTCCGGAATACTCTGGATTAAATGATGTAAACGCATAATCTGGGCAGTGTTAGACATAACACTCAAGTTTAGTAGGCTCGTTTCATTTGGTCAAATGTAAGCTAGCTTGGATTGCTTCATGATGAAGATTTCTAAAGAGAAAAGTCATCCTGAGCTTGTCGAAGGATGACTTCTGTTTACTGACCGCACCCTTCGAAAGGCTCAGGGTGCTTCGTTTGCTATTGGACAAAATACATTAATTGATAGAGCACTAGTATAGACTCTGGCGTAAACTTTCAAGCTTTCTGGCAACAGATCCATCGAGCACTTTATCACCAACGCGAATGACCAAACCTCCCAATATACTTGGGTTGACGCGAAAGCTTATCGTGGCTCCGGCGCCTATTTTTCCTACGATCTCCTCCCGTACCGTTTCCTTTTCCCTCTCGGTGAGCGGAAGCGCGCTGGTGACTTGAGCACTAGCTCCGGCAAGCGTCTCTGCTTCCAGAATCACAACTTCACCCTCTCGCACCCCGCTAAAGAATTCCTCGATCAGCGCGTGTTGACGTTTTTCATCAAGCGCCTCGCCAATGACTTTTTGAGCAGCCGCTATTGCTAACGCGGCGACTTGGCCTCGCAAATCTACAAGGGCTTGCGTTTTAGCCTGCTCCGCTCCCTCAGCTGCTTGTTCTCGTATTTGAACCGCTTCCTGTTCTGCAGCAGCTCGGATATCCTTTGCCACTTGTTCGGCTCGTTCCGTGGCTTCACGTACCCGTTCATGTGCGTCCTGTTGCGCCTTGTCGCTGATAGCTTGGGCTTCTTTTTCCGCGTTCGATCTTGCTTCTGCAGCTACCCTCGCATCCTCCAAACCTTGTGCAAGAGTTTCCCTTCGGCGTTCGAGCATATTGAGAATCGGACGGTAAACCCAACCTATCAACATCACGAGGATAATGAGGAAATTAAAAATCTGAACCAGCAGATAGCCGAGATTGATGCCTAATCCTTCCAAGGAACCCCTCCTCTCGATGAGCTCCGGCTTGTGATCCGTTCCCACATGTGCTTTGGTCGACTTTGCGGATAGATGTCTGTGAGTTCGTGCCAGTGGCTCACATTGAACTCTATGAGTTAACCACCAACAAACAGAATCAGCATCGCCACAACAAGCGCATAAATAGCAACAGCCTCCGCAAAGGCGATCGCGAGGATCATGTTAAGCTGGATCGTCCCTGCCGCGTCAGGATTACGGGCGATCCCCTGTACGGCGCCACTACCGAGGATACCAATCCCCAGACCTGCACCAAGTGTGCCTACCATGGCCAAGCCTGCTCCTAAGAATTTCAGACCTTGTGCGATTGCTTGAGCAGCTTCTACATCCATATCTTGTTTATCCTCCGTCGATGAAGCTTATAATCCAAAATTTTTGAGATCCTTATAGTCCAAATGATCAGCCCGCTGTGGCATGTTCTTCATCGTGCTCGTCGTGCGCCATCGTAGCCATGGTCATAAATACCATGGTCAACATACCAAAAACAAGCGCTTGAATAAGACCGACGATGAATTCCAATAACAGCACACCCGATTGAACCATGACCGGCACGAGTGAACCCAGAACGAAAAGCAGTACAGAACCGGCAAAGATATTACCGAATAGTCGGAAAGAGAACGAGATGATTTTTGCGAATTCAGCAACAGTTTCTAATAAGCCGACAAAGATATCAATCAGTGGCATCAAGACATCGAAGGGGCCCAGCCTCTCACGAATCCACATACGCCCGAAATTGCCGAAGGCGAAAAATTTTGTGAAATAGCCCGGTCCGAGAGCCTGAAGGCCGATCACCTGCGTCATAACAACAGAGATAAGGGCAAGAGCAACGGTGAAATTTAAATCCGTCGAGGTCACTCGGACGAACGGCGTGAATCCAAGTCCATGAACCTCCTCTCCAGGTCCCCCCTCCGCTTCAATCTCCTCAACGATCGTCGTCACACTGAGGGATCCAATCTTAAACAATTCCTTGGTTTCATAAGCCGGTGCGCCATGATGAGGCTCGTGTAAAATCCCGATGCTATCCACCCCGGGGATCAATTCTGTCCAATTGACCAACAATACCATGAGCACAATCGTTGCCATCCACGGGAAAACCCGTCGTGCCCATTTACCCGAGGTTGATTCAACAAGGCCGTATAGACCTTCAAGGATAGTCTCCACTGCGCCCGCGAAACCGGATAAGTACAACTCCCCCTTACCCACGGCTCGACGGACTGATATCGCCATCAACAACAACAAGAAATCCGCAATGAAAATAGCGATCAAGGTATTCGTTAAATATAGCTCGCCCAAGACCGGCAATTGAAAGGGCCCAAGGATATTTTCTGCCGGGACCTGCACATGGGGCATGATAGGACCATAGGCTCGCGCAGCGAAAACATTCCCCACGATGAGAAGGACGATTAACCAGCGGTAGAAACCCCACCGCCATCTACGCTTCGTTTGGGATGTCTGCTCCACTTTTTGGTTCCTCCTCCTGGTCTTTCCCCATCGCATCTGAGGACAACATCTGAATGCGAGGGGCGAAAGACAGCACCACCCGGAACATCAGATACAACGTTAGCGGAACACTTGCAAGGATAAATACCAGCGCAAACAAAGGCCGGGTCTGAAACTGGTTGTCCAGCCACAACCCGGCGATTAACGCGACCGAGATGATCAGCAGCGTTAGGCAGCCGACTTGGCCGATGACACCCACAAGGGCCATCTTCAACGCACCTTCAGCCCTGTCCTTGTCGGGCGTTCGACCGTCCTGGGTCATCGTTCGCGCATTTTATCACATGGCCAGAGGAGGGTCAAACAAGAACCGATAATTTTGGTTAAAACCAACTTTGTGCTGCATTGAGAGTCCACTCTAGCCATGGTCCACTCAAGGTTCCTATTAAAAGAATCGCAAACACACAGACAATCAATACGATCGCATGGGGTCGTGGCACAGGAATGGAAATTTCCTCTTCCTCCGACCGATACAGGTAGACAACTTTTAATACAATCAAATAGTAATACAAACCAATAATCGAATTGAGAACCCCGACGAAGGCGAGCCAAATCCAACCACTGCGGACGGCTGCCGCAAATACGTAGAACTTAGCCGCAAAACCAACCAGTGGTGGCATACCCGCTAGCGAGAGTAGAGCCACCAGTAAGACCAGCGCAAGACCAGGCGCTCGTCGACTCAATCCTGCATAGTCCGCGATCTCTTCCGAGCCCGCTGTACGGGCGAACAGGATCACCACAGCGAAAGCAGCAAGATTGGTGATCACATAAGCGATCAGGTAAAACACCAAGCTGGCTGCGCCGAATTCGCTCAGTGCAACAAGCCCAATCAATGCATAACCGGCATGGGCGATGGATGAGTAGGCCAACAAGCGTTTAATGTTCTGCTGGGGGATCGCGAGCAGGTTACCTAATGTCATTGTTGCAGTTGCTAAGATCGCGAAAAGTGTAGACCAATAAGATGCTATGCTGGGAAAGACAGCCAACATAACCCGGACGAGTACGGCGAACCCCGCTGCTTTGGAAGCGGTAGAGATAAAGGCTGTAATAGGCGTTGGAGCGCCCTCATAAACATCAGGCGACCAGAAATGAAAAGGAACGGTAGCCACTTTAAATCCGAAACCAACCAACACCAAAACCGCTACCCCAAGTAATACCCAAGGTGAAAGTTGACCGGTTTGTAAAGAAGTCGCCAAGTTATACAGGTTAGTATCCCCAGCTAAACCATAGACCAGACTAAAACCATAAAGCATAACCGCGGATGTCATTGCACCAAAGAGAAAATATTTAAGCCCTGATTCGACTGATTTATCATCACGTTTGAGAAAACCCGCCAGTACATACAACGGTATGGAAGTGATCTCGATCGCTAAATAAAGCATAATCAAATCCGCCGCAGCTGCCATCAAGTTCATGCCTAAGGTGGTAACAATGAGCAATGCGAAATAATCCCCCCGTTTGTCGACACCCTCAAAACCGAGTGAAAGTAGGCATGTCACCGCTGCAGCGAAAAGGAAAATGATCTTGAAGGAGAATGCTGGCCAATCGTGACGCAGCATCCCACCGAAAATCAGACTCTGCGCTGGTTCAGGACGGCTGTAGACTAAAGCGATCACCAGAATGAGAATCAGACCACTCGCTGCAATCCATCCCAAGAAACGACGACGATTGGATCGTAATAACACATCGGCCGTTAATATCACGACAGCCAAAATCAGGAGTAAAATCTCCGGAAGGAGGGCGAGGACCATAGATGAATCAAACGTTGGGATCGTCACCTACACACCTCCAACCAACGTCAACACTGCCTCTACACCTGATTCGACCAAAGGTGCCATCACACCTGGATACACACCAACCAGGATTAAGATCCCCGAAAGCATGACCAAAGCCACTTTATCCAAAACAGTGATGGGTGGAATGTGACCAACGAATTCTTCCGGCATCTTACCGAAGAAAACTCGACCGACAACCCTCATGATATAGGCTGCCGTGATCACGATCCCAAGGGCGGCGATCAAAGCTACAATAGGTTGGCGTTGCCATAATCCCATGAAGATCGGGAATTCAGCTATAAAGCCTGAGAACCCGGGCATCCCCATTGAAACCAACCCGCCAACGATAAAGGCAACCGCAACAAGGGGCATAACCTTCGAGAAACCACCCAGTTTAGGTATGTCGCGCGTATGTGCTCTATCGTAGACCATGCCGACGACTGCGAAGAAGAGCGCGGTCATCACACCATGGGAGAACATCTGCAATCCAGCTCCTGTCAGGCCTTCCCGGTTGAGCGTGGCAAAACCGAGCATCACCAAACCCATATGTGAGACGGAAGAGAAGCCGATTACGTATTTGAAATCTGTCTGTACCATAGCGATCAACGCACCATAAACCACATTTACTGTTGCTAAACCGAGGATGAGTGGAGACCAGAATTTGACGCCTTCAGGCATCAGCATGATCCCAACTCTCAACGCAGCAAACGCCCCTAACTTCATCAAGACACCTGCATGGAACATCGAAACTGCCGTTGGTGCTGCAACATGGCCATCGGGTGACCAATTGTGCACCGGGAAAATACCCCCTAACACGGCAAAACCGAAGAAAACAAAGGGGAACCAGAATCGCTGGAACGCAATGGAGAAGCCTGCGCCTTCCAATGCGATTAGGTCGAAACTATTCAGGCCAGCTGTGAAGTACATCGCAAGACCGCCGACCAAAGCGATCACAGATCCGATGAATAGATAAAGCGTTAACTTCATCGCCGCATATTCTCGCGTTACTTCCCAACCCCAAATGACGATAAGCAGGAACATCGGGAAGACGGCGATCTCATAAAAGAAGAAAAGTTGGAAGAGATCCAGTGAGACAAAGACGCCAAAAACACCAGTTGCCAAGATAAAAAGGAAGGCAAAAAACTCGCGCGGACGATCTTCTATGTTCCAAGAGATCAATACGCCTGTAAACATCACCACGCCAGTCAGCAAAACCAAGGGCAGGTTCATCCCGTCTACACCGACGTGATAGGAGATACCAAGCGCTGGAATCCAGGTGATATTCTCGACAAACTGATAACCATTCATTGCCTGGTCATAAGAAAAGTAGGCCCAGATCGAGAGGACGAGAGAGAATGTTGCCGTAGCCAGAGCTGCTATGCGGATCTCTCTCTTTCGCTCACTAGGGAAAAGGAACAGAAGTAACCCTGCTGCCATGGGCGTGAAGACAATAACGGTTAAGATGGGGAAGGTCATATTCAGCTCTCAGGAATAAGCTATCAGCATTCAGCTATCAGCTTTCAGCTTTTGAATAAATGATGTAAGCATTTTCTTAATCTCAATAACATCAGTTGAAACATGTTCGAATTCTGAATGATCCAATAAGTTAATGTCCCTCGCTAAGAGAAGCAGATACTCCAGCTCACTTGCTGACCCCAGTGATATGTTGAGAAACCTTGCCAGCTCCTTTTCTCCGCTTCTGCCACAGCCCTCAGCGATGTTCGCGGGGATAGAAACCCCACTTTGCCTCAGTTGACCTGATAATCCATAACGTTCATCTTTTGGGAAAGAGGCTGGTAATCCGTATATCGATATTGCCAGATGATGACTCCTCTCCCAAACCTTCAATGACCGAAAATCTCTCATCGCAATCCCCCTAGATTATTTTGTCTTAGCTGACTGTTAAATACTGATAGCTGATCGCTATTAGCTGTCAGCTAACTCACCCAAACAACCTCAACACCGTCTTGTTGATAACTTCCAGTATCCAGGATGGCCACACTCCGATCAGCAACATCAACACCATCAACGGTGCGATGGCCAATACCTCACGTTGATTGATCTCCAATCGATGCCCGAGCCATTTCTCATTCAATGGTCCGTGAAGCACCTGCTTGATCCCCTTCATAATATAGGCTCCGGTGATAAGCAACCCGATCATCGAAAGAGCCGTATAAAGCGTGAGGATCGGCCAGGCGCCTCGCACGACCAAGAATTCGGAGACAAAACCGTTCAGCCCAGGCAGACCGAGCGAGGCCATGGCAGTGAAAATCAGAATCCCCCCATAGATCGGTGCCAAGGGGAATAGACCGCCAAAATCCTTCAGTAGGCGAGTATGCGTTCGATCGTAAATCACTCCTGCCAGGAGGAACATTCCCGCCGCCGATAAGCCGTGGTTGAACATCTGTAACACGGCACCGTTGAGAGCGATCACAGCATCTGCACTCGACAAAGTTCCATGAGCGAAAGCCGCAGCAGCTATCCCGAGCACAACGAAACCCATGTGATTGACAGAGGAATAGGCCACAAGCCTCTTAAAATCGTCTTGGCCCCATGAAGCGAAGGCTCCGAAGATAATCGCTAGGGTCGCTAGTGCGCCTAATACTCCCGCATAAGCTTTTGCCTCCAGCGGGTAGAGTGGCAAGACCATCCTTAGAAATCCATAAGCCCCCAACTTGAGGAGTACTCCTGCCAAGATCATCGATCCGGCTGTCGGTGCCTCGGTATGAGCATCTGGCAGCCATGTATGAAAAGGCCAGATGGGAACTTTAATGGCAAACGCAATGACAAACGCCCAGAAGGCGATCTTCTTCACAACGCCGATAGATAAAGTAATGGGTAATCCTAGCAGCGTGAGCGGTTGATCAAGTGACACCCACGTCTCAGTGATCTGTATCAGATCAAATGTGCCTGAGGTCACGCCGATCAATTGGATCGCTAGAAGCAGACCGAGTGAACCAGCCATGGTGTAGATGAGGAACTTGAGAGAAGCATACTCCTTGTTGCCGCTTCCCCATTGGTTGATCAAGAAGTACATTGGCACCAGACCGATCTCCCAGAAAACAAAGAAAAGGAGCAGATCGAGCGCCATAAAAACACCGAGCATCCCGGTTTCTAGGAAAAGGAAAAGTGCCATATAAGCACGGACGTTTTCCTTGATATTCCACGAGATTAAAAGTGCTAGCGGTGTAAGCAGGGTGGTTAACAACACCATCGGTACCGATATACCGTCAACACCAAGGTGGTAACTCGAGTCGATGGCCTCGTACCAAATGGCAGATTCAACAAATTGGTACCCCTGGAGCGTAGAATCATAGGTGAACCATAGCCACAACGACAATCCCAAGGGGATCAAGCTGGAGAGAAAAGCGAACCAGCGAATGACCTTAAGCCGTTCTCGAGGTAAAAACAACACGACAGCGGCCGTTAAAGACGGGGTGAAGAGGATCAGTGAAAGAAGATGATTTTCTAAAAATCCCATGAGATCAACTCTCTAACCTTGTCCAACTACGGCTGAACCAACAAAAAGTAGGATAATAAGAGCCCAGTGAAGACCAGACCGATGATTAAATACTCTTGCACACGCCCGGTCTGGACAACCCGAAATGTCCTCCCCAACCATTTCACGCCTTCGCTAAATCTGTCAGCCAAACCATTGACAATTGGCAGATCAATGGCGTTGCGCAGGAATGATCCAACCCGCAATGCCGTGCGACCGACACCATGTAAGAACCCATCAATTAAGCCTCGATCGATCCACCGGTATGTGAATGTCTCAGCAAACCAGTAAGCAGGGCGAACGAACAGGAAATGGTAAAACTCATCGAAGTAGTATTTGTTTTTCAGCACAGTGTAGATTGGTCCTAACCACCTTTGTAGTGGGTCGGGGACGCCAGCGGGGACCCGCCGATAGACAAGCCAGCCTAACAGCAAACCACCTAACGCCACCCCTATAGAGACAATCAACGGAACTGGGTTAAAGTCCAGAGCATGCGGGTGCTCAATCAGCGTGCCACCAACAAAGTCATGGAACCAGTTAGGAACGAGTCCACCCAAAACGGGGAAGTGTTCCGGGATGCCCACCCATCCAACTCCAACTGCAAAAATGGCCAACACAATCAATGGCAAGGTCATTGTCCAAACCGACTCATGCGCATGCTTCGCTGCGTCAGTGCGTGGATGACCCAAGAAAGTCAAGCTTATTTGTCGCATGGTGTAGAAGGCAGTTAGCAATGCTGCCACAGCTAGCGTGATGAAAACCACCAGATAACCATGGCCATAAGCATCCGCCAAGATCTCATCTTTCGACCAAAACCCGGCTGTCAGGAGGGGGAAGCCGGAAAGGGCAAATCCTCCGATCAAAAAAGTCCAAAATGTGATTGGCATCTTGCGTCGTAATCCACCCATGTTGAACATATCTTGGGCATCAACATGTTCGTGGGTGTGCTGCACACCGTGTTCCATACCATGTATGACTGATCCCGAGCCGAGGAACAGCAACCCCTTGAAAAAAGCATGGGTAATGAGATGGAACGCGCCAGCAACGAAAGCGCCAATCCCGACTGCGGCTACCATATAACCAAGCTGGGATATGGTTGAGTACGCCAGAACGCGCTTAATATCCACCTGTGCTACAGCGATGGTAGCAGCAAACAAAGCAGTAAAAGCACCAATACTCGCAACAACAAGCATAGTCGGCGTGAGCGAGGCTCCCTCGTGCCATCCAGCTGTGAGTAATGGGAAGAAACGTAGTGCGAGATAAACACCGGCCGAAACCATGGTCGCTGCATGGATCATGGCCGAAACCGGTGTCGGGCCCTCCATAGCGTCTGGCAACCAGACGTGGAGCGGCCATTGTGCTGACTTCCCTACAGTCCCTAAGAAAAGCAGAATTCCAATGAGCCCAGCAGTTGAAAGTCCTCCGATGACAGAAGGGGTTTCAACCAAGGAATGCAACACCTGTTCATCAAATAGGATGGCTCGGAAGTTAAGCGTCCCTGTGGCCGAGTAGAGATAGGCTAAACCAAGCAGCATGAGAACATCACCGATTCGAGTTGTGATGAAGGCTTTGACCATGGCGTCCCTAGCGGATGGCTTGCCGTACCAAAAGCCGATCAAGAGGTAGGAGCACAACCCCATGATCTCCCAACCGATGAATAGAAGCAGCAGGTTATCGGAAATGACCAATGTCAACATACCGAAAGCAAAAAGGGAGATGAAAGCGAAGAAACGAGCGTACATCGGCTCGATGCCGCCGGCTTTTGGGGGTAAACCCGGTCGATCGTCAGGATCACGGCGTTTACCAAAATTATGATATCCAACACTGTAGAGAAAAATCGCCAGGCAGGTCCACGCTACAAAGAACAACGTCACAGCGCTCAGCGGATCGATCAGTATCCCAAATTGGAGCGAAGTTTCGCCTGTAGGAAGCCAGGGGATCGAGGATACGATGGGATGGTGACCGAGGCCCTCGACCCTTATAGCCACCCAAAATAACACCATGGCCAATCCCCAGGAAATCAACATGGAACCAACGGCGATGGTGTGACTCAAACGATTATTGCGATACGCCCAAAGTATGATCAAGAAAAAAGCCAGTATCGGGGGCAGTGGGATGAGCCATGCGAGGATTTCTGGTTGCATCAGTATTCCTACCACTTCATCATGTCAATGTCTTCAGCTGCGATCGTCGAGCGTCTCCGATAGATGGAGATAATTAACGCTAAACCTACTGCGGCTTCCGAAGCCGCCACAGCTAATACGATGAGAACGAAAACTTGACCGGAGATTAGATTAGGAGTTAGGTAACGCCAAAAGGCGACCAGATTCAGGTTTACTGCGTTGAGCATCAGCTCAATGCCCATCAAAATCGCAAGTGCATTACGGCGAGCAAGCGCTCCATAAAGACCGACACAGAAAAGTCCCGCAGCAAGGATGAGATACCAGGAAAGCGGGATCATTGGTCCCCCTCCCCTTCGGCTCTAGTGGAAAGAGGCCAGGCGATCATGATCGAGCCGATAAGGGCTGCTAGAAGCAAGATGGATGCGACTTCAAAAGGCAAGATGAACCGATCCACATCCACAAGCGAGCGACCAAGATCTTCAAGCAATTGATTTGTATCAGCAATTGTTGGTGGTGTATCGATCGCTGTGATTGGCATCATGTTAAGTAAAACAAGAAGCCCACCGAGAAAGATCAACGCCGATATCGCTCCCAACCACCAATAACGTGTGATTTGTGCTTCTCCGCGTATCATCACTCGGCGAGTGAGCATGATGACAATGATGATCAGAATCGCGATCGCATCGATGTAAATTGCCACTTGTACCACCGCCAGGAAACTAGCCTCGAGCAGTACAAAAAGAACCGCAGTTCCTGCCAGCGATAAAATGAGCCATAGGGCAGCATGGACCAACCTCGGGCTGAGAACAACCAATAACGCCGCCCCTAAAGTCACAGCACCCGTTAAGAGAAACACGAATTGCGTAGCTGTCATCGGTTAACTCAATTCCATCCTATATATCACTCTGCACTTATGGTCTGTTCTGCCGACTAAGTTTGGCTACCCATCGGATCTTCGACACGTCTACGTACGGCACGAGCATAAGCTCTCAAAGCCCACAGCGTTATAGCGAGAAGTAGTAGGTTTGCCCCTAGATGCACGCCAATACGAATCAGGCCCATATCAACCACTAATTTCTCAACGACCGCGGTAACCATCAAGCTAACTAAAGCCAGAGGAGTGATTAATTTCCAATTAAGTTGGTTCATCTGATCGATACGGATGCGGGGAAAGGATCCACGAATCCAGATGACCACGAAATACACCAAGGCAGTTTTGATGCCGAAGTAAAACAAACCCAACAAGGGATACTCCGCCGCACCCGGCCCCTGCCAACCACCCAGGAAGAGCGTTGCGGTTAACGCGGATATGGTAAACGCGTGGAGAAATTCTGCAACGAAAAACATCCCGAAGCGGAGACCGGAGTACTCGATATGGAAACCAGCCACCAGTTCTGATTCAGCTTCCAGCAGGTCAAAAGGAGCTCGGCCGACCTCGGCTATGGAGCTAATAAAGAAAATCAGCGCTGCCACCGGTGCTATAACCAGAAACCATATCGAACGCTGCTCTTCAACAATTTCGACCATGCCCATCGAACCTGCCAGTAAAGTTGGGACGATCAAGGCCAAGACCAAAGGAACGGCATAAGACACCATCTGGGCGACCGTCCGAAAAGCACCGAGAATAGCATACTTGTTATTCGAAGATATGCCCGCCAACAGGATTGAGAGGGTGCTAATCGCACCGATCGATACGACATAAAGAACACCGACGTTGATGTCAGCACCCAATAACCTTGGTGCCAATGGGACCACCGCCCATAAGCCTACAACTGACATCACTGCGAGTAAGGGCGCAAGGTTATAGGGACCAAGATCAGCTCCAACGGGCACAATCAGCTCTTTAGTGACCAGCTTAACTAAGTCAGCGACCGTTTGTAGTATGCCAAACGGTCCCACACGGTTTGGTCCCAAGCGGTCTTGGATGCGAGCTACAATCTTCCGTTCAGCCCAGATGAGCAACAAGGTTAATAACAACACCCCTAGACCCATAACGAAAGCGCCTAGGAGATTTAACACAAAGCTGGTGAACCCTGGTGATAATCCCCAACCTTCTAAGAGACTACGTAGAAGCTGGTTGAACCAACCAAAGGGATCGCCAAGGATTTGATCCATCCCTCACTCGCCCATAACAAAAAAGAATGACTGATGGTCAATGCTTATCAGCCATTCATGTATAAATAAAATGACTATACCCACTCTAAGACACCCTTGCGCCAGGCGTACACCAATCCGGCCGCCAAGATTAGGATGAAGA
Organism: Anaerolineae bacterium; assembly: GCA_011174825.1. Lineage (GTDB taxonomy): Bacteria > Chloroflexota > Anaerolineae > Anaerolineales > E44-bin32 > DUEZ01. Next base: position 22,395 of record DUEZ01000026.1, on the reverse strand, counting down.
GGACCCCCTCGAGGACCATGTAAAACTGTAACTTATCATAAGCTACAGCCCACGGCAGGAGAAAAACTGCTTCGACATCGAAGACGACGAAGATGAGGGCGAAAATATAATATTGGCTCTTCAATTGAACCCATGTCTCCCCTACTGTCTCTATCCCACATTCATAGATGGAATTCTTCAAAGAGTTGGGTTTTCGTGGTCCTAGTAGCCAATTGAACAGGATGACAACCGCTGGAAGGATTAATCCGATGATTAATAACAGCCCAATGAACACCCATTGCCCAACCATTCAAGCTCCTCAATTGTGCGAAAATACTCGATGAAGTTTATTAACAAAAACCACGTGTTAACAGACGGCGAAAAGTTTATCATGTATCCCGCGGGGCGTAAAGTTAAGTTGTCGCGTCGAAATAGGCCGAATTACTCGCGATGGTATAATCGTCGCGTGACCCCTCTTCTCACGCTCAACCACTGGAGTGAATTTCTAACCGACCACCCAGGAGCCCATCTGCTTCAATCACCGCAATGGGGCGAATTAAAAACCTCCTTCGGGTGGGAGGTTGAGCGTTTATCGATCGAACATGCTGGAGCCCAAGTCTTATTCCGTCGATTCCCGCTCGGGCTTACCTTGGCTTACATCCCCAAAGGTCCGATCGGTGAGTGGCTTCCTCATTTGTTACCAGAACTTGACGCGCTTTGCCGACAGCGGCGCGCTTTTGTCCTCAAAATCGAACCCGACTCCGTATCAGATCCTACACACACAGACCGTTTGAAGGAGCACGGTTTCATTCCGAGCCCACAAACGATCCAACCACGACGAACCCTGATCGTCGATTTAGAAGACGATGAGGATCAGATCCTAGCCCATATGCATCAAAAAACACGTTACAACATCCGTTTGGCCTCAAGGAAAGAGATCGAGGTTCGTCCCTGGGATGATCTAGAGTCTTTTGGGCGTATGATCCTCAAAACCGCCGCCCGCGATCGGTTCAGCGTCCACGTTCCGGCATACTACAAACGCGCGTATAACCTCTTCCACCCTAGCGGAGAGTGTGAGGTTTTTGTAGCTAGTTATAAAAACCAACCGCTGGCCGCTTTGATGGTCTTTATCCAAGGGACGCGATCATGGTATCTCTACGGCGCATCGACAACCAAGCACCGCAACCTGATGCCGAATTATCTCTTGCAGTGGGAGGCCATGCGTTGGGCTCGCAGCCGTGGGTGCACTCAGTACGATTTGTGGGGGGTACCGGATGAGGATCTAGAGACTTTAGAAACCAGGTTCACATCTCGTCGGGAAGGGCTCTGGGGTGTGTATCGGTTTAAACGGGGATTCGGTGGGGACCTTGTCCGCACCGCAGGCGCGTGGGATCGACCTTACAACAAGCCCATTTATTGGCTCTACCGCCGAGTTTCCTCTTGGCGAAGTAGTAATGGATGATGAAACCAACGCTCATTCATGAAGCTGAAACATGGAACCGTATGATCACTAACCTTCCAGGCGGTCATTTGCTTCAGTCTTGGGAATGGGGTGATTTAAAGGAAAAGTACGGGTGGCGAGCAGAAAGATGGATATGGGCCAAAGAAGGCTCAAAACCAAGTGCCGCCGCGCAGATACTCAGTCGTGCCCTCCACCTACCTGGGATCGGTACCGGCTTTGAGATCCTGTATTGTCCTCGCGGTCCCATCCTTGACTGGTCTGATGAAACAATTCGGCGGCCGGTAGTAAGCGATCTCGCAGTCATGGCTAAACAGCGCGGCGCTATCTCCATAAAAATCGACCCTCATGTGATAGTAGGTTATAGCATACCTGGCGAATCGGACGCAGTAAACACCACCTCGGGTCAATCGATAACTGAAGACTTGCTCGAAATCGGTTGGCGAGAATCGAACGAACAAATCCAGTTCCGTAACACCCTCGTGTTGGATATTCAAGACTCTGAAGAGGCGTTACTGGCGGGCATGAAGCAAAAGACGCGCTATAACATCCGTTTGGCTCGTCGTCGGGAGATAGATGTAAGACCTGGAGGGATGGAAGACCTTGATGTACTCTACCAGATGTATGCGGAGACCTCCCTACGAGATGGATTTGTCATCCGCAAACCTGAATACTATCAGGACGCGTGGGGATCTTTTATCCATGCCGGACTGGCACAACCGTTCATCGCCACCTTTGATGGAGAACCGGTGGCGGCGCTGATCGCCTTCCGTTTCGGGGAGGTCGCCACTTTCCTGTACGGGATGTCACGGACTGCCCACAGAGAAAAGATGCCGAATCACCTCCTCCAATGGGAAGCCATCCGCTGGGCGAAGGAACAAGGTTGCATAGTGTATGACTTCTGGGGTTCACCCGATCGGCTTGAACCAGGTGATCCAATGTGGGGCGTTTATCGTTTTAAGCAAGGCTTTGGAGCTCGACTAGTCCGCACCATCGGGGCGTGGGATTTCCCTGTTCGAGGCACGATGTATTGGCTTTACAACATTGTGAAGCCGTGGTTGATGAGCGTGCTCCGAACGAGAGGTCATGCTCAGACCCGAGCGCTCCTAGAATAAGTCATTCATGCACAAAACCTACCTTACCTGACAAGGAATAACAGTCTTAGGCAAGATGGCAATAAGGACAAAGATCCTGAATTCTTGGTTCAATGCTTGCGGCCTGAGTTTGATTCTGGCGGTATTCACATTCAGCCCGGCAATGGCTCAAGAGACTACCTATGATGACGTAGCAGCCATATTTGCCTGGACACCTTTTGCCGAGTGGGAGGCTGCCGGCTATGAGAAGCTCCCATTCTGTTACGATGGGAGCACACATGGCCACCCAGAGTTGGGAGGTTTGGGTTTCGCGGCCGTCAACGTGCCACTTGTGGATGACACCATCGGTCCCCTGGAACCGGAAGGATTGTGGCTCGACGCAGAGGATCAGGTGATCGGGCTGGCGTACATGGTGCCCTCCCGTGAAACCGATCCTCCGGAGCTCTTTGGTCATGATTTTGGCCCTACGCCGGATGAAGACTATTTAGGACTCAACGTCTGGTTTGTCGGTGCACTGGACGATCGATTTGAAAGCTACAATCCGGCGGTCACGTGCCCTGAGGGCACAGCATACGTTGCAGGAATATTGACTGGCTCACAACCAAAAGCCATCCTGAGGACACTTGTTTTGCTGATCCTGACCACGGGAGCAGCGCTGTTGGTCAACACGACCCGACCAAAGGATGACGTATCAGTACTTGCAAAGGGTCGGCGGCTAATTTCGATCGACGCACTACGTGGATTCGATATGTTCTGGATTGCCGGTGGAACGGGAATCATCCAAGCGCTGAGCAAAACCACAAACGTCGACCTTGTACGTGTTCTGGATGTCCAGTTTGCTCACAAGGATTGGGAAGGCGCTACGTTCTACGACCTGATTTTCCCACTCTTTGTGTTTATCGTGGGGGTCTCGTTAGTCTTCTCCTTGAGTAGACATGTTGAAAAGAACGGCAAGTCGGCAGCCTACAAGCGTATCATCGTACGCAGTATCTTCCTCTTCGTAATTGGCGTTATCTTCTCATCTGGTCCTGTGACCTCATTCGAAGGCATACGGCTTATGGGCGTCTTGCAGCGCATTGCCCTCTGCTATCTCTTTGCCGGGCTTCTCTTCTGTACCCTCAAACCCAGAGACCTGGCAATTGTCTGCGCTGCCTTGCTCTTCGGTTATTGGGCGCTGATGACTTTCGTACCGGTGCCGGGAGTGGGTGCGGGTAATTTCCAGGAGGGCACCAATCTGGCCAACTACATCGATCAGCAGTATCTCCCGTTAACCAAATACGATGGCGACCACGACCCCGAGGGATTGTTGAGCACGTTACCCGCGATCGCCACGTGTCTCTTGGGTGTCTTCGCCGGGTTCCTCTTGAAAAACAACAGTTTCTCAGACAAAAAGAAGGTCGGGCTTTTACTTGGTTGTGGCGTTGTCGGAATCTTACTCGGCTTCCTGTGGGGGCTGCAATTCCCGTTGATCAAGAAGATCTGGACGTCCTCCTATGTCCTGGTCACGGGGGGCTATAGCTGTCTCTTACTGGCGGTTTTCTACCAAACCATAGAAGTCTGGGGGCGTCGAAAGTGGGCGTCACCGTTTGTCTGGATTGGCGCAAACTCCATAATGACATACCTGGTTTCTGGCGCGCTGGCCGCCTTTCTGCTGAATGGCGGTCTCTTAGATCTCTCCATGAATACGGTCTTCGGCATTTATGGGGAACTTGTATCCAGTGTAGTCTTTACGGGGCTTATCCTCCTGATTGCCTACCTGCTCTACCGGCGCAAGTTATTCTTGCGGATTTAGCGGGTGGCTGAGGAGCAGGACCTCACATCGGTTGCTCATCTCAGGACCTTTAAGCGGATCGGACATCAGAATGCGTAATCCTCCTCTTGAAAAGACTTTACGATTGTTGGGGCACCCTTTGGTTATCGGATCGGTCGTGCTCCTGCTACTCAATGATCATATATTCCGCACCAATTATCCATCCTCACTTACCGGGAAGTTGAGTGATTTCTGCTGGCTACTCTTCTTTCCTCTCATCCTTGCCATTCCACTGTCCTTGGGTATACCAGGAAGAGTCCGTAATCAGAAAGAAGTAGTTCTTTTCTCTTCCCTTTCCCTTACCGGGCTTGTTTTCATACTCGCGAACACAGCCACTTCCTTTCGCCGATTTTTTGAACAAATCCTTGGTTCGATTACGCGCTCGGAGTTCAGAATAACCCAGGACCCAACTGATCTGGTGGCTCTCCTTTCCTTTATTCTCTTGTGGCAGCTTTGGAAGAGAAGCAAAGATGACAAAGACCCCTATAAGAGACCTTTGCCGTATCTGATTATTGCCTTAGGTATTACGTTCTCACTAGCCAATAGTGCCTATACGGTTCAAGGAATCGAATGCGTATCTACGGACGGTGCGGAACTAATCTCTTCTGCAGGGTGGCGAGACGAGATCTACGTCAGCAACAATGGTGGGATGAGTTGGGATTATTGCGCAGAATGCACAAATCAATGCGTCAGCACGAGTGAGGAAACTCTTGTAATACATCCGGAGGAGCCAGCTATCCGATACAGGTACTTCCCGGGAGAGCGTATTGAGAAGTCTGAGGACAGTGGCGATACCTGGGTGGCGCATTATGATCTTACACGATCCCGTGACGCAAGAAGTGCATTCTACGAATACAGGAATGGCGTCCAGCTCATATACGGACCCTTTTCTGGGGCAATTGATCCCTCAAGCGGGAATGCCGTCTTCGCGATGGGTCACGATGGCGTTCTTGTTCATAACGTTAATGGCGACTGGGCTTGGGTTGTGGTGGGGGAATTCGGGCGGGAGGGAAGGCCTCTACCCTCTTCGCCTAAGGAGCTCGTTGGCTTTCTCTATGGTGAATTCCACCTTTCCATTCTCTTCGGTCTGCTGTCCATCGCAAGCGTCCTAGTTGAAGGGCCGTTTACTGTTAGAAAGATCGCTCCACTATCTATACCTTGGTTTACCTTCCTCTTGGCCTGGTCTCTAAGACCGGCTCTGAATCGTCTGGCGTATAGTGGTGCGCTTGCTGTTTTCCTGGCGTATTCTGGTTACGTCATGGTTTTGCTCTATATACTCATCTTCTCTAGAGACTTTATTAAATTCCACAATCTCAAGTTCTTACTGATGATCCTTGTTCTTGGCTTAGTCATCTTCTATCTTCCCTATCTCTTGTGGGCATTGACATGGCTTCCTTCATACTCTGGTGCCTCTTTCATCTCTTTGTCAATGGGGGTAGCAATGATAGCCCTTGGAAGGAGAATCTGTCCGTTCAAAGGGGTGGAGGACTAAAAGATCAACCTAATAAACCGCTGAAGTATGCACCGGATACAGCGCGATTTGATAGCTAAGTTGTATGATAGGGGTGGGTAGATATCATAGCGGTTGGCAAAACCTAGTCGCTCAGCTCAAATCCTTTATACGGTGTAAATAATCTTCACCAGAATGATAGTCGATTGAAAGTCCTCCAAATCTGTCTTCAAGGGAATCCAACATGTTTATGGTCGGTTGCCCTCAGTCAGCAACGTTAATATCACCCAAAAGAGTGATATAGACGACCGACAACAAATGGATGCAAGAGGCATCACAAAGGAGATAAAAATGAAAGCAATGGTCTATGACAACTATGGTTCACCCGATGTTCTTGAACTCAGAGAGATCGAAAAGCCCACGCCAAAGGACGACGAAGTTCTGATCAAAGTTCATGCGGCTTCAGTAAATGCGATTGAATACCGATTCCTATTGGGTACACCCTTCCTGGCGCGTATAGTGGCAGGTGGACTGCTCAAACCAAAACGCAAGGTATTGGGAGTTGATGTGGCGGGACGAGTTGAAGCGGTCGGAGTAAACTTCAAGCAGTTTCAGCCGGGCGATGAGGTATTCGGATTGAGTTTCATTAATGGAGCTTTTGCAGAATATTTTTGTGCTCCTGAAGCACAGATTCAAATGGTACTGAAACCGGCCAGTATCTCATTCGAGGAAGCGGCGGCTGTACCTTGTTCGGTATCAACTGCTCTAATATGTCTTCGTGATTTCGGACAAATTCAACCGGGGCAAAAGGTTTTGATTAATGGTGCTTCTGGTGCTGTAGGCACGTTTGCTGTACAGATCGCCAAGGCGTATGGGACCGAAGTGACGGGAGTTTGCAGCACCAAAAATCTTGATATGGTGCATTCAATTGGCACAGACCGTGTCATTGATTACACCCAAGAGAATTTTGCCCAAAATGAGGGTCATTATGACCTGATATATGACGCCGTGAGGAAGCGTTCTTTTTCAGACTGCCGGCGCGCACTAAGCCCCCAGGGTACGTATGTCACAACCGCATGGTCTCCCCTTTTAGCGCTCCAGGAGAAGTGGATTTCCATGACCGGGAGCCAGAAAATGGTTCCGATGAACCCCATGGATAGACCCGATGAAAAGGACATGCTCGAATTGAAAGAGCTTCTCGAAACCGGGAAGGTAACTCCGTACATAGATAGACGCTACACATTGAGCGAGCTCCCTGAAGCTCTCCGACATTACGGAACAGGACATGCTCGAGGAAAAATCGTCATTACAATCTAAAAGGACAAAGTCATGCTCCCAATGATAGGGATCATCCAACTGTGCGGATTTCTGTTTCTCCATATCTTCCTCACTAACGCCATCAGTAGATTCATGGCGGGTACCCCTCTTAATCCAGAGAATTTACCCAACGCACTTGCTGCCGTGGCCGAGGGCGATAAGAAGTTCCGGATGAACATAGCTGTCGCCTTGATATCCCACGTCAGCATCATCGTCCTCTCCGGACTGCTGTACCTGACTTTCAGTCCCTACAAAAAATCGCTGGAGATGACGCCGCGAGCGACACCAGAATCAATTGAGGAACAACAATGGATACGAATGAATCCGCTCAACAAGTGATCGATTGGCTAGACCAAAATCAATCCATCTTTATCGAAATGGCCGATCAAATTTGGCGCACCCCGGAATTAGCGTGGAAAGAGTTCAAATCTTCGCACCTACAAGCCGATTACCTGGAAAATGAAGGTTTCTCAGTCACTTGGATTGGGGACCTCAATACCGCATTTATGGCTGAGTGGGGGGAGGGCAAGCCTATTCTTGGTTTCATCGGTGAGTATGATGCATTACCGGGATTATCCCAAAAGAAACAACCCACCAAAGAACCTATTCACGAAGGTGAGCCAGGGCATGGATGCGGGCACAATTTATTGGGCGCTGGTACCGTCGCGTCAGCGGTTGCCGTGCAAAAATGGCTTAAGTCCAACGATAAATCAGGGACCGTTCGCTACTATGGCTGTCCAGCAGAAGAAAAAGGCAGCGGGAAGGTTTTTATGGCTCGGGCAGGTGCCTTTGATGATCTGGACGCGGCCTTGAACTTCCACCCTGCCCATCTGAACACTCCCTCTAAGGGCGGGGCTGTTGGCGTGAATGCCATATACTTCCGATTCTATGGTCAGACTGCCCATGCCGGAGGTTCCCCACATAAAGGACGCTCAGCCTTGGATGCGGTTGAACTGATGAATGTCGGTGTCAATTACCTTCGTGAGCATGTCAAGGATGACGTACGCATGCATTACATCATCACGGAGGGAGGGAAAGCGCCCAATATCGTCCCTGAAGAAGCCGAAGTGTATTATTTCATCCGGGCCGCCAAACCCGACTATCTGGCCGAGGTGGTTGAACGCGTCCGCAAAGTGGCTGAAGGTGCAGCATTGATGACTGAGACAACCTTTGAGGTTCTTTTCGAAGAGGGATGTTCAGCCTTACTCAGCAATCATTATCTGGCAGATCTGCAGTATCAGGCCATGCAGTCGATCGGTCCGATCACCTTCACAGAGGCTGAAATCGAGTTCGCCCAGAAGATCAATGACGCTTTCCCTGGTACGAACTCCGACTACATCGATGACAAGATCGAATACTATAAAGCTTCGCCCGAAATCGTTGCCGCCCTTGATGAATATCGTGACCAGCCTTTGGTGGGGAGAAATTTCCGTGCACTTGATGAACACATCATCGCTACTGGCTCAACGGATGTCGGCGATCTCAGTCAGATTGTCCCGGTGAGCTTACTGAGCACAACCTGCTTTCCAACAGGCGTCCCAGGACATAGCTGGGGTAATGTCGCTGCCTCTGGGATGTCTATTGGCCACAAAGGCATGCTGCACGCGGCCAAGATCATGGCCGTAACCGCTGTTAAACTCTACTCAGATCCTAACCATCTTGTTAAAATCCATCTGGAGTTCAAGCAACAGACCGGAGGCAAGCCGTACGTTTCACCGATACCAGAGGACGTAAAACCACCGCACTACGGACCAGAAGGAGATTGACCTCCGAGGAATAAAGGCAATTCCTCCCTTTAAGTCTAGTCATCGAATCTCTGAAAAAGGTCTGCTTCTGGAGTTATCAAGCTAGCAAGTATAGATTTGAGGAGTCTTTCACGAACATGATCACACTCCCTCGCATTCCCTTGGCGCATCTCCCTACACCTGTCCATCCCCTACCCCGACTGAGCGCCGAACTCGGCGGACCTCGGTTGTGGATCAAACGCGATGATCTGACCGGATTGGCGTTCGGTGGCAACAAGACCAGGAAATTAGAATTCCTGCTCGCTGAAGCTCAAGCTCATGGTGCACGGACCTTGATCACACGCGGCGCTATCCAATCCAATCACTGCCGGCAGACAGCTGCAGCTGCAGCGAACCAAGGTTTTGAGTGCATCTTAGTGCTCACTGGAAACCCACCGAAAACCGCGATAGGCAATACCCTACTAGACCAACTCCTAGGGGCTGAGATTATATGGACTGAGGGGGAAGATCCCGAAGAAACATTAACTAATACGTTCGATGCTGCCTGGTCTGATGGAAGACGCCCTTACCTCATCCCCTATGGCGGATCCAATCCAATAGGCGCGGCATCTTACACGGCTGCCATGGGGGAATTCATGGAACAAGACACCCCAGTAGATCGGATCGTGTTTGCGACATCATCCGGTGGGACCCAGGCTGGATTGCTCGTCGGTGCACAGATTCACCGCTTTTCCGGTCAAATCACGGGTATCAGCGTGGATCCCTCAGCGGGTGAGATTGTGCCCACCATCACATCCTTAGCAACCGAAACCGCTGAGCTGCTCGGTCTACCTGAGACCTTCTCAGAAGGTCAAGTCGATGTGAACGATTCATATTTAGGTGAGGGTTATGCAGTGATGGGGAAGCCCGAGAAGGAGGCGCTTGAAATGTTCGCCCGACTCGAAGGATTATTTCTTGATCCGGTCTATACAGGACGGGCAGCAGCCGGGATGATTGACCTCATCCACAGCGGGGAAATAAGTTCTAAAGAGCGCGTTCTATTCTGGCACACGGGTGGGACACCCGCTCTGTTTGCTTACGCCGAGGAATTATCCTTAACTAACCCCACCACTTCATAAACTTCAATTGGCTTTTCCTTACCTTTAGCTTGAATGGGGTCGACATCCGCGAACATAACCGAATCCGTCACCCTCTCAGCCGCTACCTGACTGATCAGGATTTGACCCGAAGCAGCGTTCTCCTGAAGTCTCCTAGCCGTGTTCACGCTGTCCCCGATGGCGGTATATTCCAAGCGCTTCTGAGTGCCGACCAGCCCGAGAAGGGCTTCTCCATAGTGGATTCCAATTCCAAAGTTTAGGCGGAACTTCTTCTCGAGCGATTCGTGAAGCTCCTCAACGGCTTCTCTCATAGTAAGTGCAGCTCGCACAGCGCGCATTGTGTGATCTGGTTGCGGGATCGGTGCGTTAAACCATGCCATCGCTGCATCACCGATGAACTTGTCAATGGTCCCCTCTTCATTAAGGATCGCCTCAGCGGCGGCAGCTAAGAATCGGTTCAATACACCCACTAAAGTTTCGGGATCAATGGTTTCACTTAAAGCGGTAAAACCGCGAATATCGGCGAACAAAGTGGTGATTTCTTGCCGATGCCCGCCCAATTGCAAACCATCCGGATCGAGCTGATCGATCACCGCCGGCGATACCATACGCTCAAACAAACGGCGTTGCGCTTCCAAGCGTCGCTTTTCGGTCAAGTCATCAACGACGATCGCCACGCCTCGCGTCATCTCATCCGCTGTCTTCAGAGGGGTTATATTCAAACTAAGATCGACTTGGCCTCGCTCCTCCAAGATCGGTTCAACTTCAATACCGATGTGATGTTGGTCTTCTTCTTCAACTTCAATCACTTTTTGCAGCAAATCAGGGGATAGAGGCTCAAGCAGCTCACGTAGAGAAGTTCCTAGTATGGCCTGCTTCGGAGTGGCAAGGATCGACTCCGCGGCTTGATTACAGAGTGTGATCGTTCCATCGACATCTGCGGTTATCACTCCGCTAGCGATCGATGCGAACACGTCCTCCATCAGGTTTTTCAACTCGATCACCTCATCCAGGGTTCGCCTCACTGACTCGAACAGACGAGCGTTCTCTAACGCCACCGCTGCCTGGTTGGCAAAGTCTGAAAGCAGCGATCGTTCTTTTTCGGTGAAAAGCCCCTCTCGCACTCGGTTATCCGCGTAAATCACACCCGTCAACTCCCCCTTTACTTTCAAGGGAATGCACAGAATCGAACGCAGATTATAGGCAACGATGCTCTCCTGTCTGCCAAAGCGGGGATCCGTTTGAGCATTGGTGGTCAGAATCGCTTCACCTTGTAACACGACACGCTTGATGATGGTCCGGCTGATTTCGATCTCTTGCGGCTCAAGCGAGATCCGTTCCCAATTACGGGCGACGTTGATCTCCATCTCCCCGAGTTCATTTCGCAGCATAAGAAATGCACGCTCGGCCCCGGTCAATCGAATGATGGTATCCATCACTTCATTGAGTACAGTTTTCGTGTCGAGCGAGGAATTGACCACCTGTCCTATCTCGGCCAATGCCCGGAGATTGCGCCGATCTTGTTCATTTTCATCGACCGTCTTCTGTAAAAGAAGAAGCGTCCCGCTGAGTTGGCGTAATCCTTCTAGCACCCCCTCAGGGATATCTAATTGCGCTCGAGCAAGCGTCGCTCGATGGGCCGCTAACTGACCGCGCAGCTCCTCCGCTCTTCGGCTTAATCGCAGCAGATGTTCCTCTAACGTTGGGACAAGTGTTTGATCGCTCAACGGACGCCACCCCCGATCATGGAATGAACTCAATTCGATTATATGTCACGTGGTTCAGGCATACAAACAAATATCCATCAGGACTTTATAATAGACCTATTCGTTTTTCCGGTTTTAGAAGATAGACCCTGCTTGCAGGTATGCTACACGGCTGGTAATATCAAACATCAGCCGCGAATTACAGACTCATGATGCAGTTAACCGGGCGTAGAATCTATCTGATTTTCATCGGCATCATCTTGACCACGATCCCCTGCTACTGTGCAGGTATCATCGCGATACGCCGCGCGCCCTCAGCTACTGGCACCCCAACTCCAAGCCAACTACCACCATCAACTACACCTGTTCTCATGCCTTCGGTGACCCTTACAACGACCCCATCAGAAACCTTGACTCCCACAGAAACCTCAACTGGATTTGTGCCCCCCACACGCACCGCGAGTTTCACCCCCCCACCTACCTTTACTCCCCCACCGACTCAACTGCCTCCAACTGACACTCTCACGTCTACGCCTTCCTACACGCCAACACCCATACCCTCGAGCACCCCAACTCCTACGAATACCCAAACTCCATGACCTCCTCCCACAGATACCTAATCTCCACAAGGTGATGTTCTGATCACTACAGTATAGATAAATGGTCAAAGTGAATCTTGATCTGTTTCTGTAAGTCTGTCATGCTTAGACTTCAACATCTTACAATACATTCTCACAGTTGGTAGACATACGAAGCAAGCCTATAATACGACCAGCGATATTGGATATGCCACGCGACATCAAGAGAGTCCAGAAAGATACAACGACATGAAAGATTGGTTGAAGAACTTCGAAGAACGTATCATTCAGATTTCTCATGAAGCCATAGACGCCATATTCCTGCCTGCAAATGCTTCTCTTTCCCGTTGGCAACGAACCATTCAGTGGTCCTGGATCTTTGCCTTGCTGCTCATCGGGCTCGTTATGTGGGTGTATTTCCTTGATGGAGGTCGAATTCAATTTGAGATCCATGACTGGCCGAAGGAATGGCAGTATTACACGATTCTTAAACAGGCACTTACGGATAAAACGATCCCCCTACATACCAACCCGAACCCAAACGCACCGGAACGTTTCCTTTCCATTCCAGAGACCGTTCTATCTCCCCAAATTCTATCCCTCTCATTTCTCGAACCAGGTCAGTTTGTATTGCTCAACGCGCTTCTCCTCTTCAGCATCGGGTTTCTTGGATTGTTGCTCATCAAAAGACGCTACAACCTGTCCCCGATCACCTTTGGAGTTCTCTTTCTCTTATTCTCCTTCAATGGTCACATTGTTTCGCACGTGAGTGTAGGGCACTCCATGTGGTTTGGCTATTACCTGCTACCGTTCTTCATGCTTCAACTGTTCCGTTTGATTGACCATGATTATGATCACAAATGGCCACTTGTGATGGGTCTCATACTTTTTGGTATCACCTTACAGGGTTCGATTCACTTCTACGTATGGTGTGTCATGCTCTTACTCATCTTACTTGTCATCTTGCGTCCACACCGTATCCCGATCCTGAAATCGCTGATCGCCAGCGCGCTCCTTGCAGCTCATCGAATACTGCCAGCAGCCCTTGTATTCGCTGAGAACAAACGCCGATTTTTCCCCGGTTACATCAACTTTACAGATATTCTTTCCGCTCTCGTCAAGGACGTCTCCCCCTATGAAGCTATTAGTGGAAGGCTTGTCGGTTGGTGGGAGCTTGATCACTATGTAAGTCTTGTAGGGCTTCTTTTTATTCTTCTATTCGGTTTTTATCCTCTTTTTGATCCCAACCACGAGGAAAAAAGCTCCTCGAAGTTCCTGCCTCTCTACATTCCGATGATAATCATGATGATCCTCTCCGTGAGTTATCTCTATCAACCCATTCACAGCCTGCCGATACCCCTTGTTGGACTAGAGCGTGTTCCCTCTCGCTTCCTGATCATGTCCGTAGTTGGCGTCATCTTTATTGCCGCCATAAGCGCCCAAGGTTGGCTGTCAACGAGGGTTCAATCGATCACCAAACGATTTATATCCCTTACTTTTTTCATCATTATGGGACACGATATCTTGCGGCATGTACGCATTTGGCGTGTGGATAACTTCGCTCGAGCGCTCCCTGATCCTGACCGGGTTTTCGTTTCTGATATTCAGATTCTGAATCAACCGGACCCTACGTATGTATGGATCATCGGGATATCGACTGCGGTTACTGTTATTACGATCATATACACAGTTATTCGGTTTATCAGATGGAGAAAAATTTTATCTGACTGATAAGGCGGGTCATTTTCAATCTAAATATTAATCATTTTAGAGCTCCCATTGCTGGAATAGGTTAATGTCCCCCGAACTTACCTCCTCTCGAGAATCAACGGATCGATCTAATCTTTATAGGGTTCTTCTATTCGCGCCTATTCTTGCTCTTTTCGTTCCCCTCCTTGCTCATGCTGTTCTCGGTTCTCATACAAGGTACATCGCCGATGACTGGTGTACAGCTGCAACGGTTCATTCTCAGGGCCTGTTAAGGGCACAATGTACGTGGTATATGAATTGGTCTGGGCGTTACTCCTTTACGCTTGCTGTCAGCCTCATAGAATTGATCGGGATCAAGTTGGTGCCTTATCTCCCAGCCATAGCCCTATGCCTTTGGCTAGCCGTGACTACGTGGGCGGTGTACCAATTCCGTATTTGGGGACCTCGATCGTCAGCTTTATCGGCTTCCCTCCTTATCGCCAGTCTGTTGATATTCACGGTCTTGGAGAATATCCCCAATGTTCATCAATCTCTTTATTGGCAGACCGGGATGCTGACCTATATCGCCCCTCTTATATTTTCCACGATCATCATCGGCATCTTCATCTGCAACCTCCGTAGAGCGACTTTCCCCAGCGTACCTGGTTCGGCGTTGTTTCTCGCTGTTCTTGTAATACTAGCTGGCGGTTTCTCCGAGATGTACATTGCAATGCAGACAACTGCTTTTCTCATAGCTATTGTCATTTTCCTTATCTTCACTAACGATGATCGAAAACGTCCCATATTAACCCTGCTTGTCGTTGGTCTTGCAGGCTCGATCATTTCGATGGTAATTATCTTCGTCGCCCCTGGGAACGAGATCAGACAAACCCTCACCCCTGAATCACCTGGCCTACTCAATGTGATCGGATTGTCCCTGATATTCTCGTTTAAATTCATCGGAAAATCTGTCTTGCTCTCCCCATTACCAACGTCGTTAGCTCTCTTCATTCCAGCCTTGATTACCATCTCTCTTACCTTAAAGGATGGGAAATCGGGAGAAATCCATCCACGCCTGGATCAAAAGCATCTGTCTACATTTCTACTGCTCTTACCTTTCGTTGGTTACCTCCTCATCGCTAGCTCGATGGCCCCCTCTGTCTATGGCGTGTCCGCCTTCCCAGAGGATCGGACCCTTACCATCCCACAGTTCGTCCTCACCTCAACAATTATTATCTGGGGTTCCGTTGGCGGTCTTGCGTTAAAAATGAGATCCAGTTGGATCATAAAGCAGAAGAGGTGGATCACGGTTATCGGCTGTTGTCTTGTAGCTATTCTACTTGTCCTTGGCCCCCTTCTCTCGGCTAAAGAAAATTTTTCTCAAGTTCCCACGTTACGTGCATATGCTAAACGTTGGGATGTTAGAGATCGTGAAATACGCGTCGCTCAAGAGGGGGGGGCCATGCACCTCGCCGTCCCAGCGCTTGGTTTCACAGGGGGCTTGTCTGATATCAAGGACGATCCCAATTATTGGGTCAATCTCTGTTTTGCGAGTTACTATGAGTTGGAGTCGGTTGTTTCAGAATAGAGGGCATGCAGAATAACATCTGGATTTAGGCATGTCATCCTGAGCGGAACCCTTCGGTGGCGCTCAGGGCAGGCTCCGTGAAGCGAAGGATCCCTATGATGAGGCGAGTAAATATGCTACATCACAGGGATTCTTCGCCCCGAAAGCCTGTCCTGAGCGTAGTCGAAGGAGCACTCAGAATGACATCGTCCTGTTTGTCATTCCGAGGAGCGGAGCGACGAGGAATCCTTATGATGAAGCATCTGAATTCGCCATATCATAGGGGTTTCTCACGCCTAACGGCGTTCGGAATGACACGAAAGAAATCCAATAGAGGCGGTTCCCATGCCACCGTATAACCGGATGTAGGTGCCTGACCTGCTGGAGAATTAGGTGAGGAATCTGATGAAGCGGGCAGAGTATCCTGCCCTGTTATGATTGATGGCAAAGCACAGAACCTGCAACTGCTCGTACCGACTAGAATAGGAACTATTACAGGGAAAATACGAGCGGATTACAAGACGGTTGTAGGTCCTGGTGGGGGTTGTTGCCCAAGTACACTTCCCGGAACACGCTCGCTTAACAAACCCACAATGGATTGGGAATCCCCTTCCTTCGCTAAGCGAACCAATTCTTCGATCGTGGCGTTAAGAGGAACCCCCTCGAGCAACCCTCCATTCTCGACCTGAACGATGTCTGGGTGCTCAGTCACCTCGTATTTCAAACCCTCATCCCAGAGAGTCTCCTGCAGCTTCTCACCAGGGCGGATCCCCGTAAATTTAATTTGAATGTCCTTCCCCGGTTCAAATCCAGAAAGACGGATCAGATCCTCTACAAGATCTAAAATGCGTACCTGCTCCCCCATTCGCAGTACAAACATCTCCCCCCCATGGCCCATACTAGAGGCTTGTAAGACCAGGTGCACAGCCTCTGGGATGGTCATGAAGTATCGCTCCATCTCAGGGTGTGTGACCGTCACAGGGCCTCCACGAGCGATCTGGCGTTGGAAGATGGGCACAATGCTTCCTCGGCTGCCGAGGACATTACCAAATCGAACGGTAACGAATGTACGTCCGCTCCGGTTAGCGGCGTCCTGAACGATCATCTCCGCGACACGCTTGGTAGCTCCCATCACACTCTTCGGTTCCACTGCCTTGTCTGTGGAGATAAGAACCAAACGCTCGGTCCCACACGCTAACGCTGCGTCAACTACACTCTTTGTACCCAGGACATTGTTGGTAACCGCTTCCTCGACATTGATCTCCATCAGTGAGACGTGTTTATGCGCGGCAGCATGAAATACGACTTCAGGGCGAATATCATCGAATACATCACGAATTCGTTCGATATCACGGATATCTGCGATGACAGGCACAAGAGGAAGATTAGGATGGTCTTCACTCAGCTCCAAAAGTGCATCGAAGATGCTGTTTTCTCCATGCCCAAGAAGAATAAGTTGAGATGGACGCCATTGGGCTAGCTGACGACAAATTTCAAGACCGATCGACCCTCCTGCGCCGGTGACCAGTACCCGCTTTCCAACTAGTGTTCTATCCAAGCCCTCATTATCGATCTCGGCTGGTTCTCGCCGCAACAGGTCACTGATGTTGACCTCTCGCAATCGGCTGACACCAACCTTACCACCAATTAATTCATAGATGCCCGGCATGGTGCGGAAAGGGATTTCCTTGGCGCGACAGACCTCAGTCACGAGCCTTACGACTTCACCCGGTGCGGTAGGGATTGCAATCACGACTTCGTGTGCGTGATTCTGATCGACGATGGATGCCAACTGCCGTAGTGTTCCAGCGACCTGCACACCATGGATTTCTTTCTTTAGCTTCTCGGGATTGTCATCCACAAAAGCAACGGGTAGCATATGCAATTGAGGGTTACGCTGCATTTCTCGCACCACCAGGACACCCGCATCCCCAGCACCAACAACCACAACCCTGCGAAGTCCAGCCAATCCATCGGCCTTTTGACTGATCTGACCCAACTCGGCTAGCAACCTTACAGCGATTCGCAGTCCGCCTACACTGAACAAGGAAAGAAGCCAATCGATTCCCAGGACCATTCGTGGAAAGCCGGCCTGCAACCCCCCCACACTTCGACCGAGCATGACAAAGAACGCTACACAAACTGAAGCAGTTAACGTAGCCAGGATGATCAGTCGCATCTCACGAATGCTGGCATAGACCCAATAGCGACGGTAAAGTCCGAAGAAGTAATAAACGACAGGTTTCACAATCAAAGCGATGGCGACCATTGCCCAAGCAGAGGGTAGGTACGCGGTGAACACCGGTCCTAGGTCAAGGCGTAATGCGAAGCTTGCCAGGACCGAAGTAACGATTAAAAGTAAATCAACGACGAGGAGAAAACGATTACGGATCTGAAAGGCAGGTTTCATACGCTGTCTCGACTCTTAAATGTTTGAAACCATTCTACCGTAATTTGAAGGCCCTCTTTCAAGTCGGTTGTTGGGCGGAATCCCAACGCTGACTCAGCCCGAGTGATGTCCGCTTCAGAAAAACGAATATCTCCGAGGCGTGATGGAGCATAGATTGGGTCCAAACTATTTGGAATGATTTGTTGCAATGTATGGGCCAGATCGAGGATTGAGATTGAAGCTCCCCCACCAATGTTGAAGACATCACCAAGTGCCTCTTCCATCTCAGTGGCTAAAATGAATGCTTGCACAACATCCTCGACGGACACAAAATCTCTCGTTTGCTTTCCGTCACCATGGATTGTTGGTGGACGCCCCTCGAGCATATCACGAATGAAAATCGGGATGACCGCTGCATAAGGTGAGTCAGGAGACTGACGTGGTCCATAGACATTGAAACACCGTAAAGAGACTGTGGGCAAATTAGAAGTGGTAGCAAAAAGTTGCGCTGCCTGCTCCATCGCCAATTTGGAGCTTGCATAAGGAGACAATGGACGAGTTTTGACAGTCTCGTCAACCTTTTTATCCGTATCACCATAAACCGCTGCCGATGAAGCCAAAACGACGCGGCTCACGCCTGCCTGCTGTGCTGCCCACAACACATTTAGTGACCCATTCAAGTTGACGGCATAACAATCCAGAGGGTCTTCTACCGAGGCTTGCACGGAGATGAGTGCTGCGAGGTGATAGAGATGGCTAATCCCGGAGACGGCTTGGAGCACTGTGTTCAGATCGCGAATGTCGCCCTCGATCAGTGTAACATCGAGGTCAGTCAGGTTCTCCCTCCGACCTGTGGACAGGTTGTCCAGTACGCGCACCTGATCCCCTCGTTCGAGAAGCGCTCGAACCAAATGCGATCCTATGAAACCCGCGCCGCCGGTTACTAAGGATGTCGTCACGTTATACACCTCGAAAGCCGAACACGGATCCGGCGGTCCGCAGCAATATCCAGATATCCATGATTAGGCTTCTCTGCTTAATGTAGTAGAGGTCGTACTCCAATTTCTCGGCCGAGCCTTCAATCGATGCACCTTTGCCGTAATTCACCTGTGCCCAACCTGTGACTCCGGGTTTCACAAGCAGCCGAGCTCGGTAGAAGGGGATTTCTTTCTCAAGCTGAGTGACAAATTCTGGCCGCTCAGGTCTCGGTCCAACGAGACTCATCTCCCCCTTTAGCACATTCCAGAATTGCGGGAATTCATCAAGATGAGTTCTCCGAAGTACCTTTCCCACTCGCGTTGCGCGAGAGTCCTCTTCGTCCGTCCAATGTGCTATGCCATCAGCCTCAGCATCCTGAGTCATGGTGCGGAACTTGTACACCTTAAATAGATTGCCGCCTTGACCGGAACGATTCTGGGAAAACAAGATCGGTCTCCCGCTTTCTAAGAAGACAGCAAGTGCTACCCAAGGATATGCAAGAGCTAAACCTAGCAAACCCATGAGGGCTCCGCAGATATCCAATAAGCGTTTTGCCAATAAGTAAAATCCAGAGACACGAACCTCATCAACAAAGGATCGAAGCAACCAATCGGATTCCAGATGTAGAATCGGAACTCGCCCCAGGATCTCCTCATAGGTAACCGGCATCCTTGTAATTTGCACACCTTTTTCCTGCGCATCAAGTAAGGCTTGGAACATCTCACCATTCATGGGCCCAAGAATAGCTACGATAATCTCCGAGATGCTTTCCTTCTCGATCAATTCAAGCAAACGTGTGTTGTCTCCCAACACTGGAAATCCCCCATACACTTGACCGTGTTTCGAAAGGTCATCGTCTATCAATCCAACAACGAAAAAAGGCTGCGGTCGTATCTCGCCTAGAATTCCAAGCAACGCTGTACCGCTCTCCCCTGCTCCTACGATTAATACCCGCCGCATTAAAGCAGTGGTTTTGAACACCCGTACATAGCCCCAACGCCAGATGAGGGTAAAGGTGATGACGAAGAATAGGAAGTAAAGCACACCGCGTCGAGGGAGGGATCCCGGTTCTGTGAAAAAGTATGCGGCCAGGTATAAGGTGACACCTCCAAGTGCCGCTAAAATCACACCGCGCACCGTGTCACGCCACGTACTCGCTCTTGAGACATCGTAAAGATTAACCATTAAGATGATCCAGATCAGTGGCAATAACACGAACCAACCTGCCCTTGCGCGGACGAATTCCCATGAAAAGCCCAACCAATCCAACTGAGCCCACAACGCCAACGCGAGGAACGTGGCTAACGAGGCGCCCAACAAATCCCCCAAAATTAAAAGTTGTTGCCGCTCCCTCACAAGCAACAACCAGCGACGACGCTTAGGCTCGCTTTGGCTCACGATGTACTCCAAAGATCATTCCGAATATACTCCAAAGGAACCCCCCACCCCAAGCGAAATGCATTGACCATATCGCAAGGAGGAATCCAACCAGTATTTTCCAATCCCTCTCATGAAGGGATTGTCCAATACCCACTAAGAAGACGAGTAAAGCATAGAGGGCTAATTGTACCGCTATCAATAAGCGCGCGGGGAACCAAACAAAAGCTGCGATACCGAGCACGATCACACTCAATACGAATAGGGGGGGCAAGGCTTGACGCCAGCGTAATGACTCCGGGTATCGACGAAGCATACGAGCCTTCCAATAACCATAACGGGCGTATTGCCGGGCAAGAGAAATGAGGTCACGTCGAGCGAAATAAGTAGACCGAATGGTTGAATCGAACCAGATCACACCTCCCGCCTGGCGTAAGCGGACATTAAATTCGTAATCTTCATTTGTGATGAGCGTTATGTCAAAAGGGCCCACTCGATCAACCCACTCCCTCTTGAACGCTCCAAAAGGTACTGTGTCAACCTCCCCCGCTTCTCCGCCCGTGCGATATCGAGCATCCCCGGCACCTAATCGGTGGCCTGCTGCGATAGCGATCGAGCGCGCCAACCAGCCTTCTCCAGAAGACCGGATTTCCCACAATCCACCGACATTGGCCGACCCAGTACTCTCCAACACGGTCAGACACCTTTCGATGTAATCTCGATTGGGAATGGAATGCGCATCGAGCCGGATCAGCACCTCTCCACTTGCTGCTTCAATAGCCTCATTAAGCGCGACCGGGATGATGCGTTCTGGATTGTCGATCAAACGAATGGAAAGGTCATCATGATCTGAAATGAATCCTTGGATCACATCCCTTGTACCATCGGTTGACATGCCATCAGCAATGATGACCTCAAGATCAGTTCTTGGGAAAGTCTGATCATGGATCGCCTGGAGTAGATAACCTATCGTGTGCTTTTCATTGAAGCACGGCACGATGATCGAAACTTTCGGTGTCACGTTTTCACCTTAGCTTTATCTATCGATCTCGACACCTTCGATACTGCCGCGGTGATTAAACCAAGCATGATCCACAGATGTGGCAAAGCAAAGGTGTCCAAGCTGAAACCTTCAAAAACTTGAGCTAGTATCGCAAGTAAACCAGCTAGCCCGAGCACAGCGCTGAGATCCTTGCCTTTTTTCATGAGTGCCCAAGCTCCCAATGCCAATAATACCAACCAGATCATAAAGACAGAGAAACCGATAATGCCGGTTTCCGCGAGAAGTCGGATCCACAGATTTTTCGTGTTTGGAAATTGTGGGGATCCATTCGCGATGTTGATGATTTCGGGTAAACGATAACCGAACGAAGGGACTGTTTTTAAGAATAAGAATCCAGAGTT
Organism: Anaerolineae bacterium; assembly: GCA_011174825.1. Classification (GTDB taxonomy): domain Bacteria; phylum Chloroflexota; class Anaerolineae; order Anaerolineales; family E44-bin32; genus DUEZ01. Next base: position 756 of record DUEZ01000026.1, on the reverse strand, counting down.
CCCTAATCCGACACCGAGGATTGGGTACTCACTGAACACTCTGAAACCACTGGTCCAGTACATGACCCTTTCAGCGAGAGCAAGTCGACTAGATATGGCGTATAGCGGCTGATCATATCGCTCGAAAGCTCCCACAAAGTCAATTTCAAGCATCTCCTCGACGCGTGGGTCAAGCTGTGCTGCTAAAAGGATCGCTGCGATCATCGCCATGCACATCAACGCGATAAACCCTACAAAAATTAGTGAGCGCAGCCATTTGGGGGCAATGAGGATTTCTCCCGATTCTATGGTTTTTGCACGATGCAGATACAACCTGCTTGCAAGTCGTCCAGCTAACTGCCACGCACCAGCTAAACCGAGTGCTCCTAAGACTCCGAAAGCGCTTATTAGCCCTATTCGTGATTGAGCAAGAAAAAGGATCACCAAACCCCATAAGGACAGTCCCAATTCAACTGAAAATGACGACCGCTTGGCACTGAAAACTGATCTCTTCATCGCCACACTCGCAAACCACAAAGGGAGGTAGAGCACGATGAGCTGATCTGCCAAGAACGAGGGTTCGTAAGCTAGACCCGTCACCCGAAAAGCGAACATATCCCGAATGGAGAAGAAACGGTGGATTCTTTCTATTGTTATCGGAATGAGATGCAAAGCTGTGTAATCTTTGGCGATATTCTGAAAGGCGTATCCTCCTTGAATCGTAGACCAGATGAGCATGAGGATGCCCCCAAGATATAGCCAACGAAAGCTCGCTCG
>DUEZ01000025.1 GCA_011174825.1 Anaerolineae bacterium | reverse complement strand
TCTTCGGGTGGGACATCGGTGAGATGGCTGTGAACAGGTTCCTCAGTCATTCTTACCTCCAGTATATGGGTGAACCTCTCACGGTTCGATTGTCGTCCGCATGCCCTGTTGGAGCATCTCGACCACATGCGCATGGGCATTGCGCAGCCGTGAGGCGATCACCTCGGCTAGCCGCTCGAGGATAATGACGCCGGTCTCAGGGTGGGACTCACACAGCTCACGGAGTTCATCACCAAGTATGCTAAGCGTTTTGCTCTCCTCTAAGCACACGGCACAAGAAGTGAAAGTCTGTCGTCCTAGCGCCGATGACCAGCCAAAGACACCCCCCTCCGTGATCTCGGTCACCGTGATCGTATCCCCATCCTCGGGCTTGAACTGGATCGCAACCTGTCCAGAGATGAGCACATAGAGCCTATCGGCGCGATCCCCCTGGCCAAAGATGACCTCACCTTCGGAGAATGAATCGGTCTGCAATCGTTCCGACAGCAGGCTAAGATCTTGGGGGTCCAATCCCTGGAAGAGAGGAATAGATTCGAGTGTCTCCATGAACAGACCGGTTTGCACCTCAAGTGTAATCAGTTTACGGCCGCCATACTCGGCTTCTAAGTGGAATCTGTCCTCTCCTGGGCGACGACCGTCACCTCGTCAGCCTGTGGAAGGTCACCTGGGCTGGGGTGGATAGCTTGTTGGTCATAGAGAGATGAGTCTCTTAGTGTATCTAAGACCATCCATGCCTTACGTCTTGGGTCACAATGGTATAATGCCGCGGGCTTGTTTTGTTACCTATGAGCCTGAAAATCGATGGTTGAAGTACCATTTGTGCCATTATGCTTTATTAAGTGTATGTTGTCCGATATTAGCTCGCCTCGGTATCACGCATTTCTAATCTTGGGAACGCATTCCCTGGGATTGAAAGAGGACTAAATACTATTAAAACTTGCTACACTTTCCTGTCCATTTCCCTTTTTATCGTGTTGATTGCCGCATGTGGTCCTCAAGAGACACCCACCAATATACCTACGTCAACACCACTATCTCCTCCTACGAAAACCTTCAGACCTGAGCAGACGACGACGTTGGAATTGACCCCAACCGTCACGCCATTTTTTATTGATTCTGAGACTCTGGGGATCTTAGAAAATACCGATGTCTCTATCAATGATCCGCTTGGATTAGCGCAACGATTTAAGGGGGTTGGAGATGTGCCTCCCACTCTTGAGCCGCCAGTGATCCCATTGGGGGTGGGTGCGCGAGATGTATTCTGGGTTATTGATGCTCATGACGAGACATTTGAACTGTCGGCCACCTTGCATTTCGTGACTGACCATGCGTATTTTTGGGTGGCTGATGGCGTCGATTTTGATCAGAGTGACCTTGAGGAGTTAGCCGAAACCTTTGAAAACAAGATTTTTGTGACTGGTCGAACATTCTTTGGTAATGAATGGTCACCGGGGATCGACGGTGATCCACACATCTATGTCCTCTTCGCTCACCGCTTGGGCATCCACATCGCAGGTTATTTCTCGTCCGCCGATGAAATGCACCCATTGGCGCACGAATACTCTAACGCGCACGAGATGTTCGTCCTCAATAGCGATAACCTTAAGATTGGTTCGCTTTTCACTCTGAGCACACTGGCACATGAATTTCAGCATATGATCCACTGGAACCTCGATCGCAACGAAACGACGTGGTTGAACGAGGGGTTCTCTCAACTTGCCGAATTCCTGAACGGCTACCCGGTTGGAGGTTTCGATTGGGCATATTCGGTAAATCCCGACATTCAGTTGAACACCTGGTCTGACGCGGAGGAGGACAACTTTCGACATTATGGCGCCTCGTTCCTCTTCGTCACTTACTTCCTCGATCGGTTCGGAGAGGAAGCGACGCAGGCTTTGGTGGCACATCCTGCCAACGGGCTGACCAGCATCGACCATGTTCTGCAGGACCTCGGTGCGGTGGACCCGATCACCGACCAGCCGATTAACGCAGACAAGCTCGTGATGGATTGGGCGATCACCAACTTTGTGGACGATCTCGAGGTGGCTGATGGTCGGTACAGCTATATCAACTACCTTGATAGCCCACCTTTCCATGAGACCGAAACCGTTGAGGATTGTGATCAGGGCTCGAGGGAACGTGAGGTCCACCAATATGGGGTGGATTACATCCGCATCATCTGCCCTGGGCAGCAAACGCTGCACTTTGATGGCTCGGTCCAGACCAAGCTCGTTCCCACCGATCCGTACTCGGGCGCGTACGCGTTCTGGTCGAACAAGGGGGACTCCTCCGACATGACCCTGACGCAGACCTTCGACTTCACGCAATATAACGGTCCTCTCAACTTGACCTTCCAGACCTGGTACGACATCGAGAAGGATTACGATTACGCCTATGTCGAGGCCTCGTTGGGTGGGGAACACTGGGAGATCTTAAACACACCTTCTGGCACGGACAGGAATCCACATGGAAATAGTTATGGATGGGGCTATACCGATAACCCGCACGGATCTGAGTGGATCGAAGAGCGTGTCGATCTCTCCCAGTTTGCTGGGAAAGAGGTGCAAATCCGATTCGAGTACATCACCGATGCCTCGTTGCATGGAGAAGGCATGCTGATCGACGACATCGCCATCCCGGAGATCGATTACTTCACCGATTTTGAGACGGACGATGGCGGATGGGTAGCGGACGGGTTTGTAAGGGTACAGAACGTTTTACCCCAGACCTTCCGCTTGGCGCTTATCACCATCGGGGATACAACCACGGTTGAGCACATACCTTTGGGTGTCAACAACTTGGCGGACATCCCCTTGGATCTCGCCGAGGAGGGTGAGGTGGCGGTCCTGGTGGTCGTGGGCACGGCGCGTTTCACCCGTGAGCCCGCAACCTACAGCTTTGACTTTTACCGTTAGGGCATTGGAATTCTAAGAATGTAGGGGCGACCGGCCCTCGCCCCTACAAGCGGTGAGGTATGATTTACAACGCTGTAGGGGCGGGATAACCCCGCCCCTACAAGAAGTGAAGCACAATCTGCGACGGGTTCGCGAACCGCCCCTACACCTATTTACTTATCCTCCCATCTCACCTTCAGACCATATCCGCTCGGCTTGTGCCAGATCTTCCAGCGTATTGACGTTGAAGAAGCTCAACCCTCTAGGATCTAGACGAGAAAGATCGCTCCCCTCGACAGGTAGGACCTCGACCATGGGGTAAAAGCTGGTCAGGCGCTTTTCCCCAGCTGCCAATGCAGCTCCGATGGCGGGTAAACATGCCGGCTTCGCGTAAATGGCGTGCAAAGGCTCGAATCCGCTGTCGTGGTACGGGACCACCACATCAGCCCGAGTCGCCAGGCTGACCAAATGCTCTACCAGGGGTCGACTCACAAAGGGCATATCGCAGGCGAGAACAAGAACGGATTTCCCGAGGGCGGCATCTAAGGCGACGTGTAACCCGTTAAGCACGCCTAAACCAGGGACAGGGTCGGAGACCAGTCTGACACCAAGGAAAGCGTAGTCCCGTGGTCGGTTGGTTGTAACCAGGATGTCCTCTCCAAGGTCTTTGACGCGCATGAGCAAGTGTTCGATTAAGGGCTTGCCCGCGAGTGGGAGAAGCGCCTTATCGCCTCCCATGCGCTGGGAATCTCCACCTGCCTGAATGGCAATCGTCAACATGGGCTTATTGTACCCCTCGGAGATGTGAGCCGTGAGGGTGTTATAATTCGGCCGAACCGAGATGACAATGCTGGCTGATCTACTCGATTCGATGACCGTTGAGGGGGAGTTATACGAGCATCTTGAGAACGGCGACGTGCGATGTAACGCATGTGGCCATCGATGCCTGATCCGTCCGGGACGGCGCGGCATTTGCAAAGTGAGGTTTAATCGGGAGGGCGTCCTGTATGTACCCTGGGGGTATGTTGCAGCTCTCCAGTCTGATCCCACGGAGAAGAAACCTTTTTATCACCTCCTACCCGGCTCTGACACGCTGACTTTCGGAATGCTGGGTTGTGATTTTCATTGTGACTATTGTCAGAATTGGGTAAGTTCCCAGGCGTTACGTGATCCGGCATCTGATGTCGCCGGCGCTTACATCCAACAAGTAACACCTGAGGACATGGTACGTCATGGCTTGGAGATGGGCGCTAAGGTGGTCGGTTCGTCGTACAACGAACCCTTGATCACCTCTGAGTGGGCGGCGGCGGTGTTTGAGAAAGCCGTCGCTGCTGACCTGAAGTGCGTCTACATCTCCAATGGCAACGCCACGCCGGAGGTGTTGGACTACCTCAACCCTTATCTTGTTGGCTTTAAGGTCGACCTGAAAACGATGCAGGATCGGCAATACCGTCGTCTAGGCGGTGTGCTGCAGAATGTGCTTGACACGATCCGCCTTGCGTACGAGCGAGAGATTTGGGTTGAGGTTGTCACATTGGTCGTCCCGGGCTTCAACGACAGCACGGAGGAGTTGATGGATGCTGCGCGCTTCATCGCCTCGATTTCAGCGGACATCCCGTGGCATGTGTCGGCTTTTCGTAAGAATTACAAGATGACCGATCCAGAAAACACCACATCTGCGGCGTTGATACGAGCAGCCGAGATTGGACAAGAGGCTGGTTTACACTATGTCTACGCAGGAAATTTACCCGGGCGAGTTGGAGAGTATGAGCATACTTTCTGTCCCAGTTGTAATAAGCGTTTGATCGAGCGATTAGGATATGTGATCTTGAGTTATCATCTGACGGACGATGGAGCCTGTCCACAGTGTGGTACAGAAATTGCAGGAATTTGGCCATTGTCCGCGAGCGAGGTCCGTTTGGGAGCTGTTGACGATCTCTTCTCTCGCAGACCGAGGTCGGTTCGATAAAGTTCCTCTGGACGCGCACAGGGAGCTAACCAACATCATGGAAGTCAACAACCATCCCGTAAAGCTGCTCCTTATCTATGATCCGCTCCCCGGACGCCGAGAGGCGTATTTACTTTACGTTCAGGGAGAATTAATCCCCGCGCTTGAACACATGGGGCTAACGATGTGTGAAGCTTGGCATACGGCTTACGGCGCATACCCTTTGCGGATGGCCGGTTTCCTGGCTCGAGATCGAGACACACTCGCGCGTATTCTGGCCTCTGACATCTTCCAAGATCTTGAGACCCGATTGCAGGATTACGTCGTCAACTACGAACGCAAAATCGTGCCCATACGCCCCACATTCCAATTCTGATCTTCTTTTCGCCCCTGGATCTGAGAGCGATCGATCAGCTTTTGTGTCACGTTTTCCCCGAGTTTGTCCGGGGATGCATTTTGATTGATATCGAAATCAGACTAGGCCGTGGAGAAGCCATACAGTCCTTGTTCAGTTCACATAGTGCGGAAGTGCACCATTTCGAGAGACGCACAGGTGTTCCCGGGAGTCAGTGGCGGATTTTATAAATTGGGTTACAATTAAAGCTTGCCCTGGCTCATCGCACATCGGAATTCCACGATGTATTCAATCATCCCTACGGCCAGGGCTTTTTTAATTCTTTGTCCGTGATATCCGGCGTGGGTGTTGGATCAGGATTATCATGTAGGGGCGGTTCGCGAACCCATTTGAAAAACAATCCAGAGGTATTTCATCTTATTTGGACGATGACAGTCAGCACTTCGCAAATTCACCTATCTTGGGTATATTTATGTTGGCAAGAAGGATGTGAAAGTGGAGGTGAGGCATGCCCTGGGTAACTTGGCGGACAGTTAAAAGACAAGTTTGCGAGAGGATCGATGAAGAGGTCGCGCTGGAGTTCAAGTTGGTTTATCCGTCCGAGCTCTTACCCGATCAACCTCCGCGTATTGTAGGACGTCGTTGTTCGAAGGGCATGGAATGTAACCAGCTCGATAAACCGACTTGTCATTGGGCAGGGACGCTACCGGGATATGATCCCTTCCGTTAATCGCTAGCCAAACTCTATCGCTTCCGCATGCCTCCCACTTGTAGATCCATAAAATGGGAATGTGCCCGTGTCAACTCACGGGCACAATATTTATTGGGACCTTGAGCTACGTCAAGGTAATTCTAATGACAGTAATCCATCATTATCGTATCGATGCAGCGCACGTGTTGTACGCTAAATCACGCCCAATTCACGTCCCACTTTCTCAAAGACATTCAACCCCTGGTTAAGGTCTTCTTGGCTATGGGCCGCGGAGATCATCACCCGTATTCGTGCTTTCCCACGTGGCACTGTGGGGAAGCCGATCGCCATGGCGAATAGGCCCTCTTCGAACAATCGACGGCTGAATTTCTGGGCCAAGGGAGCTTCGCCGAGCATGATCGGGGTGATCGGTGTGGTGCTCAATCCGGTATCGAATCCCAAGGCCTGCATCTCCCGTTTAAAGTAGTCCGTATTCTCCCACAAGCGGTCGACCAACTCGCTTGATTCTTCGAGTAAATCGATCGCCGCCAGACAGGCGGCCACATCTGGAACGGTCATGGCGGAGGAGAAAAGGAACGGACGACCCCGTTGACGAAGCCAGTCCACGATACGCTGACTGCCGGCGACTACACCACCAACAACCCCGAACGCTTTCGAAAGGGTACCGACCTCGATGTCGACTTTCCCATGCAGGTCGAAATGATCGACGATACCTCGACCGCCTTTCCCTAGCACACCCTCACCATGGGCATCGTCTACCATCAACATGTAATCGAATTCACGAGCGATCTCGTACAACTTATCCAGTGGGGCGACATCGCCATCCATGCTGAATACACCATCGGTGATAATCAGTGCCCTTCGGAACCCGGCATCCTGGCTGGCCTCGATTTGGTTTCTCAAGTCATCTGGATTGCGGTGAGCATAGCGCAGAATCTTCGAGCGTGATAAACGGCAACCGTCGATGATGCTGGCGTGATTGAGTTCATCAGAGTAGATGACGTCCTCCACCCCCACAAGCGCCGGGATTGCCGCAAGGTTAGCGTTGAAGCCGGATTGGAAGGTGATAGCCGCCTCAACCCCCTTAAAAACTGCCAGTCGGCGCTCGAGTTCGAGGTGGATGTCCATCGTACCGGCGATCGTACGCACGGCCGCAGGTCCGATCCCATAACGGCGGATCGCTTCTTGAGCCGCCTCAACCAAGCGAGGGTGATTGGCTAATCCTAAATAATTGTTCGAGCAGAAATTCAGAACCCGTTGATTGTCCACCATCAACCATGCACCTTGAGGTGAACTCAAGGTACGTATGTTTGTAAAGAGCCCGGATTGTTTTAAATTGGTTAACTCTTCATCGATCCATTCGGTTTTGGCTGATTCGGTCATCAGTTTCCTCGCTTACAATTTTCGCAGGTTCACCCATGGGTTGGGTCGAGATCAAGGCTAATTTTCGCTCGCGGGAGAGCGCTTTGATGGCACGTTCACGTGCCATAGCGGATTTGAGATTCGGCTGTTCTTCGACATAAGCCAGGTGGAGTGGGCGTCGGGATCGCGTATAGCGTGCGCCGCGACCCAGCTCATGCTCGCGCAATCGACGCCCCGGGTCATTCGTTATTCCGGTGTAAAGCGTTCCATCCGCACATTCGATAATGTAGCAGAAGTATTCGGACACGGGAGGATTATACGCCGAGCGTCTGGGGGAGCCAAATACAAGGGCACCGGAGCGCTTCGGCGCTTAGGCACCAAGGGAAAAACCTGAGTGCCCAAGTGCCTTGGTGCCTTGGTGCCCACATAAAGATATTTTTATTTCCTCTCAACATCCGTAAATCATTCCCGCTTGTTCTCGAGGGGTATCCCTACTTATGATCCTTTGGCCGTTGGGGCCGGAAGCCGAGCGCGCGGCTTAGGAAACTGGGTCTTTCTATCGGTACAGAGGGTTTGAGGTCCTGACCTGCCCAATCCCCGCTCTGACGAATTGCCAGCCAGGAATCCCGAGCTTTGATCGCCTCGGTCAAGTAGGTCTCCAAAGCAGTGTGATCGTCCCTGGTGATCAGGTCGCGCAACGCCATCAGCTCATCTATGAATTCGTTCAGCTTATTGATGACGACATCTCGGTTGAGGTGGAGAGTATATGCTTGCGGCTTACCGAGCTGTGAGGGATCGATGTCTGTCGCGTTGATGAAGAGCCTGCCGGCGAGGCGTTGGATCTCGCGCCAATTGTGCGCACGCGTGGCCATCTTCATCAGAGCCACCGCCATTAAATAGGGCAGCCCAAGGACGGTGGCGATCACGGCGTCGTGCTCCATCGTGTCGAGAAAGAAGGGAGTGGTTCCGATGGCGGCAGCAAATTGGAGCGCCAAGTTAACCGCCTCTTCTGAGGTCTTCGGTGGAACGACCATGGCGAGCAGACCGTCTTGGAAGAGATTCGCACGGGGGGTTGTAAGATCGGGGTGTTCGGCGAGTAACGCCTGCGGTCCGATGATCGGCATGGCACCAATATAGTGGCGTTCATCTGGCAACAGCTCGGATGCCCAGGTCGTGTGATGGGCCTTGAAGGGCGTTGTGTCGAGCACGATTGCGCCAGCTTTGAGCACCTCTCCCAACGTCTCGAGTAAATCGCGTACATCGATTGAGGGTGTTGCAATGACCACAACATCAGCGATTTTGGACGCCTTAACCGGGTGGGAGGTCACCTGGTCGACCACCCCGAGTTGATGAGCGCGACGGGTTATTTCATTATCGGGGTCGTAGCCGGTGCAATTCACCTCCATTTCGGATTGAGCGAGCGCCATACCTATGGAAGCACCGATCTGGTCTAAACCGATGATGAAGATGTCCAAAGCCATGGGTTCACCTCAATTCAATCCGTCCGCTTCTTGAAGACGGAACAACAGACGGTCGATCTCTTTTGCCGGGTCAGGGGGGAGGGTCTCTTGGTGGCGGAGCACCAAAGTTGCCAACTCCTCTGTTCCGCCTGCTTGGCGAATCATCTCGGCACCCCAAGCCGGGTGATGCACAGCGATGACAAAGGGTCGCCGCCAGCTATTGAGCTGGCCCTCACCCCAGCGCTGACTTCTCTCTGGAGCAAACCAAGAGACAAGGACGATAAGGATTCGTTCCCAGAGTCGCAGCCTCACTTGGCTCTTGCCGACGTCATGTAGAAGCGCCGCAGCGAGCAAATTGGGGTCTCCTTCGTCTTGAGCAAGTAGGCTGTGCAGCACACGCAATCCGTGTATCTGGTCAGCCGGGCTCATTTGATGGAAGAGTTCTACCAGTGGAGGTAGAAGATGCTCTTCGGCCAGAGCCAGATCTTCGGACCCGGGCTTGGCGAGCAGGACTCGGAAGGTTTGAGATGCGCGGTAAGTGAGGCTCATCCTCAGGTCAACAACTGGAACACATTAAAAGCTGGCGTACTGACCAACAGACCCAAGATATTGATACCACCAAATGATCCGAGGAACACAAGGAGCATGAGGATCATGGGCCCGTAGGGCCTCAGGCGGTGGAGCATGTCTTGCCCACCTGGCGGCAGAAAGTGCGCCAACACCTTTTCACCGTCGAGTGGGAAGAGGGGGATCAGGTTAAAAAACAGAAGGAACAGGTTGAACAGGATAAAAAGCGAAAGCAGGAAGGACAGGGAAGGCAGGACGCGACTTGTAGAAGAAAATGAGGGTTCTAGCAAGCCAGCCTTGAAGGGAATGGCAGCCACGATCGCCATTAGTAGGTTGGAGAACGGACCCGCCGCGGAGACGAGCATCATCCCTGCGGGTGTACGGCGTTGGAGTATAACGGGATTTACAGGGACAGGTTTTGCCCAGCCAAAACCAGCGATCAGCAACATCAACGAACCAAGGGGATCAAGATGCGCCAGGGGGTTGAGAGTCAAGCGGCCATTGTAACGCGGCGTGTCGTCGCCGAGTTGATCTGCGGTCCAGGCGTGTGCGAACTCATGAACAGTGAAGGCGATCACTAATGTGAAAGCCGCGGCGATGAAACCAGGAATACCAAAGTTAAGCATAGTGTGCGGATTATACCATTGAGCCAAATGATATAATCCGCGCTTGAACGAATGAGGTGCGAGGTCAAATGCTGCCTGATCTTCAGATGGGGGATGTGCTACGGCTCCGCAAACCACATCCTTGTGGGAGCACGGACTGGATCGTCGTCCGCTTGGGCGCTGACATCGGTTTGAAATGCCTTGGCTGTGGAAGACGGATCCTGCTCCCTCGTCGGGACGTCGCCCGTCGATTGAAAACCATCGTAGGCAAGGAAGCAGATGGCGAGGCCTGATCCTCGATTACGAGGATCCCCCTGCCTTAACTACAGGTGGGAGGCGCACGTAGAGCTGCGGTTTCGCAAGTCAATCTGCGTAGAATGCATCAAGAACACGGTCAGGAAGGAGAAAGTTGGCACGTTGGATGGCGGCAGAGTTCAAAGGGTTTGAGCAGAGGTGCGGTAATTTTTTAATTAAGAAGAACGAGCCGCGTTTCAGCGCGGCTAAGGAGAGGACCACTTGGCTTGACAGCGATCTACCCTCCAGGTGGAGGTTCAGATCTTGTACCCCCATGGTTCGGAATAGATACGGGCGAACAGCGGGTTACACGTTGGCGATGATGTTGCTGAACATGTTCCCCACGCCTCTTCCGAAGAGGGCTAGCATCACGATGACCGCTAACCCAACGAGCAGAATTAACAACGCATATTCGACCAAGCCTTGGCCTCGAGGGGAATAATGAGACGAAAATGCCCTCAAACGAAAATAAATTTTTAGCATCATGGGTAAGTATAGGATAAATTTCCTATAACGCTCAATAGTTCTCATGGGTCAGATAGGGTAAGACCGGGGTACTTATAGGAGCAGCGAAGGGTAAACACCATTGAGGGGAGCAAAAACATGCTGGAATCATCGAATCTAGCGGTGTGGATCGAAGATAACACTATCCGAGCTGATCTGATCAAGCTTTCGGTGCATACCCCAACTGTGGAAGATGCCGCACAGGCGGTAGGAACATCACCGTCGCAGATTGTTAAAACGCTGCTCTTTACGGTCGACGGTGAGCCTGTGGTGGCTATCGCTTGTGGTACCAGCAGGGTCGATCGCCGTACAATCGCAGCCTATTTTGGGGTTGGACGCAAACGTGTCAAACTTGCTGGTGCTGAGGCCGTGCTGGAACTGACGGGTTATCCAGTGGGTGCCGTACCGCCTTTTGGCCTGAAGCAACAAATACAAACGTTGATCGATCCAAGAGTGTTGGAGCATACGGAAGTTTATGCTGGTGGTGGGGCCATTGATTCCTTGCTGCGTATTTCACCGAGTGAGATCGTCCGCGTCACAGGAGCGGTTGTGCTGGATTTATTAGGGACGACTTAGGAAAGCAGTTTAAAGCTCAATGTAGGGGCAATTCATGTCGTCTCGCGCCCTGACCGGTTCTCGCGGCACGAACGGTGAATTGCCCCTACAAGAATTGAAGCACGATCTGTAACATTGTAGGGGTGGTTCGCGAACCGCCCCTACACCGGCGGAACGCCGGTTCTTGTGTAAGTGTGGCTTAGCTCAAAAGCCGATTATCTAACCGTAAGGTGAGATTTGAATGAAACGTCCGATCGGGATTGCGTTTTCGATACTGATCATCGCCGCGATCGTTATCGGCTATCAGCTCTACAATCACTTTCGACCGACGGTCGGTCGAGTCGCTCGATTACGCCAGTATTTGGCCAACCCAGATGGACACAGTGATTGGATGATCCGGGCCGGACAAAGTTGTGGTGAGTCTCCCTTTGTGTCCCCCACGGATGGGTACATTGGCTTCTTTTGGAGAGATTCGTTCTATCCAGGGCATCGCCATCAAGGGATCGACATCTTCGGCCCTGGTGGTTTGGGCCGTACACCGGTGGTCGCTGTTTATGACGGTTACCTCACTCGATTGCCTGAATGGCGTTCTGCGGTGATCATTCGCATCCCAGAGGACCCGTTCCGACCCAGGCGACAGATTTGGGTGTACTACGCCCACATGGCGGATGCTGAGGGGAACTCGTTTATCGCTCCCGATTTTCCACCCGGCACCTACGAAAAGTTCGTCTCGTCAGGGACGTTGCTGGGTTACCAAGGGAATTACTCGGCTGATCCCGATAATCCCACTGGCGTACATCTGCATTTCTCAATTGTGAAGGATGATGGGCAGGGGGAGTTTATGAACGAGCTCGAGATTAGAAACACGCTTGACCCCTCTCCGTATCTTGGCTTCGAGACCAACGCCGATCGTGTCGGCAACGAGCCGGCGGTGTGTTCCGAATGACGGTCCGGATCAGGTTGTTCTAAAGCATCACTTAGAGTCCCATACAATTGGCAACCTTTTATTATCATTGAGCATGTGGTTATCTCTGGCCTATCGTGCGGGCGGATTGTTGGGGGCGTATAATACTTGATACCTGAGGGTCCCTGATGCCTTACTTAGTTTGTGTTGAGGAGAACGAAGGGCGCTGGATAGCGCATGTTCCCGATCTTCCAGGCTGTTTTATAGAACATGTAAATCGTGAGGAAGCTATCCAAGCGATCCCGAAAGCGGTGGAGACCTACATCGCCTGGTGTGAGGGTCACGGGTTACGGATCTCAGGTCTATCAGATCCGATGATCGTGGCTGAGGTGATCCGAGCATGGGAGTCAGAGGACGGATACGAGGTAAACGCTTTTTTCGCCTCCGATCGACCACCGCTTATTAAGGACGAGTTGCCGCAATTCGAGCGGTTATTGAATGCCACCCGTAAGGATTTGTTGGGGGTAGTTGATGGATTTGATGCGGATGACCTGTCCCGGGAGTTCCCCGGAGAACGGTGGAACATCGGAGGCATCTTGATGCATGTGGCTCGGGCTGAATGGTGGTACCTCGATCGAATAGGATTGGCCTTTTCGAGCGCCGAGTTGCCTGATGAACCCTTCAGTGGTTTAGCAAAGGTACGTGAACATTTGTTGGTAATATTACCTGAATTTGTCAGACGAAGCGGGGTGGTCACGCTTGCAGGAGAGACTTGGTCGGCTCGCAAGGTCTTGCGGCGCGCACTTTGGCATGAGCGCGATCACACAGACCACATCAAGAAACTACGAAGCAAACTTCCCCAATGGTAAGCCCAAGACAACTATGATTAAACTAAACAGAGCCTACACGAATATGTGGGAGCGGCATAAGTGGATGAGGGCAGCACCCATCCCTACATATTCTCCGCGCTCCAATTGGTACCCGCATTTTTTCACGACCGCATCCTCGTTGATTGGAGGTAACAATGTCATATTCTTTCATTCTGACCGAAATACACGACAGGGTAGGGTTGATCCGCTTCAATCGACCGAAAGCACTCAACGCGTTTAATCGTCCATTGATGGAGGAGTTGGTCCAGGCGTTGGAGGATTTTGACAACAACGCTTCTATCGGCGCGATGGTGATCACTGGGAGCGACCGCGCTTTCGCCGCTGGAGCCGATATTAAAGAGATGGTCGAAGCCTCCGCGGTCGACATGCTGTTGGCGGACAACCTTGGAATCTGGGACCGGATTCGAGGGATAAAGAAGCCCTTGATCGCCGCGGTTTCCGGATGGTGTTTAGGGGGCGGTAACGAAGTCGCGATGATGTGCGATATGATCATCGCTTCGGAAACGGCCAAATTTGGTCAACCCGAGATCAACCTGGGTGTCATCCCCGGCTCGGGAGGCACACAGCGTTTAGCAAAGTCGGTGGGCAAAGCGATCGCGATGGAGATGGTGATCAATAATCGCACCCTCTCTGCGGAGGAGGCTTATCGCTTTGGCTTGATCAATCGGGTTGTGCCGGTCGAGGTTTATCTCGACGAAGCGCTCAAGCTGGCCAACGAAATCGGTGCCCGGGCTCCTTTAGCTGTTCGTAGTGGGAAGGAGATGGTCAATCAAGCCTTCGAAACCTTCCTCAAAGAAGGCGTCGTAGACGAACGTCGAGCCTTCTACTTTCTGTTTAGTTCCGACGACCAGAAGGAGGGGATGAGGGCGTTTATTGAGAAACGGGATCCAGAGTGGAAGGGAAAATAAAGGCGCCTAGTCAATTAGGCACCCAGGCGCCTGGGTGCCCGCGTGCCCAAGTGTCCTGGAGCCCTATAGCCCTGTAGATGATGATCACCTACCGCGATTTCACACGAGCCTTTAAGGAATTGGGGCTTGGTTCTCACAGCCTCGTCATTGCTCACGCCTCCCTTGCTGCGTTCGGGGAGGTGGCAGGTGGAGCCGATACGGTGGTTGGATCACTGCTGTCAACATGCGGGACGGTCATCATGCCTGCCTTTACATATCGCACGATGGTCGTACCGCCTGTGGGTCCGCCAGATAATGCCATCGACTATGGCTCAACGGACGAAGAGAATCTCACTGCTGAGTTCTACCGGCTTGAGATGCCGGCTGACGCAGCGATGGGTGTCGTCGCCGAAACCCTCCGCCAGCATTCTATGGCAACACGATCCAACCATCCACTGCTCTCGTTCTCGGGGGTGAATGCCGAGGAGGCTCTCCAAAGTCAGACACTAGATGAACCGTTGGCGCCAATCGAATGGTTGGCCGAGTATGACGGGGATGTGCTCCTGCTTGGCGTTGGCCATACGGCCAACACCAGTTTGCACTTCGCGGAGAAAAAAGCGGGGCGCAAGCAGTTTCTCCGCTGGGCGTTGACGTCCCGAGGCGTTGTCGAGTGTCCCGGTTGGCCTGGGTGTTCCGATGGTTTCCAGGCAATCGCCCCACGACTGGAGGGCGTGGTGCGCCGAGTCCCTCTCGGCGGGTCGATAGCTGAGGTCGTTCCACTGCGCGATCTGATTCACATAACCGTAAGTTGGATCCACGAAGACCCACGGGCACTGCTCTGCGATAGGTTGGGTTGTGAGCGCTGCGCTTCCGTACGTGCCTCAGTCCGGGTGGAGTGATACACAGACCGGTGTGTTGATAGACCAATCATAGGGCTGTAACGAGTACGTACCGGGCCTCATCTTAGAGCTACTTGTTCAGCCTCATCGTGCACATGTTACACAATTTTCAATACACCACGTCGACCCCCGATATCAGCCCGAACCCATGAGAAGATCTTTGACAGCCACAGCGTTTTATTGACGGGGTCAAGTCTACGCCTCCATCTTGATGAACCCGGCTGCAGCAAGGTCGATCTGGGTGTTGATCTGCTCATCTCTAACCATCTTCCCTTCGGCACTCAACACTCTCAACCAATCTAGTTTCCGATGACACTGGATGGATGTTCTGTGGCTTACATGATGTGGATGGAACGTTACGTGATACACTTCTTTGCTTGGGTGAGCAGAAATGAAGGATGTCCTTGTCCTAGGTGCGACCGGATTTATTGGCGGCCATATTGCTCTTGCTGCGATTGAGCAGGGTTGGCGGGTGCGTGGTCTACGTCGTGTGGCTGGTGCAACGGGTCATATAACTCAAGCCGAGGTCAGTTGGTATGAAGGTGATATCGATCACCCTGACAGCTTGGCACAGGCTTTTGAAGGCGTCGAGGTCGTTTTCCATGCCGCGGGATATTATCCGCGTCATAGCCGGAATGTGCCTTCTCATGTGGCACATGCGGCGAAGCAAACTAGGAATGTGATCATGGCGGCCAGACGTGCAGAAGTGGGCCGTTTGGTGTTCACATCAACGCTCACCACCATCGGCATCCCGCCATTAGGTGAGGAGCGCCTGGCAGACGAACGAGATCATTACCTCCCCGGTTCATTAGCTCGATCAGCGTACTACGAATGCAAATTTGCCATGGAGAGTGAGGTGCTGCGCGCTGCCGCGCGAGGTCTTCCCGCTGTGATCGTCAACCCGACGGCCGTCTTTGGACCCGGTGATCTAAACTTGACGCTTGGGAGCGCGTTGTTAGCCGTCGCGCGGGGTTGGATGGTGGCCTGGCTGCCAGCTCAGATCAATGCTGTGGATGTCAGAGACGTCGCTCAAGCACAGATTCGGGCATCCGAGGTCGGACACATTGGGGGGCGATACATCCTCGGGGGACACAATACAACACTTCGGGATTTTGTGAATATAGCGGCGGAGGTCGCTGGTGTGAAACCGCCCCGGTTTGAGATCCCCCTTGGTTTGGTCGACCTGATTGTATGGTTGGAGGATCGAATACCTCCCCTTGACCTGCTCGGGAATCATTTGCGGGCCGTGCGGCAATGGCAAGGCTATAATTGTAGCAAGTCGCGACGAGAGCTGGGTTTGAGCCCGCGTCCCCTGGAGTTCACACTGCGCGAGGCACTAGATTGGTACCGGGCGCACGGGCATATAGGGTAGTGAATTCCATGGTATGATTCGCAACTGGAATTCAGTACTCGAAGATGGGAGAGCCCGAAGCAGAATATGTCTGAGCCAAGGAAAATCACCATCATTGAAGGCCCGCCACCCACTTTCCAATTGGTTCATGACCCGTGGTTGCTAGGTTTGACTGAGGGTCCTTACCCAACCAGGATTGCTGTATGCCGTGTGCGCGCCCTCAATGGGCCGGCGCTTGTTGAGCGCTGCTATCGGGCTTGGCGTGATGGACTGCCGATAAACCTGGAGTTTCGAACGGAGAGCGGTGAGACGCGCCAGGCGACAATCGTGGCTGCTCGTTGGATCGAAAAACCTGAAGAAGACTCACTTTATTTATGGGTACGTCTAAGCGAGGATGAGATTGAGCTTGAAATTGACTTTGACCTCGATGACTTCGACGACGCCAGTGATGATGTGGATGGGTTCGATTTCGACTTTCCGATCTGAGTGACGAACCGGGTGCAAAGGCACTCGGTCCTTTGTTGTATTGACCCGCATGGAATCCACTGAAAAAGGTCAACCGTGAAAAGGACCGGTATATGTGGGAGTGCGGGCGTAGCCCGCACTCCCACATATACACCTTCCTGCTCTTCAAGGCGTTTTTTAGTGCATTCCTGTAATAAAGACAAGAGCATGAGAGAGAATGGTTGTGGGGGCAGGCTATAAGCCTGTAAAACATTTCACGGACATCTACTGTACACCTCCTTACGAGTCTTAACCTCGAGTGGAGGTGTTTCTTTTACTTGTAGCTTGAAGCTTGCAGCGTGTGGCTTTTAGCTCACTGCTAAATTGACGTTCTCTGAGAGGGATTCATCCATGATCGATTACGAAAACCTGACCACCGAGCTTATAAACGGGGTGCTGACCATCAAGCTAAATCGACCCCCTGCAAACGCGTTCAATCGGCAGATGGTCGAGGAACTGATCAAAGTGCTGAAGGTCGCTGAAGGGGAAGAGTCGGTTCGCTGTCTGGTAATTACCGGTCACGAGGGGTATTTCAGTTCGGGTCATGACGTGGTCGAGATTTCTGAGGTCAGCGACACCGATTCCTATCGCTATCATCTGCAGTCTACGTACAACCGTCTTGTGTTGCGTATGCGGCGGTTAGAAAAACCGATCGTCGGTGCGATCAATGGATCGGCTGTGGGGGCGGGGTTGGGCTTTGCGCTGGCGACGGATATCCGATGGGCCGCGGAGAGCGCTCGGTTCCTCTTTGGCTTCACGGCTGTCGGGTTGACAACGGACGCAGGTACATCCCTTACCCTTCCCCTGCTTATGGGGATGGCTCGAGCGACGGAGATGGCCTTTCTCAATGAACCTCTCACCGCCGAGCAAGCGATGACCTATGGGCTGGTAAGCAGGGTTGTGCCGGACGAGGAGCTATCCAGTGCCGTAGCCGAGATGTCTGCGCGTCTAGCCGCCGGACCGACGCGTTCCTTTGGCTTGACCAAACGTGCTTTCAACCGGGCTTTATTGTCAGGGCTGGTCGATACCCTTGATTACGAGGCTCACCTGCAAGAGATCGCCCACCGCACCGCAGACCATCATGAGGGTATCGCGGCTTTCTTGGGAAAACGACGGCCAGAATTTGGTGGAAATTAGATATCTACATATGTCCTGTTTCGTCACCCTGCTTATGAAAAGAAATCGGACAAACCGATTGGGCAAACCCGAGGCTTGATCCCATTCCGGTGGTTTAAGAACACAGGGGAGGAGGAGCCATGAAGAAGATCCTCTCGATCTCAGTAGGCTCATCATCACGCAACCATGTCACAGAGCAGGAATTCTTGGGGCAGGTGTGCCATCTCGAGCGTCGTGGTACGGATGGTGATTTCGATCGGGCCGTAGAGCTCTACACCGAATTGGATGGCACAGTGGATGCCTTCGGGGTAGGCGGCGCAGAGTTCTTTTTGGAGGTCGGGAAACGACGTTACTATTTTCGTGACTGCAAACGAATCTCACGCGCCGTACAGAAGTCGAAAATCGGGGACGGCAACGGGGTCAAGGGCTTGCTCGCAAAGCGAGCGCTATTGGCTCTGGAAGAGCACCTTCAACGAGAGGGAAAAACTCTGAGGGGACTTCCCGCGCTGAAAACCAACGCGGTCGATCGCTACCAGATGGCGGAGGCTTTGGTTAACGCCGGTTGTGATGTGACCTTTGGTGATTTTATGTTCACTCTGGGACTGCCGATCGCTGTCCATAGCCTGTCGACCGTGCGACTGCTGGCGGCCGTAATTCTGCCCTGGCTGACTAAGCTCCCCTACACGTGGTTTTATCCGCTGGGAGCCCAGCAGGATAAGGAGCCAGAACCGCGTTATACGAAGTACTACGAGCGCGCACTCGTCCTGGCGGGTGATTTCGTCCAAATCCGAGCCCACATGCCAGACGACTTAAGCGGGAAGATTATCGTTACAAATACAACAACCGCACGTAATGTTGAGGAACTTCAACGTCGTGGCCTCCACATGCTGGTCACCACCACACCGCGCTTAGAGGGTCGATCTTTCGGAACCAATGTGATGGAGGCGACGATGTTGGCACTGATGGATAAACCGCAGTCCCAGGTTACCGAGGTGGATTTTCTGGACATGATTGAGCGGATCCCCATCAAGCCCACGCTGGAGGTCTTGAATTAGTGCTCTGTCACTATAAAAACGTTGGATCTTACAAGCGAAAGTCATCCTGAGCCTGTCGACATAGCTCCGGCCCTTCAGTTCTACGAAGGATCTCGTTTTCCGAATTTATGTACCATTCTGTCTAGAAATCGAGATTTTTCGACGAGGAGTTTATTCCTTCGACACCCTCAGAACATTGCAGGCTCAGGGTGCTTTTTTCGCTATGATGCATCAAATCTTGGTTGACAGAGCAAGAGAGGATTTAAGGCTCACCCCTCAACGAGTTGTCCATGGAACACAAGCTTCCCGCGAGCTTTAAGCTCGCGGGAAGCTTTATGAAGTAGGGGCGGTTCGCGAACTTTCAGTCAGTCGGTTGACCGAGGCGGCCGCGCTCCTGATCGACAATTGACTCGTCAAGTTTTTTGTACAACGGAGCGGGTTTCCCTAACTGTTGTCCAGGCTTAAGTTCACTGTGAGCCCAGCGACCGTTGGCTCGAGAAGAATCGTAGGTCAATACGCTGTGCGCTCGCTCCTGCTCCTCGATGGTTGCGATCGTCTGCTCACCAAAGAGCGGTTGATCATAGCCTAAGGCGGTGTTTAGGCGTTCGGTGCTAAAAGGCAAGAAGGGAGACAGAAGCACCTTCAACGAGTCGATCGCCTGTAAAGCGGTATAGACCGTAGTAGCGGCGGAGTTCTTGTCTTCTTTGATCACCCTGAACCATGGCGCCCGATCGAGATAGCCGTTGACCTCCCGAGCCAACCTCATAGCTTCTTGCAGTGCGGCGCGCAACTTGACCCCTTCTATCAGATCTCCGATGGTCTCGAAGCCGCCCTCAACCCGGGCCAGCAACTCCTGATCGATGGGACGCAGCTCTCCAGGTTCTGGGACGCGACCCTCCCAGTGTTTGTAGGCGAAGGAAAGTACGCGGTTGGCCAGGTTGCCCCAGGTTCCCACCAATTCGTCGTTGTTGCGTCGCACGAAGTCCTCCCAAGAGAAGTCGCTGTCGCGCGTCTCGGGCATCACGGCGGTCACGTAGTAGCGGATCGGATCCGGGTCATAACGTTTCAGGATGTCAGGCAGCCAAACCGCCCAGTTGCGGCTCTTGCTGAATTGAGCGCCCTCGACATTCATAAACTCATTCGCTGGCACATCATAGGGAAGGTTGAGGCGTACGTTTTCATCTTCCTCGTAGATGCGATTCACACCAAGTAATTCAGCCTGCCAGATCAACGTGTGAAAGGGAATGTTGTCCTTTCCAATGAAGCAGTAGCCTCGAGCTTCTGGGTTGTACCACCACTCCTTCCAAGCTTCGGGTTGCCCGATGTTGTGGGCCCATTCCACGGAGGCGGTGAAGTATCCCATCACCGCTTCGAACCAAACATACAAGCGCTTATCCTCCCAGCCCTCAAGGGGAACTGCGACCCCCCACTCGATGTCGCGTGTGACCGGACGACCCTTTAATCCGCCCTTGACATAGTTGCGGGCGAAGTTGATCACATTTGGTCGCCAATGATCTTCATGCTCCTCGAGGTAAGACAGCAGGCGATCGGTAAAGGCTGGCAGATCGATGAAAAAGTGCTCGGTCTCGCGCACCACGGGTCGACTGCCGTCGGTTCTGCTGCGTGGCTCGATGAGATCCTGCGCGTCGAGCAGGTTACCACAATTGTCGCATTGATCACCGCGAGCCTCCTGGTAGCCGCAGATGGGACAGGTGCCCTCGACATAGCGGTCGGGCAGGAAACGTCCCTCGCTCTCCGAGTAAAGCTGGTGCTGGATTTCGCGGTAGATATACTCCTCCTCGTAAAGCCGGAGGAAGAAATCCTGGGCGATGCGGTGGTGGTTCTCCGTGTCCGTGTGTGTGAACAGGTCATAGCTGATCCCGATCGCCTTCTGGGTCTCTAGGAAGCGGTCGTGGTAGTGTTCGAAAAGTTCGCGGGGGCTTATTCCGCGCGCATCGGCTTCGACGGTGATCGGTGTGCCATGTGAATCGGAGCCGGACACCATTAGCACACGATTTCCCTTGAGGCGATGGTAGCGGCTGAATATATCGGCCGGCAGGTATGCGCCGGCTAGATGGCCGACATGTAAGTCGCCGTTGGCGTACGGCCAAGCGACGGAGATATGGATAAGGTCGGTCATGGTTGTGCTCCTCAGGAAGGTGCCTGTTCAGCACAAGGAATGTCTTTCTATCCGGGGATCAGGGATTAGGGATCTGGGATCTGTACTCTTAGATCATTCCTTGGTTTTGATAAGTATTTATCATGCTTTCGATGGTTTTTACCTTCCTAGATTTTTCCAAATAGTTTTTTATTCAGTTGCGAAGATGCTCAACAGGTCATAACAAAACCGCCAGCTCGAGACTGGCGGTGGATTAGCTGCCGAGGCTGGTGGTGATCACATCCGATAGACCTATCAGGAAGCGCAACCAGCCCATACCGATGAGCCTCGTCCCATCGGTAACGGCAGCCTGCGCATGACCATGGTGATGATCAGACCGTGGAGGAACAGCATCTTCCTTTCAGCCCTCATGAGATTGAATGTATTCTAGCGTGCTGGGAGTAAATGTCAAGCACTTCTCATCGAATGCATCCATAAGATGTCTGTTGGGTGAGAATGGGTAACGGCTAAGAATGGATCAACCTGTCCGCTTTGGCGGCGAACACGAAATCGGCCTCGCTCAACCCGCCGAGGCTGTGTGTCCAAATGGTGATCCTCGCCCGACCCCAGGTGAGACAGATCTCGGGATGGTGGTCCACGGCCTCGGCTAACTCGCCGACCTTGTTGGTGAAATCAAGGGCTTCCAGAAAGTTCTTGAATTTAAACTCCTTTTCCAGATGGTGCTCATCGATCACCCGCCAATCATTCCCCAATGCCTCGAACAGGGAATGTAATTCCACGCCTTGCAATGGCTTGATGTCCCCCCGCGGGGGTTTAACTTCTTTGTCTGCTAAATCGCTCATCTAAGAATGCCTCCGACGATGTGGCTCTAGCTCGAGCAGTATAAGTAGACTAGATTTGTCTCAATTTTATCATTGAGGATGAGTGTATGGGACAGCTTTTTCCCTATTGGATAATTGGGATCGGGGATTAGGGATCAGGCGATCATCCTGACCTATTTTTCCCTATCGCTGCAATGAGGTCAACGGTTACTCAGTAGTGCGAACGGTCCAGTCCTTTTTGCCGTTCCATTCTTGACCTTCGTTGCAAGGCGAGCGCCGATTATCATCTTCGCGATGCCTCTAATTCAAATGATCACTCTCAAGCAGGTTCCACAAGGTCATTGATTGAAGATCTGGACCTGTTGCGTTTGGGTTATAACGATCGAGGTCCCAGCGTGTTGGGTTCTCCTCGATGTACTGACGAATTGCATTTAGGGTCCGCTCGCTACGGATGATGTGTTCAAAGTAATTGCATTGTCAGGCGAACTCTCTATCTTCCTCTTGCCGAATACGTCGGGTTACGGTTGCCTTATACGTGCGTATGATCTGTCCCAATGTTGGTCGTTGTTTATCTACCCGGAAACGTTTACCAATTGGCGAGGTGCTGTCTGTAGGGGCGCAATTAATTGTGCCCCTACGACCTCATCAACTGCTCAACACGACTCTCCCCGACGCTGAAGTATTTGGCCGCAGGGTGATGAACGATGATCGCCGCGGTCGATTGTTCGGGGATCAGTTGGAATGCTGACGTCAAGCTCATCCCCAGCGCAACCTCGACCGGGAGGAGCTCGAAGAGCTTAAGGTGGTCATCCAAATCTGGAATGGCAGGATAACCCCAGGAGTAGCGTTTACCTTGTCCTTCTGGCAAACCTAACTCGCGCCGGATATGGCGATGGAGATACTCGGCAGCCGCCTCCGCGGTCTGCACCGCGAGTCCATGGGTGTAATAGGCCTCGGAGTAGTCGCCGTTTTCTTGGATGGCATCTACCCGCTTGGTGGCGTCTTCGCCGACAGTCACGACCTGAAGGGCTACAACATCCAATTTGTCCGAATCAATTGGAAAAAAGTAGTCCGCAAGGCATAAGTGATCGCCCTTTGGCTGCCGTGGGAAGGAGAATCGAACCTTTTCTTTCCGAACGCGGCTTCCCAACGAGTCTGGATTGTAGAGGATTAGATCATCACCGTCCGCTTGTGCGGGCCAGTAGCCATAGACGCCTTGTGGTTTAAGCCATCCCTCATCCAGGGCTTGTTTTTTCATCCTCACCAATCGAGCTTCAAATTCGGCCTCCAATTGGGACCACTCTTCTCCATGTGTGTTCTTGCCGCCCCACGATAATCGGAAGAGCTCATTTGTGAACAGATGCTGAAAGACCATTTCCAATGGCATATCGTGAACGATGTGTGCACCCCAAGAAGGTGGCGTTGGGATGCGTTCAGCGGGCGAGAGGGACGGTTCAACCTTATGCCTCCGTCGGGAGGGCTTGGTTTTGGTTAACTCGCGTTGTGCTTCATTCAGTTGACGGGAGATCAGGTCGGGTCGCACTTCCGGATCTTGCAGTTGATCCATCACCTCAAGACCTTCAAATGCGTCTTTGCAATAAAACACACCAGGCTTATAAGGCTGTCCATCCTCGATAAAGAGGATCCGCCGACCGAACCGACGGTTGATAGCCGCGCCACCGATGAGCACCGGAATGGAGAGGTGACGTCGGTGTAGCTCATGGATGATTAGCGGCATCTGTTTGCTCGTGCTCACCAACAGGGCGCTCAGGCCGATAGCATCGGCGTTCACCCCGATCGCTTTGTCAATGATCGTATTGGCTGGCACCTGTTTGCCGAGATCGTGAACCAGGTAGCCGTTGTTGGAGAGGATGGTCTTCACGAGGTTCTTTCCGATATCATGCACATCACCATAGACCGTAGCCAGCACGACGGTTCCCTTGCTCACCCCATCTTGATGCTGAAGGAATCCTTCGAGATGAGCTACGGCGTGTTTCATGACCTCGGCAGAACCCAACACAAATGGAAGGATCAGTTCTCCTGCACCGAACTTATCGCCGACCTCCTTCATGGCTGGCAGGAGAGTAGTATTGAGAAGTTCAACGGCGCCGCGTTCCACCTCTTCAGGGGGATAGCGCTTAAGAATTTCGTCGATGTCGGCAACAACCCCGTTTTTTGAACGATGCATGATGCGCCATTGGAGTCTCTCCTCGGGGGTCATGTCAGCCGTTGGGTCGATTCGGTCGTCGACGCTGGGTATGGTCACCGACTCGAAGTGTTCGACCAGTCGTTGCAAGGAATCTGACCGTCGATTAAAGATGAGATTCTCTGCCAAGGTTCGTTCGACTTCTCCGATCTCAGCATAGGGTGATATGTAGGCAGGGTCGACAATGGCGATATCTAGGCCGGCTTGGACGCAGTGGTATAGCATCACGCTGTTCAATACCGCTCGGGCAGATCGGTTTAAGCCAAAAGAGATATTGGATACGCCGAGTGAGGTGTGAGCTCCGGGTAACTCCCTCTTGATGCAGCGAATGCCTTCAAAGGTCTCCAGCGCCGAGTTGGCGAATTCGGGATCGCCAGTGGCAAGGGTGAAGGTCAAGGCATCGATTACCAGATCCTCAGGTCGCATGCCGTACTCGTTTACCGCGATATCAGCGATGCGACGTGCGATTTCTAATTTGTGGGCGGCGGTCTTTGCCATGCCTTTCTCATCGATTGTCAGCGCGATTACGGCAGCGCCATGTGTCATCGCGATAGAAAATACGCGATCGAGTTTCTCCCGACCGGCCTCCAGGTTGACGGAGTTCAGCAAGCATCGCCCCGGCGCAACTTTCAGCGCGGCTTCCATCACCTCAGGCTCCGTGGTGTCGATCACAAGCGGTGCGTCGACAGTCATGGACAGTTTGTGGACCACTTCACGCATCATTTCGAGCTCGTCACTGCGTTCGGTGAGCGCCACACAGACATCCAGCGCATGTGCACCGCGTTCGATTTGCTCGCGACCCAGGTCAACAATCGCATCATAGTCTTCAGCCATGAGCAATTCTTTTGCTCTATGTGACCCCTGCGTGTTGATGCGTTCTCCGATCAGCAATGGCCGTGGCTCTTGTCCCATAGGTATAGCGCGTAGTGCGGAAGCTAGATGGGGCTCCCGTTCCGTTGGTCTGGGCGCTCTATCCCGACTGTGTAAGGCTTCAACAAGAGGCTTGATGTGAGCTGGAGTTGTTCCGCAACAGCCGCCCACGATGCTGACGTGGTGATTCTCAACGAAATCGACCATCTCGGTCACGAAAGCTTCAGGCTCAAGAGGATAGACCGCCTCACCGTCTACATTGAGCGGCAATCCCGCGTTAGGAACGCAAGAGACCGGAAGTGTGGCATGATCTCCGAGGTAGCGAATGGGCTCGCGCATGTGCTCGGGACCGGTTGAGCAGTTGAGGCCGATGACATCGATGGGTAGGCTTTCGAGCGTTGTAAGCGCAGCGGTGATGTCCGTTCCAAGCAGCATGCGCCCTGTAGTATCTAGGGTCACTTGAGCTTGGATTGGCAAACGCTCACCTGTCGCCTGAAATGCTCCCAAGATACCGTGAATCACCGCCTTGGCCTCCAGGATGTCCTGTGAGGTCTCAATCAGCAATAAATCGACGCCCCCAAGTATCAAGCCTCGCGCCTGTTCTTGGAAGACGTCCACCAACTCATCAAAGGTGATGTCCGAGAGGTCAGGATCGTCTGCAGAGGGCAACTTTCCCGATGGACCGAGGGTGCCAGCGACGAATCGTGGATGATCCATCGTGCTGTACGCATCGGCCAAGCGCCGAGCGATCTGTGCAGCTCGGCGATTGATCTCGATCACACGTTCCTCGAGGTTGATTTCGGCCAGCGTGATCCGATTGGCGCGGAATGTGTTCGTCACAATAACATCGACGCCTGCCTCGAGAAACGAACGATGGGCTTTTTCGATCGCCTCCGGTTTGGTGATCACCAAGTAATCGAGACATCCTTCGAATTGAGGGCCACCGAAATCCTCAGCCGTAAGGTTCATGTTTTGGAGACTGGTTCCCATGGCGCCATCGAAGATTAACACGCGTCCTTCGAGGGCATCGAGGTAGCGACGGTTGGTGTAGTTATTTTCTTTCATTGTCCCCTCCATCGTCTCTCCTGGTTTTGCAATCTCGGTGGGGTCTAAAAAAACCCCTTCGGGGAGAAGGGGTTTTTTCGTATAACACTATCACATCCCTCATCTCCCAGAAGATCCGCGAAGATTCGCTTATCCTCTGCCGGACTTGGCACCTTCTGCTGGCGAAGATCCTGTCACCCGCATGGGTTGCCGAGGCTTCTCAGGGCCGATCCCTCCACCTCTCTTGATGAGCCGTTGAATTGTTAAACGTCCTATTATTCGGACAACAATGGTCAGTTTACCATGTTCTTCACAGGATTGTCAATATGCCCTTCTTGTTCAGGGTGTATTTTGGGGGAGGACAACGGATTTGTCTTGACAAAACAGGTCTTCTGATATATTCTAATACTAGAATATAATAGTAATAGAGTAATGCAGATGACCAACGCAGAGTTAGCCATTCTTACCCTGATCGCCGAGAAGTCCTGTCATGGCTACGAGATCGAACAAATCATCGAGGAGCGCGGGATGCGGGAGTGGACGGAAATCGGTTTCTCCTCCATCTATTACCTCTTAAAAAAGCTCGAAGAGAAGGGGTTGATCGAGGGGCGGATGGAGCGCCAAGCGGGTCGAGGACCCGCTCGCAAGGTCTATCAGATCACGGAATCCGGCATCGAAGCCCGGCGTGCTGGCGTACTGGAAGCGCTCTCGATACCCCAGCGTGCTTACCCGCTCCTTCAATTGGGCCTTGCGAGCCTTCCTGGGGTGTCACACTCAGAAGCTTTGGCCGCATTACGAGGGTATAAGGACAATCTGACGGATCGACTGGAGCATGTTAGGAGCAGATGGGACGAGAGCCGTCCTCTGCCTTACTTCGTCGAGGCGATGTTCAGTCATAGCATAACGATGATTGAAGCCGAGCGTAGATGGACAGAAGAATTCATCAATCAATTGGAGGAGCGCACTAAAAAAAACACCCACGAGGAGTAGGGACTGATAGATGCGGGGGTGTGGGCGCAGCCCACACCCCCACATCTATCAGTCCTCCTCTCGCAGTTGTTCTTTTTCAGTGAGGTCATTGGAGGAGATAGGTGACCAAGACTGACTTCAAGAAGGAATGGAAACACCTTTACCAGCCCTCATCCAAAGAATTTGAGATCGTCGATGTGCCGCCGATGAACTTTCTGATGATCGACGGTCAAGGTGACCCCAACACGGCTCAGGAATACCAAGAAGCGTTGGAGGCTTTGTATGCCGTCGCCTACAAGATCAAGTTTATGAGCAAGAAGGATTTGGGGAAGGATTACGTCGTCCCGCCGCTCGAGGGGCTGTGGTGGGCAGAGGACATGGACGTTTTTACTACTGGTGGGGATCGGGATGTCTGGCAGTGGACGATGATGATCATGCAGCCGGATTGGGTGACGGAAGAATTGTTTGAACATGCATGCAATCAAGCGGCTAAAGCAAAGGATCCCCCCGCGCTCTCAAAAATCAGGCTGGAGATCTATCATGAGGGTCTCT
The DNA here is from genome assembly GCA_011174825.1 of Anaerolineae bacterium. Lineage (GTDB taxonomy): Bacteria > Chloroflexota > Anaerolineae > Anaerolineales > E44-bin32 > DUEZ01. The sequence continues at coordinate 29,421 of DUEZ01000025.1, read as the reverse complement.
CGGTGCAGATTATGCACATTGGGCCGTATTCGGAAGAAGGTCCTACGATACACAAGTTGCACCACGAATTCTTGCCCGAAAACAGTCTTCTGGAGGCAGGCAAGCATCACGAGATCTACTTGGGCGACCCCCGGAAGGTAGCGCCAGAGAAACTTAAGACCGTGCTCAGGCAGCCAGTGAGGAAAATTGGTTGAGGTTCACGAACCACCCCCGCCATCTCTCATCAGCTCCCCGCGAGCTTGTAGCTCGCGGGGAGCTTGGAATGATAGTGTTTTATTTGGATAATCGCTTGATAGGAGGCATTCGATGACCATCAAACCATTCAATGGATTCCGCTCGATGGAAACTCATCATTGTGTGACCGGCTCGATGCTTCACATTTATGATTTCTATAACCATCCGATCAGTGAGGAGATGTTGCTGGGTATCGGGTCCGGAGTGGGATTCATCTACTGGCACATCAAGGGCATGGAGCCCATCTTTGGGGGTCGGGGGAATGTCGGTCGTCCAGGGGAGGAGGGTCTGGAGGTCACCGCTGGAAGGCGGACGGGCGTGCGGGTTGAAAAGCACCACACGGGAAGTATCAAAAAGGCTGAGAAGACCATGCTTGAGCTGTTAGAAGCAGGTAGGCCAGTCATGATCAATGTTGACATGGGATTTTTACCCTACTTCGAGCATCTGCCGGAGGACTTTCATTTCGGAGGGCATGCGATCGTCGTCGGAGGCTACGACCCGGAGACCAAAGAGGTGCTAGTTGCCGACCGCGACCGGCCGCTCCATCCCGTCCTGTGGGAGGATCTGGTAAAAGCGCGCGGCTCGAAATACAAGCCCTTTCCGCCGATGAATATGTGGTTCACGTTCGATTTCAATGAGAAGCGGCAACCCACGACGGATGAGATAAGCGAGGCAATTGGCGACGTGTGCACCGCCATGCTCGAAGGTCCCATTTCGAATATCGGCGTTCGTGGGATTCGCAAAGCGGCCAAAAAAGTGCTCGAATGGCCGAAGATCATGAACGATGAAGAACTCCGCTGGTCCTGCTTTAACACCTACATCTTCATCGATGCTGAGGGTGGAACGGGCGGTGGCATCTTCCGCTACATGTATGGTCGATTTTTGGAGGAAGTGGCGGGGATCTTGGATGTTAAAGAGTTGGCTCAGATCGGTGAGGGGATGCGCGTCATTGGTGACAAATGGCAGGATGTGGCTGGGATATTCAAGCGTGGGTCCGAGGCCAAGGATCCCGCAGTGTTGCTCCGCGAGACAACGGAGCCTTTGCAAGAAATTGCTGAACTGGAAGGGGAATCCTGGAGACGTCTGCGGGAGATGTTAGTACAAACATGACCAGCCGGGAAGGTTCAAAATCGTGGCCGCGGGAGCAATTCACGAATTGCCCCAGAACCATGATCATTATCAGGTATGGGTTAACAACCGCCCCAAGCAGATTTGGATTCCATCGGCTCTGCCGATAGCCAGCAGCAAAGCTGCTGGACTCCAAAGTTGACTCCAATGGGTAGAATACGCTTTGAGGCGACCGCCCGGTCGCCCCTACATCGGCGTGCTCTGCTACAATTATGCCGTGGGCACGCTTTACCTGGTCGCGACGCCAATAGGCAATCTTGAGGATCTCACACAGCGAGCGCTGAGGGTCTTGCGTGAGGTGGATTTGATCGCCGCTGAGGACACGCGACAGACGCGTAAGCTGCTGGACCACTACCAGATAGACACCCCCCTGATCAGTTATCACGAACACAACAAGCTCAAGCGGTTGGAACGCCTTCGACAAGCGCTGGAGAAGGGCGATGTCGCATTGGTCTCCGATGCGGGGACGCCGGGTTTATCAGACCCCGGCTATCTGTTGGTTCGCTATGCATTGGATGCAGGCTGCCAGGTCAGCCCCATCCCAGGACCATCGGCGCCCATTGCGGCCCTGGTGGCCTCTGGTTTACCGACCGTTTCGTTCATCTTCCTTGGGTATTTGCCACGACGGCAAGCCGAGCGACGTCGACTGATGGGGGAAATGTCCCAGGAGCGGCGAACGATGTTGGCCTTTGAGGTCCCTCATCGACTGCTTAAGTCGTTGGAGGATATGGAAGCCACCTTTGGTGCAGGACGACCGATTGTGGTGTGCCGGGAATTGACCAAAGTGCACGAGGAGATCCTGCGCGGGACCTTATCCGAAATCCGTGAGCACTTCAAGGAAATTGCGCCGCGCGGGGAGTTCACCCTCGTGATTGGAGGAGCGACAGGGGAAGATCGCTGGGATGAGGCGGTGGTGAAGAAAGAACTTGGCGAACGCATGGCGCGTGGCCTCAACCCCTCGGAGGCAGCCCGTGAGGTTGCTGCTGAAGCCGGATGGTCGCGGCGCGAGGTCTATCGCCTAACGTTGGAGGATTCATGAACCTCGACGACCTAGATCGATTGCGTGAGATTGACCGGGAAGACATGTTGTCGAAAATCGATGGTTTGCCAGATCAACTCCAGGCGGCTTGGGCCTTAGGGCAGCGCTTACCTTTACCTGAGGTGGAGAAGGTACGCCATGTGGTGATCGCTGGCATGGGGGGATCGGCGATCGGCGGAGATTTGCTGAGAGCGTACGCCACCCCCCTGATTTCAGTGCCTATCGTCGTATGGAGAGACTATGATCTACCGGCATTCGCATCTGGTCCGGAGACCCTCGTGATTGCCTCCTCACACTCGGGGAACACAGAGGAGACGCTCTCAGCGTTCAAAAGGGGGAGGGAAAAGGACGTCCAATTAATGGCGATTACCACGGGAGGCAAGTTGGCGAGCCAAGCGGAAAAGCACGGTGTGCCGTTGTGGCATTTTGACCACGGTGGTCCTCCGCGCGCGGCAGTGGGGTACTCCTTTGGGCTTCTGCTGGCGGTCCTTGCTCGGCTGCATTTGATCTCAGACCCAGCGGATGAGGTGTTCAGCGCGGTAGAGGCGATGCGTCGCCAGCAGGGTATGCTTGGAGCGGAAGTGCCTGTGACCGAGAACACCGCCAAACGCATCGCTGGTCAGCTGATCGGACGATGGCCGACGATCATTGGTCCCGGTGTGTTGGCACCGGTGGCACGCCGATGGCGAACCCAGCTTTCCGAGTTGGCCAAGGCAGCGGCTCACTTTGAGGAGCTTCCTGAGGCGGATCACAATTTGGTGGCGGGTGTTTTCCAGCCAGAGTCTTTTCTACCATCGACAATGGTGATCTTCATTCGGGGTTCACACGTGCACCCGCGTAACCTGTTGCGGATACAGGCGACCTGTGATGTGCTCATGCTAGAGGGTCTTGGGACGATGATCGTGGAAGCCAAGGGGGAGACCCGGCTCGCCCAACAGTGGACCAGCTTGCACTTAGGTGATTACAGTGCATTTTACTTGGCCATGGCCTATGGTGTCGATCCCACCCCGGTCTCGGTGATCGAGGGGCTTAAAGGAGTCCTGGCTCAAGGAGATTGATTAACAGGGATCGGGGATCAGGGATTAGGGATCAGGAAAAGAACCATTGTTGTCAGTCCTGATCCCTGATCCCCAATCCCTAATCCCTTCTCCTCTCAAACCTGTATAATTCCTTTCACCATGTACCAGTCCAGCCGTCGCTTCCCAGTGCCAATTATCATCGCGTTCGGTATGTTCGTCGGGCTGCTCCTTGTGGCTCTCTTCACCGTGCCCAGATTGGAGGACATATCGCCAACACCTGAAAGCCGTGGTGTCCCCTCCACGGCTCCTATCCGTCTCACTTTTAGCCAAGCGATGGACACCGTTTCCGTCGAATCCCGAATATCGATCGAACCGCACCAAGCAGTCCGTTTCTCGTGGGAGGGTCGGACTCTCAGTATTCAGCCAGTTGATCCGTGGACGGAAGGCAGTGCGGTGACAGTACGAATAACCGCAGGGGCTCGTTCGATCCGGTTCCTTCCCATGTTGCAGGGCCATTCTTGGTCCTTCACCATTGGTGCTTCCCGCATCCTTTTTCTTTGGCCGGCGGAAGGACCGGCTGATCTCTACGCCATCCTTCCTGATGGTCTCGATAGGGTTCAACTGACCGAAACGACGCTTGGTGTGTTGGACTACACGCTGAATGCAGAAAGAAATCGAATCGTTTACGCTGCTGCCCGTCAGGATGGTGGTAGCGATCTACATGCATTGGATTTGGTCAGTGGGGAACATCGTTTAGTGTATTCATGCCCGCAAGAGGTGAGATGTCAAACGCTTGCACTCGATCCCACTGGTGAAATCCTCGTATTTGAGCGTTATGAGTTCACGGTATGGGCAGCGGGAAAACCTGTTCTTGGACCGAGTCAGATATGGGCGATCAGGTTGGAAGAGGAAGCTGAGGCGTTCCCGATTGGGAACATCGATCATGTCACCTCCAACCCAGATTGGTCTTCAACTGGATGGTTGGCCTATTACGACAACACATTAAAGGCGTTCGCCCTGGTGGATGCCGTTGACGGCCCGACACCGCAGCCCTTTTACTATCTCCCGAATGAATTGGGTCTAAAGGGATCATGGTCACCAGATGGGGCTTTTATCCTTCTTCCTGAGATCGTATTCCCGGAAATTGAGTCCGACGAGCGGGAGGAGGCAGAAGGCCCATTAGCTTTCTACAGCCATCTCTATCGTGTGGACGTGTATACAGGGCTTATGGAGGATTTATCTGGAGGTCAGCTTGGCAGGGTGGAGGATGCGTCCCCCTCATACTCACCGAATGGCGAATGGATCGCATTCACTCGCAAGTATCTTGATGAAGATCAATGGACCCTTGGACGACAACTGTGGCTGATGCGGGATGATGGCGCCGAGGCACGGCAATTGATAGAAGCTCCTTTGTTCGGTTTTTCGGCATTAGACTGGAATCTAGATTCATCGACCTTGGTGTTCATGCGCAGCGATCAGGTTGACCTGGCCCAACCAAGTGAAATTTGGTTGTATGAGATCGACGGTGGGGAGGCGACGAAATTAGTTGTCGGGGGGTACATGCCTCGGTGGATTCCCTAGCCTCATCAACGATCAGTGACAGTTATATTCGAGGCTTGCGATAATGATATCGATCGTCAGCGTTAATGTGGAGGAGTTATCGTGTCTGGAATTGTACGCCTGCCATTAAAAACATCCGATGGGTATCCCCTGGTGCATAAGTTCTACCGGCAAGAGGGAGAATCGCATGGTTTATTGGTGACCTTCCCCGGTGAGAGATACGGCGTGGATGGTCCGCTGCTGTATTACCTGAGTGAGCTGATGTGGGCTCGTGGTTGGGACACGCTGGCGATAACGTATGGGTTTCAATTGACGATGGAACCATTCTCCGCAGATGTGATCCCGGGTCTTTTGCAGGAATGTCGGTCAGCAGTTGAGGAAGTTTTGACGCAGAGGGCATATCCGCGCCTCGGTCTGGCGGGCAAGTCGCTGGGAGCAGGTGTGGTGGCCTATCTCTGTCAATCGGCGCCTTCCCTGGCTGAGTCTCGAGCGGTCTTCTTCACACCCGCGTTAGGAACACCGCTTTTTGACCCGATCCTGGTTGAGATGGCTCACCCCTCCTATATTGCGATCGGGACTCAGGATCGTTTCTATGATCCGGAAATTCTTGATTCCTTACGAGCTTCCCGCCCTTTTGAGCTTACTGTCATCGAAGGGGCAGATCATAGCATGGATGTTTTCGGGGACTTGGAAGCGTCGGTGAACGCAGTGAAGAAAATCGTAGCTGAGGTGATCGATTTTCTCAGTGGTGATTAGGCACCAGGGCACTCCGGCACCTCGGTCTCTAAAGGAGCATGAAATAGCAACCTGGGTGCCCTGGTGCCCATGTGACTTGGTGCCCTGTCAGTCCCCAATCCCTGATCCCTAATCCCTAGCTCTTGAAATCCCCCATCCCCGGATTAAAAGCATCCAGCGCCGGCTTCAGCTACATGTTCGCCGCGGTACTGCCTTCAAGATAGCCATTTTTCGCAAATTTCTCTGGGGCACATTGTAACTTTTCGCTTGGTAATGCATATTATAGATAGGGCAACGCTATGCTCAACTTCTTAGACCTGTACGAAACCTACGCAACTGAAGTTTATCGCTTTGCCCTTTGGCTTGCAGGTGATCCTTACGATGCGGAGGACATCACTTCTGAGACATTTATCCGAGCCTGGCTCCACAACAGCAGGATTCGCACCGAAACCCTCAAGGCATATCTTTTCGCAATTGCCCGCAATGTTTACCTGAACCAACGAAGAAAGAGAAAGAACCAGGTCCTGCTCGATGATGTTTATCCTGACCCTGCTCCCGGACCGGACAAAATGGTTGAATCTCAACTCGAATTACAGAGTGTCCGTGGTGTTCTTCATACTTTACATGAGATTGACCGTGCGGCTTTTATTTTGCGCGTTCAACATGAGCTGCCCTATGACGAAATAGCCCGTATCTTGGGACTATCCCTTACAGCGACCAAGGTAAAGGTACACCGCGCTCGTAAAAAGCTGTTGCTTACTTGTGCCGACAAGGAGGTTTCGTGATTATGGAAATCACACGGAATGTGATTCTCGATCTGATGCCGTTGTATTTGGCTGATGAAGTGAGTGCAGACACGCGTGACCTTATTGAGAAATACCTGGAAACCGATCCGGAGCTTGCTAAGATCGCAAAGCAATCAGCGGCAATGGAGTTACCGGAAGACATTCCTGTTCCACTTACTGAGGAGGACAAAATGGAAGCCTACAGAGAAGCAAAACGATTATTATATCGCCGCACAGTAATCTGGGCGGCACTGTTAGCCTTTGCGCTTTTGTCTTGTCTGGGGTTAGCTTTGTTAGCGTATTTTATGCTCGTATCAGTCATCTGATAGAGTTTGGCCTTTACGCGAAAGAACTTCGCACAGGTTATCACTTAACTAGAAGGAGTAAGATGGTGGATAATCCTAAGCAAACTGCATTCCGATTCTTCAAGGTTATCGTTTGTGGGCAATCGTACCTCAACTTGCTCTATTTACTTGTTGCCTTTCCGCTCGGCGTTTTTTACTTCGTCTTCTTGGCTTCAGGGCTTTCGCTAGGGATTTCCTTATTGATCGTTTGGTTGGGCATTCCCATCCTGCTGCTGGTAGGAGCCGGGTGGTGGGCATTAGCCAGCTTCGAGCGTTTTATGGCTATCTACCTGCTGAACGAAGATATCCCTGAGATGTGGCGTCCATCAAACGAAGACACTGACATCTGGACAAAATTAAAAAAATACTTCACCAACCCGGTTACCTGGAAAAGCTTGATCTACCTGTTCCTGAAATTCCCACTAGGTATCGCCACATTTCTGATTTTGATCACGTTGATTTCCTTGACGTTGGCTTTCCTGACTATGCCGTTCACGCATGAGTTCCTGTCAGAAATCCAAGTGGGCGTATTCTTTGGCCTGGGGCTGCCAGCATGGCACATCGACAGCATGAACGATGCCCTGCTTGGTGCTCTGATCGGTCTGATGCTGTGGCCAGTGACCTTGCATGTCACCAATGGGTTGGCCTGGATCCACGCCAAGTTCACCAAGGTCATGTTGAGTGTTGACCCAATGGAGTGGCTTAACACGCTCTCCGTCGCCTAGGAAGTTGGAGAAGCTGAATTTCAATGTCATCTTCCCAAGACAAGAACTCTGCGGATTATTATGGAAAAAAAGCAATGGACGTTCTCGGAGACATCCAGAGCTCGATGATAGCGGTGGGGAAGATTGTGGTTGAGGTTGGAAAATTCTTGTTAAGGGATTAGGGATCGGGGATCAGGGACCAGGCTAGATCCCGACCAAATCCCTGATCCCCAATCCCTAATCCTTGAAATCCCCCAACTCTGGATCAAGGGCGACCAAGAGATCCTGGCTTTTTAAAATCACCCCCGCGTTCCGTATCCCAGCGCCGACAGAAATTTCTTCATGGAATAAGATCTTCTGATCAGCCAGCAACCGCAGAGGCTGAGGTAAACCGAAAGGTGAAACGGCCCCCGTTTCGTAACCGGTAATTTCCAGCACTTCCTCGCTGGTGGCTGTCGTCATACGGGATACCCCAAGATGCTTTCGCAGCTTGGCCCAATTCACTTTTTCTCCCCCGGGCATCAGCACGAGCACAAATGCCCCGTCCTCCAATCGGAAGAGGAGTGAACGGACGATTTGATCCGGCTCAAGACCGCGTTCTTCCGCCGCTTGTTCGAGTGAACGCAGCGGTTGCTCATGAATGTGAATCTGATACGAGATGCCTAAATCGTCAAGGGCACGTGTGACGGCTGTAGATTTTGACATGATGTGGTGATTGTATCGCGAGAGGGAGTTCTGGGGGACACTGGTGTAAAATTGGGGCTTCTTTGGCGCCAAGCTTGTCGGAATAATGAAGACCGCTTTTATCTTTCATTCTGAAGGGTGTAGCATCGAAAAGTCTAGTTGTTGAGACAGAGTATTACTTGAATTCGGAAAACGAGATCCTTTAAAGAGCAGAAGATCCCAAGCTATGTCGAGGAGCTCGGGACAACACAGGGCATTCGGAGCATCCTTTCGATTGTAACTATGGTAAGCTCTTGGCTTGGATAAATCCTGCTCTTTGGGATGATACTTACATTTAGACCGTCAGACGAACAAATCAATCTACATACCCTCGTGGCGATGCCAGACTTTACGATAGTGAATGCCAAACATTAGGAGGTGAATATTGACCGCGCATAAGGATAGGTATCTTGAAGGGAAGGTTTGTATTGTGACAGGCTCCACGTCAGGCATCGGAAAGGAGACCGCGCGCGCTCTTGCCCATCAAGGTGGAAAACTGATCCTCGTGGGTCGCAATCCGGATAAAACCGCCGCGACAGTGGAGGAATTCAAGCGCGAAGCAGACAACCCCGATATTGAATATCTGTTGGCCGACCTGTCATCCCAAAATGAGATTCGTCGTCTGGCGGAGGCGTTTAAAAATCGTCATAACCGTTTGGATGTGCTGGTAAACAACGCCGGGGCATTTTTCCTGTGGCGCCAGGAGAGTGTGGACGGCATCGAGATGACCTTCGCCCTCAATCATCTAGGGTACTTCCTTCTGACGAACTTTCTGCTTGACACGATTGTTGCCAGTGCACCAGCGCGTATCATCAACGTTTCCTCCGGTTCGCATTTGAGAGCAATATTGGACTTTGATGAGCTGCAAGGGCGTAGGGGATTCGGTGGCATGAACGCCTATGGGCAGTCCAAGTTAGCGAACGTCTTGTTCACCTATGAGTTAGCGCGTCGTCTGGAGGGCACGGGCATTACGGTGAATGCCCTGCATCCTGGGTTCGTAGCGACGAACATAGGCAGCAATATCGGCTGGTTTATGCGCATCATTAGACCGTTGATGAATGTTCGCGCACTCAGCGTGGAGGAAGGAGCGGAGACCGTCATTTATCTGGCGACCTCACCCGAGGTGGAGGGCATAACGGGTAAGTATTATTTCCGCTGTAAACCCGCCCCTTCTTCAGCTTACTCCTACGATGAGGAGGTTGCGAAACAATTATGGGCCGTGAGCGAGGAGATGACGGGGTTATCATAGATCCCAACCGTCTAAGCGTTTGGTATTGTGAAAGCAACAGATGGTCAGATCCATGCTCAGATGAGATGACGAGGGGATGACCTCGAGTGTGCCCCGGCCCCTAATCCCTAATCCCTATTCTCTTCTCCCCAGCCTTTGCTATAATATCCCTGCCGCTTGGATCGGACTCCGACCGAGACGGCAGGACAAAAGCATGTCACACTGTCCCGCCCCCTCGGCCCGGGCGGGTTTTCTTTCTCGGGTCGTTGGGCATCTCACTCAGAGGAGGAGATAGCCGTGTCTGTTTCTAATTCCACTCAAGAACGCAAGAAAATTACCACCCTCAGCCTTGTGCGCAAGAAGGCACAAAAGCAACCTGTCACCATGCTCACTGCCTACGATTACGCCACAGCTCTCGCCATTGACCGCGCGGGGATCGATTCGATCCTGGTTGGTGACTCGTTGGGTATGGTTGTGCTCGGTTATGAGAACACCCTACCGGTGACCATGGAAGATATGATCCACCACTGCCAGGCTGTGGCGCGTGGGGCTCGCTACGCATTGCTCATCGGAGACATGCCGTTCATGTCTTACCAGGCTTCGGTTAACGAGGCAGTACGAAACGCCGGTCGTTTTCTGAAGGAAGGCGGTATGGACGCCGTGAAGTTAGAGGGTGGACGTGAGCGTCTTCCTGCGATTGAAGCCATCATCAGCGCCGGCATCCCGGTACAGGGCCATCTCGGATTAACCCCGCAATCTGTGCATCTATTGGGGGGCTTCCGGGCGCAGGGCAAGACTGCGGACGCGGCGCGTAAGCTCATCGATGACGCTCACGCGCTACAAGAGGCTGGCTGTTTCTCGCTAGTTTTAGAGACTATCCCAGCGCGCTTGGCACGGTTGTTAAGCGAGCGCCTGGAGATACCCACCATCGGCATTGGCGCAGGGGTCGGCTGTGATGGACAGGTCTTGGTCACGCATGATTTGCTAGGGTTGTTTGACCGCTTCACACCACGATTTGTAAAAAAGTATGCCGACCTACATGGCGAGATGGCGCAGGCTTTCATCGCCTACAAGGCGGACGTGGAAAACAGCACCTTTCCCGCTGAGGAACATAGTATTGAGATGCCCGAGGAGGAGTGGGAGAAGTTCATAGAAGAGTTGGGATGAATGTAGGCGCGTAGGTACCTGGGCGCGAGGGCACCAGGATCCTATGTGCCAAGGTGCCTGAATGCCTGGACATCCAGGGAGGTTTAACTTGAGTACAAATCCACCCATCCTCATTGTCGGTACCGGAGCCATGGCCTGCTTATTTGGAGCTCGGCTCGCACAGCATGCCGATGTCACGTTGCTTGGCACTTGGATCGACGGTGTGAAGGCACTGCAAGAGAGAGGTGTACGCCTCGTCGATGAAGTGGGGAGCGAGCGTGTCTTCTCAGTCCGCGCCACCACTGACCCGGAAGATTTGGCCGACATTCGTCATGCTTTGGTCCTCGTAAAGTCATGGCAAACTGAGCGCGCTGCTCATCAATTGATGACCTGTCTTGCACAAGAAGGCCTAGCGCTCACGTTGCAGAACGGCCTCGGGAACTTGGAGCAGCTACAAAAGGTGCTCGGGGAGGAGCGTGCAGCCATGGGAATCACGACCATGGGGGCGACGTCCCTTGGACCTGGGCATGTGCGAGTTGGTGGGGTAGGGCCGACACACTTGGGTTCACATCCGCGCCTTGAACCCATGGTGGCCCTTTTCCGTCAGGCCGAACTCAGGATCGAGATCGCTGAAGACATCGAAGGATTGGTCTGGGGTAAATTGGCGATCAATGCCGCCATTAACCCATTAACGGCTCTGTTGGGTATCCCCAATGGAGAATTGCTAACGAGGCCACATGCTTTAGCACTGATGACCGAAGCTGCGAGGGAGGCGGCTGCTGTGGCTGCCGCCCGTGGAATTAACCTGCCGTACGCTGATCCAGGCGCCGCTGCAGTCGAAGTCGCAGGACGTACGGCCAGCAACCTCTCATCGATGTTACAAGATGTTCGGCGGGGAGCGCCTACTGAGATTGACGCCATCTCCAGAGCCATCGCGAATGAGGGCGAGTCGTTGGGTGTATGGACGCCCGTCAATAGGGTCCTTTGGCATCTTGTGCGAGCCCTTGCTTCGTCAGCTCATGGAGACGCCGCATGAAGGTTGTGACGACTATAGCGGAGTTGAGAAAGATCCTCGCGGCTTTACCCAAGCCCTTGGGTCTTGTGCCAACGATGGGCTACCTTCATGAAGGCCATCTCTCCCTTGTACGCCGAGCAAGAGGGGAGTGTGTCAGCGTCGTTGTGAGCATTTTCGTCAATCCAACGCAATTCGGTGAGAACGAAGACCTGAGTGCTTATCCGCGTGATTTGGATCGTGACTTCGATCTGTTGGGAGCAGAGGGCGCAGATCTGGTTTGGACACCTACGCAGGAGGAGATCTATCCCGTGGGTTACCAGACCTGGGTGACGGTGGAGAACCTCTCTCAGATGTTGGAAGGTCATCACAGACCAGGTCACTTCCGGGGGGTGACCACAGTTGTCGCCAAACTTTTCAATGCAACCCAGCCCGACAAAGCCTACTTCGGGCAAAAAGATGCTCAGCAGGCGGTTGTTATCCGGCGTATGACGGAGGATCTAAACTTCCCCCTCGAGGTGGTTGTCTGTCCAACGCTACGTGAGCCCGACGGCCTGGCGATGTCCAGTCGAAACACTTACCTCGATCCAAAACAGAGGCAGGCGGCGACAGTCGTATACCGTTCACTTGCCGCCGCCGTCCAAGCCTTTGAGACGGGCGAGCGTGACGCGGAGGTTCTGCGGAATCGGATGTCAGAGGTGCTGTCAACCGAGCCGCTCGCCGAACCACAGTATGTTTCCGTCGCCAACCCCGAGACACTGGAAGAGCTCAATGGCTCGGTCGAACGCTCACTATTCTCGATGGCGGTCTACGTGGGTAAGACGAGGTTGATTGATAATGTAGTCGTGGGGGATTAGGGCTCAGGGATCGGGGATCAGGAATTCAACCAATCCCTGATCCCTGAGCCCCAATCCCATGTCCCCCAAGTGAGGCGGCCTATGCTATTAACTATTGACATCGGCAACACCAATATCACCCTGGGGCTATATCGTGATCACGAGTTAGTGGTGGCGTGGCGGTTAGCGACGGATCACGAGCGTATGCAGGATGAGTATGGGATTCAGATCCTAGGTCTTCTCGAGCATGCAGGTTATCGGCCAGAGGACATCCACGGCGTCGCTCTAGCCTCCGTCGTGCCACCACTTACGGGTACGTTCCTACAGGCATGTGAGAACTATATCCAACAGCAACCGTTTGTGGTTGATGCGGGTGTGAAGACAGGTGTGAGCATCCGTTATGAAGATCCTAAAGCGGTGGGCGCAGACCGAGTGGTTGATGCGGCCGCGGTACAGCATCTTTATGGCGGCCCTGCCTGTGTTGTGGACTTTGGCACAGCCACCACCTTCGATGCCATCTCTGCCGAGGGAGAATACCTTGGTGGTGCAATCGCACCTGGCATTGGAATCGCTGCTGAGGCGCTCTTCCTACGTACCGCGAAACTACCTCGTGTCGAACTGAGCCGACCACCATCGGTCATCGGGCGTAACACGGTCCATGCTATGCAATCCGGTCTGTTATTCGGGTACGTCAGCCTGGTGGAGGGAATGGTAGACCGGTTTCGATCAGAATTGGGACCAGAGATGAAAGTGATCGGCACCGGCGGATTGGCGGAAGTCATCGCTGCTGAGACCGAGGTCATCCAGATTATCGCCCCCTGGCTTACACTTGATGGACTTCGCCTGGTGTGGGAGATGAATCGCTGAGTTGCAGTTGGGGGGTTCAACGCATTCGGAGTGGCTGCTTCTAGTCACAAACTATGATTGGGCACTACAGAGCGATTAATATTTTCGTTTAATCGTTGCGAATCATCCTCTCGTGGCGCGTTTTTGAGTCCAGAAGCTCTGCTTCTGCCGTGTCCTGAGCCCTTTGGCAAGCTCAGGATGACACAAGCGATTTGTCATTCCGAGCATCCCTTCGAAACAATCAGTACAGGCATCGGGCGCGAAGAACCCCAGTGATTCAACGATTTCATAGAGATCATCAGGATTCCTCACGCTAAAGCCCATTCCGAGGTAAGTCGAGTTGACTCAGTACAAATCTTGTCGAATGGAGCTTGTGTTGAGCTTTCGCACCCCAAGCTGGCTTAGAAAGACCGTTTCGACTCTGATATCATTTCACAAACTCACTGGGCGCTGGTTATATGAGTAGAGAGAATTTCGGATACGAGGCTTAGATGGTCACAAAACCAAACTTTGACACGTTGGTTGAAGCTCATAGTGCGGAAATCTTTGCCTATTTATGGCGAATGATGGGGGAGAAAGCGGATGCAGAGGACTGCCTTCAAGAAACGTTTTTACGCGCTTTTCGTGGATATTCTCATCTTGTATCCGGCTCGAATTACAGGGCATGGCTCTACAAAATCGCCACCAACGTTGCACGCACTCATTTTTCCCGCCGTAAACGCGCCGCCATACACAAGGTAAAGATAGATCCGTCTCGTCTTCAGGGTGGTATCTCACCAGTGGATGAGTTGGATCGTCAAGAAATGTTAATGGTGGTGCTAGAGGCCGTGGAAGGTCTGCCGTATAAACAACGTGCTGCCTTCATGATGCGGAAATATCAAGGATTGAGTTACCACACCATCGCTACCGTTCTAGGTGGGACGGAAGATGCCGCCAGAGCGAATGTTTATCAGGCCTTGAAGAAGTTGCGCGCACAGTTTGTGACAGTGACCGAAGGGTCGAGGGAAAAGCCATGGGCGAAGAGATGAATGTAGAGCGGGAGTATGGGAACTGGCTAGACGAGGTCGATAGTGTGTCCCCTCCAGATTTCTTTACCGCAGTGTTGGATGAATTGTATGCTCGTGGGCCGAATCCTCAGGAGACGGCCCAAGCTCAAGAACAGCTTCGGCGGGCCATGGCATCGGTTGGGCATGAGCGGATGTATTACGATGTGTTGCCCAGAAGCCCAATAGGATCTGTTTATATCGCTTTGAGCGAGCGGGGCGTGGTCGCGATTGACTTCAGCGATGGGGAGGAGGCTTTTCTTTCATGGATTCGTAAGCGTACCGGTGTTTACCCTCTGCGATCACCCGAGCGGACGGCAGAGGCAACTCACCAAGTAGAGGAGTACCTAGCAGGTAAGCGCGCCGCTTTCGATCTACCTATCGACATGCGCTTCTTGACGGACTTCCAACGTACCGTGTTGCGTGCGGTGATGAAGGTGCCGCGGGGCGAGGTGATTACCTATGGAGCGCTAGCCCGTGTGATCGGTCAACCAAAAGCGGCGCGAGCGGTAGGTCGGGCGCTGGGTAGTAATCCCATCCCAATCGTCATCCCTTGCCATCGGGTCCTGGCCTCCGACGGTTCCTTGGGGGGGTATTCTGGTCGGGGTGGCGTGAGGACCAAAGCAGACCTCCTCCGTCTTGAAGGTGTCTCCTTGTGACCTAATCGTTTGAATTTGGAATGGAGGAAGCTAAAGGTGAGGGAAAAGAACTGGAAGGAGTGGAAGACGCTCAACGCCGATGTGGTGGCTTGTCGATGCTGCTCACGTTTGGTTGCCTGGCGCGAAACGGTAGCGAGGGAGAAACGCCGAGCCTATTTGGAGTGGGATTACTGGGGCAAGCCTGTCCCAGGCTTTGGCGATCGCGATGCACGGTTGGTGATCATCGGCTTAGCTCCGGCCGCCCACGGCGCCAACCGCACTGGGCGAATGTTCACCGGAGACAGCTCAGGGAGGACGCTGTTAGCTGCGATGCATCGTGCCGGTTTTTCTAACCTGCCTTCATCTATGCATGACGACGACGGCTTGGTATTGCAGGATGCATATCTAACGGCTGTCGCCCGATGCGCCCCGCCTGGGAACCGTCCAACAGCGGGGGAGTTGGCCAACTGTCGCCCCTTCTTGAAGCGGGAGCTGCAGTTGCTCGACCACACGCGGGTTGTGCTCGCGTTGGGACGGATCGCCTTCGACGGCTATCAGCGGATGCTTCGCGAGGACGGAGGGATCTCGTCGCGTCTGATATTTGAACATGGAGCTTCTTTCAGCTTTGATTCAACGTTACCGGCGCTCATTGCGTGTTATCATCCCAGTCGACAGAATACCCAAACCGGACGTCTGACGGACAAGATGCTCGATCAGGTATTCGCCCGAGCACGATATTTTCTTGATCGAGGATGATCGTATTGGACCGTGAACTTTTTCTTCGTTGGGTGGTATCTAAGGTGGTCTTTATAAGATGAAGGAGATCTCTGCCAAGAGCCAAGTGCAGAGCGCATCGGCTGCAACAAGTGGTCAGGCTGAGCGCGCCCAGGTCGTCCCCGCAGGTATACTGCACTTATCCATCGTTTACGTAATTTGGGGCAGCACCTATCTGGCGATTCGAATCGCAGTGCGGGAGGGCTCAGGGTTCCCACCATTCACGATGTCGATGACGCGCGTGTTGTTGGCGGGTACGTTGCTTCTGATGCTGGGAGCCTTGAGGCGGAAAAGGATCCGACCCTCACGTGAGGAGTTGCTCGTGTTGCTGGGTTCCGGGTTGTTGTTATGGACCGGCGGCAACGGCTTGGTGACCTGGGCAGAACAACAAGCAGACTCGGGGTTGGCGGCGATGATTGTTGCCACAATCCCTATCTGGGTGGCGTTGATCGAAGCTCTGGTAGATCGGCGTCTGCCTACAATACGATTGGTCCTTGCCTTGCTGGTCGGATTTGTTGGCATTTCGTTGTTAAGCATTCCTTCACTGCGCACGGGGATGAGGGCTGATGTAATGGCTGTCCTCGCGCTATTAGGCGCCACGATCAGTTGGTCAGTCGGCTCGGTATTGCAGAACAGACGGGCTGTATCCTTGGCGCCCCAAGTGAGCGCAGGTTACCAGTCCCTTGCTGGTGGTTTAGGGTTTCTCATCTTGGTGCTCGTCTTTGGTGAACCTAAGCCAGTGCCCACGGACCAGGCATGGTTGGCCTGGGGATATCTGGTGCTTTTCGGCTCGGTGATCGCCTTCACCTCGTATGTCCAGGTGTTAAGACTGCTGCCCATGAGCATCGCGATGACTTATGCCTATGTCAATCCTGTCATCGCTGTTTTATTGGGTGCGCTGATTCTAGGAGAACCGATCACCCTCTGGACGATCAGCGGCGCCGTGTTGGTGATCTTGGGGGTTGCGGGGGTTTTTCGCGATCGATCCATACGTACCAAACTCGCGGCCTAGATAGTCCGGAGGATAAGAGAGGGGTTGCTAAGCCATCAGCGAGACATCGGTTGATCCTCAAGGACATCCAGCAAGTCGTTTATCACCTGTTTGAATGTGATTTTAATGGAAAATGAGGTGCGCAAAATGAAAACCGCAGAACATTCTCTCAATCATAATTGCTTAGATAACCGTGGTGTAGGAAATCACGAAGGTCGACCTTGAGGCTTGTGTTCGGGAGGGGCGAGGATGAATAAAGAGAAATATATTGACTGGCCGTACTTCATAGGGTTGATGCTTGTTCCGATCGTTGTCGTAGGATTACTCTTCCTTTATGCGAAGATAAACGAATTGACCCGTTATGATCCTGCGTATTTCACGGAGGAATTCCTGGAGCGCTACCATTCGCCGGGCATGGTGGCGATCGCCCTCGAGCCGATACTGCGCGAAGGCGACGTAGATTCAATCAGAGAGCTCCTCGGCACGCGGCGGGGTCTAAATAAATTAGAGGCCCGTCCGGATTTAATCTTGGTCTTTCTCCTTGAAGCCGACGAGAAGTATTTTCATTATCTGTTTTTTGACTCAAGCGATTACAACCGCGTCTTGCAATATATTAGGAAGTGGAATGGCCGGTATGTCCTCTCCAGGATGGATTTGTACTACTACATGGACAGCGGACAATGGAAGGTTTTCGCCGGTCCACTAGCAGCTGCATGGTGGAGTCTCGTCATTGTCGTCACGGTGGGTGTTGTTGCCTATCGGCGTACGAAGATCGCTCGAATAAAGATGTATGGCTGATACAAACCCCGGGATCGACAACCGAAGTCCAACGTAATCCGTGAGTTGTCTACGGGGCTGTCTCAAAAGCCACTCTAGTGGCCTGTGATTAGAAGATATTCCGGGTGATGTCATTGCGAGCCGGAGGCGAAGCAATGACATCATAGCTTCCCGCGAGCTTCAAGCTCGCGGGAAACTTGATCAAGGCAGGGTTTGGTCAAGAAGAGCTCCTGTGGTCGATGTAGAATATCTATGGAAACAGCGTCGATCACCGGAAACTGTATTGTCGGTGAATAGAGGTTAATGTTAACATGTTCGAAAAGTTCTATTGTTTGTGCCTCCGAGAAGACGGTACAATCATCTTGGCATGAGCGGTGATCGAGGCGTTGGATCGTAGGAAATTCAGTCGCACTAAATGCCTTTTCCGATATGGCGAGGCCGAAGAAGATGAAGACACAAACCAAGTCTCGAATTTTTCAAGAGCGTCGGATCTTTATAGGGATCACGGGGTCGATTGCGGCCTATAAGGCAGCCGATCTGGCCTCAAAGTTGACACAAGCGGGTGCACGGGTTGAGGTGATCCTGACCGAAGCAGCCCAGCATTTCGTCCATCCCATAACGTTTCAATCGGTAACCGGCCTTCGGGCGTTTACCGACTCCGACTTGTGGGGAAGTGAAGCCCACGTGCTCCATATTGGCTTGGCTGAGCGTGCTGATCTTTTGATCATTGCACCAGCCACGGCCAACACGATCGCTAAATTGGCCCATGGCCAAGCCGACTCACTGCTAACCGTGACGGCTCTCGCCGCTCGTTGCCCTTTGTTAGTCGCGCCGGCAATGGATTCGGGGATGTTCGAGCACCCTGCCACCCAAGCCAATCTCAAGATACTCGAAGATCGAGGTGTGATTTTGGTAGGCCCCGCAGAGGGGCGAATGGCCTCTGGCTTAATCGGAAAAGGGCGTATGGTCGAGCCAGCGGAGCTCATGGGACACATCCGCAGGATCCTTGGGCGGGAAGGGCCTCTCGCAGGACGAAAGGTCCTGGTGACGGCTGGCGGCACGCATGAACCCATCGATCCGGTTCGGGTGATAGCTAACCGCTCCTCCGGCAAGCAAGGGTTCGCTCTAGCGCAGGCGGCGCTTGACCTTGGCGCTGAGGTCACCCTCGTTTCCGGTCCAGTTCATCTACCATCACCTGTTGGCGTACGTAGGTTGGATGTAATCACGGCGACCGAAATGCGAGATGCCGTCCTGTCCGATCTTGAGGGCGCCGATGCGTTGCTCATGGCTGCGGCAGTGGCAGACTTTCGTCCGGTCAAGACTGCGAAGGGCAAGATCAAACGTCGTAAAGGTCCACCAGAGGTGCAGCTTGAATCGACGGATGATATCTTGGGGTTGGTGACCTCCCACAATAAAGCCCCGAAAGTCGTGGTTGGTTTTGCTGCGGAAAGTCAAGACATGATAGACAACGCGCGCGTCAAGCTAGAAGAAAAGGGACTTGACTTGATCGTCGCCAACGATATCACGGCTGCTGACTCTGGCTTTGCCGTCGATACCAACCGTGTCACCCTCATCTATTCAGACGGTGCTATCGAGGAATTGCCCCTCATGAGCAAGACTGAGGTCGCGGAGGAGGTTCTGGATAGGGTGATCGCGCTGTTAGGGATAGAGGGATAGAGACAGGAGTCATTGATCGGGGAATTGGTATCAGGGATTTGGTTGTTTTTAATGACTCCACTGAAAAATATCAACCGCGAGAAGAGGATTGGTATATCTGGGGGTGTGGGCGTAGCCCGCATCCCCAGATATACCAATCCCTACTCCTCGAGGGTATTTTTTTCAGTGCACTCTTTTGTGATCATCCGTGTTGTGTGATGAACTTGTAGAGGTATGTACATGGTAGAAAAGTTAAGGGGGAGATTGCTGCTCGGTACGCAGGGGTTTTCCTTCCCCGATTGGGTCGGACCCTTCTATCCAGACGGTACACCGAAAAACAGGTATCTGGAGGAATATGCTCAACGGTTTCCTATTGTGGAGATCGATTCTACCTTCTATGGAGTGCCCCGAGCCAATACGATTCAGGGTTGGCGAGAACGAACGCCACAGGATTTTTATTTTGCAGCCAAATTCCCCAAGTTGATCACCCACGAGAAAAAGCTTGATCGAGCACGCGGCGATGCGGAGGCTTTCGTAGGCACCATGCAAGCCCTTGGTGATAAGTTAGCAGTACTCATCCTACAGTTCGCCTATGACTTTACGCCTGATTATTTCGATCGCCTGGAAGAATTCCTGGCAGATCTACCGCAAGGGCCTCGATATGCGGTTGAAATTCGCAATCGAGCTTGGCTCACAGCGGATCTGGGCGAGATGCTTTCGAACCATAATACGGCCATTGTCCTTCAGGATTTACATTACATGCCCAAGCTCGACTGGCTCACGGCCGATTTCACCGTCATCCGCTGGTTGGGTCGACGCAAAGACATCGAGCGGTTCGATCGAATCCAGATCGATCGCACGAAAGAGCTCGAGGTCTGGGCCGATCATGTACGAAACTTCCTTGAGCAAGGGGCTGATGTGTTCGGATTCTTCAACAATCACTACGCCGGCCACAGCCCAGAAAGCGTTCGTCAATTCGCAACGATGTTAGGTGTGGATTTGAAAGAGGTCCATGAGGGTGATGCGTCGTTAAAGCAACTTCGCTTGGAGGGAGGACATGGGGAAGGATAAGCCCATACTCAAGGATTTACCCCCCGATCCTGTTCCTGAGAAGGTGGTCGATATTCTGGAGAGGGCTTTCGTGAATCACGTCGGGAATGAAGAGTATTTGGTTGGCATGAGAATGGCGGTCCCAGGTGCAGGTAAACTCTATGGGGTTAAAGTGCCCTTTTTACGAAAGATGGCGGATGAGGTCGTGCGTGCTTATAAGAAAGACAACACTGATTTGAGGGAGGTTGCACTGGTATGTTGGGGACGAGGCAGTCGCGAGCACCAATTGGTGGCGCTATTTATCTTGGCAAAAGTAAGGCTGGAAACAGCAGAGCGGTGGCAGATGGGAGAACGCTTCTTGCCCGATGTGGAAAATTGGGAGAGCTGCGACCAGCTCTGTATGGCATTGTTAGGCCAAGCCTTAGCAGAAGACTCCAGATATATGAACGTGCTTGAGAGCTGGGTAGAAGATAGGAATTTCTGGGTACGCCGAGCAGCGTTGGTGGCGCCAGTGTACCTGCGGCGCGCGAACTATGCCGAGAATGTGGCACTTGATCTTGACCGACGGACATTGGCGATCTGTGAGGCGCTCTTGGATGATCAAGAGAAGTATATCCGTAAGGCTGTCGATTGGTCAGTCCGAGAGGTGATCAAACGGCACTACGACTTGGGTCGAGAATGGTTGATGATGCAGACTTCAGTCGAGCACTCGCGTACAGCGCGTACGACCCTTAAATTAGCGGCTAATAAACTCAACGAGATTGATAGAACTGCCTTTTTGACCGAACTCGAAGGATAAGGCAACGTCTCCTATACAGGGACACGATCCTCCTCCTCATTGACTGAATTCAGGATTGCGAAGACAAATGCCTCTTGCAGGAATCGTGTATTGTCGGTTCATAAATAGCCGCAAACATCCATAGATATAGGATTATCATCAAGGTTTTTTCCACACCTTCACACCCTTGTATCATCTATGACTCATTCATGTGTAGGTCTAAGATCAGGGTGGACATGGTGGACAATGAGAAGTAGACTCCCTATTCAATTTTCGTGTGGGTTATAAGGAGAATTTGATGGTTTTTCAAAGTTTATCTAAAGTGGGTCGTATTCGAATACTGCTATTTGTTACAATCCTTATGTTATCTGGCTGTGCCTCTCCTCCTTCCGAAGATCCGCCCGGGGGGACGGTACAGAGATCGCAGGGTGAGGGCGAGGTGGCTCAAATGAGCACACCGTCCGCGACCTTCACCGCATTGCCTAGCCTGACATCTACCTCGATCCCGCCCAGCCCAACGGCACCACCCCCATCGCCCACGTCCACGCCTACAAAGACCCCAGAGCCAAAAGCGATCAACCCGCTTACCGGACAACCGGTTCAGGATCCGGCTACACTCTGTCAGCGCCCTTTACTGGTTTCGGTGTCCAATTTCCCCGTTTCCTCTCGACCTCAAGCAGGTCTTTCCGCAGCCGCGCAGGTTTGGGAAACCTTCATCGGTGAAGGGATGACGCGTTTGCTAACGGTATTTTATGGTGATTATATTCAGGATCTAGAGGAGATCATCAACAATCGATTGGCCGAAGGATCAGAAGAAGGTTTTGTTATCGGTCCCGTACGGTCTGGACGGGTGGTATATGAGGATATTAAAACCCTCTTTCAGGGCGGTCGTTTGATCACGGCGGGGGCTTCGAGCGATGTTGCCGCTCAACTAACCGGCCGTTCTTCAGTTTATAGTTCCAATCCAGACGACATCAACAGCGCTGGAGTAGCGGTGGGTGACCTGGCCGGTGATTCGGGCTGTCATGTAGACCCCTCCCAGTACACCACGCTGGTCTTTGACCCCGTCCCGCCATCCGGGGGCGAGGAGGCGCGCTTCGTTCGCATTGTGTACAACCACCTCAATCAAATTGGCTGGGAGTACGATCCCGAACTTGTTGCATACCTACGTTTCCAAGACAAGGCGGATGGCACAGGAGAACTTTACCCTGCCACGGATCGACTCACGGGTGAGCAGTTGGCATTTGATAACGTCGTTGTGATGTGGGCACAGCACCGCTTTGTTACCCCTACGATCATCGAGATGGAACTTGTCTATGTATGGGACCAAAAAGGACTTCTTTTCAGAGATGGAAAGGTCTTTGATGTCAGATGGTCCACTCGTAGAGGTGAGTTGGTCCTCCACGATGATGATGGGAACCCGATCCCACTCAAACCTGGAAGCACCTTTTTTGAGGTCGTAAGCTGGCAATCGACTTGGTATCCGCAGTCGATGATTGTTCGCTATCACAATCCGCCCAGATGATGACCCTTTCGCTGTAGTCTCCAGCAAGCGGGGCTCTCTCCCTTGCCCAACGAGTGAGAGGGGCTCTTTCACCCTCTCCCTTTCAGGGAGAGGGCAGGGGTGAGGGTGGACGAGTCAGTCAACCTCCCCTCAACCTGACCCTCTCCCCACAGGGGAGAGGGTATTCTTTAAACTCAATGATGTATCATCTTCATGACTGGGCTACAATGGGACGGGGATCTTCATGCGGGGATCGAGCGTAAGATGATACGATCCATTATTCCGCATGCATCAAATACTTTCTTCTACAGGGTAGTCCATCAAGTTTAACTTGTCATAGGAGGTGTGCTCATGGAACTGCTGACGATTAAGATCGAGAAACCCGAAGCGGTGAACATCATTTTGGGGCAGTCCCATTTCATCAAGACCGTCGAGGATATTCATGAGGCCATGGTCGGCGCTGTGCCCGGTGTTGAGTTTGGCGTGGCATTTTGTGAATCATCAGGTCCGGCTCTAGTGCGGGCAAGCGGCACGTCAGATGAGCTGATCGAGTTGGCAAAGAAAAACGCGCTCGCGCTCTCCGCTGGTCACATCTTTATCATCTTTTTGGGTAACATTTTCCCCGTCAATGTGCTCAACGCGATCAAAGCTGTTCCGGAGATCTGTCGAATCTACTGTGCGACGGCGAACCCGGTTGAGGTGATCCTTGCCGAAACGGACCAGGGAAGGGGTATTCTCGGTGTGATCGATGGGATGAAAACCCAGGGCATTGAGAGCGAGGAGGATATCGCCGAGCGCAAAGCGTTCTTGCGGAAGATTGGGTATAAGTTGGGATAAAAGGGGATTAGGGATCAGGGATTGGGGATTAGGAGTTAGGAATCCATCTAAACCTGATCCCTGATCCCCGATCCCTATGATCCCGAGGAGTTCACAATGGGCCTAAAAACCTCCATCACCGACGTGCCTGGTATCCGTGTGGGACATGCTCACGATGTGGAGGCGTTGACCGGCTGCACGGTCGTGCTGTGTGGAGATGGTGCTGTCGCGGGTGTGGACCAGCGTGGGGGAGCTCCGGGTACGCGAGAGACCGACTTGCTTCGTCCGCTGCATAAAGTCCAGAAGGTTCACGCCGTCTTGCTGTCGGGTGGATCAGCGTTCGGTCTAGATGCAGCAGGGGGTGTGGTCCGGTACCTTGAGGAACGTGGGATTGGCTACGATACCCAGGTAGCCAAGGTGCCCATTGTCCCCGCAGCCATCATCTTTGACCTACATGTAGGTCAGTCGAATGTGCGACCGGATGCAGCGATGGGTTATGCTGCATGTCAAGCAACTTCAGATGAACCTCCTGCGGAGGGCAACGCCGGGGCCGGGATGGGGGCCATAGCTGGGCAACTACTGGGTCCTGCGGGAGCCATGAAATCAGGGATCGGAACTGCGAGTACCGAACTGGGGGGCGGGGCGGTTGTTGGCGCGATCGTGGTCGCCAATCCATTTGGTGACGTGATTGACCCAACAACAGGTATGATCTTGGCTGGGACGCGACCGGCAAAGGTAGGACCTATTCACGTCGGAGGGGAAGGGCCATTTATCGATACCTTAGAGGCGATGAAGGGCAGGATTGGTCGAACCGCACTGCGCCTTGCTTCTCGAAGCAACAGTGTCATCGGCGTGGTGGCTACGGACGCCGATCTGACCAAAGAAGAAGCCAACAAGGTGGCACAAATGGCTCATAATGGGATCGCACGTGCTGTACGCCCGGCGCATACAATGCACGATGGTGACACCATCTTCGCGTTGTCAATGGGAAGAAAGAAGATCGATGTTAGTGTCGTGGGCGCGTATGCTGCAGAGGTGGTTGCTCAAGCTATTGTGCGTGCCGTCATGGCAGCCGAGAAGGCTGGTGGTGTACCATCGGTAAGAGATCTTTGAGGAAAACCTGAGCTTCTCTCCCTCTCCCTACCGGGTGTACAGAACGGGGAGAGGGAGGGGTGATGGTAGATGTAACGGCTGCACCTCCCCTCACCTTAACCCTCTCCCCACAGGGGAGAGAGGACTCTCACCCTCTCCCTTTCAGGGAGAGGGCAAGGGTGAGGGTGGATGTAGTGGTTGGACCTCCCCTCACCCTAACCGTCTCCTCACAGGGGAGAGGGGCCTATCTCATTGACAGGCCCTCATCACCAGAGTATCCTCCGGTGGCGACAGGCTTGGAGGCACGATGTTTCGCAGAAAAGATGATATTTCCGCTACCTCCGAAAAGCTCTCGGAACGTGTGGACTCAGTGTTTGGACCAGGTATCGCCTGGCAGGGCCAGATCAGTGGAACGGGCGGCATACGAATAGAAGGCGCTTTTGATGGTGAGATTGCGTTGCGTGGTCTGGTCGTGATCGGTGAGAGGGGGAGAGTGACCTGCGAGCATATCCGGGCCATGACGGTCATCGTAGCAGGATCGGTCAAGGGCGATATCACCGCCAACAAAGTCGAGATCACCCGCACCGGCCGGGTCTGGGGGGATGTCGTCACGATGTCCTTCTCAACCCAGGAGGGGGCCTTCTTACGAGGCAAGATCACAATGGAAGAAGATTTGGATCTCGGCTTGGGACCAGTGGCGGAGCTGGGTGAGGAAGTTGTGTCCGAAGACATCGCTGAAGAGGGAGAACAATCTCAGGAGGGTACGTAGGTTCTCCGATCAGCGAGGTGAATTTCTACTAGGGTTTGAAGTGGATTTCCGAAGTCCGCAGGACTTCGGATGTTCTTATAGGTTTGAATAGCTGAATCCACTAAAAAAAGGCCAATTGCGAGAGGAAGACTGGTATATGTGGGGGTGGGGGCGCAGCCCCCTCCCCCACATATACCCCATTCCCTCTTTTCGCAAGGCTTTTTTAGTGGGCTCATAGTTGACATGATTGGGTGAATTACAGATGTGTGAAAGAGAGTGGGGTGCGGGATGTGGGCAAAGCCCACTCCCCACATAGAACCTTCGGGCTTAGACCTCAGAATCAGCTTCAATAATAACGACCGCTGGTCCTCTACCATCTAACGACCTGCCTGCTAAAAGGACCGTCCCCTCCTCCATAGCTTGCTCAAGGTAGGTTGCGTGTCTTTCACCGATCTGCTCATCTTTTTCTGTCCATGAATCCGGGTTAGTGACCAGTTCTGGGCGTATAGGGTCGAAAACATAGACGAAATGCTTGGTCTGGGTATGGATCATTCGATTCTCCCGCTCCTTAATGGGTAGTCCATTTCATGAGGCGTCGTGAGCAATGGCTCCTTCAAATCTACGGTAACCCCTCGACAAGCTAAGCACAAGGGTTAAGATTCGGTTCTCTTCCACGTCAGGGTCTGTTTTTCAGTCCAATCGTCTTTAAATAACTTTGTCGTCCATCCCTGCCAATTGCCGAAGGGTTTCCGTTTGGCCGGTGTGATAGGTCTCATGAAAGTACAGCCCAAATAGGCGTTGTCCTAGAGTCATTGGGCGATCTCCGACTTCAATTTCGGTTGCTAATTCCTCAACCGTTATCCGCCCCAACGCCGTAGCTATCTTCTCTTGGGCGCGTTCGAGTGCGGCGAGCAACATGACCAGTGTGAGAACGCTCTCTTCTTCTCCCGTAATGGGTTCCGAGCTACTCTCATAACGGACCGTTTCTTCTATGCTCAAGATAGGTTCTTCGCCGAGCGCGATTAACACACGGTTTCGATTCGTCGCGATGTGACCCAGCACCCAATTCAGACAATTGCCACGGAATGGAGGTTGCAGAAGGCTGTCTTCGTGTGTCAAGCCTTCTGTCTGCATTCGGATGATATTTAGATTGAGGCCAAAGGCATTAGCCAGTTGTTCAGGGTCGATCATGTCCCCTCCTACCCGGCATCCTTGAAGGTTGTTCACATTGTAGGAAGGCGTCTTGGTGCTGTCAACCAGAGAAGGGATGGATGTCTGGGCGCTTTTGTGAGTAATTAGGGCATCTCCTTACCAAGGTGATCGATTTTCGATTACAATTCTCCCGTTCAACGACTTGGTGGGAAGACGAAACTTGTAGCCCACAACGATGCCGGGGGGAGGAGAGCCATGGGCAGGATGGCTCTTGACCTGAGGTCTTCCCCCCAATCTTTTTAAGCTACACCCGCGTTCGCTCGATCTTGATCTCAAAGCTTGGAAACCTATGGAAACAAAAAAGATACCCTTGATGACGCGCCGCTTGTTATTGTTCATGGGGACGATGATCCTGGCGAACATCTCTGGGCAAATGTTTATGCCATTGCTACCGCTGTATGTACAGGAATTGGGGGCCGATGTTGGGCAGGTTGGGTTGTTTTTTACCATTGGAGCCGTTGCTCCGTTAGCTTTCCAGATTTTCGGTGGATGGCTGTCAGATGCGATCGGGCGCTTACAAGCCATAGCTATCGGTAGCCTGGGAGGGTTGCTGGGTTACATTGCGTATATCTTCGCCCCCTCGTGGGAGTGGTTGCTCATTGCGACGGTAACGGGAGCGATGGCCACCTCGTTCGTCTCACCCAGCTACATGGCGTTTATCTCCGAGGAGTCTGCAGAGGGTGCCCGCGGCCGAGTCTATGGCATGTCGCATGCCCTATTTATGATCGTGGGGATCGTTGGCCCTCCGATAGGTGGTTACATATCACAATATTATGGCTTCAGGAGCATGTTCATCGTCGCTGCAGTGTTATATAGCGCGGCCACCGTTATTCGATTGCTCATGGCACGTGACGCCGCCCGAGCGACGAGTGAGACTTCAGAAAAGCCTTCGTTCACCCAATTGAAAACGAGCCTGGCAGCGATGGGAGGGCTTGTGCTCGCGGGTGGCATCGTGACGTGGATCTTCATCTCTGATGGCGTGCGAGATGTGACCTTCAACATGGCGTTTCAGTTGTTACCCCTCTACATGCAGAATATAACCGGACTCACCAATATCGAGATCGGCTGGCTGTCATCCATACATGCGATCGTCACGATGGTGCTCCTGACACCGTCCGGTTGGTTATCCGACAGAAAAGGGGAGCGTTTGGGGATCGTTCTCGGTTTTGGCCTGATCGCCGCCGCAATGGCTGTTTTCTTGAACAGCAAAGCCTTCCTTGGGTTTGCTGTCGTATGGGCTCTCTTCGGGTTTGGCAGTGCGCTGATCGAGCCGGCTTACAACTCGTTGATCTCGAAGGTGGTACCCATGAAGTTGCGCGGTACGGCGTTCGGGCTGTTCTCCACCAGTATCGGTCTGATCTCATTGCCGGCACCCTACATCGGGGCCATGCTGTGGGAGCGTTTCACGCCGCGCTTACCCTTCTACTTCCCCCTCTTTGCTACATTGCTCACGTTGCCCGTGATATGGATCAAGTTTAGGCCGAAAGAAGAAGAATTGTTGGGAGTGGACGAGAAGGCGAGATCTCAGATGGGTTAGCCAGGTGCGCGGTTTTTGATCGCTCGTAATGCTCGTAAGGTCACCCACTTGCTTGGCTTCCCTTTTTCCTCGATATCAACCCACGTCTTACCGTTGTAGGTATACTCCAGAGGCCACCGTCCCTGCTCGTCTTGTTTATCGATGATCAATTGGTAGGCGGCGTCGAGCCGTTCGTTCCCACCGTGTCCAAGCGCGCTCAGGACCTCCAGAATTTCCAGCATATCGGATATGTAGAAGTTCGGGAAACCAATCTTCCACCAACTGCGGTTGGGCTTTTCGCTCCAACCCATGGGGTAATCGGCTTGGGCCGGATCGCGACTGAATAGGAAGCGGATGCCAACGTCGATCGCTTTGCGGACAAGTGGTGAGCGAGAATTCTCAGGGATCCGACTGAAGGCACGCATGGCCTTCAAACCGCCCCAAGCGCAAGGGAGTTTATTATTCGCCGAGCATTCAAAGTTCGGACCGCATACCCCCGATTTTAGATAACGCAGGGAGGCACCTTTCTCCTCGATTGGTGCCATCCCTTCACCGGTTGTTGCACGAGCTAGCCACTCAGCCGCCGCCGCCAATCGTGGGTCGTTCAGTCGACCAAGATCTATCAGCGCAGCGATTAAGTTGCCGGCCAAGCAGTAGATCGTCCCCGAAGGAGTCCCCGTCATCGAGAACGCGCCTGTCTTTGCGACAGCATGTTCGAGAAGGTAGTCACAAGTGTGATGGATACGTTGATCTTCTGGATCGGCACCGAGTTGAGCAAGCGAGATCACAGACCAGACCGTGGCTCTGTACTTAGGGTTGTAGCCGGGACCCGGTTTAACCCAATATCCCTCCGTCTCCTGAGCGTCCAAGATGACGGGAACAGGACCGCTGCGTAGGATGGCTTGACGCGCAGCTTCAACCTCCGGGTGATCGTCCGGCAGATTACATAGGTCGCGCAGTGCAAAGTAACGCGGTCCTGGATTCTCGATGTCTTCCTCCAATAACCAGGTTAAAGGATCACCGTTGATATCTTTACCCCAAGGGGCTTCTGCTATGTCCATGGTTTCCCTATGAAAAACGATCTGGAACGGGATGTTATTTGGCTATTCGCTTAAGCAATTGTCGATTATTAAACCACAGATGATGCTATTGAACCTCTGCAGATTGTTTTTCGTTCACTTTTTCTCAAATCAGCGTGATCTCATCAAACTGCTGCTCACCGGGGAGGAAGGTGCGCCCTTCAAGCCTAGAAGATTTGACCGGAAGTCAGTAACCGGATAAGCTTTTAACGGATATCGTGAGTTTGTAGATTGCTAAGGCTCCCATCAGCGGAGCATCCTGTGGGAGGGGAGAACCATGCCGTCAGCTACGGTTATCGTCACCTCCATAACGTCCTTTTTAGGCTTTTTGCTCAACAGTGGGGTGATGGTTCTCGTCCTTTCTAGGGGGAGAAAGCGTCATCATTACCTGTTCGCTGGCATCCTGCT
>DUEZ01000024.1 GCA_011174825.1 Anaerolineae bacterium | reverse complement strand
TGAAGGAGATCAATCAAAATGGCAAAGGATCCAAGAATAGGGTTCAAGGTCTTGGCCACAGTAACCGGGGTGAAGGGTCACTGTAACGCTGGCCATCAGGAGGGGGAAGAGTTTGAGATCAGTTGTCACAATCCTGGTGGGTTGTGTGGGTTCTTCTATCATGACATTTTTCCCAATCTGATGACCTTCCAGTTTGGAGGCCACCTACCCTGGTGGGAAGGTGACACCATCCACGTTCAATGTCCTGACAGCCACAATCTTGTGACGTTGAAATTGGAAAGGTCGAAGAGAGCATAGTGGGAACTTTAGCCCACCCGCGGCAAAGAGGAAGCATTGGGCTTTCTACACCCCTTGAAGGTTCCCTTTATGACTGATGACCTGAACAGGAAACAGACCCTAGACCTCACCGCCATGGCGATATTAGTTATACTTTGCGCCAGTTGGGCCTTGCAGCAGGTGACGATCAAGGTGGCAAGCCAGGGCGTATCTCCAGTTCTGCAATCCGGGATTCGGTCAATCGGGGCCGTGATTCTGATATTGATATGGATGACAGTGCGTCAGGAACCGATCCTGGAGAGGGATGGCACCCTGTGGTGGGGAATCGCGGCGGGGCTTCTCTTCGCCTGGGAGTTCCTCCTGATTTACTGGGGCCTCGAATTTACCCATGCATCACGCGCCGTCATTTTCCTCTACATGTCGCCGTTCGTTGTTGCTCTAGGCGCGCAGCTCTTTATTCCGGGCGAAAATTTACGAATGATCCAAGTCGTTGGTCTATGTTGTGCCTTTGCTGGCATTGCCCTCGCGTTCAGGGAGTCGCTGAACTTTCACACCAATCGAATGCTCATCGGTGATATCATGCTCGCGGGGGCAGCGGTGTTGTGGGGAGCTACTACCGTGCTGATCAAAGCCAGTCCTCTCGCCAGGATCAAGCCAAGCAAAACACTGCTTTACCAACTCGCCGTCTCTGCAGTTGTCCTGCCGGTGGGGTCTCTGGCCTTGAATGAACCGGGCGTTGTCCTGACTACACCGCTGATCGTCGGCTGCCTTGCCTACCAGATTGTTTGGGTCGCATTCATCACCTACCTCGCCTGGTTTTGGCTCGTACGCTACTATCCCGCTTCGCGCCTAGCATCGTTCACCTTCCTTACACCGCTTTTCGGCGTGCTCGCAGGCGGTGTGCTGCTGAACGAGCCAATTACGAATCTGCTTTTGCTAGCGCTCGTTTTGGTGAGCACAGGTATTTATCTGGTGAATCGCCCAGTCGCGGATCAAGGTCTGGAACCAAGAGATGTAGCAACTTGACGTTGGGTCTGATCCGATAGAAGGAGTAACAGGAGATGAACATCGCTGCAAACTTGGATCATGCAGCCTTTCATTATTCCGATCACCATGCAGTTACCGATGGAGATCGAAGCGTTAGCTTCTCCGAGTTCCGACGAGATGCCAACCGCATGGCCTCAGCCCTGGTCGATTATGGCCTCCAACCCGGTGATCATGTGGCACTTTGTGCTCCGAACTCCTATGCCTGGATGGTCTTCTACTTTGGCGCCCTCAAGGCTGGCGCTGTGGCCGTGACCTTCTCGCACTTGCTGATGAAAGATGAAATCAACAGAACGCTAACCGATTGCGAGCCCAGGATCCTGTTTACTACCGACGAGAAATTGGAGGATTTGGGAGACGATCGGAAAGGCGCCCCAGAACTGCTTGTCTCTGACCATGGAGACATTTCTTGTGCTCGTCTGCTGGAGAAGGGCACATCGGACTTCAAAACGGTCGATCGACAGCGGGAGGATACCGCGGCCATCCTTTACACCGGCGGGACCACCGGGATCCCCAAAGGGGCCATGCTGACGCACGAAAACCTGCAGACGTCGGCTTTCAACGTGGCGCATTATGAACGCTCGACCGAAAAGGATCGAGCCCTATGTTTTCTGCCCTTAAACCACGTGTTCGGCCATGTCCACATTATGCATTCGACGGTTCTCAGCGGTGGTGAATTGATCCTTCAGCCTGCTTTTGACCTGGAGAAGGTGCTGGAGGCGATCGATCGTCATCGGGTGACAAAGTTCTACTCCGTACCGACCATCTACATTCGATTGCTGAGACTTCCAGACCTGCGGAAAAAGATCGGCTCCGTGAGGTATTGTTTCTCCGCGGCTGCCAGCATGGCCACGGAAGTGGTGCGGGATTGGAAAGGTCGGACCGGACTTGATATTTACGAGGCCTACGGTTTGACCGAAAGCGCTTCGATGGTCACGTACAATCATTACTACCGGCACGTGGTCGGATCGGTGGGCACTCCGGTGAATCTGGTGGAAGTCCAGATCCGAGATCTCGAGGGAAACTTGCTGGGAGAGGGGGAAGAGGGCGAAATCTGCATTTGTGGGCCCAATATGACCAAGGGTTATTTAAACCAACCTGAAGAGACAGAAGCGGCTTTCTGGGGGAATTGGTTTCGCTCCGGTGACATAGGCGTAATCGATGAAGACGGCTATCTGTACATCGTGGACCGCTTGAAAGATATGATCATCACCGGTGGTGAGAATGTCTATCCACGGGAGGTGGAAGAAGTCTTATACACCCGTCCCGAAGTGCTGGAATGTGCGGTGGTGGGAATTCCCGAGCACGAGTATGGGGAATTGGTGACCGCATTTATCGTTCCGAGAGAAGGTCACCAGATCGATCCGGACGCCCTGAAGAACTACCTAAAAACCCGATTGGCTCCATTCAAGGTGCCGAAGGAATTCATCACGGTTGGTGAGATGCCCAAGAGCGGTGCCGGTAAAATCCTAAAAAGGGAAATCAGAAGGCAGTATCGCGGAGGGATAAGCAAGTCCTTCGATTAGCGAGGTACATCCTCCTACAAAAATGTTCTCAGTAGGTGGAGAAAGATTGCTTATATATAAGCAAGGTGCGGCTGACATCCGCTTCATGATGGCAATTAGAAGTAAGAATCTTTCAAATAGAATTAATTCTCCTGATCTGATCTTCCTGCTGGTCCATCTTCGATAGTCATTACCGCGGGTATAGCTAAGCCCACGAATCCCATCAGAAGTGTAACGATACCGCCAAGTTGAAACCAAATTTGAATATCAAAAGCATCGGAGAGCACCCCAGCTAGGGCCAATCCAATAGGTATCATCGCGGTGGCTGCACTGCCGGTGAGTGAAAAAACCCGACCTTGCATTCCTGGATCCACGGTGGCCTGCATAATCCCGCCGATGGAGCCGTTGGCAATCGGCATCATAATCCCGGTAATTGCCATCGCCAACAGCGCAAAAGAAAACGCTGTTCCTGGAATCAATCCCAAGAGTAGTGTGCCTACACCAATGCCGATTAGACCCATCATGGTGGTTCTGATACGGCGTTTAAATCCGCCCCACACACCTAAAGCAATACCCCCGGTGATCACTCCAATGCCAAAAATAGAATCCATCCAACCTAACTGGAGAGCATCACCTTGAAAATGCTCTTTGACCAACAATGGTAGTAGTGAAGTCGCCGGAGACAGCGAGAAGTTGATCATCGTTGCCATGATGAGAATAGCTAATAACCCACGCCAGGAGAGCACATAGCGAAATCCCTCCACCAGATCTTGGAAGAAGGATGTCGGGATGCTACCTTCCTCTGGCTCGCGTTCTGGTTGTGGAATCGGGATAAAGAAGAGCGGAACGATGGCAAACAGTGCGGTAACCACGTCGATCGCGACGATACCCTTCATGGGGAAGAGTTCGAGTAACAGCGCTCCAAGAGGAGCAGCCACAATGTTGAGACCTCCGTTTAGGGTTTGGTTGACCCCTTGAATGCGCGTGAGATGCTCTTTGGGAACCATCAAGGATGTGGATGACGTCATCGCAGGGCCATGGAAGCTCCCCCCCACCGCACGAACGAACATGATCACGTAAATATATGCCAAACCTGAATGACATCGAACGCAAATAATAGCGCCAGGATGAGAGTGACGAGGGCGATACTGGTATCAGCAACCACCATGATTACACGGCGGTTCCAACGGTCGACCAACGGGCCGATGAAAGGGGAGAGAAACACGCCCGGCAACAAAGCCATCATTGTGACCGTTGCCAGGACGGTTGCCGAGCCGGTTCTGATTGTCAAGTACCAGATCAACGCGAACTGCACCAAATGGCTACCCAAAAGCGAGAAAGCCTGGCCAGTCCAGATGGTGAAAAAGGGTACTTTCCAGTTTTTAGATTTTGCGGTGGATATTTGCGCGTCCAAAGCATTGAACTCCTTCACTCATTAATTGAAATACCTCCCCCACAATCAAGCTTCAATCAGGTTTATTGAATCCGATCAGATAGCACAGCTTTCACGTCCTCTGGGGCCCGAAATACGCCCATAACTTTAATAGCTTCGATGGCCTTGTCGGCCACTTCGGGAGTGACATCATCCTCGATGACCATCAAGCCTACCACGTAATACTTTCTCCTTACTTCGTTGGCTATGTCTTCCATAAGACTTTCTTGATTGCAGCCTAGAATCCCCAAAACGTAGGCATTACGGGTTATGGAATCGCGCACCTCAGTTTCATGTTTAGAGAGTTGGCTGCGGATCGATGCCCGGATGAAATCAGTGCGGTTCTGATAAAAACCCTCTTGGACGAGCAAATCGACTTTACCTAAATCCACAACGCTCATGTTGATCGTAATTTTTTCGGTTTTGGACATTGCTTCTCTCCTCCTTGCCGAGAACCATCCACCGGGATGGTAAGGGGATGGATGATAGGAGTATATTCTATCAAGAGATGGCTGTCAACATCCACTTACCATCCTTACAGATGGCATATTTTTAGCGGCTATAAAGATATAACGATATCAGGAGATAGGCCATGAAAGAGGGAGAACCCCGACACTGAGCTGGGGGATGTGAGGCAGGATCAAGCGAGAATAACCCAAGCCTTCCATGCGGGTTAAGACATCGTAAAAGAGAACCAGGCGATGGATGAGGCGACGGCCTAACCAATCGCCAGGCTGTGTGCACAATCAACGAAAAGATAAATGCTGGCAGGAAAGTGCTGTAAGATTAAGGTTCATCGGAGTGCGTTCCTGTAATTTCGCTAAAACGAGTATGATGGGTAAAGTGTTGTCCCGCGAGTTTAGAAAAACTTTGCACATGGACTCTCACTGGATCGGACGCCGCGTGCTGCACGAAAATTGGAAAATCCTTGCAGCATTACCCAGTTCGCGGTCGTAAGATGAGTCGTCGATGAAAGGGAGGTCCCTGCGAGGAGATAGAGCATGATGAATTCTGTCAACAGAGGCTATGAGGGTGTTCCGCAAGAGCAGATAGAACGCTTGCTCAAGTTTCGCTCTGAGCATCCCGGCAAGCATATCAACGTCGCTGGCGTAGCGTGGGAATACATTTCGTGCGGTAGGGGCACGGAGACTTTGCTGCTGTTGACTGGCGGGCTGCGGGTTGCCGAGGCGTCCTTTGGCTTTATCCAGATGTTTGAGGATGCTTATCGTGTGATTGCGCCAACCTATCCACCGCTGACCACAATGGACGAATTGGTTGATGGAATCGCGGCCATACTGGATGCGGAAGAGGTGCTAGGGGTCTTGGTCCTAGGCCAATCCTATGGTGGAGGATTGGCCCAGGCACTGATACGACGCTATCCGTCACGAGTGAAGAAGGTCGTTTTGAGTGGTACAGCACCACTGATCGCGCTGAGGTGGAAAAAAGTTATAAACAGCCTATTCTTGGCTTTGATGTCACTGCTTCCTGAAAACATGGCGTTGAACATCTTCAGGAGATCCATTTCGTCTGTGATAACCGTTCGGGAATCAGAACGCACATTTTGGGAAGCATACCTCAAGGAGTTGTTTGAGCGACACCTAACTAAGCCAGATATATTGAGCCACTTTCATACCAGTCGAGATGCACAGACGAAATATGCGTACAGGTCAGGTGAGGAGAGCAGTTGGAGTGGAGACGTACTCGTTATCTGGGGAGAGAACGATCACCTCAGAACCGAGAGAGGTCGAAGGGGAATGTTGGAGATCTACCCCCAAGCCCAGATCCACGTCATTCTAGGAGGGGGACACACTGTGGCCATGTCAAACCCAGCGGAGTACGCGGCGGCAGTCAGAGGTTTTTTTGACGAAATGTAAGGGGTTAATTCAACCGCTGTTAGATATTCCAAAGACGAAGGTATCAACCCGTTCTGATGGATCTCCCCATTTAAAGATAAATTGGCAAAGATCCTGTATTCATTCCATGAATCCAGGTGGTAGTTGCTAGCGTTAATAAAAATGAATCTGACACGATATATCAACCGGATCAAGGGCTGCTGGCAGGATATGGGATCCCGACGAAAGTGGGGGACGGTTCTCCAAGAGAGGTTGAGATATTACAAAAGCGGGATGGCTTGAAAAAGCCGGAAGAGTTGTTGGACGATGTTATTGTGGAGTGCTTATTGATTTGCTAAAGTTGATCTTAACACCGGCGCCAACATCGAAGGGTCATCTTAAAGTAAGCAAGTACGAGATAACAGAATGAGCGAAGATTTGCGCAAACATTGGAGGAGATATATCCCCACGAATATATCAGTGAGGGCGCAAAAGAGAACATCATCGTGAGAGAGCGCGGCTTTGTCCCTTCAGAGTTGATCCTGCTGCTGCTCGCCGCAGGATTTCCTATCGAGCACATTTGGGGAGGGACGGCGGGCCATTGGAAGCGCGCAGCCGTTGATCTGGATAAAATGGAAATCATGGCCATCGCGAGAAAACCCTTAGATAGCGCCTAACCTCTCGTCGGAGGCGATCGGGGATTCGATCAAGCTGAAGGGAGGGTGCGGCGCGATTTACGAAAGCGGTTGTATGATAGGGTTGCCGAGATCTTCGGTGATGGAACGAACCTCAAAACCTCAGCTCGCAACTGTTATGAAGCAGCCAATCTTGGGTACCATTTTGGCGGACTGCTTGGCGGTTATAGTGAGCAATTGATCTCTTCACAAGGACACCGAATGCTGTTCATACACGGTGCTCGGATCAAAAAATCTCTCGTTCTCACGTTCTTGATTTCATTATTCTTGTTCTCATGCACCACGCGCGACGTCCCGCAAACCGATAATTTAGATAACGCAGAACTGGGCCAGATGGAGTCTGAATTGGAATCATTGGGCAATGATGATCCCGCAGGTTACGATGATAAACCATCGATCGATCCGCGACTGCATCCCGGCTGGGGTGGAGGGGAACCACTTCCATGCCCTGGGGAGAAGACACTCTTTCATATCCTTTATTATCACAAATTTGAGGTAAATCTTCCTAATCTGTCATGGCGTGAAATGGTTTCACCACCCGGTCAGTACTTTTCCATCTATGTTGACGAAAATGGTTATGTAACACCTGCAAATGAGGTAAATGTGACACTCTACACATATGGCCAGATCTTGTGTCCAGACTGCGATGAATGTCCGGTTACGAACTATGAAGGGGTATATGATATTCATGCAGAGATAACTGGGCTCTGTGAGGGTTGGGAGTTAAAGCTTCGTATCACAGAACAGCGGGTCAATCCAACCTGGACAGCTGATTGCCCGGGTCCTCAAGAAGTACCGATCATCGGTTTCACATCGGCGCCGGAAATTGAGTACGAGTTTCTCATCGGTGATAAGGGGGATGCTC
Source organism: Anaerolineae bacterium (assembly GCA_011174825.1). GTDB lineage: Bacteria > Chloroflexota > Anaerolineae > Anaerolineales > E44-bin32 > DUEZ01. The sequence goes on along the minus strand of DUEZ01000024.1, from coordinate 3,474 downwards.
ACGAAATCCTACCTATGGCACCCAGTGGTGGGGGAAGGTACGTTTGGTTGCTCATTCCTGCGAATTCTCCGCACCGAAATTCAATTGGTGTGCCTTAATCTATTTTAGGAGTGGTTCATGGCCTCCTGCCACTCGCCGTGACGGACCAGAGATGCGAGGCCTTTTGATTTCTCGACATCTTGTCCCTGGCGCCTTGGCTTGAGGCTGATAATCCCAGTAAGGAGAGGAAAAGTGATGATAGAAGACTTGGTGTTGAGAAACAGGAGCTATCGTCGCTTCCACCAGGAAGCGACCGTTGATCTGGAGACGCTGAGGGAGCTTGTCAATCTTGCGAGGTTATCCGCGTCGGCCGCCAATGTGCAACCACTGAAGTACATTCTCTCTTGCGACGCACACAGGAACGCTCTGATCTACCCCCATCTTTCCTGGGCCGGCTACATTAAGGATTGGCCTGGTCCAATCGAAGGCGAAAGACCCTCAGCGTACATCATCATCCTTGGCGACAAGAAACTGAAACAGTCTTTCGGGTGTGACCACGGGATCGCAGCGCAGAGCATACTACTGGGTGCCACAGATAAAGGCCTAGGGGGTTGTATCATAGGTTCCATAAAGAAGCAGGAGTTGAGCGAGGCTTTAGAGATTCCCCCGCACTGCGATATCCTCCTGGTGTTGGCTCTCGGCAAACCCAAAGAGACAGTTGTGGTTGAGGTGGTTGGACCTGATGGAGACTTCAAGTATTGGCGCGATGAGGAAGGCGTACATCATGTGCCAAAACGCGCCTTGGATGAGATCATCATTGGCTGACGAATGCCAAAATAGATTGCTCATAGTACATTGTTGATGGCTGCTGAAGGGTCAATCGAAGCCCCATTCTCCGACCGTTCAACTCAAAGCCCTAAGCCGGGTTCTAAGAAACAAGAAAGGATCATTCAATGGCAGATGAAGGCGAATTCTCAGATAAACAAAAACAAGTCGGCATGGTGTACGGCGATTCTCAAGATCTCCCTTACTCCGGACCCGAGCGACGAAGCGGAAAAGACAGACGCTCAGGGGAGGACAGAAGGAAAGGTAGGGATGAGGGGTACGAAGGCCCTGAGCAACGAAGCGGCATAGAAAGACGATCGGGCAAGGACAGAAGACGCTCATCCTGAAACCAGATGCCCGGCAGATCTCACTGGGCACGAAGAGATCGCAGTTCTTGAATATTAGGGACATGCCGGTCCATCCAGTTACTCGCCGGAGACCTGGCAAAACTCTAGGATACAGCCGAGCTAAATGAACAGGCCGGCGCTCGTGGCGAGCGGCTCCTTCGGCTTCGCAACTCGAAACCTTTAGCAGGCGGCAAACACGTTTGAGATTTCAATGATCGCGACAGCGTGGAACAACGGCAATCACAATCCATCCGGCGCGGGTTATGGTTTGAAGCTGGCCCCTGCTGACCGGGACACATACTTCAACAAACGCTGGAAGTCGATCATACTGGAGCTTCCCTATAGAGGGCATTGGGTTGAGTTAGAGATTAATGTGGCCAAGAAGTCGTTTTGGGACAGCCGCTGTCGCGAGCTCATCCACAAAGACATTGGGCGTTGGCTGATATCCAATCAGCTTGCTCCATGGCCCAAACGCCAACCGCCAAAGATTGAGATCGAGCCCATAGGAAGTAGACGATTCGCAGTTCTTGGATTTTCCGCCCGTTAACCATTCGTTGGAGAATTTAACAGGATGCTTCGCTTCGCACCGGCGAAGCAGGGCGGAATCCTTTTGGTGATGGATAATAGGGCTGTAAATTTAACGAGAGGTAGTATAGATCCCCGACTGCTCAACCCGAAGCCGTCATGCTACACAGAATAATGGCATGATAAGGAAGGTCTTGTGTTTATGAAATTAAGTGTCATTGGCAATATTGCTCTGGTGTTTAACCCCGGCGAGCAAGACACCGCGGATTTGATCAGCCAAGCCTGTGAGAAGGCCATCACACTAGCTCAGGAGAACTGGGGGCTGGATCCACCAGAGAACTGCCATATCTACGTGATGACCTCTTGGTTGGGGTTTGTATTTCAATCGGCCCCTTGGCCCTGGCGAATATTATTGGCGGTTACGATGCCGTTCTGGTGCTTCCGTGCTCGGAGGACGTGGCCGTACAGCGCTGCATGGACCCAGCGGTATGGCATGAGAGTGGCAATTGGGGTTAAACCACCGCGCCTGTTAGCGCAAAGTGACAAGAGCATCGGAGTTCGCATGTTTGTTGAAGAGAAGGACATGAAGGTGAATGTGCAGCACGTTACCTGCCATGAGTTGGTGCATGCGTGTTCAGCGCATTTGAGGTTGCCCGTGTGGCTTAACGAAGGGATAGCAACTGTGACGACAGATCGATTCTCGGGAAGACCGACGATAAGATGGGAGACGTTGGAGTTCATGCGTAGCTTCATGCCAAAGGCGGTACCGCCAACCTATCGCCAGTTATCGCGTATGGATGGAGAGGCGATCGCCTATCACGGCATGCGTGGGTACTGGTTGGTACGGTACTTGGAGGAGAAGCGCCCTGGGTTCCTGAGAGGGATGCTTTCGTTGCCTCGGGATCCGAAGACAATAGAGCGAGAGATGGCTTCTGAGTTGGGGATGGAACAAGAGGACTTCTGGGTTAAGATAGATGAAGTGGTGGTTGATCATTTTGAGAGGAAAGGGAGATGAACGGTCCCGTCTATGCGGGACGAACGGTCCCGTCCATGCGGGACGAACGGTCCAAGGCTCACGCCTATTAGCTGGAAATCATGAAGAGGTTTTCGATGGATATTCAAGCAATTAACCTCGCTGATAAGCTGTCCACCTTTGATGAGTACTGGTCTCCAAGGATCATCGCTCAGATGAATGATTACCACTTTAAGTTAGCGAAGATTCGAGGGGAGTTCATTTGGCACAGCCACCCCGAGACGGATGAGGTCTTTCTCGTACTCAAGGGAGACATGCGGATTGAATTTCGAGGCTTTCATACGGAGTTGTCAGAGGGTGAAATGTGTGTCGTTCCCCGAGGAATTGAGCACAAACCTGTCGCTCAAGATGTATGTCAGATCATGCTTATCGAGCCAACCGGGACATTGAACACTGGCGATGCTGGCGGTGAGCGGACAAAGACGGATGAGAATTGGATATAGATGTTCCGACAACTCTTCACTGGCATCCTCTATAGGATCTGGTCAGATAACAGTAGTCAGATGTCAGTAGTCAGTAGTCAGACAGTAGCGTTCAACGAAACATAGTCATTGTAAAAGTCGTTGTCTAAACTGAACCAAAGTGCTGAGAGCTTAAAGCTGTAAGCTGATGGCTGACAGTTGATATCTGACTACTGACAACTGATGTCTGATTACTCAGGAGGGAAGAGATGTTTGAGTTGCCCGAATATGTTACCTTGGCCAAGCAGATGAATAAGACGCTGAAAGGAAAGACAATCGGCGAAGCCTGGGCCAAAGGAAGATG
>DUEZ01000023.1 GCA_011174825.1 Anaerolineae bacterium | reverse complement strand
TCAAAGAAGGTGATGGTGATGCTCTTCGGCTCAGCCGGCACTTCCGTTGGTGGAGGTGCTTCGGTTGCCGCAGGTTTTTCGGTCGGTGCTACGGCTGGCTCAGTCGGAGTTTCTGTAGCTGCTCTACATCCAGTCAAGACCAGACTGGCTGTGACCAGCAAGATCAAACTAATCCAAGCGAATCTCTTGAAGGACATAATTTTCTTCTCCTCTTGACTTGAAAACGAGTAGTATTTATTTGGCGTAGACTGCTAGAACATTCTTGCTGTCTTTTGCCACCTCCTTTCTTGAAAGAACAGCCTCAAACTCACATCTTCCCTCAATACTGAGGTTCTTGCAAGATACTCTAAGATTATTTGATACAGTACCGGAATATGATTTCAAAATGTGAGATACCTCACCATTATAGAAGCGTATGAAGAGAGTGTCAAAGCGAATGTGATCCGTTATGTAGCCTAAGATTGGAACAAAGGTTAATCGGCATATGGACAAACTTTCAGCTTGGGAAGTGATCACTTTAGCCTCTGGCTATTAAGTCGAAATGCTTTGGGATGGAAATAAAGGGTTGATAGCAAAGGATACTTTGCATGATACAGACCTCATTGGCAGCGATGAAAGGGACACTTATTCAAACGAAGTTCATATCTTGTTAATATGTTCCAAATTCGGATATTCCATACACCAATGGACCAGATACCATTGTTAATGATTGTTAAATTAAGGAAGAAATTAGCTTATTAAAAAGACAAGCTCTGATATGATTAAGCGCACCAATGACCATCCTCGAGCCTGGCTTCTATCATGTTCCATGCCTTGAGGGTGGGTACTATTGCATTTGACGGCGAATATTCATTGACGAATGGATCCTGATGGCTAAAGATTCAAATCCACTTTCGAAGTCATTCATTGTAGATTTTGAGCCTATTGGACGGCGCATCGAAAGCGATGCATCGGATGATTTGCTCACTGCTGCACAGAATGCCGGGATTCAACTAATTTCGTTGTGTGGCGGTGCAGGATCCTGTGATAGCTGCCGTATCCGACTTGTGAGTGGAAAACTAACTCCTCCGACGAAGGAGGAAAAGGAAATATTCAATCCTCAGGAGCTCAAACAAGGGTATCGCCTGGCATGTCAGGCGATACCGTTAAGCGATGTCAAGATCGATGTCCCTCCATCCTCTCTTACCACACCCCAGCGTTTACAAATCGAAGGTCAGGAGATTTCAGTCGAGCCCGATCCGGTAGTTGTTCCTGTTAATGTGAATCTAAAACCACCGACGTTTGATGACCTCCGGGCCGATGTGTCCCGTATAAAACAGGCGCTCGAGACGCTTGGGATCACCTCACCCATGATCGGTTTTCCAGTTTTGGAAGGTCTCTCGGGTCAGTTACGAGTTCAGGGTTGGATTTCTCGCCTCGCGCTGCGTGGCAATGAAGTGGTTGCTGTGCTACCCACGGATAATCACCTGCATGGTCTGGCAGTTGACATAGGCACGACCAAGTTGGCTGCCTACCTTGTAGATCTGAGTAGCGGTAAGACTCTGGCGAAAACCGGAGAGATGAACCCCCAAATCAGTTATGGGGAGGATGTGGTCAGCAGAATCGCGTATACCAATGCAAATGAAGATGGTCGAAAGGTTCTGCAGGATAAGGTGGTCTCCGCAATTAATTCGATGGTGGATGATCTTTGCGATGAGGTTCAGATTTCCCGTGAGCAGATCGTAGATGCCGTGGTGGTTGGCAATACTGCGATGCATCACTTATTTGCCGGACTACCTGTGCGACAATTAGGCGAGGCTCCTTTCGTCCCTGAGATTTCGGATGGTTTAGATATTTCCTCCCAATCGATCGGATTGGCATTGTCTGCGGGTGCTTATGTGCATTTGCCCCCCATTATTGCGGGTTATGTTGGCCCGGATCAGGTCGCCATGCTCTTGGCCACAGAGGCAGTAGAACGTAAGAGAACAGTCATCGCGCTTGATATTGGGACCAATACCGAGATCAGTTTGATAACTGGTGATCGTGTGTTGTGCTGCTCCTGTGCCTCAGGACCTGCATTCGAGGGCGCCCATATTCATGACGGTATGCGTGCTGCGCCTGGGGCCATTGAGCGATTGCAAATCCAGCCGGGGGAAGTTCGAGTGTACACGGTGGAGGGACAACCTGCTGTTGGGATCTGCGGTTCAGGGATCCTCGATGCCATCAGCCAAATGCTTAACGAAGGTTTGATCGATTTTCGAGGGATGCTTCAGGAGGATCATCCACTCATCCAGAGCGTGGATGGTAAGCCGGTCTTCCTCGTCGTCCCTGCCTCGGATTCGGGCAACAGCCGAGATGTGATCATCACGCGAAAAGACGTGAACGAGATCCAACTTGCGAAAGGCGCTATCCGAGCAGGAATTGAGGTACTACTCAAAGAAGCAAAGTTGAGTCACGCGGATATCGAAGAGATCATCGTGGGTGGTGCTTTCGGCACCTATCTTGATATAAGAAGCGCGATAGGCATAGGTATGTTCCCCGATCTACCCCATGACCGCTTCCGTCAAGTGGGGAACGCTGCTGGTATGGGCGCCAAACAGATGCTGATCTCGTCTGAGCGCCGAAAAGTAGCGGAGGATATCGCCCGGAAGGTCGAGTACCTAGAATTGACCACGCATCCAGATTTTATGGATGAGTTTATGAAAGCGATGAATTTCTAGATTCAAATGACCTTGGACCATTTTGCTTGAGAAGGTAATAAACCTTGGAGGATTAGCATTGATGAGACCGATATTCAAACAGCTCGATGATGAATTGGTTCATAAGATCATTGATGAAGCCTTTGGTTTGTTAATCGACCCAGGGGTTAGGGTGCACAATGATGAGGCGCTTGCATTATTAACCGAAGCGGGCGCGGAAGTTGATTTGGCTTCAAGGATCGCTCGCATCCCAGAATCAATCGTCAGAGACGCGTTGCAGACCGCACCGAGCGAGTTTTTTCTCCATAATTCGGATGGAGAACCAGTCGTCCATTATGGTGGGGATCGCATACACTTTGATCCTGGCTCGGCAGCCATAACCGTTCTGGACAGGAAAACCCATGAGCAGCGGGATCCGAAGACAGAGGATTTCGTTGCTTTTGTCAAACTGGTTGAGATGCTTCCGCAACTGGATGCCCAAAGTACAGCCATGATTTGTAAGGATGTACCGGAGGAGATCGGTGATCTCTACCGTCTCTATCTCGCGTTGAATTTCATGCGTAAACCGATCGTTACTGGGGCCTTTGGTAAGGATACATGGTGGACGATGAAAGAATTGTTGGTGACGATGGCGGGTGGCGAGACGGAATTGGCCATAAAGCCAATCGCGATTTTCGATGTGTGCCCTTCTCCACCGCTTCTTTGGAGCGACATAACTTGTCAGAATTTGATCGATTGTGCTCGCTCTGGGATACCTGCGGAATTGGTCTCGATGCCTTTAGCAGGAGCCACAGCCCCAGTCACATTAGCGGGTGCGGTGGTTCAGCACACCGCAGAATGTATGAGCGGTGTAGTGATCGGTCAACTGTCCCAGGTGGGAGCGGCGATCGTTTGGGGTGGATCACCTGCTGCCTTCGATATGCGTGAGGGAACAACACCCATGGGGGCAGTGGGGACATGGATGATCGATTGCGCATACGCACAAGTCGGGAAAGCTCTCAACATGCCAACCCACGCCTACTTGGGTATGAGCGATGCGAAGATCGTGGATGCACAAAGTGGGTTGGAATCATCCGGAGGGACCATCCTGGCCGCGTTGGCAGGGATAAACATGATCTCCGGGGCTGGGATGATGGACTTTGAAAGCTGCCAGAGTTTTGAGAAGCTTGTCATCGACGCCGAGATCATCGGGATGGCAAAGCGTCTGGTTGTAGGGATTGTGGCGCGCGATGAGCCAATCGCATTAACCCTCATGAGATCCATGGGCCATGAGGCGGATTACCTCGTCAATCCTCACACACTCAAATGGTTCCAAGAAGAGTTTTATATTCCCACTGGGGTGATTGACCGCAGTTCGTATGATGCATGGAAGAGCAGAGGAGGTAAGTCTGCATTTGACCGAGCTTCGGATCGAGTAGACCAACTCCTGGGCAGCTATCAAGCGCGTCCATTATCGGATGACTTAAGGGTAGAGTTACGCCGAATAACGACCAAAGCGGCGCAGGGTTTTGGGATGGAAGAACTGCCGCCAATACCGATAGAATAACCCATACGGACGGAGGAGAGTGATGGTTGATGATATTCTTGCCCAAATAACTGAAAATCTACTCAAAGGTGAGACGGAAAGTGTCGTCACACTAACCGGGCAGGCGCTTACTGCAGGCATAGAACCTTTGATGATCATCAACCAAGGGTTGTTGCCGGGAATGGAAATAGCTGGAGAAAAATTCTCGCGTGGGGAGTTTTTTCTACCCCACTTACTTATTGCAGCCAAAGGGATGCAAGAAGCCATGGCTTTGTTGGAACCGGAGCTGAGCTTACGTCAAGAAACCCCGGAGGTCCTCGGAACGGTCGTGATCGGAACAGTGCACGGTGACATTCACGAAATTGGCAAATCATTGGTGGGCACTTTGCTTTCGGTGAAGGGATTTCAGGTCCACGACTTGGGTGTGGATGTCCCAGGGGAAAGATTTGTCGAGAAGGTGAAGGAGACGGGTGCGGATATTCTTGGCCTTTCAGCCCTCCTAACGACGACCATGATCGGGCAGCGGGAAGTGATTGAGGCTTTGGTCGAAGCGGGTCTCCGCGATAGGGTTAAAGTTCTTGTTGGTGGGGCGCCGGTCAGTCAATCCTGGGCGGAGGAGATCGGTGCCGACGGTTATGCGGAAGATGCGACCGGTGCGGTACAGGTTGCCCAAGATCTTCTGGAGGGGAAGTCCTGATTTATGCTATCTCACGGTGCATTTTATACAATGTGTTTTTTTTAGATGAAATATGTCTCCCGGTATCCGTAGCATCTCGAATCCCAAGCTCAGCCTTAATCTCCTGACAAAGGGAGAAATCCGCCAGCTCCATTCCGCTACGCTCGAAGTGATCGAAAGTGTAGGCGTTAGATTTCCTCTTCCTGAGGCCTTGAACCTCCTCGAGGATCATGGTGCCAGGGTTAATCGGGATACGATGGTGGCTCAGATTCCAGGGGATATCATTGAGACGTATATAGCAAAAGCCCCCCCGAATTACACCCTGGCAGCCGTAAACCCCGATTTGGATCTACAGCTTGACGGCAACCACAGTTACCTTGGCACCGATGGCTGCGGTGTCGAGATCATCGATATTTTCTCGGGAGAACGACGCCGTTCTACCAAACAAGATGTATCTGACGTGGCTAGAGTAGCGGATTTCCTGGATGAGATCGCTTTCCATTGGGTTCCCCTCTCAGCACAGGATTGTCCACCAGAAAGTCGTGCCTTGCACGAGTTAGAAGCGATTTGGAGTGTAAGCGAGAAACATGTGCAGACCGAGACCATCCTTGGTGAGCGTCAGATGCAGGCGGCGATCGAGATGGCTGCTATCCTCGCAGGTGGGAAGGAAGCGTTGCGGAAGAAACCGGTCCTTTCGATTATGCAATGTTCAGTAAGCCCGTTGGCCCATGACGGCGGAAGTCTTGAGGCCGGTTTGATCGCTGCTGAGGCAGGACTGCCGGTGGGTTTTATGACCATGGCTTCGTGCGCCTCTACAGGCCCAGCGACATTGGCGGGTAATTTGGTGGTCGGGAACGCCGAAGTTATCTCAGCGCTAGCCCTGATGCAGATGGCGTACCCGGGTTGTCCAGTGTATTACGCAGCGGCTCAAACAGCCATGGATCTGATGACGGGCGCATACACTGGAGGCGGCCCTGAGGATTTCCTCTTCGGCGCGGCCACCAACCTTCTCGCGGATTTTTACAACGTTCCGCTCTCAATGGGTGCTTTTGCGACCGGCGCAAAAGAGCCAGATTGGCAGGCCGCAGTAGACAACAGTTTCTCCTCTTTCATGGCAGTCTCAACGTTATCAGACATGTTACTCGGAGCAGGATTGCTACACGGATCTCGAATCTTCTCTTACGAGATGTTGCTCATGGATGCTGAAATTTGGAGCATCCTCCATGCTATGTTCAAAGGAATTGATGTCAATCAAGAGTCCTTAGCGTTGGATGTCATCCGAGAGGTAGGACCGGGAGGCACATTCCTTACCCAGCGTCATACATTGGAGCATATGGGACATTTATGGTTGCCAACACTCATGGATCGTCGCCCGTACAGTGTGTGGGAAGAAAAGCGTGACGGCGTACGTGAGTGGGCGCTGGCAAGGGCACGACAGATCTTGTCTGAAGAACCTTCGGAACCTCTCGATCCGGAACTGAAGAACGAATTTTTGAAGATCATAGAGATTGTAGAGCAAGGGTAAAGCAGCTTCGGCAGACTTGAAGGTATTCGATTGGGGGAATGGAAGGATTAAGATTTAGGTTTCCGCCTGATGACAACCAACGTCAGGTCGTCAGTCTGAGCAACCTCCTCAGTGAAGCGATCGACTTCCTGCAAAATAACCGATAGAATTTCCTTGGCACTAGCCCGGGTATGGCCAGAGATGATCTCAGATAAACGCTCTTCGCCAAACGATTCTTGTTCTGTATTGATCGCATCCGTCACACCATCCGTGTAACACACGAGAACATCCCCTGGTAAAAGTTCAACTTCCTCCTCTTCGAGTTCGATAGCATCAAATTCGCCCAAGATGATCCCGCGCGCGGCAAGATCCTGAAACTTACCGTCTTTAACATGCAGGAGTAGCGGTCGGTTGTGACCGGCGTTCGCATAAATCAAGTGACCAGTAACGGTGTTAAGTGATAAGCAGATAGCGGTTAGGAAGAGGTTGGCTTGGCTGTCCTTCAGGATCAGTTCATTGGCTCGTACCAAGGCTTGTGAGGGGTTACGGCCGCTAAGCATCGTCGAACGAAGCATCGTGCGGCTCATGGCCATGAAAAGAGCTGCTGGTACGCCTTTACCGGACACATCGCCGATAAACAGCCCGATTTGGTTCTCACGATTAGGGAGTTCAAAGAGATCGTAGAAGTCACCTCCTACTTGATAAGCGGCCTCGTAGTGAACGGCAAACTCCCAGCCTGGTATGATGGGTAGGGATTTTGGCAGTAAGCTTAATTGGATCTGACGTCCGACGGCTAACTCCTCCTCGATTCGCTGTACTTCGATCTCCTCCAAATACAATCGATTTGTCTCAATCGCGATGGCGGCTTGGTTGGCCATTAGCTGAAGTAGATTCAGCTCGTTCTCAGTGAGTACGCGCGGCTTACGGGAATTAATTGCGAGCGCCCCGATGGATCGACCTTCCACCACCAGTGGAACGACAGCGTGCCCCTTGAACCCCTCACTCCTCAACCACTCTGGTATCCATGAGGTAGGGTCGCTTATTTGTAGATTCTCGACCAAGAGAGGACGTTGTGTTTGCATCACCCAGCCTGGACCACTATCGGCTTCGAAGGGGATGTGTCGTTTAGCAGCTACAGGATCGTTCTTCCAACCACTTGCGGCCACAAAGTCGAGTTTTTCATCAGAAGCATTGGACATAAAGATTGTGCATGCATCGCATTCTAGTAGTTTTTTGACCTCATCCACCAGATAACTCTTAAGATCTTCGAAGTTCAAACGGCTTAATAAATGTTTCGACAATTCGAGAAGGGCAGCTTGTTCGTTAACTCGCTTCTCGCGTAATAAATCGAACAACCTCGCCCGCTCGATTGCAATACCCATCATGTTGCCGACATTGGTTAACAAAGCCAAGGAGTGAGGCGTGAAAGAAGACCAATCTACCCCGGCCACATTTAGGATGCCTAATTTCTTGTCACCGGACCGCAGGGGTGTGGAAGCATGGACAACTAGCCCTCGGCGATCACCTTCCGCTGACGCTAACCTCGTACAGCGTACCTCGTTATAGGCCTGCGCGAGTTTCCCCTCTTTGCAGAGATCTTGGCATGCGCAACCACCGCCCCATATCAATTGATTTTCTGGAGCAATACCAGGAGGTAGGTTATGGTGAGCCGCAAGGCGGAAGGGATTTCCCGATTGAAGCTCCACAGAAGGATCAATAAGAAAGATCCAACCTGTCTCGAGTCCCATTAACTCAACCAAGCGCGCTAGCGTTGTGTTGAGTGCACTCTTAACATCTGTCGCCCGGTTTAACGTTTCCGCGATCTGGTTTAGGGTTGTGAGGTCTTCAATGACGCCGTTATGAGAGTGCATCGGTTTTTCTCAGAGTCCCTTCTTGATATGGGTGCATCGTTAGGAGTGCATATAATAGCACAATTATTATCGCATTACTGGAATTAAGGTCAGATCAGCCCTGCTATTATGTTTCAGAAACCTGACTACACGACAATCTTAAGTGTATCCTCAAAACGTGTGGTGATATATGTTCCAATCGAAAGATCGAGGCTCAAGAGATTCAATTCAATGAGTGCACTGAAAAAACACGCGCGCGGAGAAGGGAGGGTATATGTGGTGGTATGGGCTGTGCCCACACCACCACATATAGCGGTCATCCTCTCGAAGGCGACCTTGTTTCGTTGGATTCGTTGAATAGCTCGGACACTCGGTGTAGACTATACCAACGAGGCGACCTGTCGGAAAGATCTATAGGGCAATGTGGAAATCAAATGCATCAACTGGAGGCATGCGATGGAGTTGACAGGCTTACATATCTTGCTTACCTATGTATGTAATTACGAATGTGATCACTGTTTCGTCTGGGGGAGCCCTTGGCAATCAGGGACATTAACCTTAGAAAAGATACGTCACATTTTATCCCAGGCGGAGGATGTAGGAACGATCAAGTGGATTTATTTTGAGGGTGGTGAACCCTTTCTCTATTATCCACTTCTGCTCGAGGGTGTGCGGGAATCTGCAGAGAGAGGGTTCCAGGTTGGCCTTGTGACCAATGTCTATTGGGCAAACGAGTTGGAAGATGCCCTAATCTGGCTGAGGCCGTTTACGGGATGGGTCCAAGATCTTTCAGTCAGCAGCGATTTATATCATGGTAGTGAGGAAATGAGTCGACAGGCGGAGAATGCACGTGAGGCTGCGGATCAGCTGGGGATTCCAATTGGAGTCATTAGCATCGCCCAACCCATGGGGTCGGATGCTGGAGTAGGGCAGCTGCCTATCGGAGAATCAGGTGTCATGTATCGCGGTAGAGCCGCTAAAAAGCTTATTCAACAAGCTGCCCAGCATCCATGGACCGATTTTGTTGAATGCCCATACGAGGATTTGCGTGATCCTGGACGGGTCCATTTGGATCCTCTCGGCAATTTACACATCTGCCAAGGGATTTCTATAGGAAACCTTTTTCATAAACCCTTGCGTGAGATCTGTGAGGATTATGAGCCCGAATCGCATCCCATTGTAGGTCCTCTGCTCGAAGGAGGTCCGGTTGAGATCGTTCGCCGCTATGGATTGACACATCATGAAGTGTATGCCGATGCGTGTCATCTCTGTTACGAAGCGCGGGTGGAGCTAAGAGACCAATTCCCCGAGATCCTGACACCCGACCAGGTCTATGGGATATTCGACGAGGGTCAGGATTGATAGGGATGCGATGGCTTGAGAGGTGGCTTGACGTAATTGACTTTTCGTGAGGAGAGAGACGTGAAGCGTGATGCGTGAAGCGTGATGCGTGAAGCGTGATACGTGAAGCGTGATACGTGAAGCGTGATACGTGAAGCGTGATGTCCGCTCAATTTATTTTAATAAACGTAGGGGTGGTTCGCGAACCGCCCCTACAACTTTTTGGATTGTACTACAGCGTTCTGAACCAACGCGCGAACCAATGATGAGGTCTGTACTGTTTCGTAATTATTCTCGCGCCAAGAGTTGCTCTTCGTAAATCCTGCGGATGGTATCTTCGATATCTGGCTCACGAACCTCGAGATCCCGAATGCGAAAACGGTTTGATAAGCGGCCGATCAATTCCGAGGCCGTAACCGTCCCTCTTTCAAAGTGATATGTCACTCGTGTGCCGACACGTTCGGTAACATGAGCCCCATCCACGTGCACCTCACCATAGGTCTCACCAAAATCGACGATTAGCTGTCGCTTACCTCCGAATCGCTCATGTAACTTCTCTAGTGCGCCGTCGTAAAGCAAGTGACCGCGATCGATGATCATCACTCGATTGCAAAGCTTCTCCACATCGGAGATGTCGTGAGTGGTTAGGAGAATCGTGGTCCCGTGATGGATGTTGATGTGACGGATGAACTGACGGATCCGCTCCTTCGCGACCACATCAAGACCGATCGTTGGTTCGTCGAGGAAAATTAAGGTTGGATCGTGGAGCAGGGCAGCGCAGAGGTCCGCTCTCATCCGTTCACCAAGAGACAACGCCCGAACCGGGGTGGAGAGGAAGGGGTCTAATTCTAATAAACCGCGGAACTCCTGTAGATTTTGCCGGAAACGATCCGCAGGGATGTGGTAGATATGCATTAACAATTCAAGGGAATCAATAACTGGTAAATCCCACCATAAGGTTGTTCGTTGACCGAAGACCGCACCAATCTCGCGCACATGCTTCTGCCGTTCCCGCCATGGGACACGACCATTTACTTGAAGACCACCGCTCGTCGGGACCAGTAAACCTGTGAGCATCTTGATCGTCGTCGACTTGCCAGCGCCGTTGGGACCGAGATAGCCAACAAATTCACCCTGTTCAATGGTGAAACTTACCCCGTCAACGGCACGTATCACACGACGCTCTCTTGTGATCAGGTTGCGTATCGCACCGATGAATCCAGGACGGTGGCGATGGAGCATGAAGTGCTTTTTCAGATCGGAAACTGCGATCATTTCTGACATGACTCACGTCCCTGTGCTTTGATAGTGACGGATACCAAATCTCCAAAAGCGTAATGCCAAGAATAGAATACCAAAACCAGCGATGGGGGAGAGGAAAGGTGCGATGGAGGGCAGGTCCTGTAGGGCCGGTTTATCGAGAAAATAAAGCGCGGGGTAGTAATTAAGGAAGATCGCTGGAACGATGAAGGTGAAGAAACGACGCATCCAGTCCTGATAGATATGCATAGGGTAGGACATCATCTCGCTGCCACCGTAGGTCAAGATGTTGATCGCTTCGATCGACTCGACAGTCCAGAAAGTGATTGTTGAACCCATGATGAAGAGACCGCCGAAGAAACAAATCAAGCTGATGAATACGATCGGCAGATAAAGGATCTTAACCGGCGTCCAACTCAACTCTACCATTGATAGCGCGATGACAAAGATCACGATCCCCTGGAATATGCGGCCTAGACGGCGGATGACGAAACTCGATCCGAGGACTTGCAAGGTCAAACCTTGAGGGCGAAGGAGGAGCTTGTCGAAACCACCTCGCCGAACATTTCCACCAAAAAATTGTGGGTCGAAACCGCTGAAGATCATGTCCATCGCACCGAAAGCCATTTCGATCAGGCCATAGAGAAATGCCACCTCGCCCAATGTCCATCCAGCAATGGATTCAAATCGCTGGAAGACGAGAGCTAAGGAGATGAAAAACATAGAGAGGATAAGTCCGGCTCCTGTGGTTTCAAAGAGAAAGGACACCGGATATCCTAATTGGGCTCGTACATCAGCAGCGATAAGTCGAAAGTAGGTCAAGAATGCTGATCGCATGTCAACCGCCTTGGATGACGAGGCGTCGAGTTCCAGCCTGTAATACGACGTGCGCAGCCGCCACCAAAAGGATCACCCAGAAACTTTGGATGAGCAGAGCCTTCATTACCGCATGGCTATCCAATACCCCCAGATAGATCTCAACCACAGTGTTGATCATGGAGGGAAATGGCGTGAGGTTGCAGAGCCTGACGAACCATTCAGGGAAGAGTCGAAGTGGCATAATGAACCCTGAAAGGACCCATGAGAGACCGAAGGCGAAGCGTCCAACACCACGCGCGTTTGGGGTCCAAAACGCGGCAAGATTAACCAAGAAGCGCCAAGAGAAACTCACCAACCAACCCAAAATGATGGCTGCAAGTACGGCCAGCCATTGGCTGTTTTGGGAGGGGATGGTGATATCGAAAACCAAGGCGTATAAGCCCATGATCGACAACCCGCGTAGGACAAAATTTACGAGTGCCCTTCCCAAGTCTTGCGCCAGCCAGAACGAAAAATAGCTCATCGGCTTCAGCAAGGCTGAGGCGATCTCACCGCTGTACACCGAATCCATGACCTCATACCAACCAAAAAACGACATGTAGCCGATCACTGCCTGGGTCAATCCAGTGTAGGTGATGGCTCCTTGAATGGTGAGACCGGCCACCTCCCGATTCGCGCCGAACAGGGCGACCAATATTGCCGCTCTTAGGAGACCGAAGAAGAAATTGGTGACCAGACCTGCTAAGGCCGCTGCCCTATAGGTGAGCTGGCGTTGTATGGCCAGCTTGGCCACTTCCCATAGCGTACGCATAGTTGCTTTGATGATCCTGCCTGTGTACCCTTAGATTCTCAGGATTGTTTTTGTAGGTAGAGCTGGCCAGGTTAAAACAAATAATCTTATCATGCGGTACCATCTTGATATCATGGTGAATCTAAAACGAGTTAGGTTAGGAGGGCGCAATGGAACAACGTATAGGTTATATCGGATTGGGGTTGATGGGCAAACCGATCGCCCGCAATCTTTTGAAGGCGGGATTTCCACTCACGGTGCACAACCGCAGTCGACCAGCGGTGGATGAATTGATTGCCGAGGGAGCAGAAGGGGCAAGTACACCGCGGGAGGTGGCGGAGAGAAGCGATATCGTATTCACCAATCTGCCCGACTCACCGGATGTGGAGGCGGTTGTACTGGGAATGAACGGTATTCTGGAAGGATCTCGACCAGGGGTGATCTTTGTCGATAACAGTACTATAAAACCGGAGACAACCCGAAGCATCGCAGCCAAACTTGAAGAGGTGGGCGCATTGGCGTTGGACGCACCGGTATCAGGTGGGGATATCGGGGCTCAAGCAGGGACACTAGCGATCATGGTCGGGGGACCGCGTGAGGCCTTTGATATCGTGCTTCCGGTCTTCCAGGCGATGGGCAAAACGATCACCTATGTCGGAGAGAGTGGGGCAGGGCAAGTGGCGAAAGCCAGCAACCAGATCATGGTCGCAGCTCAAATGGTGGCCATGGGTGAGCTGATCCTTCTGGCACAGAAATCAGGAGTTGATCCTCGCCGAGTGGTGGACGCCATACGGGGTGGAGCGGCGCAATGCTGGACACTTGACGTGAAGCCTGAGCGGCTCTTTGTGGGAAATCGTCAACCAGGCTTCAAGGCTCACATGATGTATAAGGATCTGGGGATTGTGCTCGACACGGCTCGTGCTTATGGTATGCCGCTTCCTGCTACCGCCATAGCGATGCAGCTCTTTGAAGCTATGTTGCAAATTGGGATGCGTGATTTGGACAATTCAGCAGTTATCGGCGTGTTGGAGATTTTGGCGGGGGAGCAGCTCATTGAGGAGATGACATGATCGCAGTAGGATCATCCAACTGGAGCACCCCGATAGGATTTTAATAAGGAGTGGAACAATGTCATTTCTTGGTTATCGACCAGAAGAATGGATGGATATTGGCCTTTCACTGCTGCTGGTGTTGATTGTGGCTGTTGTTGGCCGTTGGCTAGTTAATCTTGTATTTCTACGGCTTCTCAAGCGTCAAGTGGATCCTGAAGAGCCTACTTTTAGGTCAGTTCTTTTAGACGGACTGCGAGTACCCCTATACTGGTTCTTCGTCGTTACTGCGTTGGATGTAGCGGTAGGACGCCTGGGCTTTCTCCCTCCGGAGTGGGGTGATGAGTTGGAAGACCTGTTTTTTGTGTTCTACCTCGGTGTGGGTTTCATGGCTCTTTGGCGGCTAACCATGCGCCTCAGCAATTGGTATGCGGGTGTGATCGCTCCCCAAACTGAAATCGAGTTGGACGAGCAATTGATGCCCTTTATCCGGCGGGTTGCGATGATCATTTTGATCCTGATCGGTTTGATCATCCTATTTGGGCATTTTGATGTGGATGTAAGTGCTCTCATCACGACCCTAGGGGTCGGATCTCTCGCGATTGCTTTGGCGGCACAGGCGGCGTTATCTGACACTATCAGCGGTTTCATCATCATGATCGATCGTCCCTTTCGCATCGGCGACCGGATTGAGATCCAAGATCTGGACACCTGGGGTGATGTCGTGGACATCGGCCTACGGAGTTCACGCATTCGAACTCGCGACAATCGGATGGTTATCGTGCCGAACTCGGTGATCAGTAAAAGCCTGATTGTCAACTATACCTATCCAACCACTCAGTACCGAATTGAAGTCAATATCGGTGTGGCTTACGGATCCGATATCGAATTGGCCCGCGAGACGATGGTCCGTGCCGTTCGGGGTGTAGAGGGCGTATTGCCGGATCGAAAAGTTGAAGCGCTATTCTTGGAGTTTGGTGCCAATGCGCTTATCTTCCGATTGCGATGGTGGATCGAATCCTATGTGGACACCCGTCGGATGTTCGATCGGGTTAACACCGCGGTCTACCAGGTGCTTGAGGAGGTTGGGATCGAGATACCCAATCAACAGGTTGATGTCCATCACAAGATCGATGCACAGGAGACGGCTCAACTGTTGAAGCAAGTACGGGCGGTTAGTTGAAAAGGATATGGGACATGCGTTCGTGATTTTAATGAGGGAGTAACACGGAAATACAATTACTGGGTGTTAATGTCATCCTGAGCGAAGCGAAGGATCCCTAGGATGAGGCTATTAAATTCGCTAGATCATAGGGATTCTTCGCGCCTGTCGGCGCTCAGAATGACATCTGCTCTTGGGCAGTGACATCCCGAGAAGCTCGCTACCACGTTTCTGTTACCTTGGTCAAACCCTCTGGTTTGTCGGGATCCAGACCGCGGTCTCTGGCCAGTGCCAGGCTGAATAGTTGTCCAGGAACAACGCTGATCATCGGGGTCAGCCACTCAGGTAAGTCCGTGGGAAGGGGGAAGCCAAGGTTGGCTTGATTGAGTAAGTCTGGTTCATCGGAGATCATGATCAGCTCTGGGTTAAGCTTACCCAATCGTTTGACAAACGCACGCATATCTTCTAAAACGGAACCACGGGGGGAAATGACAATAACCGGGAATCCCTCTGTTACCATTGCGATCGGACCGTGGAGAAAATCAGCTGAGGAGTAGGGTTCCGCGACCGTTTGGGTGAGTTCGGTGATCTTGAGTGAAATCTCAAAGGCGGTAGCGTAATTGAATCCTCGCCCGATTACGCTGAGATGTTCTATGAAGCGATACCGTTCCACTCTTGGCAGATGTACCGAGGTCTCTTCAATCACTTCTTCCATTCTCTCAGGCAGACCATTCAATTGGGCTAAAGCATCATCGTCCGAATTAAGATGAGCGGACAGTAATGCTAGCGCGCAAAGCGAGGCGGTATACGTCTTGGTTGCGGCTACGGACCTTTCTCGACCTGTGTGTAGTTGGATGACATGGTCAGCAACAGATCCGAGAGGTGATTGGGGATCGTTTGTGATAGCCACTGTGGGCTGTCCCTGGCGTCTACCCTCCTCCACGACTGAGACGATATCGGGTGATTGACCAGATTGTGAGATTCCCATCACCAGGGCAGATTTCATCAAAGGTGGCTTACGATAAAGTGTGAAAAGGGATGGTGTTGCCAGAGCGACAGGGATTTGATTGTGAGCACCTAGGAGATACTGGGCGTAACGTGCAGCGTTATCCGACGTACCGCGTGCTGCAATGATCACATAATCGAAAGCGCCGCGAGTCTCATGAGCCACGTGTGCAACATGATCACTCTCGCTCGCGATCAAGTTTTTAAGTACGTCAGGTTGTTCACGGATTTCCTTTTCTAGGATGTCTCCTGCCATGGGATCAGTTTTTCCCTTCTTTTTTCGATTATCTTTCCATTCCAGTTAAGGCGGCGGCTAACGGTCAGGCTTCGACCTGAGCTCAGCCGAAAGGCATGGGAGCCTTCCCTCCATCTGTCAGATTGCTTCCCCCTGCGGGGCTCGCAATGACAAGTAGAAGTGTGTCGGATTGGGCATGGTATCCTGCTTCGTATTGTTGGAGGGTAATGTGGAGAACGAACACTTCCCCCGTATAATTTAGAGAATAACTTTGTTTTACAAGCACAGTAGTTATCCATTTCGAATCTTGCGTAGATCGCTAGTCGCCTTCGCCGAAATTCGTCTCAATTATTTCACAGAGCGCAGCCAGCGCTTGCTCCTCATCCTCCCCCTCTGCTGTAATCTGAATCTGATGGTTCATCTCAACACCTGAGGAAAGGATTCCTAAAATGCTCTTGGCATTAACAGGACCGGTTTGGTTGCAAAGGTTCTCTAGCGTGATATCACAAGTGTATTGGTTGGCAGTTTTCACAAACATGGCCGCAGGTCGGGCATGCAAACCAACTTCATGTTGAACGACGATCTCTTTCGATGTGGTCAAGGTCGCCTCCCGTTAGATTGTTGTTCCAATTATATACATCTTCATCTTCAAATCTCGAGATCGGAGTTGTTCAAGGAGTATATCTTAACTCTTGAGGTTGTTTGATATCTTTTACCGCCTGATGTTTACCCTCTGTAGCCGCAGGCTTTAGCCTGCGCTTCTCTGAGCATCGTAGGGCTGGACTCACAATTACAGTCATCCTGAGCCTGTCGAAGGATGACTGTCTTTTTGATTGTGAACACTCTGAGCATTTCGAAGGGTGCGGCCACATTTAGCTTCTGAAGATTAGAGGGGGATCATTATTCTTGTTATTGGGATGGGGTAATTCCTTCCCGTTTTATGATCAGGCTAATGGATTATGGAATCCAAAAGCTCTGCTTTTGGGCGCAGGCAGAGCTTGCGCCCTCCAAACAAACCCTGAAGGTTGAGATTACATCACCTTCACCTCATAACTTTAGTCGCTGGTATTCATAAGCCGAATGATAAAACCACGCTTCGGAAGATGACCACTCGATGTCGAACGGTCGCGAACAGGTCTTTTGTAATCTAGATTCGAACACTTTTGACATTCTGTAGGATCGTCAGCCAGTTGTATAAATATAATAAGTTTCTCCCCATGGTGTGAACGTGAGCATGACGAAAAGAATACGTGCCGTCGTTCTCGATCTTGATGGCGTGATGGTAGACAGTGAGACGATCGCCCTTGAGATGTGGCATGAGTTCTTGGCTTTATATGAAAAAGCCCTGTCCAATGCTGAATATCGCCAAATGGTCGGCATGGAGCCGAAGGAAACCGCGATCTTTGTGAGGCAACGAACAGGGATTCCGCTCGCGGTCGAGGAGATCCTTGAAGACCATCGGACCAGGGTGATGGAGGCCGTGGGTAGAGATGCGAAACCTGTCGCTGGTCTTGAACATTTCATCAGGGAGGCCAGGCTTCGAGGTTTACCGATCGGAGTCGCTTCCAATAGCGGTAGAACCTACGTTGATCAAGTTCTGAGAGCGATCGGTCTAAGAGAGGCATTCGATTGTGTGATTGCCTCCGATCAGGTGGCACGTGCGAAACCAGCGCCTGACATCTACCTTGCGGCGGCGGGATCATTGAAGACACCACCTGAACGATGCCTGGCGATCGAGGATTCACCGATCGGGATGAAATCAGCGCTCTCAGCAGGAATGCGATGTGTGGTCATTCCCAACCACCACCTTGATGGGGCTGATTTTTCAGGTTCGTATGCGATGTTTGATTCGTTCCCTGAGTTACTTCGTGATCTTGACTTCGTCTTAAAGTAGGCTAGGCGTTGATAAAGGTGTCTAGAATTTAAAATGATCTCAGTGGGTGACAGGATGGACAGCGTCACCTATTCCAGATGTTCGTGGACGATAAGAAGAGATCTGATCGCGTAACGAAAGACAATCGAACGGTGTTTTATTGACAAAAGCCTGAGAAAGTCGTAGCATAGATGTGCCACGGAAGGGCGCATCGTCATTGTCATCGGCTTGAGGAGAGACCATCGGCAACGCCCGAAATCCCTGACAAGAAAATGTAAATAATCCGTTTTTAGGTTTGCCGCGAAACCATAGGTAGCGCATTGGGTGGCTTAGCAGCGAATGGCTCCGGTACGGAGGAGGATTCAGGTCGCGGTTGGGTTGGATTGAGTAGCGGCAAACCAATGTTGGAATTAGTGTAGCTCTAGTTACACCATATATTGGCGTTGACGTTCAACCCCTGCTAAAGATCTGCTTGATTACTTTCTTTGGCAAGGAGAGTTGAACGATAGCATCCAGATGCCCATGGATTGCAGAGAGGAGGTAGTACATCGAGAGGACACATTTAAGGATTTTGTTGAATGTAATATTTATCATCACTCCTGATCCATCCTTTGGAGGAGGAAATAAACTATGCTTACTGCCTTACTTTTAGCTTGTTGGGCTTACGCATGCATCTGGGACATTTTGGGCCCGGTCTTCTTCCTGGGATTCCGTCCGCTCATCGCCGGTTTTGGCGCCGGAATTATCGTTGGCGACGTGCAAACGGGCATGTTGATCGGCGGAACCCTCGAACTTATGGCCCTAGGAGTCTACACTTACGGTGGAGCGACAATTCCGGACTTCACTGTGGGTGCAATCCTAGGGACATTCTTTGGGAAGGCCGAAGGCTTCGAGGTCGGAATCGCCCTCGCTATCCCGGCAGCCCTTCTGCTGACACAGGTTGACATCCTGAACCGCTTCTTAAACTTTGTCTTTGTCCACAGAGCGGATGCCTACGCAGAAGAGGGGAATGTCAAAGGCTTCGAGCGGATGATGCGGATCTTCAGCCACATGATCTGGGGCTTTTCTCGAGCCATCCCAGTCTTTCTAGCGGTTCAATTCGGGGAGTCTGCGGTGAAATCGGTGTCGACCTTCTTCGAGAACAATCCTTGGTTCAACAATGGGATCTCAGTCACCGGTGGTATCCTGCCAGCCCTCGGTTTCGCTATGCTGTTGAAAATTCTCCCCGTGGAGAAGTATCCAGCTTTCTTGTTGCTTGGGTTCGTCTTGTTCGCCTACCTCGGTATACCCCTGGTAGGTATTGCGCTGACGGCACTCGCTACCGCGCTGGTCTATCAACAGCTCAAGTATCGCGGACAGGAGGCCTGAAATGGAAGCCGCAGGAACGAAACTTTCACGCAGTGACCTAACAAGAACCTTCTGGCGCTTTATTTTCTTCAACCAATTGGGCTGGAACTATGAGCGCATGCAGTCCGTCGGCTATTGCTACGCGATGTTGCCGATTTTGCAGAAGACCCATCCTGATCCGGAAGACTTCAAGGAAGCCTTCATCACCAACCTGAACTTCTTCAACACCAATCCCGTGGTTGGCTTCCCGTTGATCCTTGGCGCACATGCGGCGCTGGAGGAAGCGGGCGCTTCTTTGGAGACGACCGAGGGTCTTAAGGTCGGCTTGATGGGACCGTTGGCTGGCGTCGGTGACACCCTCGTCTGGGCCCTCTACAACAGCATCATCCTGAGCATTGGCTCGGTGATGGCGCTCGAGGGCAACATACTGGGACCGATCCTGGCGATCCTGTTGGTATTCTTCCCGTACCTGGGCGTGCGCTACTGGCAATTCTTCTGGGCATATAACCAGGGGACGGGATTGATCTCTCAACTTGGCAGTGGCGCGATCATGAGAATCACGGAACTAGCCACAATCGTGGGCTTGATCGTGATTGGTGGCTTCGCGCCCTCGATCGTCAGGTTGAACACGGCGCTTGAGTGGTCTCGGGACGTAGAAGTGCGTGGCGAGATGACCACCCAGGTCATCAATGTCCAGCAGCAATTGGATGCCATCTTGCCTTACATGCTGCCGCTAATAGTCGTCTGGGCAGCCTATGCATTACTCAAGAGGGGCTGGAGCCCAATACGGGTCATCGGTGTCCTTCTTGTTGTCGGCTTCCTCGGTGGCGCATTGGGTATTTTCGGCTAGCACATATATCGTGGGCGTCTGGGAATAACGCACAACAGGGTAATTGGAGGTTTTCATGCTTCCAATTACCCTGTCTTATCGGATAAGCACATCATTTGTGAGGACAGGAGATGTATCAAGCGTATTTAGAGACTGCTATAGAACATTTAAAGAAACTCATCGAGACCCAAGCAGAGGCTATCCAAGAGGCCGCTATGGTGGTCGGAGAGGCGCTGGCTGAAAATAGGTCCATCTACACCTTTGGCAGCGGACACTCTCAACTGATCGCACGCGAGATCGCACAACGCGCGGGCGGCCTGGCGCCCATTTTCCACCTACCCGATCCCACCTGGGGGATGGTGGAACGGATCGATGGATATGGAGACATCCTACTCCGTCAGTACCCGATCAAAGCTGGGGAAGTCATCTTTGTGATTTCTAACTCGGGGCGAAACCCCGAACCGATCGAGGTAGCGATGGGAGCGAAAGAGCAGGGGTTGAAGGTGATCGCAGTCACATCCCTGACGCACTCAAAGAGTGTGGAATCGCGGCATTCGAGCGGAAAGCGATTATTTGAAGTAGCAGATATCATCCTCGATACCGGGACTCCCCTAGGCGATGCCGCAATGGACTTCGAGGGGCTTCCCATGAAGGCAGGAGCTCTCTCCACGATCTTAGGGGCGGCGATCATGAACGCCGTCATGGTAGAAGTGATCCAAATGATGCTCGATCGAGGCCTCTCCCCTCCGGTGCTGATCAGCGCCAATGTGGATGGTTCTGATGAGCATAATGCCGAGATCATGGGACGCTACAGCGATATGCAATGGGCACCTAAGTTTTTCTTCTAGCATTGCGGACATCAAAGTCACAAGATTAAAAAGCTGGAGGAATAGGGGATCTTGCGAGGTAATAGCCGTTAAGAGTAGTTGTTCTATTACAAGTGACTTCCATTCACGGACCAAATTATGAATGTTAGAATAGTCTAGTTGAATAATCCGGGGAGGTAAAGTTGGTCGGTGTTCTCGTTGTCGCACACGGAGAGATGGCCTCCGGTCTGCTAGACGCTGCCCGAATGATTGTCGGGGACCAAGAGGCATTACTTGATCTCAGCCTACAAGAGATGGAGGATGTTGAAGGGTTGATGGACAAGGTAGAGCAGGCCATCTCACGAATAGATACGGGTGAGGGTGTTCTCGTTCTGGTTGATCTTCCTGGAGCCAGTCCTTTCAACGCGAGCGCGCGCATTGCGATGCAGCGGGAAGGGATCGAGGTCGTCACGGGTGTCAACCTGCCCATGTTAGCCGAACTGCTCGTGATGCGCGACGGTAGCTCCCTGGAGGAGTGTGTCGACATCGCGAAGGAAGCCGGCATAAGTGGTGTACGGACGCTGTCAGAGATCTTGAAAAAGAAATAAACCGACTTAATCACAACCAACTTCAATGAGGAGGTCGATGCATGCCTGTTGTTCATGTGCGAATGGATAACCGCTTAATCCATGGCCAGATTCTGGTCTCCTGGAATGCGGAAATGAAGATCGATCATATCATCGTTACGAACGACAAAGTAGCTAGTGATCCGATCCAGGTTACTTTGCTCAAGGCCGTAGCGCCCATCGGGGCCGAGGTCTCAGTTTTATCGATCGAGGACTGCGTGGCGTATTGCAACAGCCCCAAAGCGGAAAATGAAAATATCTTCATCATTGCTAAATTCCCAGAGGACGGCGTGGCGTTGGTAGACGCGGGATTGGACATGCCTGTCCTAAATCTCGGAAATCAGGCTTATGTGCGCGGTTCGAAGAAGCTATCAAACACGGTCTTCTTAACCGAGGTAGGTGTTAAAGCACTGAAAAGCGCCCATGAAAACGGCATCCATATCACCTGCCGGATGATGCCGGCTGATTCCGAAGAGGAGTTTTGGCCCAAGATTGCGAAAGCCTATCCTGACTGGGTTGCATAAGAGCTTTAACGATCCCCTTACGCTGATCACGATCTTTTAACATCAGACAGAGAGTGGGGAGTCAGAAATATCCGTGAGGAGTAGGGTGAGGTATATGTGGGGGTGTGGGCGCAGCCCACACCCCCACATATACCAGTCCTCTTCCCGCAGGTTTTTCTCAGATGGGTTTACGAATAGATCCGATAAGCTCCGGCAAGATTAATGAATCGCGAGTTCATCTTCTTGCGTATCGATGCCCCCAATATAAATAAGAACATTTTTATGAAAGGAGTCAATCATGACCAACAAAGCCTTGGAATACGCCCAGGAAATCCAACAACTTTGGCAAGGAGTTGTAGACACACAGATGGAAGCTGTTTTTCAGGCGGCCGAGATCGTGGCGGAGGCAATTGCTAACGACGGAATCCTTTACACCTTCGGTACCGGACACTCACATATGATCGCTGAGGATGTGGCCGCGCGAGCAGGCGGATTAGCTCCAGTGGATGCGATCCTCGAGCCAAGTTTGACCGGAAATCAACATGTGATCAAGAGTGAATATTTGGAACGGGTCGAAGGTATGGCCGAGATCATTCTCGATTACTACAGAGTTGCACCTCCAGATGCACTGATCATCGTCTCTAATTCTGGGCGCAACGCCGCTCCCATCGAGATGGCTGATTTCGCTCGACAGCGGGGGGTTAAGGTCGTAGCGATCACTTCGCTCCAACATTCAAAAGGAACGAACTCGCGCCATTCGAGCGGCAAAAAGCTTTATCAGTTGGCGGATGTGGTGATCGATAATGGTTGTCCGAAAGGTGATTGCCTGTTACAGCTCGAGGGTTTGAAACAACCCGTCGGGGCGGGATCGGGTGTCTTGGGTATGTTCATCATCCACATGATTGTTGTCCAAGCGACTCAGAATCTGATCGATCGCGGGATCGATCCACCGGTCTTCATGAGCGGCAACCTCGACGGACATGAAGAGATTAATAAACCGCTCATCGATCGCTATTGGGGCAGGATCAAGGTTTGGTGATTTGAGATGACAAAGGGAGAATTATTCGCCAGCGTAGTGCAGATTGATATCACCCCGCCGGTGGGCACCGCACTTGAAGGATATGGCGCGAGGGTGGGTGTCAGCCAAGGGGTGCATGATCCTCTCTTTGCGCAAACCCTCTTGTTGAAATCAGAGGAGACTCAAGTAGCTTTAGTTAGCTTGGATCTGCTCGGCGTGGGCTTAGGATTCACCCATCGGGTACGGGATGCGATAGAGAAGGCCATAGGTGTCCCAAGGGATGGCATCCTTCTCGCCCCCTCGCACATCCATTCCGGCCCAGCGGGTTATATTGACGAACTCCCGGGCCTTCCCTTTTCTAAAGATGAAGAGCTACAAAGCATCATGGTCCGACAATTAGCTGGAGCAGCGCTGTGGGCAAGGCAGAAATTACAACCAGCCAGGTTGGGGGTTGGTAAGGGACTCGTCGAGGGGATCGGTCGTAATCGCAACGACCCTGAGCATGGACCGATGGACGATGAGTTGATCCTCTTGCGGGTCGATGATTTCGATGGTCGACCAATAGCGGTAGTGATGAACTACGGTTGCCATCCGACCGTGTTAAGTCATCGAAACTTATTAATCTCAGCTGATTTCCCCGGTGCAGCGCGGACAACGCTTAATAAAATCTTCCCCGAGACGGTTTTTCTCTTCACCAATGGTGCTTCAGGAGATGTGAGTACTCGTTTCACCCGTCGAGAGCAGACTTTTGAAGAGGTCGAACGTATGGGCAACATACTGGCTGGGGAAGTTCTTAAAGTAATGTCATCCGTGGCTACGGAAAGCCCTGGTGACCTGATGGGCTTCGTTGAACAAGTAAAGCTTCCCATCCGACCATTTCCTCCTATTGAGGAAGCCGAAGGGACTCTACAGCAGTTAGAAGCTCAGCTTCAAGAGCTAAAGAACTCCGGGGCATCTCATGGGGATATCCGAGTGGCGACAACTCGTGTACAAGGAGCGGCCCTCCAGGTTGAATTGAAGAAGGCACTGGAAGGTCGTACGCACATAGAGACCGAACTGCAAGTTCTCAAGCTAGGTCCCTTGGCCTTGGTCGGACTTCCAGGCGAACCCTTCGTCCGAACCGTTCTGGACCTTAAAACCAAGAGCAGCACGCCTTATACCGCCGCGGTAAGCTATGCCAACGACGAAGTAGGATATTTCCCTGATTCTCATTCCTTTGAAGCAGGGACCTATGAGGCTCTTAGCAGTCCGTATCAGGACGACATTGCTGAGGTGTTGACCAAGCATGGTTTAGCGATGCTGGAAAGGAGTTAGGATGTTTGGTTTCGACCAGCAATTTCTATTGCGGCTCATGGGCATTGGCTTTGCATTGATGGGCTTGGGAGCGAGGGTTGGCGCCTGGAAGAAGTGGTATTGGGGAAGCCGTGGGGGCGCGTATGCATACTTGCCCTTGGGCTTGATGTTTATCCTTTACACCTATGATGCTTATTTTAGGGAGAGCTTAGGACCTTATTATTTCCTCTATTGGGCTGGCATTATCGCTGTGGCGATCCTTATTCTTTGGTGGGCGGCACGCCCGCCAGCCTTTATCAAACCAAGATGGGTCCGCTGGGTTGAGAAATATCCCCTGAATGTGATTGGTGCCATGGCGGCTGAGGTGGAGGCCGGGAAGTCGTGGGAAGAGCATATCACCAGCGAAGATGCAGTTGACCAGTGGGCGAAGACGTTGAAGGGTAAGCCCCCCAAGAAAAAGAAGAAACGGAAGTGAGGTGATCGTGTCAGAGGTGGATGGATCAATCGATCCTCATAAAGTAGTTTTCTGTGATTTTGATGGGACGTTGACAAATTTCGTTATTATCGATCACCTGTACGAAACCTTCGCGGAATGTGGTCTCCAGTATGCGGAGCGATGGGAGCGAGGGGAGATCTCAACAATGGAGGAGATGGAATCAACTTTCGCCACTGTAACGGCAAGCCGTGAAGAAATGGAGCGAGAGCTGGCAAAAGTTGATCTCGTCCCCGGCGTCTCCGAATTCATCTCTATGTGTCAGAAGCGTGGCTATTCCTTCGCGATCGTTAGTGATGGGCTGCAATGGTATATTGAGTACATCCTTCGACAACATGGGATAACTGGCCTTCGGATTATCGCCAGTCAGATTCATTTTGAGCCGGGTGCTTTCCGCTTTTCATATCCTTGGTATGATCCGGAGATACCGTTACGATCTACATCAAAGCCGACCATCATTCGTCGATACCAGGAAAGAGGTTCGAAGGTGGCATTCGTCGGAGATGGTACCAGTGATTTTGAAGTGGTCGGTGTGGCGGATTTGATATACGCGCGACGGAAGTTGGCAGAGTATTGCCTCTCGAAAGGTGTACCTGCGATCGAGTTCAC
Organism: Anaerolineae bacterium; assembly: GCA_011174825.1. GTDB lineage: Bacteria > Chloroflexota > Anaerolineae > Anaerolineales > E44-bin32 > DUEZ01. The sequence goes on along the minus strand of DUEZ01000023.1, from coordinate 9,291 downwards.
CGACTTCTTTGACTTGCTTACAAAGTGGCAGGCGTTTTGATCATTATTTTATTTAAGTGCCATCATCGGCTTCAGGGGAAAGATATCAGCGACTTTTCACTTCATCCATTCATAAATAAGTGCCCCAACAAAGTAGGTGCAATTCACGAATTGCCTCTAAAATAATAAATACACAATCTAAAACGCTAGAGTAGGGGCGGTTCGCGAACCGCCCCTACGAGGTTTTAACTTACAGAAGAGGGTTTGGAGGATAAGTGTAGTCGCACCCTTTTGAGTGAGCATAGAAGCGCAGGCTTTAGCCTGCGGTTACATTAATGATACATCCCCCAATGTCATTCTGAGCCGGAGTGAAACGTAGGCGAAGAATCCCCAAGATTTTTCGATCACAAAGTTTCATCATAGGTATTCCTCGTCGCACAGCTCCTCGGAATGACATTCAATCGGGGTAGGGACGGTTCGCGAACCGCCCCTACATCATTTGGAAGATACCAATGGATACGTGCTCTGATGGTCAATCTTTCTTCGTCGTACCAGGCTCCTTTTCCCGTTCCGCTCTTATCTTGGCTGCTTCTTGGATCCCCCTCGCTCGGTTTTCTAAAATCATGCGCACAGGGATGCGAGCTAAAGGGCCTAGATAATTTGTGCCAAGGAAAGCCAGGATCACCCCTACGGCAATCCATAGGACCTCGAACCCTTCACGGTAGAGAAGATAAGCGAATACCAGGTAAGCTGGATAGGTCAGCCATACCAAGGTGCTGAGGGGACGGTAGAGGTCCCGATTGAAATAGAATTGGAAGATGCTCTCAAAGAACACCAGAGCCGCGATGCAGGCGATAACCCCTATTCGTAGATCGAAAATCGCAGTTAGGATAACAAGGATCAGCACGGCGATGTCGGAGGGTACCGCATGCCAGCCTACGACTTCTTGGTGATAACTTTTGGCTTCAATAGTCTGACGGATGACGTCTTCGAATTCGGCTTGTGAGAGAAGCGGAAATTCTCCGCGGAGCTTGGCTTTTTCTTCTTCGCTTAGAGATTCCAATTCGCTAATTTTTCGATCAAAGATTTTTCTGGCGAGGTCTTGACCTTGCCTGATTCGAGCGTTTGACCTCTTTCGAGCCATAACATCTGCTCCCTCTTTTTAGTAATAGCATGTTTGTTGTTGAACGGGATCAACCATCCTTGAGATGATTAAACCACATCACAGAAGCATTTGAGGATTAAATGGTTTAGATACGCGGCTATCCCTTGACTTGGATTGAAAGCGGGATTATTGCCTCCCGTCGATTCAAAGGTCAAACCAGCGTACGTTTTGAAGGAACTTTGGTCTTATGAATGGTATGCTTGACAGTGAGGAGACGTGAGGATTATGATGCATGCGTTACCCAAACTGAACCCGATTGAGTGAGCGGATGCCCTGCGTGTAGATGGTGCAGGATCGGATCATGAACTATAGGAGGTAGGTATTCATGGCCACATCTTTGATCAATACGACAGTTCTTACACCTAAGAAGCTACTTGAAGACAGCGCGGTTGTTGTCTCTGATGAGGGGAAGATAACCTATGTCGGCCCGATGGAGGATGTTCCTCATGTTGATGGTCGTCAGTTAGATCTTAACGGATATGTGGTGACCCCCGGCTTCATCGATGTTCATGTCCATGGTGGACGTGGCATCGTCTTTGGTATGCCTAATGAGATGGAAGATGATTTAAGAAAGTACTCAGAGTGGGTTGCTCAAACCGGCGTTACGGGATTCCTGCTCTCCATAGCAGCCCCTGACGCAGAGCTTCTAACGGCTATCATTGAAATCTACGCTGAGCTTTTTGGTAAAGAGATGCCAGGGGCTGAGCCTTTGGGTCTTCATCTCGAGGGTCCCTTCCTCAGTCGTGAGAAGAAGGGGGCTTTCAATCCAGCTTGGTTGCGGGAACCGGATCTCGGTGAGACCGAGGCGTTTCTCAATGCAGGGCGTGGTTGGATCCGTCAAGTGACACTGGCCCCGGAATTACCTGGTGCAGAGGAAGTAGCGTCTAAATTCAGAGAAGCTGGGGTGGTTGTGGCTATGGGGCATACCAATACGGATTTCGAAACTGCTAGCGCCGCGCTGCGAGACAATTGGAACCATGTAACCCATACCTTCAATGCCCAACGTGGATTTGAACATCGCGCGCCAGGGGTGTTCGGAGCGGTTTTGGCATCGGATGACGTCACTGCGGAGTTGATCGCAGATCTGATCCATGTCCACCCCGGTGCGATGAAGATCCTGGTGAGATCTGTTGGTGTTGACCGGGTGGTTTTGATCACCGATGCCATGCCCGGTGCCGGGCTGGATGACGGAGTCTATGACCTGGTAGGTCACGAGGTCACGGTCAAGAGTGGGAGAGCGACGTTGGAAGATGGTACACTTGCTGGGAGCACTGCGCTGCTCAGTCAATGTGTAGGAAACGCAGTGCGAGAAGTGGGAGTGTCACTGAATCATGCAGTCCAAATGGCAACATTGAACCCAGCTCGAGTGATGGGTTTCGTAGATAGACTCGGGACGGTAGCAAAGGGTAAGGATGCGAGCTTGACCGTAATCGATAAAGATGTCAATGTCTTCCTCACGATGGTCAAAGGTAAGATTGTTTACCAGAACCTTTAAACATGTGATTTGGACGAGTATAAGCGATGCAAAAGCTGGAGGGTTGCTTCTACCCTCTGGCTTTTTTCTAAGTAGTCACTCACTATACCTATTGCGAGGTTTCTACTTTGCCATTGTTGACCCCTTATGATGGATCAGGAATTGCCTGTTTGATGCCCAAGTCATGGTGAAGGAGCATGTCGTGCTTGAGGTCAACGGACGATATTCGGTAATATTGTGTCTATGGGAACATGTTAATGTGAGGAGATAAACAAAATGACGAACTCGCTAAACATCGGTTTAATCGGATTGGGATATATTGGCAAGATTCATGCGGCAGCTTATCGTAATATTCCGCTTTGCCTCAGCGATCCACCAGTGACCGCAAATTTAGCTGCTGTGCTGCGTTCAGGGTTGGGGACCGAGGTCAAACTCATGGACGATTTTGGTTTTGACATCCGGACGACGAATCCGGAGGAGTTCTTCAGCCATCCCCTGGATATTGTGGACATATGTACACCTAATGTGTTGCATATGGAACAAGTAGAGCAGGCGGCACAGCGGAAACTTCATATCTATTGTGAGAAACCCCTTGCCATGAATCTCGCAGAGGCTCGAGCCATGGCTCAGATGGCGAGGGAAGCTGGTATTCTGACCCATGTGGCCTTTGTCCTGCGATATGTACCGGCTGTGCGTCAAATGAAGGCCTTGCTCGAGGCAGGCAGGATAGGTGAGATCCTTAACTTCCGGGGCCACATGTTCCATAGTGGATACCTTGATCCTGAACGCCCGATGTCTTGGCGTTTACGTCATTCGCAATCTGGGGGCGGTGTCTTCGCGGATCTGGGCGCGCACTTAATCGACCTCATCCATTACCTTATAGGGAACGTGGCTTGGGTCCAAGCTGCAACGAGGACCTATATCTCTTCCCGTCCCACTTCACGTGGGGCATCCGAGCGCGAAGAGGTGGATGTGGATGATTGGACCCTCTGCACTATGGGACTTGAGAGCGGGGAGGTGGGTGTGTTGGAGGTTACACGCATGGCCGCTGGTGCTGCCGAAGAGACCGCCCTCGAAATATACGGCAGTCAAGGGGCGTTGATCTTTCATATCAGCCAGCCCAACCTCGTCCGTTATTATGATCTTGATCGTAAGAAGTGGAGCTCAGGTGCGATCGATGTTCACGAATTCCATGGCGACCGTCCGCTCACGCAAATTTGGCCAAGCGCAAAATTATCTCAGGGGTTAATGTCAGATGCCCATCTCGCCTCAGCATACGACTTCATGTTGTGTGTCTCCGAGGGAAAACCTTCGACGATCGATTTTGAGGTCGGTTTGGCGACACAGGAGGTTCTCGAGGCATCGTATCGCTCGGCAGCAAGAGGTGGAGAGCGTATTAATCTACCCCTAGAGTCATGACATCGCTCTAAGAGATGCCTTTAGATAGAAGGTATGCGGAGACCTATCTTTCATCTCTGAAGCTCGCTTTTCGCAAGATGCGCTCGATCAGTACGGAGGATGTTAGGATCATGTCAAAACCGCCTATGTCCCCAAAACGACGGTTCCTCACGGCCATGCTCGGAGGAAAGGTTGACAGGGTCCCTGTGGGTAACGTCGTTTCGGTGATCACTGTCGAATTGATGGAAATCGCTCAAGCGTGGTTCCCTGAGGCTCACCTAAACTCTGAAACAATGGCACGATTAGCCACGGTAAGTTATGAGGTCTTAGGATATGACACCGTGATGCCGATCGCGAGTGTCACCCAGGAAGCGTCGGCCTTAGGATGTGAGGTGGATTGGGGGGCGCCAGATTTGATGCCGACTGTAAAGACACACCCATTTGCGGAAATGCAAGAGTTTCGTATTCCAAAGGGGTGGATCGAAGCACCGGCGGTTCAGGTCGTTCTCGATGCGCTGGAGTACTTGCGTAAGGCTTATGGGGAGAGAGTCATCGTCGTTGGAAAGGTGATGGGTCCTTGGACGTTGTCTTATCACATGATGGGTGTGGAAAACTTCTTGATCAGTACGCTTCAAGAACCGGCGAGAGCCCGACGATCCCTAGAAATCCTAAAATCCGTCACGATTGACTTTGCTATCGCCCAAATGCAAGCCGGTGCGGACGTCATCTGTCTGGCCGACCATGCGACGGGAGGTATGGTCTCGCCATTTATGTATCGTGATCTTCTGCTCCCTATTCATCAGGAGATCATCGAAGAGATTGGTTGCCCGACCATTCTCCACTGTTGTGGCGACACGACGGATAGGTTAAGGTATTTCGTGGAAACAGGTATCGATTGTTATCACTTCGAATCGCAGGTCAATGTAGACCAGGCCGTCTCTATAGCAGTGGGCGAGATGACCCTCATCGGCAATATCAACAACCCCGAAGTGTTGTTGGTGGGTACGCCTGAGCAAGTGGCTGAGGCGTGTCATGAAGCGATTGAAGGGGGGGTCCAGATTTTATCTCCGGAGTGTGCAGTCCCACTAACGACACCGATCGAGAATCTGCAAACCTTGGTGGAGGTGGCGGAGGGGAAGTTGTAAGCGTTTAATCTGGTCTTGTTCAATGGTTGAATGGCATAACATCAGTATTAATGCCCCCTTGTCGTTTCATTGGTTATTTCCCAATTAGCTTCATTGTTTTTCGTATATTTAATCAGGACTCCTTACCTATGGTTCTAAAGAATCCTGGTGAATCCGGATGACTTCCAGGGATTTTTCGTAAATATAGTCAAGGATGGCTTGACCAGTTTCGGCAGTCGCAACAGTCGCGTCGCCAATTACACCACTTGCCGAGAACTCATTCCAGGGGATGGAGATTGAACCCAACAAGGGGTCGATTTCAGGGTACTCCTTGACCGCCTTGGTCATGTCGACAAGGTCAGGACGGATCGCTAAGAGGGCAGAGGTTTCATATTCTTCAGCATGCACGTAGATAGGGTGCCACCTTTCTGAGCGGCAGAATTTACCTAACGCTTCTTGGTATCCAGGCAAGAGGAGATTTATCAAACGTGCTTTGGATGTAAGTAATAATTTCCGCTCCGCCGCTTTGCACGCCGCCGCAGCACCGAGGTGTGCGAGATAGACGTAGATGGTTTCGATCCCATGCAGGTACAGGGACTCAGCGATTTCGACCAATTCACTGGTGAAGGTTTCGTCAGAAACCCGCACCGTTCCGGGGTAATAACGGCAGGAAAAGGAGGGCGTGTAAGCCAAACTATGGAGCAATATTGCCCCGGTGGCCATTGCCAATCTCTCGGTCAGATACTCGCCTATGATTACATCTGTTCCCATGGGTAGGTGAGGGCCATGCTGCTCGATCGCTCCAACAGGCAAAATGGCATAGTTGGTTTTCTTAGCAAGGATCTCAAACTCTGGCCAACTCATCTCGAAATGCCTCATCACTTTTTCACTTTTCATTGAACCGATGCCTCCTTTGTTGAATATCTATCACCTGATTAGTTTCTGACCCGATCTTGACCAAGCTGAGATCACAGATCTGTGGGTCTGGAGAGTTGTCTATCTATTTTCACCTGGTTGCTTATTGGTTGATAAGTTAGCCAGGTATGCTGTTCACACCTCGATGGATAGCATTTGAGAAGGTCGTGCGGTCATGAGGGTTGGATTGATCCTATAAAATATTACCGACAATACTCGAAATTTTAATAAAAGTTTGAGCAGCCTTAGGGTATCATGGCGTCCTTGATTCCCCGGATCAATTCAGACAGGCCGCTGTAGTCTCCAGCAGCAATTCTTTCGATTATAGCCGTGCCGACGATCATGCCATCAGGGTCTACTTTTACCGCCTCCTTGGCTCTGGCTGGATTGTTGATCCCATAGCCCAGCATGATCGCTGCATGTGTGCCCGTGGCGCGGATCTTGGTGATTAATTCCCGATTCCCTTCGGCAACATTCATGCGATCGCCTGCTTCATCGGCGATCGATTGTAGAATCATGAAACCACGGGCATATTGTTTTATATCCTCCAAGAGGTTCTCTTGGAAGGGATGTGGCATGAACCGAATGCGATAAATCGCCGCGTCTTCAAGCAGCGGATCCATATCATGAATGACATCCGGTGCGATCGCAGTTGCATCAGCAAGCAAATGGGCATCCACTTCTGCCTCACGAAGGCTATTGACGAATTGTGAGGGACCAACATTCTTCACGACATCGGAATAAGTCATGACTTCAAAAGGTTCATCTGGATAATCTTTGCGAATTTCGGCAATGGCTTTGAAATACATCCGATAATCCGATTGAGCCGTTAACGCACGTCGATTCGATTCAGCAATGGGTTGGCTATCGAAGTAGGGATCTTGACTCGGTAACATCAATTCTACGATGTCAACGCCTGATTGGAGGAAGATCTCGAGGATTTTTCTTGACGTTGTGAGATCCGGGTCTCCCAAGGGGAGGACACCGCATAAGAACTTTTCGCCTCTTTCAAGGACAGCTTCTATTCTGATATCTATCCTATTCATGGTGGATTTGTCCCTTCCTACTCCTCGAGTGTAATTTTATGTGAGATCAAGCACCTTTGTATTCATCACCATTATAGGCGTGATGTGCTATAGTGTCTTGTTGGAATAAGCTTGTGTATTTATCTTTGCTGAAGGTAGGATGATACATCGATTCCAGAATCTGATCATCGATCATTCCTGCTTTTCCATGGGAATTATAGGACGAGATCCATTCTCGTTCCTCAGACGTTGCCTGTTGGAGTGCGATCGATCCTCGAACCAGCGAAACGAGGCATTTATATGATACTCGTTACAGGCGGATGTGGTTTTGTTGGGCGTTCACTTTGCCAGAAGCTCATAGATTCGGGATTCGATACCATTTGTTTGGATATTAAGCAGGACGATGCACCAGAATGTGTCTGTCTGGATGTGGACATCACCAATAGAAATAGCTTGGAACGGGTCTTTAATGAATATCCATTTCAGGCCGTCGTGAACTTAGCTGCGATTCTCTTTAGTTCTGCAATCAAAGATCCTTCACGCGCATTTTTGGTAAACGTATATGGCTCATTCAATTTGCTTGACTTGTGCCGCTTAAAAGGTGTTCGTCGCTTTATTTTTGGTAGCTCATATGCCGCGATAGGGGATCAGCCCGGCTCAACGGAGCCAGTGAGTGAGAGCACCCCTCCACAACCCACCGATTATTATGGAGAGACGAAGAGGTTCGTCGAGAAGCTTGGAATCGCACTTTCAGATCGGTATGACATTGAGTTCGTCTCGGCGAGGATACCCTTGGTCGTTGGACCCGGTATACCAAGATTAACCTCAGCGTGGCGGGCCGAGATCTTCAATAAACTGAATTCTGGTGGCGTGGTGCGGATTGACTATGCCGTCAATGAGATCCTTCCTTTGGCCCATCATTTGGATGTAGCTGAGGCATTGGTAACGCTCATTCAGGAAGAAAGATTAAATCATTCGATCTATCATCTACCAAGCGAAAAATGGCGTGTCTTAGATCTTGGGGAAACAGTTGAAGAGATCAGCGCTGGGCTTAAGTTTGAGTATGGAGATCGTCGAATATCAGGGGCTCCACAGACGGTTAGTTGGGAAAGAATCCAACAGGAGTTCGGTCTGCGATCTCCAGACTTAAGGACTCGTCTTCTTGAACATAGAGGTTAAATCCGGCTGGAAATAATGCGGAATCTTACACACCAAAATTTCAGTAATAAGCTCACTGAACTGAATCGAGGGTGGTAGATTTTAGAATTGTGGGGTTACCACCAGCTTCTCACCCGCACATGTGACCAAGGCCTCAACCAATTCCTGTGTGCGAAAACCTTCATAACCATCCGTCTGCGGTGTCTTGTGTTCGCGAACACAATGGAAGAAATGCTCGATGGCACCGTGGAAACCTCGCTCAACCAGTTCCGGAATCCATCTACCTGATCGGTCAGGTCCGTACACCTCAATCCGATCCTCATGTTTCACGATCAACTCGCGAAAGGCCGTCACCTCGACGGTGAGTGAGCCGCCATGAAGTGTCACTCGTTCCTGCCAGGAACCGGCCTGTAGACTGGTGAGGACAACGGCGAGCCCACCATCTGCAGGCTTGGCGACGCTTAAAGCTCCGATGAGTTTGCCCTCGTGCATTTCGAAAGAAGTGTGAAGAGCTTGGACGTCACCGCAGAAGAAACGCAATAGATCGATCTGATGGATTGTGTCCTCGAGGTAGTTATTGTACAGGCTGGTGTGATAAGCAGAGGGACGGTGCTTCTCGACAATGCACATTTGAATAGGGCGTTGGTTGAAGATCTCTTTCGCCTGGCGGTAAAGCAACGCATAGCGACGGTTGAAACCAACCATGAGTACAAGATCCAGTTCATCGGCGAGATCCGATAAGGCGCGAATAGTTTTACTGGACTCTGTTGCAGGCTTTTCGACGTATACATCAATCTTGGCTTGGAGGAGCTCCTGCGTGAGTGCTTCATGTGACGATCTTGAAGTTAGGACAAAGGCCACATCCGGCTTTTTCTCTATCAAGGCTTCCAAATCTGTGGTGCCGAATTCTATTTGCCAATCCGAACAGATTTTTTCCACATTCTTTTTCGTGCGGCCGTAAAGCCCAACGATCCTTGTGTGTGGCCATGTTCTTAGAAGAGGTAGGTATGCTTTGTTGGTGACGCTACCGCTGCCAAGGATGCCGATTCGGAG
>DUEZ01000022.1 GCA_011174825.1 Anaerolineae bacterium | reverse complement strand
CCTCTATGGAAGCGCCTATCCCAGCGCCTACCTCTAGAACATGGCTACCAAGAAACTCACGAATAAAACTCTTCCAATACCTCTTCCAGATCATCACCTCTGCAAAGAGATCCAACTCTTTTCCCTTATAAGGGATCGAAGTTTCAAGCGCCATCATTTGAGAATAAAATCTTGCGAGATCGGATGTACTTGGGGGCATCCCGAGCTGGAATTAGGCTTGGGCTTGTTCTTTGATACAGCAGGGTGAATGAAGCGATTCCCAAAAAGAGTAATGCCTGGAAAGCGATCAATAACAAAATACCAACAGTGCTTGTCGCCCAGCCAGGAATTGCCAGATCCGTGAATAATCGAATCCAAATAACAGCGATAATCCCGCAGAAAGCGAGAAATGCAAGTAAAGCAAAAACGATCATGATTCGCACAAAAACTCGGTCGGAAAACACAGACATTGCGCTTAAACCATGGATCACATAGGGTTCGAGACTCATCTTGGTACGGTCTGAATAACGAACCCCTCGTTCCGTCTGTATTCTACGAAATGGAAGGTTCGAGCGAATGATCGCTGCTGCAAGATGGTTCCAGGTATTTGAATCGAAGGCAAGTCGCTCCAGTGCAAACGAGGGGAGAATACAGAAATTACCAAAGTCAACTCTTGTACCAACCAATCCACGAAATAGCAGTTTATATAGGGCGTAGAGTCGCCGGAACAACCAGCCCTCCGAACGCTTGGTCCGCTGGGCAACGACAATACGATTGGGATCCTCAAGAAAAGCTTGTATTAATTTGAATACATCCTCTGGACGATCTTCGCCATCTGCGTCCATCACGACAACAGCGTCGTAGTGCTCTCGTTGAAATACTTCGCTTAGCCCAATAGCAATCGCACGTTGGTGGCCCATGTTATGTATGAGATGAAGAACCTCCAAACGTGTAATATTTCCCTCCGAGAAATGGCCGCCTTCAGGAACGTCCCGTACTTCATCCGAGCCGTCATCGATAGCGAACATATCAATCATCACATCCAAACCGGAGTGGCAATTTTTTATCTCGTTCACGAGTTGGAAATATGAGTCCCAATCATTATAGACCGGTGAGACAATCGCGATCTTTTTGTTCATGATGCACTCTATGTACGTAAAGGTAATTCAAAATATTTTTGATGAGCTACCCATAGATATGAGATACAGACACTGGATCCCTGAGCTTACTGATCTATTCAACTAACATGACCATACTCTGATTTGCTAACCAACGATACTCGAGATTCAACTCACCCAAATCCTTAGAAAGTCTATACACAATCCATTCCTCGATCTCTTCAATTATTTCATACGCCATCAATGGTTCACTTTCAAAGAAACCCACTGCCTCTAGATACAAATCGAGACTAAATCCCGAAGGGCAGGCAAAACAAGGCCTCATCGTATGGACAAAGATGAGAGGGGGCTGATTCTTGAGGATATCTTCTTCGAGTCGATCTAGGTAGACTCTGACTTCTTCGGTCATCAAAGGTGAATCTCCGATCACCTCTTCCACAGTCGAATAATCCTTAAAAGCAAATGCGATGGGATGTGCAACGAAATATCGATAACCATGTTTTCTTTCAGTCTGTAACAATATTTGAGATGCTGGGAGAACACTCGTGCTGATAAAGATAACTTCATCGTTTTCGTTACTATTATCCTCAATTATTTCCCGAATCTTCGCATTCCCTAGGTACTGCTCGTTCGATTTGCCGAAAACAAATACCGCAAGGAAGATTACGATTAATAGCGCTAAGCCCATTCGTTGATCCCTATTCGTCCATTTTGGCATAGGCGAGAAATTACTCTCACCCTCTACTTGCGCTTGAGACTGATAACGCCTTACACAAAGCAGTGAAAGTAGGATGATCCCACCAAACAAGGCTGGGTACGCGTGATAGATCCACCCCTTACGCTGAACAATGTAGACAACTATTGCCGAGATCGTAAAAACTAAAAGTGGGCTGATTAATGCCCAGTACTTTCTATCCCATCTTCGTATCAAAAAGAAAACAAGAGTTATCAGAATGATCGGTGAAATGCAGCCTAAGAGATTAGGGATTCGATGATATCCATACGCTGAGTACCCACTAAGAATTGATGGCAGGTGTTCTCCAAATAAAGCCGTACGCATAGAACTCGGGATGACGAGAAAATGTAGGAGATAGAGTATGCCGACAAGTGACAACGTGATCAATTCAAGGTTCAGCATGGTCTTGAGATCTCGTTTGGTCACAAACCAGTACAGCTCAGTGGCCGCTAAAATAATGACAAAGTGAGGTTTAAGGAGTACGCCAATACCCGCAGAAATACCGACGAGTATGGCGACTCGTGTGTTGACTTCGACACCCTCCCGTCTATTCCAACGGATAAAAAAATACGGGAAGTACAAAAGCACAAATATGTGTTCACGCTGCCCGAAATCATTAAGCGTGAATACAATGAGGGTGAATATAGCGATACCAAATGTGATCGCCCATGTAGCCACTTGTTCTTGTGGCGGTAACGTTCTTAACGAGTGATGTATTGACGCAATACAGAGAATCGTGAGAAGAAAAATTAGTGGCAGGAAAACTTTAATTGGATTGGTGATAAGAATTCGAGAGATGAAAACGGGTATTACATTGATGTAATGGATCAATGGTAAATTCACTTCAATATAATCAACATACGGTATCTTCCCCTCAAGTATAAAGTCCCCAATTTCAATATATATCGCTACGTCATGGTTGATCCTAAGCGGATAGAGAAAAATAAAAAATAACACCAATCCAAGGATCACCATGGTGATAAACGGGAGCAAGCGAAAAGATCGAGACGATGAAATCATAACGTTGCAAGTTTAACTTGTGATATCAAACGATAGATGATCAGTACTTTCCGATGAGCAATTATATTAAGCTATTGCAAGTTTGTTGCCGGATTAATTTACATCATTCTCAACCGCGTACTTCATACCCAGGTCAATAATTTCGAATATTATGTGGAAACACAATGCGAAACGCAACTTTCCATGGATGATACATCCAGTACCCTCTCCACGATCCCATAAAACCTAGCCCGATAGCATTCTTATCCAAACAAGCAGCACTTGTCTGATCTATGCAAACAATCCCCTTCTCGTGAATGTCTTCCGAAAAAAACATCTGAATTCCCGAACCTTTCGAACTTACAGATTGTATAAGGAATAGGATATTCTTTGATCTCGCCGGCAATCTAGAGCAAACGCCCCGGGGGCGACCGGGGCGTTCATCGGAAAGCACCACAGGCTGTCTACCAACCTAATGAGAGGCCTTCCTATGGACAAGTATACAGATTTCACCCTCCCAAATCAACCCAACAAACCCTATCGTAGTATAAAACCACCCTGGTTAAAGTGTGGGAAGGATTCCTCTTCTCCTCCCTCCATCGACATTGTCCTACGCATACTCCTGAATCGTATGCTCCTTAATGCAGTACCCCCAGCAGAAACGTGGAATAAGATCCTAACCATGGCACGCACTGTAAACCATGCAGGATTTCGATGATCCTAGGTTTGTTTCGCTGCTGAGGGTCTCGTATATCCTGTTTAACCGCTGGTGATCTTCACTTCACTTCAAGCGCGTTTTGATCGCAGGGATGCACAAGTTATGAGGGATCCGAGATCACCTATCGAGGAGATTCACATTAATCACAGCTCGACTCAAGGCTCGGGAGATGGACTGAACATTTCACCAATATCTATCTGTATCGCTCCTAGCCTCGAACCTTCAACTTCCACAAAATAGGCCATCGTCTCTTCCTGGTTAAGGACCACATCATGTGGACCACATAAACCCGGGAGGAGAACAAGCTTATTACTATAATCCGCAGCCTCAGAATCGATGTTGATCACACTCAGGCTGCCGTCACATTTCCCACTATGACCGTACTCCGTGATGAAAGCCAACCGCCCTTCACCGGCGAGTGTAATGCTTGTCGGTCCGAGAAATACTTCATGCGCAATGCTGGTGATACGGCCAGTTTGTAAGGATATCCTCAGTAGACTCCCAAGACGATAATCACCTGCACCTGGTGGCTTTGTCACAACATAGGCATACCCTTCATCCTCATTCACATCCACCGCATATGGTTCATCCAATCCAGTCGCGATGGGCGTAACAACACTCGTCCCCATATCCAATACATAGAAACCTGATCGTGCAAGATCCACGACATATCCTCGGCTCTCATCTTGGTTCAGTACAAAATTTGTCGGCTGGTCGAACTGATCTACCAACGTCACCACCTCGCCACTTTCCAGATATAACTTAGTGATCACATTCTGTCCCTGTGGTGGGTCGCGTGGACCAGCTTCCCTACTCAAGTAAGCAAGGGTTTCATCTTGACTTATAGTAATATCGGTCAAGACATAGATCTCTTCTTTGATAACACTTACGCGACTAAAGTTGTGGGAGGCAGGATCAAGATCCACCTGGCTCAGCTCTCCAGAATACTGATTAATGATATATGCATGGGTTCCATCTTGGCCCAGAACCAAACCCCGAGGACCATCGAAATGCGTGTCATTGATGATAAAGGGTGAGCTAGCAGGCCCAGTGAAAGAAGCTGAAGACCAAAATGCATATCGTTCGCCGAAGGTCATTTCCAGCTCATTCGTCCTCACGACAGAAACCGGTCCCATCTCATCGATACTGATCCAATCCGCCGCGCAACATTCTCCCGCCATCACCCGCATTTCTCGGATAATAAGATTTTCTACCCCACCGAGGAGCCCAATGGGAAGCTTGACCTCCACCACTTCACCCTCAGCGGAGAAAGTTCCCATCATCAAACTCGTGAATGGGTCACTACCCGTGAAATCCTCAAGTTCATGTTCGCTCAATCGTGGATCGAAACTTATGATGTAATCCTGCGCGCCGTCGCTATTGATGTCGATATCGAGTTCAATGAGCTCATAATCCCCAATAACACCATAGAAGTCGAGCATAAGGTAAAGATATTGATCGTTGGTGAAAGCACGAATGGATTTGAGATCGAAACCTTCCATACTTGCGTCATCTTCCCAATCTGTGAGGAGTGTTGGGTAAATAGCCCAATCATCGACTAGACCATCGATGAGCACTCGTGTTGTCGTTGGTTCTGGCGTCCCCGTTGGGATAATTGGAGTGGCAGATCTCGGCACATATTCGGTAGGTGGCGGCGTGATGGTGATGGGTCCCCCGATAAGGGGGACGGTCGGTTCACTCGACCCGCATGCAGCGAGCAACACAGCTATCAGCAAGATGATGCTGGTCGATGACAGGCCGGATTTGGTACTCATGATCTTCACCAGTGCCTCTCCCTCCGTCTCATCCTTCAATTTGCCTACACGTTATATTCGGGATAAGATTTGCAATCTGTATGTTGATCGAAGGATAAGATAGACACGCCCTATGGAGATATGCATTTAAACAACAAAGAAACAACCATCGTTTGTTGGATTGTACACCTATGGCGCAGAATGAGCAGGAAGGGTAATTGTTCCTATATCGTCACGAGAGTGCACTGAAATAAACTACCCTCGAGGAGTAGGAAGGGGTTTATGTGGGTGTGCGGACTGCGCCCATACACCCTCATAGTCTGGTCCTCTTCTCGTGGTTAACCTTTTTCCGTGGAGTCATCACGAGCAAAGGAGATGAAGAGACATGGCGAGAAAAAGGCTCGGTTATGTACATCTGCAGTGGACTTGCCCTCGCTGTGAAACGATCAATCTTGGCCCAAACAAATTCTGCAATGCCTGTGGCGCTCCACAACCAGAAGACGTCGAATTCGAGCAGCGTCCAGAGGAAGTTCTGATCGAAGATGAGGCGGAGATCGCACGCGCAAAAGTAGGACCCGACATTCATTGTCCGTATTGTGATGCGCGCAATCCAGGAGATGCAAAATTCTGCGGTGCCTGTGGTGGCGATCTCACAGAAGCTGAGGCGCGGGAAGCTGGTCGGGTTGTAGGTGCATTCAGAGACGAACCTGCTGAGAAGATCCTGTGCCCTGCTTGTAATTCACCCAATCTGGCCACGGCACAAAGATGCAGTAACTGCGGAGCGAGTCTCGTCGTCGCGAAACCCGAGGTCCCACCAAGTAAACCGATAGAGAGAGCGAAAGTTAGACAGCCAGCCCGCATGAGCGGAATCGCAATCCTTGCGATTGTGTTATGCGTCGCCGTCGGAATTTTCCTGATATCGACGCTTTTACGAACCGAGGAGATTGTCGGCGAGGTACGTAGTGTTAATTGGACCCGAACCATCCCGATCTTAGGTCTAGGTCCTGTTGAGTACGAAGGTTGGCAGGATGAGATACCAGCAGACAGCGAAATCCACGGTTGCAGTCTCCAGTACCACCACTCCGATGACGAACCCTCAGTAAATGCTGTAGAGGTCTGCGGGACGCCCTATACCATTGACACTGGCAGCGGTTACGGTGAGGTTGTGCAGGATTGCGTCTATGAGGTCTATGAGGATTGGTGTACCTATACCCAGTACGAATATATAGCTGTAGACGCTGTGACCGTCACTGGATCTGATCTAAAGCCATATTGGCCCCAGGTCAGCATGGCTGAAGGCCAAATCGAGGGCGAAGGAGAGGAGACCTACGAAATCGTTTTTCTAACGGATGAAGGATCCTACACCTTCACAACCTCGGACCTTTACCAATTCCAACAATTCCAACTTAACTCGCGTTGGGTGTTGAATGTGAGCACGTTTAACGACGTTGTTTCTGTCGAGCCGGCTGATTAAAGCCATCTGTAGAGAACGAGCGACGAAGTCCCGCAACCCATGACCCTCTCTAGAGGCTGAATGGATTCCCCACCTGCTTCAGAGTCACGACTATCCACATCGCGCGTGTTGGTTCCGCTGGGGATAGGTATCGCGTTGTCCTTACTTGGGGACAGCACGCTTTACACTGTGTTGCCCAAACCTGAGATCGCGACCCAAGCGGGTGTGACGCTTGCCATGGTTGGTATATTGCTTGGCATGAACCGTATCGTACGATTAGGTTTCAATGTAATCGCTGGAATACTCTACGATCGATTCTCGCGACGCTGGTTAATGATTGGATCACTCTCCATCGGTACACTCTCAACCATCCTATATGCAACCAGCACAGGATTCTGGTCCTTGCTCATCGGTCGAATATTGTGGGGTGCAGCTTGGTCGGGTTTATGGATCGGTGGTACGACAGTCGTTCTGGATATCACAAATGAACAGAACCGCGGTCGGCTAAGCGGGCAATTTCAGCTGTGGTTTTTTCTCGGTATAGGCTTATCTGCCTTCCTTGGGGGCTTTTTCACCGATGCTTTTGGGTTCAGAAACGGTTTGTGGTTGAGCGCATTACTGAACGGAATTGCCGTTCTGATGTGGATACTCTTCTTACCTGAAACACGAACTGAGCGAGATTTAAATTCCAGAATGACATTTCGAATATTTGACAAGTCATTTCCATGGCGGACGACAATCTTCGCTTCAATACCTGTACTAGCCATACGCTTCGTATATGCGGGAGTGATGGCATCAACTACAATTCTCTGGCTTACAAGTCTTTTCGGAGAACAACTCGTTCTATCAAATGTCGCCATCCCAATCGCATCGCTAACTGGGTCTTTCGTCGCCTTACGTGCTGCGACCAGTATGGCAGGTGGTCCACTCGCTGGGTTCTTCTCCGATATACTTGGTCGACGTTGGTGGGTGATCACAGGAATCATGGCTTTGGGCGCTGGAGGGATGTGGTTCATGGGTGGTTCGGTAGTCTCTCTAGCCCTGCTTGGTGCATTGATCGCATCTACTACCGGGGCTGGTATCCAGGCTTTAATCCCTGCGATCATTGGTGACAAGATCAACCAGAGTCAATATGGGCGCTCATTTGGTGCAATCTATGCCGTTGGGGATATCGGTAGCGCCCTTGGACCTCCGCTTGCATTGTGGCTCATAGGATTCGTATCGGTAAATGTAATTTATCGGCTTTCTGCAGGTTTATTGCTCATCGTTGCGTGTTTCGCCCTCTGGCGCGCGGTGTTAGGACAAAGTAATTAAATACTTCCCTGCGTTAGACCGTTTTGGGAACATTTCCACATTCATAACCATAGTTTTACCCTTATGAAATATGGCTACACGAACGACTGGTTTTTTCAACATGCTTCCCTACCCCATATGAGGTGGTAGATTTAACCAGTCACCATTGATGGTGATCGCAACAAGATGAGGAGATCTAGAATGAGCATCATCCGGTGGGGCCTACTCTCAACAGCCAACATCAACAAACGTCTTATCCCGGCGATACGGATGTCGCAACGAGGCGAGCTCGTAGCTGTCGCAAGCCGCGATGAAAAGAAAGCGAAAGCCTACGCCAGGGACTGGGAAATCCCCACCGCCTTCGGGAGCTACGAGGCAATGCTGACGAGTGGATCGATCGACGCGGTTTACATTAGCTTACCCAATCACCTGCATGCGGAGTGGAGCATCCGTGCAATGACCGAAGGCGTCCATGTCTTGTGCGAAAAACCTTTCGCCCTCTCTGTGGATGAAGTAGATCGGATGATCACCGCAAGCGAGCTTAACAAGCGAGTCTTGGCAGAAGCGTTTATGTATCGCCACCATCCGCAAACGCGCCTCGCAGGAGATTGGGTTCAGCGTGGAAAGCTGGGGGATATTTGCTTCGTTAGGGGTATGTTCAACTTCACGATCCAGAAGCAACATCACATTCGACTGGTCCCCGAATATGGCGGTGGATCCTTATGGGACATCGGCATCTATCCATTAAGCTTTGCACAATTCATCATGGGAGGTCCACCGACATGGGTATCCGGTTCTCAATGGCTAGGGGAAACAGGGGTAGATGAGACATTCGCCGGTCTGCTGCATTATGCAGACGACCGTGTAGCCATGATCGGGTCTTCCTTCCGTGCGCCCTTCTTTACCAGCGCAGAAATCATCGGTACAGAAGGAAGGCTGGCCTTCAATCGACCCTTTGTTATCTTGGATGAAACGCGAAAATTGATCTTTCAACCTAGAGATGGTGAGCCAAGGGAAATTCCCGTCCCTGAAAAAGAGCTCTATCTCGGACAAATCGAGGACATGCACGCTGCCATTCTCGATGACGAACCGAACTACCTTTCCTTGGATGAGACACGGAATCATATTCGAACGGCAGAAGCGCTTTACAGATCTGCTCAATCCGAGCAGGTTGTACACCTGGATTGATTTTAGGCAGCACCCTGGAGTCCAGAAGCCCTGCTTCTGGCCATAAGCTTGACTTGCGGGTCTTGAGGTGTTTGTAGGTAATAACACTCGGGTTTAATACCTCCAGAAGTTTTGCTTCTGCCTTGTCCTGCCTGTCCTGAGCTTGCCGAAGGAAGCCCGTCGAAGGGAGCGCAAGCAGAGCTTGCGCACTCCAAACGCATCCAAAAGTGTGCGGCCACATTGGACATCGCCTCCACGAGAGGATGGCTATAATCCAAGAATATCGTAGGGGCGCGCGGTCGAAGATGCAGAGTGATCTTCCCTGCCCTTATACCTTCCTACATAATGTCATTCTGAGTGAGCGCAGCGAGCGAAGAATCCCTATGATGAAACTAATGAAGTCGATGCATCATAGGGATTCTTCGCCTGCGTTTCACTCCGGCTCAGAATGACATCTGGGGAGATATCATTTCTATAGCCGCAGGCGTTTACCTGCGTCATGTACTCTAACGGACGCGGCTAAATTTGACCTTGAAGGCATACAAGGAGATCATTATCCTTAATCTAAGGGCGGGGTAACCCCGCCCCTACATCTTTGGGATCCAGTAGCTTCGCTTCTGAGCGCAAGCAGAGCTTGCGCACTCCAGATTTCGACATAATTCAGAAATCAATGAGGACCTAACCATAGAGGATGATGTTCCGCACCTCAAGCTGTGGTCCACGCCTCGTCTTTTCGTTTTAGCTCCTTCACTGCAGGTCGGCTTCTCCTCCATAGCCAAAAGGATTGAGTAAGCGCTCCTAAGCTGAAAGCTGTCCAACCCACGTAAAGGCCAGTCGTCCGACCCCACAAAACACCTAGCATTAATATAAGCCCGGTTGTACATAAAGAGATTAGAACTGCTTCGGTAATCCCACGCGTTCGTCGTGAGTTAAGGATCAATCCCTGGAACCAACTCAATAGGGCGTTTAAACCCGGTAGAGGGAGCGCAAACCACAATGCCTTACGTGAGATGTCGACCAATGGTGGGGCAAGAGCCGATAAACGACCAAACCATAGGGTCGAAAGTTGGGTCCCAGCTACGAGAAGCAATAGTATGGTTGTCCCTACAACCAAATAGCTTACGTAACGCCGCAACGAGTTCATGGCCAATGGTTCATCCAGCAACGCCACTGTAACCTCGTTATATGCAACGCCAAAACTTCGAAGCATGAAGATCAAACCCCCAACCACTGACCATACTGCCAACGACTCGAGTGCCATCGGCATACGGCTTAACGCCGCGCTGCCTATCGGAAGTGTCAAGAGAGCCAATAAAGATGTCATCGCAAGCGGGATGTAAAAAGAGGAAAACGACCTGAGGGTCAGCGGTTCATCCACCCTCGGAGCGACCATTAATTGATTGCTGATCACCGGACGGACTCGTAAACCTGCATAGATCGCTTCGCTGACCACACCGAATGAGATGGCCAATCCAGCGACCACAATCCCGGCTAGGTCTCCCCTTGCCAGACCATATCCCAGCACCAAAACATCCGCAATGAGCCTGATAACCGTTCCGATCCCAACCGCTTCCGAATGACCAAACCGAATCAACACGCCCTGATTAAAACGGCGATAAGCGATGGCCCATGTCCAGGGTATCATCAAGCGCAGCCCAAGCCTAGCAGGCTCAATGATTTCTGTCGGCGGATCGATCAACCCAATAACCACGAGATCATAGAGCGGCGTAAAGGCGACAAGGATGTGAAGCGCGGTGAGAACCCCACTGGCCCACATCATATAACGTCGAAGCTTGCGGTATGAATCCCAATCTTTGCTCAAAGCTGTAGAGGCGGCTAGGAGCATGATGATCGGTGATTCAATGATGAGTGAAAGGGGGAACACAACGCCCCCCCATGCGGCGAGGTTGATGTTCGGATCCGGCAAGCGAGCCACAATAGCGCTCAACGCAGGCATCTCCAATCCCATGAGAAACCAACTTGCGGCGAGAGGCCACCAGGTCCGAAATATCCGGTTCATTGATAAAGACATTATTGGTTTAGATGGTATGGGTTTTTGCATAGCGGGTTGAGTTGAAAATGAACCCTTTCACACCGCTTGTAGATACACGGCTGAGGGTTGGCGAAGATTCCTTAATTCGCCGATAAATGATTAGTTCTTTCAGCTCCTCTTTAGTCCTTTGGAAACCTCAAGGTGTAGGGGCGGTTCGCGAACCGCCCCTACGTTTACTTAAGATGTTGTCGGTGAAGGCGTCGGCGTCCATGTCGGTGATGGCGTTGGTGTGTCCGATCTGGTCGGTGTGGGTGTCGAGGTCGGTGTGAAGGTAGGCCCCCCCGCTGTTAGAGTGGAAGTGGCAGAAACGGTTGGTGAGGGGGTAACTGTCGGACTGGAGGTTGGTGTGAAAGATCCATCCGGCGTCTCTGTTCCTGGCGTTGTGGTCTCAGTTGGCGTTGGAGTCGGTGCCGTGGCGGTCAAGCAAGCTTCGGCGACCTTCGTTGCCGTCGGCGCGAAGGCTTGATCTTCCAAATGAATGAAGAATTGCTCATATTGAAGCACCGCTCGACAGTATGCCTCTTCTTCGAGCAGCAGATGTCCATATTCCCGGGACGATTGTGCGTACCTGACACATGCACCCCAAATATTTGCCAAACATATCTGGCCGAAATATTCCGTCGCAAGAGGCCAATCCAATCCAAAGTAACTATTCGCGAACATGAAGAATTCAGCGGATTGACGCCAGTTGAATGCCTGCGTATCAAGCGGTCCGAACCGCTCTGCAAGGTATAAATCATAAATCCCCTCTTCCAATAGCCCTTGAAAAAGTTTATCCATCCCGCGATTACGTAGTGCCGTCTGCATGAGCTGATTGACCTCTGTGATTTTGTAGACCGGAGCCTCTCCACGAAGGAAGAGCAGGAGATCGAGGGCCGCGCTCCAATCCCCCTGGTTGTAAGCCCCTAAGGCACTCTGAAACACGCTCTCATACGATGTCAAATCCGGTGTCGGGGAAGGTGTGGGTGAAACAATTGGACTGGGAGTTGGCGTTGGTTGATTGAGGGCTTGCATTACTTGCCCGAGCAAGTCGGCAGCGCCTGGGTACTGAGGATCAAGACTGAGGACATATTCAAAACGCTGTTGTGCAAATTCAAACCTGCCAGCCAGAAAATCCTCTACACCGAGATCGAATTGCTCTTTGCTGACTTGAGCGACCGCTTGGATTTGATCAACCTCACGCTTATCTAAACCCACAACATATCCCATGATCGCTGCAAGACCCCACACAACGAGAACAAGGACCGGGATCACGACCAACCACATCCACATAATCCGCCCCCCTCCTGTGACACGGACTGTTCGTACCGGTTGAGTGTCGGTCACCGTAGGACCAGTATGAGTGGAGGGTGTGGGTTGTGTCTTTTCAGGTTCTCTCGGATTCATCATTATTTTAGGATGCTCACTTTTCTTCACGCCGCATAACAATCTAAAGGCATCTCTTTATGGACCAAATGCGCTCGTCTCCGTGAAAATATAATTACGAAGTTGTCTGATTTGATCTGGAACCGGTCGAAGCACTTGTGCGCCGCTTGGTCGGGTGTAGAAACCGACCATCTTGGGAGGACCAATAACACCCTGACGAATGTTGTCCTGCGAGACTCGAACCGCCAACCAAGCCAGCGATACGATCTGCTCCAAAGCAAGATTTGTACGCACGCCGCTCGCCAATTCCTGATAGAGTGCTGGAGCACGTGTGATCAGAGTCGGAAGCATGTCAAGCCCAACAAGGTGGTCCAATACTGTCCGGATGACCTGCTGCTGCCTTTCTGCTCGACCAAAATCACCGCCAGCTCCTTTGCGTGCCCTCGCGTAGGCTAAAGTGTCTGGACCGTCGAGGTGGTGAATTCCTGGTTCAAGCCAGCGCTCATGTCGATCGATGGCGGAGATCTTAATCCGTTCATGAACCTCTATGTCAAGCCCACCGAGCTCATCAATAATGCGTTCAAACGCCCGAAAATCGAGCACCGCATAGTATTGGATCGGCACTCCAAGGAACTTCTCAACAGTCTTGACCGCCAAACTTGGGCCACCACCTGGAAGCCGGTAACCCTCCCCAAAGGCATAGGCTGCGTTGATGCGATTGAAACCGAATCCAGGGATCTCAACCCAGAGATCTCGAGGTATCGAGAGCATACCAGCCTGCATGGTGATGGGATCAATAGTAACGAGCATCATGCTGTCACTTCGAGGTGCGCCTTCACCTGCTTCCCAGTCGCGGTAATCAATCCCCATGACAAGGATCGTAACCCGTGCTTTCCCGTCCCATGCTTGAGGCGTTTCAAGGAACTCAACCATCGTCGGTGTCACTCCAGGCGCTGGAGTTTCATCCAAGTCTTGATCGGCAGGTCGGAAGGGATTCAAACCAACACCGGTATAGCCTACGGTTAAATCGCGGACGAGATGGTAGATGATGAGACTGCCAAGAATTGCGCTCAATATGAACGCGAACGCCAGAAAGCGAACTCCCCATGTGTAGTACGAGGGCTTTCTCGGACTAGGCGTTCGAACCGGGTCCTTCATGACCATGAACCTACGAATTGCACAATTTTACCTAAGTTAGATTATTGTGGTCGATCATTTTAACTCTTGATGATCAAGTTTGAAAATCGATAATGCCGCACCCTTGATAAAGTGAATATTGATTAAGCTCCCCGCGTGCAAGAAGCTCACGGGGAGCTTGTGTAATCGTCAATTATCCTCAGCTCTTCAGGACAAAACCGGACCAGATTCCATGACCTCTGGTGGACAATCGGTCGCGAATTTCTTGAAATTATCAATAAAGCGCGTGGCCAACTGCTGATATTTATCCATATATTCATCACGGCTGGGCCATGAACTCGACGGATCAAGCACCTCGGCTGGAACCCCATCACATGACCTTGGGAATTCAAATCGAAACACGGGATCCTGGACAAATTCACTCCCCAGCAGAGATCCTGATAGGGCCGCTTCTAGCATGGCGCGTGTGTAGCTTATGCTTATCCGCTTCCCCACACCATATGGACCTCCAACCCAACCTGTGTTGATCAACCAGCAGTTGACGCCGTATCGTTCGATTTTCCGCCTAAGTAACTCGGCATAGAAAGAAGGGTTTCGTACCATGAATGGGGCGCCAAAGCATGTGCTGAAGGTGATCTCAGGTTCCTCACCAAGCCCGACTTCCGTCCCACCGACTTTAGCCGTATAACCAGAGATGAATTGGTAAAGCGCCTGATTTGGCGTAAGACGGGCGATGGGAGGCATCACACCAGAAGCATCGCAGGTCAACAGGATGATGTTTGTCGGGTGTCCAGCCATCTTCTCGGGAACAGCATTATCAATAAAATCCAAAGGATAGGAGGCGCGTGTGTTCTCGGTGATCCCGTCGTCATCTAAATCAATATGACGGGTGACAGGATCATAAATAACATTCTCAAGAATAGTCCCGAATCGTCTTGTACAAGCATAGATCTGAGGCTCAGCTGACGAGGAGAGCATAATGACTTTCGCGTAGCATCCACCCTCAAAGTTAAAGATGCCTCGATCACTCCATCCATGCTCATCATCCCCGATGAGCCGTCGCTTGGGATCTGCGGAGAGTGACGTCTTGCCTGTTCCGGACAGACCAAAGAATAAAGCGACATCTCCATCACCGCCCATGTTGGCTGAGCAGTGCATGGGCATCACGCCTTCGCTCGGGAGCAGAAAATTCAACAAAGTGAAGATTGATTTCTTGATCTCTCCACCATATGCTGACTCACCGATGATACATAGGTTCTGTTCAAAGTTGATGATAATAAAGGTGTTCGAACGTGTGCTATCAATAGGCTGAAAAGCCTTGAAAGAGGGGACGGCGAGCACAGTGAACTCCGGTACATGCTGACGATACTCCTCGGCGTTCTTAGGGAGCAGGAACATGTTACGAGCGAATAGGCTGTGCCATGCATACTCGGTGATAATCCTTATAGGTATCCGATATTCGGGATCCGCACCAGCGTAACAATCCTGCACAAACAGGTCTCGACCTTGGACGAAACCTTGAAGCCGGCTGTAGAGCTCCTCGAATTTTTCCGGAGGATAAGGGCGGTTGTATTCTCCCCACCAGATCTGATCCTCCGTTGATGCTTCTCGAACAATGTATTTATCGTTCGCTGCCCGAGCGGTGTGCTTGCCTGAATTAACGACGACAGACCCCTGGCGTGAAATCTTGCCTTCCCGGCGGAAGGTCAACTCCTCATAAAGCGCTTCTGTCGGAAGGTTCCAATAGATGGTATTCAGATTGGTGAGCCCGTGATTCTCCAAGCCGTAATCACTATGCAGCGCACCGGCCTCCGATTGAGCGGGGGTTCGAATATCCAATAAGTTGTTCATAGCCAATCCCTTACCAGCTTACGATCACCGATGTATATTTCATTCGGTGACTCTGGATCAAGTGCCCATTTGATGCGTTCGATTCCTTCTGTGATGTCTTTCACCGATCCAGCATAGCTCAATCTTAGATGCCCCTCTATACCAAAATCTACTCCGGGAACGGTGACCACGAGCGCCTTTCGCAACAAGAACTTCGCCAGTTCCATGGAATTATCACGATAAGCACGGAAGTCAGGCAAACAGTAGAAGGTTCCCTCGGGCTTTGGAACCCGTACATCATCGAATGTATTCAACTCTTGCATCATTACGTCACGGTTATTCTGGATCGTTAAACGCAGACTCTCCACAACGCTCTGCACACCGGTTAGCGCGCCCTCAGCCGCCGCCTGGGAGACCACCGGAACGCTAGAAGTAATTTGCGATTGAATATTGATCATCACTTCAATTAATTTTCTCGGCGCCACCACCCAACCGAGACGGAAACCCGTCATGCCATAAAGCTTCGAGACGCCATTGACCACGATCAATTTGCTGTTTTCAAGATCCTTGTCCGTGTATTTGTACGCAATGGGAGTCCGCTTACCATCAAAGACCAACTTGTGATAGATATCGTCCATGATGAGATAGATGCCTTTAGCCTCACAAAAATTAACGATTTCCGCGATGAACTCCTCAGAGAAGACGAGCCCTGAAGGGTTGTTGGGGCTATTGACGATGATCGCTTTGGTATACGAGGTGATGACTCTCTCGATATCTTCCATTCTCGGGCGGAAAGTGCCGTCCTCGGGTGTGACGATCACAGGTATCCCATATACCATCTTAACCATCTCGGGATAGCTGACCCAATATGGGGCAAGTAACACGACCTCATCTTGAGGGTTGACAATCGAGAAGAGCACATTGTAAAGACATTGCTTCGCACCGGTGGAGACGATGATGTTCTCCGGCGCGACGAGCCTGTCGTAGTGCTCTTCCATATACCGGATGATGGCTTTTTTTAAGGACGGCAAACCATCCGTAGGGGTATATTTAATATCGCCAGTTTTTAATTTTGCCGCGGATCCAAGGATGGCCGTGATCGGAGCTTGGTTCTTGGGTTCACCGATACCTAAGTGGATAACCGGTTCCCCTTTCTCCCGCAGGATTCTTGCTTCTTCGTTTAGTTTCAGTGTTGGTGACTCTTTGATCTCTTTGGCAAGCTGACTGATACTCATTCTGAGTGCTCCATGGGATTAAAATTGCCCATCTGATAACCCTCGTTCATTCCGAGGATCACCCAGATTACGCCACCTAATTATAGTAGCCTTCGTCTAATGCGGAAGCGATAAGTCTCATCTTTCGTGTATGACATGTGGAAGGATGATAATCTACTTTATGGCTGCAAACTGAGATCATAAAGGGACTTCTTCTTTCCTCGTTACCTACGCTTGCTGCGCTCCCCATAACCACCACCGCCAGGGGTCTGAAGGCTGATAATATCACCCGCATTGACTTCACAGGACACTTTTCCAGGAAGTTCCCTTTCTTCACCATCGCTGATTAATATATTCCTCCCAGGTAGACCAGGATCACCCCCCTCTAATCCATAGGGCTCGAATCTTCGTCGTTCAGAAAGAATCGTCACTTGAGAATTCTCCAACAATTCGATCTCTCGAATAATACCGTTTCCACCCCGATACCTCCCCTCTCCACCCGATCCGCGACGGATTTCGTAACGACGAATTCGAAAGGGGTACGTATATTCCAATGCTTCAATTGGGGTGTTCATCGTGTTGGTCATATGCGTGTGGATTGCATCCGCGCCATCCATCCCAGGGCAAGCACCCATTCCCCCGCCCACCGTCTCGTAATAGGCAAAGGGACGATCTCGCTTGCTATCCCAACCCCCAATGGTCAAATTATTCATCGTCCCTTGACTGGCAGCAGGAACCCGCTCAGGACAAGCCTTTGCGAGCGCACCGAGCAACACATCGACGATCCGTTGGGATGTCTCAACATTACCTCCGGCAACTGCGGCGGGTGATCTAGCATTGACCAAGGAGCCTTCAGGAGCGATGACTTTTATCGGCGCTAGACACCCGCTATTTGAAGGAATATCCATGCCGATGAGTGTCCGGAAGACATATTGTGTGGCCGATAATGTGATGGCATACACCGCGTTTATACTTCCGCGCCTCTGAGGTGAAGTGCCAGCAAAATCAATGACCGCTTCATCCCCTTGAATGGTTATTTCTACCGCAATCTTGGCAGGTTCTGGATCCATTCCGTCATCGTCCATGAAGTCATGGTAGCGATAAACCCCATCTGGGATGCCTTCAATGAGTCGTCGCGTCATACGCTCGGCGTACTCGAGCAAACCACTCATGTACTTTTCGATTTGCTGGCGGCCATAGCGTGCCACCAGCTCTCCCATGCGAGTAACGCCTCTTTGATTGGCTGCGATTTGTGCACGGATATCCCCCTCGCGTTCGTCGGGGGTACGAACATTCGCCAACAATAAGTCGAATAGACCTTGGTTGATTTCGCCACCTTCAATTAATTTTAAAGGTGGGATGATGACACCTTCCTGGTAAAGCTCGTGAGAGAGAGGCATCGATCCCGGAGTCATCCCACCCACATCAGAGTGGTGGGCACGGTTCGCACTGAATCCGAGAACATCTTGACCATGATCGATGAATACCGGTGTGATGAGGGTGATATCTGGGAGATGGGTACCCCCTCTGAAGGGATCGTTTAGAATCACGACATCACCGGGCGAAAATTCAAACGCCTTAATCCCAGCATCCACCGATAGTGGCATCGAGCCTAAGTGAACAGGGATGTGAGCTGCCTGAGCGATCATCCGTCCTGCTTGATCAAAAATCGCGCAGGAGAAGTCCCTTCGCTCTTTGATGTTGGGCGAGTAGCCTGTACGACGTAATACCATGCCCATCTCCTCGGCCACGGAGGCGAAAAGGTGTTTGAAAACCTCTAAACGGACAGGATCAAAGTTAGGCATCGTGGTCCCTCAGGGATGATTGTTTGCGTAACTCGGAACGTGAAACGTGAGGCGTGATGCGTGAGAAGTGAAACGTGATGCGTGAGAAGTGAAACGTGATGCGTGAGAAGTGATGCGTGATACGTGAGAAGTGATGCGTGATACATGAGAAGTGATGCGTGATACGTGAGAAGTGATGCGTGAGAAGTGAGACAT
>DUEZ01000021.1 GCA_011174825.1 Anaerolineae bacterium | reverse complement strand
TCATAGGCTGTGATGCCCACAGACGCTACTCGCTTTTCGCTGTCTTCGACACTACTACTTTATCCGTTGAACAGACCCGGGTCAATCACCAACCCGGCGCCATTCGGGAATTCCTATCCGATTATCCAGAAGGAACTCCCGTCGCCATCGAAACCGTCGGTAACTACTACTGGATCGTCAATGAGATCGAAGAAGCTGGATGCATTCCGCTCCTGGCTCACGCTGCGAAAGCCAAGGTTCTCATGGGCAACATTAATAAGACCGACAAACTCGATGCTAAAGGCCTCGCCACCCTGGTCCATCTTGGCTCCCTTCCCACCGTTTGGCTTCCGCCCGGCGAGATCCGCGACGAGCGTGAGCTCCATCGCACTCGCATGGCGTTCTGCAAGCCGCGTACCGCTCTCAAGAACCGCATTCATTCAACCCTCGCCAAATACGCTCTCAACACTGCCGAGCACTCCGACATCTTCGTCGGGAAAGGTAGAGCCTGGCTCAATAGAACCATCAAGAAACTCCCTCTGGAGACCGGTCGCTGCCTGGAACAGGAACTCGATCTCCTCGAGGCCACTATGGAGCAGATCACCGCGTTAGAAGAGCGCATCCGGGAGCGCATCCAACTCACATCCAACATGCAGCTGCTGAAAACCATCCCAGGCGTGGGGGACATTCTCGCCATCGTCATCGAACGTGAGATCGGCACCATCGATCGTTTCCCATCAGCAGGTCACCTCGCCGCCTACTCCGGAGTAGTTCCCAAAGTTCACTCCAGCGGCGGCAAGACCCGCTATGGTCGCATGCGCAAGCAGGCTAACAACTACCTCAAGTGGGCCTTCATCGAAGCCGCCAACGTCGTCGTCGCTCATCGACATCATCCCGCATGGAGGCAGAAAAAAGTCTCGCTTGTCTACGAACGCATCTGCCGACGCAAGGGTCATGCTATTGCCGTAGGCGCTGTGGCTCGACACCTGGCAGAAGCTGTGTTTTGGATGCTTACGAAAGGTGAAACTTATCAGGATCCTGCCCTTCGCAGGCAGGGCTCTCCGAAGCTAGCGTGAGGGCGTGCCTAACCTGTATCCATAGAGATACGTGAGTTGATTGCCAGACGCCAGCTGGAGATGCTCTTGTCGCTTAGACGACGAATAGATGTTTCCGGGGAGACCGGCTCGAACCAGGGGAGATAACTCTTCCTTCAGGAGGTATTTAACCTTGACAACTGCAGCGTTTTCATAGAGGTTAGGGTGCCGGATAAACTGCTATCTGCTCGTTCAGTACCGTCCAATCCACCGAAGAACGGTTCTTTTGTATTCGAGATAATCTTCACCGAAGAGCTCCTCAAGAAGACGCTCTTCATGAGGAATTACGCGATAAGTGAATATTGCCCAAAGGAGCAATAGGGCTATAAGGACGGCAGGGCTCCCAAAATAAAGAGTCCAGCCGAGCCATGCGATCAATCCTGAAACGTACATTGGGTTTCGAGAGATGACATAGGGTCCGGAGACTACAAGATGTGGGGGAGAGAAGCTAACTCGTACTGAATCTCGATAGCTCTTGAAATGGTGCACAAGGCACCAAGCGTACAATGAAAGACCCACTACTACCGCAATTAAACCTATGAAATTCCATGACGCTGGCGATTGATTTGACCAACCAAATCGAGGGCCTAACTTGGCGACAATCCAAGGAAGAAGGACCTGTATTAGAAATACAATCACTGCCCAGACAATTGGAATTGCCCATCGTGGGAGGGTAACTCCTCGACGGGATTTGACACTCGGAGATTCAGGTTCCATCTTCTTATCCTCAGTTGTTGTCAGATACAGATTAGATTCGCGGCGTCCTAACGACCTCGAGCTGAGCGGCCCCACAATGTCATCTCATCTGGGTTTTGCGCTGAGGCGGGGTCCGCTCCAGCGAGAATAGTATGAGAAAGTCGGCTTCTCTCGTAAACGGGCTCCATCTGGATGCTCCCAAAATTAGACACACTCAAAGGTGCAAAAGGAGGAACCGGCCACGTTTACGAATGGCACGTTTTTTGTTGGATCGGACCTCCGAGACAAGCACTTCCACGTTACGATCCTTGATCAGGATGGTGAGGTGATCGAAGAAACTCGTCTGCCCATTAACAGGGCTTCCTTCCTGCGTAAGTTTTCCAGCCGTGCAGGGTCGCCATGGAAGTCGGAGCACACTAGCGCTGAGCCAGTCATTTGGTGACAGGGTTGGCCCATGATCCTTGCCCATTACCTTCATGACGCCCTGCAATTCATTTTCACCATGGTGGTTGCCATGGAGTAACTCGGCCTCCGAAGGGAGCAGCAATGAACGCCGTTACTTGCGCTCGATTGAAGCACTGCCTGACGTGTGCGTCCTGCCTAGCGTGGGATCGCCCAAGTAGTAGATTCTTGAACTGCCACTCACTTCTGCGTCCAGCCGACCACTGGCGTGCACGGTCACTTGACTGGATCCACTCGTGTGTACGTCGGCGTCGTCTGCGGGGAACATGGTCAGATCGAGCTCGCTGCTGCCTGAGGCGTTAATGCTCACGTCCTCAGCAGAGCCGTTCAGGGTCACCTGGCTGCCACCTGAGATGTTGAAGCTGGCATCGCCGGCTTCGATGTCACCGCTCAGCGAACTGACCCCGGACACATTCACGTCCAGTGCCTGGGTAGAACTGAAGCCGGTGACCGTGCCGTGGCTGATGAAACTCAACGATACTCCGGTCAGCTCTGGCATGGTTACCGCTGCCTCTGTGGTGACCTCTCCGATGTCATAGCTGCGGTCGGGCTTGAAGCCGATCTTGAGGGTGCCGTCTTCCTTGATCACCTCAAGGTACTTCTCCAGATTGTCGTCGATGCGGATAACAACGCTGAAGGCTTCGCCCTGGCGGATGTCGACCTTGAAAGAATGACTGACGGCTACCCCGTCAAAGTCAGTATAGTCCTTCTCGAGGGTGATCACATTGCCCGAGCCGGTGAGCGAGATCGAACTGCCAGGTCCAGGTGTACACCCGACCAAGGATGCGATCAGAACGATCCCGAACGCCCAAGGGCATAGTTTGTTTTTCATTTCGTAGCTCCTGTTTCCGAACTTGTTTGAATTGACTTACCTCATCACTCGGAGCCCAGAACAAGCTCTCTTGCCAGACGTGTGACTTCGGCGACTGTATTATCCGGCCCTGAGTAGTTGCTAAGCACGATGACTGCAAATCCGGCTTCGGGATACATGACAAAGTTGGTCCGGTAGCCGGTGTCCGTTCCGCCGTGGGTGACTATTTGGTACCCTGCTATTTCGGATAAGAACCAGCTCAACCCGACATGGACCTGCCTGTTGTCGTCAGTAACTCTCACTCCCTCTAGAGCCGGTGTCCACAGGAGATCGTAGCTCGACGCGTCCAGAATTCGCCTGCCCTCCAACTCGCCTCTATTCATGTTGGCAATCGCCCAGCGACTCATATCGATGACATTCGAGTAGAGGCACGAACTGGGGCCGTGGCGACGATTGTAGGCATAGTGCTCGGTGACTCGAGGTTTTCCTATTCCTAACCATCCTTCGACATGCCCGCTGGCTAAAAGCGCCGGATCGACCTCTCGGATGAGGATGCTGCTGTCGTTCATCCCCAGGGGTTGAAGAATGTGGTCCTTTACATAGTCGGCGAACGATTGACCGGAGACCTTGGCGATCAAGTCGCCCAGAACCTCGAATGCCATGTTGCTATAGGTGAACTTCTCTCCGGGCTCGAACAAGAGCTCTTGGTCGGTGAGGCTGCGAACGAAACGCTCGAGCGCTCCCTCGTCGTATTCCGGATCGTCCCAGCGGTAATCCTCGACGTCAGGCATGCCGGAAGAGTGGGTCAGGAACTGGCGGATGGTAAGCGTGGCGTAGCGCTCGTCCTTCAATTCGAAGTATGGGAGATAATCCACGATGCGATCATCCAGGGAGAGTTTGTTTTGCTCGAGGAGCTGCACGATAGATGTGGCTACAAATGGTTTGGTTATCGATGCCATATGGAAGAGTGTTCGTGGGGTGACCTCTCCACCTGTCTTGAGGTTCATTACGCCATAGCCCTTCGCGTAAATTAGCTCCTGATCTTTAACGACTCCAATGGCTAACCCTGGAATGTCCGATTGTTGAAAAAGGCGCTCGATCTCTCGGTCGAGCTTTGCCGAAATGTCGGAATAGTTCAATGATGTGATTGGTGTGGCAGTTGGTGTGGTGGTTGGTGTGGGAGTACATCCAAGTAAGCTCAGTATCAGTAGAGTTAGAATCCAAATCCTTACTACCGGTCGTGCTGGAACAGTCCATTTCATGATGATCTCCTTTAATAAAATTACTGAAATTTGTTGATCTGTTGTGATTATTGACATTTCTCCCCACCTTATGGATAAGAAGAGTTGTATTTTAGATAGTGGCAACTCACTCGATAAGTAAATAGCACAATCCGTTAGCGCTGGTCAGCGGCAACATTTTGAACACTCGAATAAAATAGCCCTTCACCGCACTACTCTCCGTTTTCCGAAAGGTGTTCCAGCGCGTAGAGGTACTCCGCGTTGGGATCAAAGTCGTAGGAGGCCAGCGTTTCGTAGGTCAGGGGATAGCGCACCGGCAAGACGCGCCCCAGCTCCGGATCGTTCGGAAATGTGTTGAAATAGGAACTAGACACAAACCCGTTAATGCTGGTGTGTTCCAGTTTCCACTCGATTATCTCTCCGAAGCAGTTCGATGCCTGAGAAGAAGGGGTGCCAACCAGGGTCGCACCGGCGAGGTAAAGGTACTTGGCCATTGTGAAACCAGAGCTGAAGGTCCTGGGGTTTACCAGGACCAAGATTCTCTCCGGACGATAGTAGCCTGCGTACGCTGCCGACTCGAACTCGGTATAGAAGGTGGGAGATCTGTTAAGCCACCTTTCCAAGAAAGCGGGCGTTTCCGATTCTTGGAAAAGTTGGCGGACCTTTTCCTCATCGTCGGTGAAATCATCGTCAAAGTTATAGTCGCCCTCGATCAAGGGCACGGCCCGTCCCTCATTGAAGTCTTCGATAGACTTGTTGGTGCAGCTCTCAAAGTAGAGACGGGAGTATCGTCTAATCTCGCCTCCTCCTGCGGCCGGGGTGTATGTCTCAACGGCCATAAAGTCTTCTTTTTCGTAGAGGAAATAGAGCAGGATGTCCGCCATCAAGGAATGCCCGCCATCGTTGTCCCGCAGATCGACGATGAGCGTCTCGGTCCCCGCTTCTTTCATCTCTACGACCAACTCCCTGAAGATCTCGGTCGCGGAGGGTATGGCGGAGCGCTGTATCTCGGTCGTCGGGCGAGAACCCGCCCACGCCCAGATCTCATAGGCCTCGCGGTAGTACAGCATGTGGTCCACACGCAGGTAAGCAATTTTCTGCTCTGCATCCACGAATTCGTAGAGGAAACCCGATTGATCCGTAGTTGGCAAGCTGACCTGCGACTCGGGCTTGTACAAAAAGTTCATGGCTTTGGATGTGGTGAATGACATCTCCTCGATCTCATCGCTTGGGAGTTGCAGTTCCACGTCTACACGACTGGTGTCTTCCCATTCTGGGAGTAGATCCTGCATATACTGCTTGTACCAGAGAGAATGGCGCGCGAGGAGTTGGAGCGCGTGGTATAGGTTTTCCGTGCCCTCTAGCCGCTCCTGGCGCTCGCAGAGTTCGACCATCGGTACGCCCTCGACCGAAACGAGAAGAGCTCCGAGGAGATCGATGTTCTCTTCGTCAGGGACGCCGGACACGTAGAGGGATTGTTCCACGATGTCAAAACGAAGGGGAACCCCCCGGGGAAAAGAGTCATTCAATAGATAATCGTACCGGATGACGGTATGTCCGTCGCCGACGGCGGCGATAAAGGGGCGTAAAAGACGCACGAATTCATCTCTGGTCATCCCCTCCTCGGGGATGGCATTCAGAAGCTGACGCAGCCGGCGGTGGAAGGCGATCTTGCCTCCTCCACGGATGTAGGGGTCGGGATGGGTGCTCTCGAGGATATCCGCGAGCTGCCGGGCGTCTTCGATTAACTCATCCCGGCTGAAATAGCCCGGTCGGGTTGTCGGAGTTGCTGTTGTCCCGGATGGTTGTGATGTCGTCTTGATTGGCGCGTCGGTGGGTTGCTCGGTCACAACCACGGTTGTGGGAGATGCCGGCTCCTTTCCACACGCTGTGATTCCCAGCAACAGGGACAATAAGACCATCAAAGTGAAGATCTTGAGCTTTATCATTTTCTCTTCCTATCGATGCACTCACGGTAATTAAATTTTGATTCCTCGTTGTTAAATCGGGCATAGATCATTTCTTCTATCACATCCTGATCTTTTACCGGCTTCCCTCTTTACCTTAGGGATCAAGAGGCGTTACTCACAACCTCTCCTCCGCCCAATGCTTTACGCCATCAGTTTAGTGCTTAAGAGCGGAGCTGACATCGGGCATCTGCGCTATATCACCTTGTACGTTCGTACAGTGTCTAGGTGTACGGTACGCTCGGCAAAGGCGCTGAAGCGATTGGGGTATTCGCCAAGGTAAAAACCTCGATACCCGTTACATTGTCTGGCGAAATCTCGGGACAAGGCATCGCTTTTGAATTGGATCCCGGGAGTGGGGATGGAAGCCATTCCAACACCCATCTTGTTCTTGCCCATCACTTCGAGATGAGTTTCTGGCAACCAATCCAGCAAGGTCACACCGAATATAGTCGTCTTGCCCAATCGCTCCAAGGCTTCAAAATACAGCTTGGGCGAGCCATGATGATGCGCGTCCACTCGATAAGGTTGCCTGGTGCTGTCACCGTCTTTGGTCGTCATCTCGTTTAATCCTGTGGCGTTGTACCATCGCTGGGCTCAGGAAGACCTTTCCCCCGATGCTTTTTCGACAGGGCGCCGTAATGAAAGAGCTTGAAGACGTCCGCCGCCAGCTTTTCCGCATCGTCGTAGAGATTGCGGATTCCCTGATCATGTTGCATGCTGTTAAGCAGGTTGAATGAAGCCATCAGCACTTCCGGTCGGATGTCTGCTCTGATGTCTCCATTTTGTTGTCCCTTAATGAGGAAGCGCATGACTCGCTGCAAGGCATAGCTCAGATCGATGTCCAGAGGGATTAGGTCTTCAAAAAACTCACGGCCCGGCCGGGCTGAAAGCTCCTGTTTGATGGCCAGTATTCGTTTCAATTTTTCCGGGAATGCGATTGAGTTTAATGGTTGTCCGGCTCCCCTTATAGAAGATAACGTAAATTCTCAGTTTAAAATGGATGGGGATCTAAAATAGCTTTGAGCTGAGCGGCTCCGTCAGACGCCAGCACCTAATTTTCACACCTCGCGCGAGGTCGGCTGCAGCGAATGGTTATATGGCGCAGATAGTTGTTAAGATTATTTCTTTTTCCGCCGGATGATCTCTGCTGCAATTCCTACGGCGGTTGTAATAACAGCTCCACACTTCTCTACAGCTCCTTCACCAAGCCATTCCATGGACTCAGCAGGATCGGCCAGGTTGAATCTTCTACCGAACTGCTTTTCAACAATATCGCCGCACATTGTGCTGCCAAATTCTGCTTCAAAGCTTCTACAGAACCTTATTGCAGAGGGAAGTGACCGGATATATCTAGACCAATCATCAAGCTGTTCTCTATCACGTCCATAAACAAGACCAAGTGCCATCAAACTCCCAATTACTGCACCGCATGTCTCACCGCGTAGTGCTATACCCGGAAGTGGTGTAAGGGCTTTCAGGATCCCCCCGTCTTCAAGATCGAAGGACTCTTGTAGTGCTATGAATGATGTTTGAGCGCAATTCCCACACATGAGTAGATACTTGTTTACCAATTCCGACAACACTTCGCCTTTGTTTGCTTTAACGGTCATGTTTAGTTCTCCTATCCTATGCAAGAAATCAAATGCGCCATCTAACGGTCTTGAGTTCAGACGCCCCGCTTTGTTCTTGGCTTGCTTTCCTGTAATTTCATTCCAAGACCTTCACGAACAAATCGCACCGCTGGCGGTGTCGGCGGCAACGAGTGGTTAGCTGGACGGGTATAGGTTGTCTTGGTTGGCCATGTTTATAACCCTATCACCGACCAGCACGTGCTTTTGGAGAAACCAGTCCAACAAAGTTGCACAAAACTGGCCTTCCTAAAAAGTTTCCATTAGAGGTAGGTCAAACTAGGTTACGGATAATCGCTCGACAGAATATTGTTCATAGATCTTTCCTTCAACAATAGTCCGCATCCGGTTGAGCGCCTGATGAATTTCAGTAAAGGTTGTATAGAGCGGCGCAATGCCCAATCGAATATTGTCTGGTGCTCGAAAATCAGGTATCACTTGGATGGCTGGGGGAGGGGCTTCAATTAAAGCACGGCTGATGCGGTAACTTTCCGGGTGGCGTAGGGAAACATGTGAGCCTCGGATTTCAGCTTGGCGTGGAGTGCCAAGGGTGAACCCAATTGGGGCTAGCCATTGGTCAGCCAAAAAAATCAGATACTCGGTTTGTTTGATGCTCTTAGCCCTGAGCCGTTCCATAGTGGCCTCTATGAGAATATCAATAGCCGGCTCCAATGCCTTCATTGAAAGCATAGGGGGAGTTCCTACCCGATAGCGGGAGATGTCAGACGCAGGGATGAAATCGAGCTCAAAGGCAAAGGGGTTTTCTGAGGCAAACCAACCCCACATCGGCTGGCTCAGTTGCGCTTGTAAATCCCGACGCACATAGAGGAAAGCAGGGGATCCAGGGCTACCGTTAAGATATTTGTAAGTGCAGCCTACGGCCAAATCTACATTGCTACCATTCAAATCAACCGGCACTGCCCCGACAGAGTGGCTCAAATCCCAAAGCATTAATGCCCCAGCTTCGTGAACCTGTTCAGTCACACGAGCCATATCGTACATAAAAGCACTTTTGAAGGCTACGTGGGTCAAGCTAACCAAGGCCGTATTGTTGTCTATGGCAGCATCAACCGCTTCAGGGGCAATGGTGATACCATCCGCAGAGGGAATTAGCTTCAGATGATGGTTTCTCCCCAACAGGTCAATAATGCCCTGGAGGATGTATAAATCAGAAGGGAAATTGAGAACATCACTAACAACTCCGTTGCGGTTCGGGCGTGCTTGCAGGGAAGCTACAGCTAACTTGAAGAGGTTGATAGAGGTTGCTTCGGTGACAAGAATTTCATCAGTTTGCGCCCCGACCAACCTGGCTATTTTGGCCCCTAGCTCAGTAGGGGCGTTAATCCAACCATCATTCCAAACTCGAATTAGTCGCTTTCCCCATTCTTGTTCAATCGCATTTCGCATGAAATTTACTGTACGTTTGGGGAGACGACCGAGTGAATTACCATCCAAGTAAATCAGGTTGGGGTCATCAATCACAAACTCGTCACGAAAAGAAGCTAGCTCATCTTGAGTATCTAGTTCATGTGCGAGATTGATATCGGTATTTGCAAAACTCATTGATACCTCTCCTGTTTGAATTGAAGACAAGAAGTTCAAAAAAACTTCGCTTCCTTGCTTGAATACAATACTTCAGTCCAGCTAACGGGCGCGAGTTGAGGCGCCGGGGATCTCATCTTGGCGTGGAAATCCCCCACCGTCTACTCGTTTCATCGATCGCAAATCGCGCAACATCCCCGGTCGCCTCGAGCGATTTGTTAGGTTGCCAACTCATCATCCTAGGCCAAAAATCATCGGGCTAAAATAGGGGATTAACCAGATCCCCCAAACAACCACACTAAACCTGTGGAAGCTGTAAATCCATCGCTCGTCTCTTCTAATCAACACAAGCGATGCCCAAACTGCATGAATAAACATCAGAATAATGGCAAGTGAACCGGTAAGTCCATGCAGATCGAACGTTATGCCCCCAGCCATCTCAAACATCATACCTGTCCCCCAGGTATCACAGATGAAACCCAGCCAGAAAAAAATGAGGTGCCACGCCTTCAGTTTTCCGGCGAGTCGTTCGCTCCATACTCCGATGCTATAAAAGATAAGTGCCAGGGTGATGACGATCGTGGAGATTCCGCTCATTGACTCATTCCATTCCTGTTTCAATCAATAGATATCTAAGAGCATTTCTTTCGGCAGCCTAACGGCTGCGAGCTGAGCGACCTGGCCAAGACTCCTTCATATTGTCGCACCGAGATGGCCGGGTCCGCTCTCGAAGATCCCGCGTTCTTTACGGGGCAGCGAGATTAGTATGAGAAGGCCGGTACCTCCCTCACGTGATGCCTTATTATAGGCTCACCAAATAGACGCAGTCTACTTTTGTAGCTGC
>DUEZ01000020.1 GCA_011174825.1 Anaerolineae bacterium | reverse complement strand
TAACAAATAGCCGCGATATGGTCGGTTCGATTTATCAAGATGTCCAATCGTCCACCTGGGCAAACTACCCCAGCGGGCACAGGCAGGTCGAGCGGCATCCATGAAACAAGTTTGCTACTAACGCCCCCTACGAAATTCACTCCTGTGTCTCCGTAATTTCCTCTTCTACAAATATGATCGCCTCTGACACGCAGTTCTCAGCACAGGTGCCGCATTCGATACACAAACTCACATCAATGAAACATTTGGTTTCACCTTCGGTGATAGCCTCTGAAGGACATCCAATGACACAAACTCCACAAAGAATACATTCATCGGTGACTACATATGGCATTTTGACTTTGACCTCTGTCCTTTACCTTTGCCAGCATACGTTTATATACACCTGCCCTATCCTGCGTACATTCCTTCCGGATCGATCTCCTCCCGAATCAATCTGATCTGCTCCGGTGTTGGGGGCTCCGTCGTTGAGATGTGCTCGGGCACGATTGGCGTGAAACCGGTAGCAGCCAGCACATCCTCCAATGTGTTGCCGGGATGAATGGATTCCAGTCTCATGTGCTTACTCATCGGATCAAAACCCAAGATCGCCTTGTCTGTGATCACACGGCTGGGCCCGCCTCGAAGCCCTGCAGCCTCACGCTCC
Source organism: Anaerolineae bacterium (assembly GCA_011174825.1). Taxonomy (GTDB): domain Bacteria; phylum Chloroflexota; class Anaerolineae; order Anaerolineales; family E44-bin32; genus DUEZ01. Next base: position 2,606 of record DUEZ01000020.1, on the reverse strand, counting down.
CCCTCCCCTCGCAGATACCCGGGGCTCGTAATAAAGGCCACGGCCTCGCTGATCTTGCGCGCCTCGTGACGAATGATGATGATCGTGCGGTTGGCATTCGATGCGAGGTCGTTCGCCCCGCCGCTACCGGTGAAATGGCGAAATTTGCCCTGCGGGTCTCCAATCATCGTAGTGTTTAGGTTGCCATAGGCGTCGGTTTCGAGACCACCCAGGAACCCCACATCTACCAAGCCCCTATGCAAGACTGTGCCCAGCATGTCTACAAAACTGCTGAGGATCTTTGCGCGATACCATACTCGAGGGTCGGCTAAACCCACCCCAGTATGAACAGGCTCCGGATCGACCACGCCAAGCTCAAAGAGGATCGAGATGTTCGGCGCATGGGTGCGTTTGGCCAGGAATGAAGCGATCATCGGCAGGCCAAGCCCTACAGCCACAATCTCGCCATCTTTCAATTCACGAGCTCCTGCTACAGCCATCAACTCAAAGGGCGTGTATTCAAGCTCTGTTGTCATTGTCCCTATCCTCTCGCATCAATACCCCAGATCAGGATCGGCGGTCAGGTCGTTCAGATGCTTTACACCACCGATCAACTCCAAGTAACCCCAGTGGTCTTCGACGCCATAGACATACTTATCGAGGTACTTTTGACACCCCTCGGGTGTCTTGGAAGCCTCTGCATACTTCCTGATGTGTTCTGCATCGTAATCGTAAGCGTGATATACGGCAGTGGGATGAGCAGCGAAAGGTAAGTGCACCACATGGGAGACCCTGAACCCAGGAATGACGACTTGCTCTGGGCTTCGACGAATCGTCTCCGTGTCAACGAGGCGCTCTGTGATGATCATGACTCGCTTGCTGGCCTTCGCCTGCTCTTCATTCTCCCAACGAGCACCAAAGATAACAGCATTACCTTCTGAATCTGCCACTTGGACCTGGATAACCGCAACGTCAGGTACAAGTGGCTTCAACACGAGCCAATCATCTCCCGTGAAGGGGTCGTCCACGGTGCTGACTTCCGATGGCGTTGTCTCCTGCAATCTTTGAAGGATATCGGAACCTCGCAGAGATCGTATAGGAATGAACGGCAAACCAAGGGAACCGGCCAGGTAGCGGAACGCCATCGAGAGGCTGCTGTATTCTTCCGCAATCAATGTCCCTGATTCGATGCCCCTGTTTATACAATGGTGCTGACCGAAGCGACCGCGTGAGCCACCCCCGTAGACGATCCGTTCCACAGCCCCACCACCGACCAAGATGTCTGCATCCATGGCCGCAACGCATTGTGAAACCGTCAATCCCTTGATCCCTTGACGGATGACCTCATGCGCGAAAGCCATCGCGGATCGAGCGATGGCGAAACCTGACAAAGCGACATGTACTCCGTTAGGAACGGATGCCACGGCTTCGGCGATTGAGACGACCTTCCCCATGAGCACCTCCTACTCATTATTCGCCCGGGCGTTTCTCAAAAACCACGAGAAGCATCCTGCACTTCCCGTCCTCAATTTTGATTTCTGATAGCTCCACCTGATACCCCAATGTTTCTTCGATAGCTAAAGCCAGGATATTGGCGGGAATGCATGTGAAAGGTTCGATCCCGTGGCTAAGCATTTTCTTTTCAACGGATTGATGCAGACATCCTTGCACTTGCATATGAAGGAGTTGCTCATCTTTTTCGTGCGATACGTTTTCTGCGATCCCTTCCTCCTGCAAGATCCGCCCGATGGTCTCGATGATATCTTTGAGCGATTTACTCTTGATTTGGGGTAAACACTTGTCCCGCAGATAATCGCGCCCGATCGTCGTAACTCTGAAGCGTGCCCCTTTGCCACGTTCATCCCAGAAGGCCTTCTCTAAGTCGTAGATGATGCTGTTCGCATACTCTTGTGTAACACCCTTGGCGCTCATGCTTCCTCCCTGTAATATGCCTCGTCCCATCGCTCGGCGTACACAAGTTCATGCATCTCCATTCGTGGTCGTGGTTTTGGGTAGCGCGTTGGATGACCAACTGCGATGATACTGACGATCTTGAACTCCTCGGGCACTCCCAGCAGTTCTTTGAGACGCTCTTCGTCTCGGATGTCAATACAGGGAGCAATCACCCAGCAGGCCCCAAGACCGAGCGCGGTTGCCATGAGCAACATATTCTCGATGGATGCCGAGGTGTCATAAGGCATATCCCAAACGTTCTTCTTGCCACAAACAACGATATTCACAGGTGCCTCGGCCAGAAACGCCGACACGGAGCCAGAAGTAAGTTTTTCAAAGATCTTTTTTTTCTTTTCCTCATCCTCCATGGTGGCAAATCGCTCGTGCATCTGTTTCGTCACATATTCCGCTGTAAACCTGCGCCCGCTACCTCCCCTGGCAATCGCGCCGAGGCGCTTACGAGTGGTCTCATCCTTGACAATGATGAAACGCCACGGTTGTGCGTTTTCCCCGGACGGCGCTAGCCGGCCAGCTTCCAGGATCATCCTCATGTCCTCATCCGAGACAGGCTCGTCCGAATAGTCGCGTATGCTTCGGCGATCCTGGATGATTTTCATCGCGGCTTCTGTTATGTTGTACTTCTCTGTCATCTCACGACCTCCTCCGGCGCTGGT
>DUEZ01000002.1 GCA_011174825.1 Anaerolineae bacterium | reverse complement strand
ATGGGAAACGACTTACAGTATATTAAGAATTGTGTCATCTTTCCATCGTTCTTAGAGGAGACTATTTAATAGAGGTGCATAACGATGCAGACTGAATTTATCCTCACGCCATTCTTCCTGGATCAATTCTTGGCAGAGTTAAAAGCCCTGGCGGATCCCGATTGGACGATCAACAAGCCTGCATTACCGGATGGAGAACCACAGTCTAGGATGTCGATCCTTCATGAAGCTCTGGCGCGGAAGGTTGAAAAATCGATAGGAGAAGGGAAGCTGCCTGTATCCATCGCTGGGGATTGTTGTACAACCATAGGTGTGACCGCAGGCCTGCAGAGAGCGGGTGTAGATCCTTTCCTCATCTGGTTTGATGCTCACGGAGATTTCAACACATGGGAGACCACGCCAAGTGGCTTTCTTGGGGGTATGCCACTTGCGATGCTCGCTGGGTTGGGAGAGCAAACCATGCCCCGGGCAGTGGGCCTCCGACCCCTATCTCAAGACCGGATCATCCTGACGGACGGACGAGATTTGGACCCCGGCGAGATGGAGCTTGTCGCAAGCTCCGGAGTGAACCACCTTGTTGATCCGAAGAACTTATACGAGTACGCCTTCCCAGATCTCCCGATATATATTCACTTTGACGTCGATATCATCAACCCGTTCGACGCGCCTGCGATGAGTTACGCCGCCACGGGAGGGCCAAGAGCCTCAGAGTTGGAAGACATCTTTCGGTTCTTAGCACAAACTTTGCAGGTAGTAGCGATATCATTATCATCGTGGAACCCGGATTTAGACGCGGATGGGGGATCAAAAAAGACCAGCATGAACTTGCTCCACGCTTTATTGAAGGAGCTTCAAAAGAGGCGAAAGTGAGTGGTAAATCGAAGTTGATCCGATCGATCAGCGGAGGATCATCTGCATAGACCTGAATACCCTAGAAAATTAGACACATTAGGAGAGTATGAACTTGAGTTTCGTAATTCAGCCCCATAATCATTACAGCGATCAGGTCTTCGAAGAGGCACACTTGGAACAACCCCAGCTCCTCTCAAGTGAGTTCTACGACTGCACATTTATTCGATGCTCCTTTGCAGAGATCCGTTTCGACAATTGTAGGTTCGTTAATTGCACTTTTGAGCACTGCAACTTAAGCCTCATCCAGGTGCCGAATAGCGCCTTTTCCGGAACCAAAATGGAGGGATCAAAGATCATCGGTGTAGATTGGACTCATGCAGACTGGTCCTCAATGAAACTTGCCGACCCTATCGGCTTCTTCAAGTGCGACTTAAGCCATTCAACATTCATTGGTTTGAATTTGAAGAACGTCCAAATGAAAGAATGTGTTGCTAAGGATGTTGACTTCCGAGAAGCCAATCTCACCGGGGCCGTCTTCACCGGCACGGATCTTACCGAAAGCTTATTCAACGAAACAAACCTCACGGAAGCTGACTTGAGCCGATCTCGCAACTACCACATTGACCCCGGACGGAACATTTTGACGCGGGCCAAGTTCACATTGCCCGAAGCGATGTCACTTCTCTACAGTCTGGATATCGACTTGATCGAGGGTGAGGTCGATGGTTAGCCTCGAGTAGTTATCAGCTATTAGCTGTCAGCTCTCAGTTGTTAACCTTCAGCCCTCTACTTCGGTTAAATCCATTAGATATGAAATGTCCATCTTTCATTAGCTATGACTAGCTGAATGCTGATGGCTGATCACTGATAGCTGACATCTGAGTTCTGACTACTGATTACTGACTACTGCTATAATCTCCTACCCATGAATTTCCTTCACACAGATAAGCGTCGCACTCTGATATTTATCCTCATCTCCAACTTCCTCCTTTACTTTGGTTTCCAAGTCTGGCGGACGATGATCAACAATTTCGCTGTGGAGGAGATAGGCATTGGGCCAGCGAGCATCGGTGGGTTGCAGGCGTTGCGCGAGGTACCAGGACTGATGGGTTTTCTGCTCGGTTTCCTGGCGCTCTTCGTCTCCGAAGTCCGCATCATGTCCTTGAGCGTGATCTTGCTAGGAGCAGGCATTTTTCTGACTGGGCAAGCGAACGATATTCCCTTCCTGTTTGTCAGCGCGGTTGTGATGAGCTTCGGATTCCACTTTTTCGTCCCCTGCAATGATGGTGTGATTTTGATGGCCATAGAGAAGGAGCAGACGCCCAAGACGCTGGGACAGTTGAGGAGCTTGGGCGCGATCGCAGCCCTCACTGGTACTGTTATGGTTTATTTGCTAGCAGAAGGATGGGGTTACCGGACTCTTTTCATGGTCCTCGGCGGATTGATCGCGCTGGGTGGTTTTCTGTTGCTACCGCTGGGAGGTATTCAAGAGGGGCTGCCGCAGCGTCGGCAAGTCATCCTACGGCGTCGATACTGGCTCTACTATGTGCTCGCATTCTTGATGGGCAGTCGCCGGCACATCTTTACGACCTTTGCAATCTTCCTGTTGGTCAGAGAACACGGAATCAGCGTCCAGACCACGGCTATCCTGTTCATTATCAACAGTGTAGTGAATGTGTATGCCTTGCAATTGGTGGGGAAACTGGTGGGACGATTGGGCGAACGGCTGATGCTTAGTATAGCATTTGGCGCCCTGGGTTTCATTTTCCTGGGTTACGCGTTTGTGACTTACCTGCCATTGCTGTTCGTGTTTTTTGTGCTGGATAACATCCTGTTCGGCTTCAACCTGGCGCTGACGACCTATTTTCAAAAGATCGCTATCACACAGGAGGAGATCACCAGCAACCTAGCTGTACAGCAATCGATCAACCACATTGCGGCTGTGGTGGTACCTGTGATCGGCGGCACAGCCTGGGAACTGTTCGGCTCGCAGGCGCCATTTCTCGCAGGGGTAGGTATTGCATTAGCCTCTTTGGTTTTAGTGCAGTTCATGCGCGTTCCAGCGAAGACGCCGTCCGTTGTAGTCACGTCAGGAACAAAAGTGTGAATTGGAAAATGATGCAATGGGGACTGGTGAGGTCGATCATCATTTTGCCAGGGACGGCGCTGGTTTTCATCCCCGCAATAATTCTGGTCATTTCAAATAACTCGAAGTGTCCGCCCAAACTGGTATCCCCCACCGAGATATGGTTCTGGTTAGCTTTGCTTGCAGGAGGTATTGGTCTTACATTGAGTTCATGGTGCGTGGCTCTTTTTATAAATGCTGGCGAAGGAACTCCTGCGCCATGGGACCCCCCAAAGAAGTTGGTTATCCGTGGCCCCTATCGCCATGTTAGAAACCCGATGATCACGGGCGCCTTGCTCATGCTCGCTGCCGAGGCCATGCTGTTCCGCTCTTGGCCGATAGCCACCTGGATGATGATCTTCTTCGTCGGAAACGCGGTTTATTTCCCACTCAGCGAGGAGAAAGGACTGGAGAAGAGATTCGGTCATGATTACCGGGTTTACAAAGCGCATGTTCCCCGCTGGATCCCTCGCTTACGACCATGGAAACCTGGGGGCGATGATAATTAATACAAGCGGCTAACAACTGCTGGGATTCGAAGATTTATTGTCCCTCACCGGTGTCCACCAATCCATAGCGCAGCGCCAGGATTGCAGCCTGGGTCCGGTCGGTGACATCGAGTTTCCCCAAGATAGCACTCACATAATTACGCACCGTACCTTCTGACAGAAAAAGTCGCTCGGCGATGTCCGCGTTGGTGAGACCGCGCGCCAACAATTTCAGCACCTCAACCTCGCGCTCCGAAAGTTCTTCCACGATCTTCGTCGCAGGCGCAGGAGCAGTGCGAGCAGTATGCGCGAAGAGCTTGCCGGCGACATCTGGGGCTACGTGCGTCTTGCCTGATGCCGTGCCCTCAATGGCTTGGATCAGCTCCTCTCGAGGCATATCTTTGAGCAGATAGCCCGATGCACCGCTGCGGATGGCATCAAAAACCCATTCATCGGCATCGTATGTCGTAAGGACCAGGACTTTCACACCGGGAAAAGCATCACGGATGCGCTGGGTTGCGATGATTCCGTTCATCCCAGGCATCTTCAGATCCATCAGAACGACGTCCGGTCGCAGCTCATGCACCAATTCAAGCGCTTCAGCACCATCTACCGCTGCGCCCACCACCTCAATGTTTGAGGCCGTGCTTAAAATGACTTCCAGCCCCTGACGTACGATATCCTGGTCATCACAGATCAGAACGCGGATCATCGATCTCCTCCACGATCAACTGAATTGAAGTACCCTCTCCCGGCTGGCTTATGATCTCAAGGTCACCACCGATCATTTTGGCCCTTTCTCGCATGCCTTGAATCCCGTAGCGCCCCTCTCGTTCGACATTCTCAGGGTCAAAACCACACCCGTCATCCGAGATGCGCATCTCGAGACGTCTATCTTCTCTCGTAAGCCTTACCCTCATGTGAGTCGCATTGGCATGCTGGGCCACGTTCGTAATGGCTTGTTCTGCGATGCGGTAGAGCCCTTGTTCGAGGGTCGGATCGAGATCCTCGATACGCTCAGGTAGCAGAAGATCGAGATCCAGATTCGCTCTTTCTGAGGTCGATGTAGCCAAGTTGCGAAGCGCGAGCACAAGCCCCATGTCCTCGAGGGGTGAAGCCCGCAACGCTTGGATAGCTCGACGAGCCTCTTGCAGACCGTTTCGCGTGGTCGTCAAGGACTGCTCCAACATTCCCTGAATGGCCCTGGGATCTTCCTCCCCAATTGAAATGATCGCTTCCAATTGCACAGCGAGGCCGCTGAGTGTATGAGCCAACGTATCATGGAGTTCACGCGCCAACCGATTGCGCTCCCGGCTTGTGGCCAACTGCTCAATAGTTGTCGCATGACGGGCAAGCTCGATATTCGCCCTTGCTAGCGCTTCACGCTGCTCCCGCTGTGCTTTCATCAAACGTACGATGATCGAGCCGATAAGCAAGAAGAGCAGACTTCGTACAACAACCACCCCGATCAGGGTGGGCACATCGATTCCGATCCTCGCAGCCGTCGGGACAGTGAATATCAACTCGAAAATGGCTGTGCCGGCGATATAAGCGACGACAGCCCTAAAGCTGTATTGCCAACTTACAAGGATCAGGGGCACCAAGAGTAAGATCACCAGCCCCCAAATCCCGCCCGTGGCGCTGTCCCCCTGGAGAATATTTTCATGACGCAGGACCATAGCTACCGCCTGCTCAAAGATTGGGCTTCCGGAGGCGAAAATGATCGCGATCGGCAGGTAGGCCCTCCCCATTTGATCGCGAAACCACGACCACGAGAGGTAGACCAGAAGGATGACCGCCTCAAGGAGCAGAAAGAGCAGATAGACCCTTGCGCGTTGAGCCGGCACGACCGCTTGCAGGCGCAGTCCGATCAAGATCAGGAGAAGCCTGATCCCAACGAAGATACGGAAGACTTGTAATAAGCCGGGCTCAATGGAAGCGCGCTTCATAACCTCCATGTTAGCACAGGAGGGGTCCTGGGCAATCCTGAGCCGTGTCATATCCAAGGGTGACCGGTGTCATACCAATATGTGAGCCATTTAACAACGAGGGGTGATGCGGTTGACTACACTGTCGATCCTCTTCTCACTATGATGGATGCAAATAAAACATGTTTCACAGGAGGATAATCCGATGAAGAATAAACGATGGATGTTGATAATGGTTCTCTTAGCAGCCGCTAGCTTGGCCATCAGCGCCTGCAGTATCGCTGTCGACCGCAATCCGGATGGGTCCTTGAGGCTCGAGGTCGATCTCCCCGAATCCACCATCCAGGAAGAGATCGCAGCGGCTTTAAACGATCCGCTCATCACTGATTTACAGGTCGACCTTCGTCAGGGGTACATCTTCGTCACTGCCGATCGAAAGCGCGTGTTGGGTGATGAGACCGACATGTTGAGTTTCCGGCTGGACTTGGGCACGCATGATGGTCACCTGACCGCGGTGATCTCGGATGCGAAAATCAACGATGAACCGGTTAATGAAGCTTATGTCACGGTCTGGAACCAACGCCTGGCGCAACGCTTGGAAGAGGCCGCCAAACGAAACCCCGACAGCAGCTTGCAGTCGGTGAGCGTAGGCGATGATGCGCTGAACTTCATCTGGTGGGTCGAGACGGCGCGAAGTAGAGGAGGGTAAGCGGCAAGCCGCAAGCTAAAAAACAACCTCCCCACGAGCTTTCAGCTCGTGGGGAGGTGTATATAAAGTGGGAATGCAGCTGCAGGCTAAAGCCTGCGTTGAGAAACGAAACTCATTTGCCACCATGTCATTGCGAGCTCCGCAGGAGCGAAGCAATCTCCTCAACTAAAAGTTTGCTTCGTCGCCTAACCACAATGACAAATGGTGGGATGGTTCCCACGCCTGATCATACGATGTTGTGCCTACACCGCTTCACTACGGGGTGCTTCGCGATGACCGCCATTGTAGGGATAATAAAGATAGCCAATCTAAGAGCGGTGATAAAATTTGCGGATACAGCACTATTCGAAGGTGATTCGAAGGGATTAGCAACGACAAAGGAGTGAGCGCAATGGCCTACGACGAGGGTTTGGCGCAACGAGTTCGAGAGACGCTGGATGATCCGCCTGGTCTCGTTGAGAAGAAGATGTTCGGCGGTGTTGGGTTTATGCTGCACGGTAATATGGCCTGTGGTGTACATAAGGACAAGCTCATCGTTCGGGTTGGGCTTGAGGGGTACGAGGAGGCGATAAGCAGGCCTCACACGGCTCCGTTCGACATCACTGGGAGAGCGATGAAGGGATGGGTGATGGTCAAGTCGGCAGGATATGAAAGTGATGATCACCTAAACGAGTGGGTGCAACAGGGTGTTGATTTCGCGCTCACGCTGCCGCCAAAATGAGAGCCTGAGAGAGATGTAATGGACAAGCTGACATTTATGAACAAGGTAAAACAAGCGCGTGAAGAGTGGCTCAGTTTAATGGCGGAAGTTGGCAAAGCGAGGATGACCGAACCGGGTCTGCCGGGCGGTTGGTCTGTAAAAGATGTCATTGCGCACATCACCTGGTACGAGCGCGAGATGATCGGCATGCTGAAGGCCATGGCACTGGAGGGCTCAGATCTGTGGCAGTTACCCCATGATGAGCGCAATGTCCCGATCTACGAACAAAATAAGAATCGGCCCTTGGAGGAGGTGCTATCGGAAGCAGAGCAGGTATATGATCAAATTTCCGAAGCGATAGCATCACTATCCGAGGATGAACTGTCCGATCCTTCCCATTTCAGGGGCATGCCGAGTGAGTGGACCCCTTGGGATGTGATGGCGGGCAATACATATGAGCACTATCACCAACACATCCCTGACATACGCGCGTGGCTCCACGAAAAAACCCACTAAATCGCTGGGACCCAATAAAACAAGAGGATCCGCTCAATCTGGATGAACGACCACGCTTTACAGACGGTCATTCGTGATTAGTAAACCTTGATGGGACAAGCCCTCGACACCTTACAAAACAGTTGGGGCTCAATCGGTGGCGATCAGTTGATCCAACAACTCCCGCGAATACCATCGACCGGCCGCCATCACGCCTTTGAGATCCCTGATAGCACCGATATCCTCGAGAGGGTTCCCGTTCACAAGGAGGAGATCCGCTCGTTTACCCGCCTCGATCGTACCAAAGTCGCCTTCACCGACCATCTTTTCGACGACCACAGAAGCGTTTACCGTGCCAGTTTTGATGGCCTCATAAGGTGTGAAGCCATTTTCAACCAGGATACGTAGTTCATCATGGATGGAAAATCCAGGGACAACCGCCAAGATCGCTGAGTCGGTGCCCAACAAGAGTGGAACCCCCGCTTGGTGCAATTCGGTTAGCACCCAACGATCGATGTCATATTTGAAGGCGCATAGGTCCTCGATCCCCTTACACTGGAGCTGATGTTTCTCTTCGCCCTGGCGGAGAAGGTCAAGATAGGCCGTAGGGATATATCCGATCTCGGGGCGGGCCAGGAAGGCATCCAACTCAAATAGCTTTTGCTGTACGACGTCATCAACGACCATCGTTGTGCAAAGTGGAGCCCCAGCAGAATGAAGCTGCTCAATGATCCGCGCCATTGTACCGGCATGCTGATGCTCAAAGCCCGATCCTTCAAAACCAGCCGAGATCTCAAATTGCTCTAGGGCCGAGCCCTTCAGATACGCCCACCACTCATCAATATCTAGCTTCTTGCCCTTATCAAATTCGATGAACTCGAACAGCAACTCCTCAACGTGGGCGATTTCGTTCATATCCTCTGCTAGCACCCCCTCCAATCCAACGGCGAAAGGAATATGACCCGCGCTGTACATCCCAAGTTCTTTAGCAGTTATCAGCGCCTCATGAAAGTCTTCCGGGCTTAAATAGGAATACAGTTTGAGAAAGTCGAATCCAAGCTCGTGATTCTCTCGAACGAGCCCTTGCGGATCACCCAGCGGGCTGACGAAAAGGATTTTGCCGGAAGCGTAAATCGTGGGCCCAATGCGGGTTCCGGCTTCGATCTGTTCTCGCCAGCGTAGCGCGTAGGTCAGATCCCTGCCTGTGGGTCCGAAGTCTCGGATGGTGGTCACACCATTGGCAAGGTAGAGGGCGAGAGGGGACACGGGCCACACGCCAGAATCCCAATCCTGATTGGTGTGCATGTGCATGTCCGCTAAGCCGGGCATCAGGTATGCGCCCTCTCCGTCAATGACAGTCGCATTCTCGGGTATCGATACCTCGCTTGAGGGGCCAATTGCGACAATCTTTTTCCCATCGATCAAAACGGTTTGATCCGCGATCACCACCTCAGCCGTCATAGGTATCAAGTTGACATGGATGAAGGCCGTATACCCCACATTTGAAACTTGCTCTGGGTCGTGCCCTCCTGCCACCATGCAGCCCGACAGCATGGCAAGAAGGAGACACAACCATGTAATCGTCCTAAGGATCCTTTTCATAGCTTGCGCTCCTCCTGTATTCAACGCACTGAGACCGCCCCCCAGGCCATAATCAAACCCATGACGCCAAAGCTGATCATGGGGATGAGAAGCCCGGTCAATGCTCCCTCGACCGTTATCTTTCCCAGATAAATACCTGAAGCCCATGCACCACCGACGGATAGGAGTAAGAACATCCACCGGGGCGGTATTCGACTACGACTCTTTTCCATGACATCCTCCTGTTCATTAAGAGAATTTTTGATCCAACCACTTTCCGAAAGCGAGTTATTCATTGATACCTCCTTCAACCTGCTGTTTTTTTCTTGTTCGAATAGATGCTACGGCAACAATGCCAACCGAGAGCACAAACGAGCCACAGAGAACTCCAGCACCTCCAAGAATCGAACCACCCATATTCCAGGCCACGCGCAGAAACTCAAAGATATAGTTCGGCCCAATGGCCAGCACCAGCTTGGGGCTTACACGTCCGTCTGGATAGTCGCAGGAGAGTGTGTGCAGGCTAGGTTCCTTGACCGTTGTGCTGTAGATCAGAACGCCAACACGGTTTCCATCTTTGGTCGAATAACGATTGGTCGGAACGTAGTCCGGCACAAGTGGGATGTCTTCGCCCGTCGTTTTCGATGTCAGGCTGCAATCCAGCACTGGTGGTACCTCTGTTGGGTCATGGGCAGCTTCGTAGTAGACACCGTATGCGCCTTTCCTTCTTAAGTCGATATCTGCTTCTCCCGGGACTTCCACCTTTTGAAGTGGGCCTTTGTATGCCTCCTTGATCAAAGATGGATAGGATATCAAGGTAGAGATGATGAGGATAACAGCAGCCAAGCAACCCAATACCAGCACGAGAGCTGCTAAGCCGTACCACAGGCGATTTCTTCTAATCATGTGTCTGTCCATTTCTAGTCTCCTTTCGGTTATGCTTATCAATCCAATCACATGCCCTGATGTCAGGGACCTCTCACCCCTCCGTTAATCGATGGGTAACGCGCAACGGAAACCCAAATCATCGGCGCGAGTCCCAGGTGGCGTAGCGTGCCGAACTGTAGTGCGGACCCAAGATTCGTTGTCGATCCATGCACCACCACGCTGCGTGCGTTCCGTTCCATAGGAAGGTCCTGACGGGTTCTCGTAGGGGGAATCGTGGTAGTAATTCTCGTCATACCAGTCGGCTACCCATTCCCAGACGTTTCCAGCTATGTCCAGGGCACCGTAGGGGCTGGCTCCGCTTGGAAAACTCCCAGGTGATCTCCATCGCAAAAATGCATCAAGTTGCTTTCTCCACGTGCTGACATGATCATAGATTTAGACAGGTCAACTCACACGAGTCTTGAAGGAGGTTTTATGCCCATCGTGAGAAAGGTCTTTTCCTCTGTCTTGCGATAGAGGGAAATTAAAAGAAAGATGGGCTGCCTAAAAGACGCTTATAGAGCAACCCACCTCTGTCGCTTGAATGTGAAATTCAATCTAATCGCGCTGGATAAGCCTCTCTTGCCAAGCGTAGACCGCGGCCTGTGTCCGATCTGCAAGCTGCAATTTACTCAGGATGTTGCTGACATGCCCTTTGACGGTACCGACGCTGATGACCATTTGCTCCGCGATCTTGCTGTTGGTGTATCCCATGGCGACCAACTTGAGCACCTCCATCTCTCCTTTGGTCAATACGCAAGATCGGTTTATAACTCTCATGCTTGCTTAACCACTTCGAAGAATAGAATTTAACCCACAGGATCAAGAGCGGCATCGTTGCAATAGAATGTAGGATGATCATTACCACCTGGATTTCAATCGGTGCACTTCGATCTCGATAAGCTCCGACAGATCCGATAAACATGTTAGCAAGGTAATGCACCATTATGCACGGCAGGAGACTATTCGACTTTATGAATAAATGCCCGTAGAAGATTCCGTAGGGAATGGCCCAAAGGGACATCCCCAAAGCCCAGATCTTTGGTTCAGGGTTGACCAGATTGAGCAAGTGGCCAAGCCCGAACATAATAGCTGAGAAGGTAATCGCTTTTTGGGGTCTGTATTGACGCAGGAACAAGGGCAGCAGGATGCCTCGTGTGCCAATTTCCTCAAAAATAGTAGGCAGTGCATGGATATAGCTCACGGAATACGGTGGCAGGCTGGTCCTCAGATTATAAACACCTTTGATAAACCCCCAGGTGACGGGCAGACCCTGAAAATACCGGTACAGGATGGTGCACAGCCCGGAAGTAAAAAGCCAGAAAGCGGCGCAGGAAATTCCCAGGATCAATAAAGGCAAAAATGGTTTGAGTTGGGTCAGGCGGATATCCCCAAGGTACTCTTTATAGGATCGTTTTCCTGCCGGGACATGGTAAACGAAGGGAGCCAGGATAAACAAGGACAGGGCTTGTGGCAACCCGGCAACCACCAGGGATCGGTAGGGTGCCCGGCTCGGGATCCCGATCAGGTTCACAAAGATAAGCACCAGGATAACTAAAACAATGAAGACCAGAACACTAACCATTTGGTAGATCCAGGGATGATCTATAAATTGAAACTTTCGTTTCTGAACAAATTGACTTGTATTCATTTTTGTCACTTCCTATTTCATAAATAGCTGCCATTTTTTCCTGAGGGGGATCTGTTTCTGAAAACAGGATCCCTCTTTGATGCTCAATGTTTTCATTGATTTGCAGATGAGCAGAAAAACGAATAGGCAGAAATCCCTAATCCAATCGCGCCAAAAACAACTGCGCTGAGATAATCCATCCAGGCAACCTCAGTGAGGATGATTTTCTCGATGAAGATTCCTGCGGAACCCAGAGCGCCAGCGCTGATCACAAAGAAAAACCATCTAAATCTTTTTGGTTGTTTGGAAATCGTGTTCATATTCAATCCTTTCACTTCAAATATGGTTTCATATTCCAATTTGAAATCAGAATAGCACGCAGATCCATTAGCCACACGTATCTGCAGACTTGATTTGATATAAACCTGCGAGAGGTTTTGAACCCTTACGCCAGATAGGCGTTATGTAATAATAAAGATCCGGAATGCTCAACGCATCCCGGATCATATGAGGCATCCTGGTTTTTGATCACGATATGATGTTATTCTCTCCGCACAATCCCTTCCTGCCAAGCGTAGACCGCGGCCTGTGTCCGATCTGCAAGCTGCAATTTACTCAGGATGTTGCTGACATGCCCCTTAACCGTGCCTACGGTGACGACCAATTGATCTGCTATCTTCTTATTCGTGTAACCCTTCGCAATTAACTTTAGAATCTCCATCTCGCGTTCGGTTAACTCCGTGAAGAGACGATATTCACCCGGCTCCCCAGTGCGGAATTCCTTGACGACCCGCGCTGCGATCCGTGGGTGCAGGGTTGCCTCTCCATGAGCCGCACGACGTATGGCATCCACAAGTTCTTCAGCTT
>DUEZ01000019.1 GCA_011174825.1 Anaerolineae bacterium | reverse complement strand
TACGCGCAGCACTTCGTCACGACGAGCGTCCCGACAGCCACCTCGATGCGGACGGCCGAGGATCTCGAGCAGGCCGTGACCGAGATCAACGACAAGATGAATGCCCCTCAGGAGACGGACTGCCAAGAGTGAACGATGTCGGATCGTAAGGGCGTCTTGCCACCTACCGCACGGCTCGGACGCTGGTTGGACCAAAGATGCCTACTGTCTAACAACGGCTTCCACCTGACTCGCTTCGCTCGCAGGTGAAGCCGGATAACGTTAGCCCGAAGATACTGACAATGGGGTTTTATGCACTTCCCTTTTGTAGGTGAAACCAAGGATCTTGATGAAGATGCACGTGGATTTGCACCCGGTGCTTTCATACGGCTTTGTGCAGGTCAAACGCATTATGGGATAGCCGGGCCTCATGATGGAAGGGTCGTCGTTCTCATTCATGGAATTGCCGGTCCTATGGGAATCTGGGAGCCCCTAGCTCATTCGCTTGCAAGCAATGGTTTTCGGGTCCTTTATTATGATTTATTCGGAAGAGGTTATTCCGACCGCCCCGTTTCTTCCTATGACATTGATCTGTTTATCGCGCAACTGCGAGATCTAATATCCGGGCTTTCTATTGCAATTCCAGTTACCTTGGTTGGCTGGTCTCTCGGCGGTATGATATCGGGAACGTATGCTGTCGAATTTCCTGGTGAAGTGGATCGACTCGTGCTTATTGCACCAGCTGGTATTGAGGTATCGCTACCGACTATCTCGAGATTGGGCATGATCCCTATCCTGGGCGACATCATCATGAGCGTCTTGGGGCGACGCATCGTTCTTCGATCAGTTTCTAATGGGCTCTACAAAAAAGATCTCGAGGAAACATTTCTCTCATTAGTTACCGACCAGATGCAATATCGTGGATATCTACGCGCATTCCTTTCAACGATGCGCAGTTGTGGATATGAGGATGTTTCGGAGGTCTATCGAAAAGCCGGTTCGGATAATCTGCCAGTGCTTTTGATTTCAGGATCGGAGGATCCTTCAATCCCATCATCGGTCCAAGGAAAACTGAGAGAATTAATTCCCGATTTGAAACACCATGAGATTGTAGATACTGGGCATTTTCCGCATTATGAGCGTCCAGAGGAAGTGACCTCTCGGATAATTGAGTTCTTGCATTCAGAGGTGTAAATATTCGGGCTAACAACGGGATGGAGCGGACCGGGTGCGCAGCCGGCTTGGTGATCGCTTGGAGCCTTACCCGGCCACTCATCCCGGAGCCGTTAGCTATATTGCTTTAACAATGTGTATCGTTGCCATGGCTTACCAGAGACGGTGAGGGGAAAAAGATTGACAGCCGAAGATTAAATTATCAAGGTTGGTTGCCTGAGCTGGCTTAGAGGTTTATCGCTGAATGAGATAAGCCTGTGGGAGGCTGAATCATGCCGCATGATGTCTTCATCAGCTATTCTAGCAAGGATAAAATCGTTGCCGATGCGGTATGTGGGACATTGGAAAGCAAGAAAATCCGCTGCTGGATCGCGCCGCGTGATGTTCTAGCGGGTAAGCCTTTCGCTGCATCACTTTTGAATGCCATCAGAGAAAGCCGTGTATTCGTCTTAGTCCTCTCCGAAGAATCCAACCAATCTGTACATGTCCTTCGTGAGGTGAGTGAAGCGGTTAATAGCGGGATCCCGATCATACCCTTTAGAATCGCAGATATCGAGCTCTCCGAAGAGATGTATTACTACATCAAATCGATCCACTGGCTTGATGCGATAAGCCCACCGCTGGAGCGTCATCTTTCGAAGTTAGCCAAAACGGTACAGACTTTGCTCTCTGTGGGTGAGGGCCAACCATCTGTTCCAGTTGCCCCCAGTGTAGACGTACCCACAACTAAACGTAATGTTTTTCCTGTGCGATTATTAGTAATTTTCGCAGTTTTTTTACTCGTGGGCGTATTGGGTTTGATTTTTATCCAAAAGACCTTATCACCATCGACATCGCAGGTTGCCACTCAAAGCACATCCGAGGCGCAAGGGCCTACTTCAATAGTTACCGTTAGACCCGAACCAACTTCGCTGGCAGGTGGACCCGAGCAGTTCAAGGACGATTTCGGCATACCAATGGTCCTGATCCCTAGCGGAGCGTTCCAGATGGGCAGCGAGTGGGGCGATGATGACGAACGTCCGGAGCACCGTGTGTACCTGGACGCCTTCTACATTGACGTATACGAGGTGACCAACGAGTTGTTCGCGCGCTTCCTGAATGAGATAGGCAATCAGGAAGAGGGCGGCGAGTCCTGGCTGGAAGCTAGTCGAATCATCTTTCAGAGTAGCAGTGGGTGGGTCACAGACACACGGTACACCGATCATCCGGTTGTGATGGTCTCCTGGTATGGAGCAAGCGCCTTCTGCGAGTGGCGCGGGGCACGCCTACCCACAGAAGCCGAGTGGGAGAAGGCAGCGCGTGGCGGACTGGAAGGGAAGCTGTATCCTTGGGGGGATGATCTGCCTGTCCACAACTTCGGCATGGAGAACGGCGCACAGTTCGGTGACCGCGGCGACACCACTGTTCCGGTAGGGAGCTTCGGACCTAATGGATATGGCTTGTATGACATGGCGGGTAATGTCGTTGAATTGGTGGCAGATTGGTACATGGTCGACTATTATTCCATCTCGCC
>DUEZ01000018.1 GCA_011174825.1 Anaerolineae bacterium | reverse complement strand
CGCGAAGTATGGGGGGAATACCAACCACCGGTGATCATTTAACATCAAGGCACCTGGGCACAGTGGCACCAGGGCACTTAGGTTACAAAGCTGCTTCTAATGCCGGATTACTAGGTGCCGAAGTGCCAAGATGCCTTGGTACCTAATTTGTAACTTGTATATGATATAGTCGTAGATGGTTTGCGTCCGGATTGGATAGGAGCTTCGTAAGATATGTCATACGTTATTCGTATTGATCATGTAGCCATTATCGTCGACAATATTGACCATGCCTTAAGCTTCTGGCGTGACGCGCTCGGCTTGGAAGTCACCCACGTTGAAGACGTACCCGACCAAGATTCTGTCGTTGCATTCCTCTCGACAGGCGAATCCGAATTGGAGCTGGTAAAACCGACGACCGATGATAGCGGGATTTCACGCTACCTTCACAAGCGCGGACCGGGAATTCACCACATTTGTTTCCAGGTCGATGACATTGAGTTATCCCTGGACAAATTAAGAGACCATGGTGTACGTTTAATCAATCCTGAGCCAGTCATTGGGACCGGGGGAAAAAAGATCGCCTTTATTCACCCCGAGAGCACTCACGGGGTTCTCATTGAATTGTACGAGCTAACCCCCCTGGAGCCTGAAATCAGATTAGCCAGAGCTCGAGAGCTCGCCGATCGGGTAAGGGCTCAGGGACAGGTTGTTGCGGCGAACGTATTGGGTTTTCTTCGTGGTCTGCGAGATACAGGGATCGAAGGGTTCTTCGATGACAATGGTCAAGGGGACATCGAGACCTGATCGTCTCCAGAAAAAAGGGGGAAATCCCCTCTGTCGCTAGATACAACTTCACTGAGAATGCTGTGGCTTCTCTGAATACTCAATATAACTTTTCCAAGTTGGATCGAGTTTTGAATTCATTAGAACATGATCGTTAACCGCATCAGGGGAACAGTCAGCTTTTTTATTCGATCAATTATTCAATTGTTGGAGAGGGATGATGTCCGCAGAATCGCTGAAAGTGGAATTGGAGTCCATGATTGGTACCGAAGTTTACGTTGGCTCTTGGCTTGCCATTACACAGCAAAGGATTGATCTGTTTGCAGAAGCGACGGAGGATTATCAATGGATTCATGTTGACCCGGAGCGTGCCAAGCGTGAGTCGCCTTTCGGGACAACCATCGCCCATGGTTACCTCACGCTCTCTTTGCTGCCGTATCTCTCCGGATACGTCAATCCAGAGGAACCGATTTATCCAGAGGCTAAATGGGTTGTAAATTATGGTATGAACCGGATGCGTTTCCCCCACCCCGTCAAAGTCGGGGATCGAGTCAGAGTGCGAACAGTGCTTCAAGCGGTTGAAGAAGTTGCTGGAGGATTACAAATTATCAGCCAAATGACCATAGAAATCGAAGGCGAAGTGAAACCCGGTTGTGTAGCTGAAGTTGTATATCGTATTTACTTCTAATCCACCCCATTATTAACCCCAACGAAATTTGACACTTGCGTAACATGTGCTATTATTAGATGGGTCCGACCATTTTGTGACATATGTGACAACTTGGACCATGCTCATTCAGGTATGAGACATGGTCCAAACGGAGCAGGCCTAATGTTCCTGCGAGGCCTGATGCTCTCATAGGAGTCGGGGGCTGTCTAACTCGCAAGATTTGGTCTTCACCTTATACGGAGACTACATTCACCACCGAGGTGGTGAAGCGTGGACTGGCAGCTTGATTGAGTTACTTGGCCTTTTTGGCCTATCAAAACAGGCGGTACGCTCTACCCTCTCGCGAATGTCCCAGAAAGGTTGGCTGAAGAGCCGCCGGACCAGCCGATACAGCTTTTATTCCCTAACCCCAAAGTGCATCGAATTACTCGAGGAAGGGGCGCGACGTATCTTCCAGCCCCGTTGCGATCCTTGGGATGGGCGATGGCATCTGCTTACGTATTCCATCCCGGAAACCAAGCGACAGTTGAGGCGCAAGCTTCGTAGGCGATTGCTTTGGCTTGGGTTTGGAACCTTGAACCATGCTACCTGGATATCTCCTCGCGATCTACGGGCCGAGGTTGAGCAGATTGCAGATTCCTTGAATTTGCACTCCTATATAGAGTTCTTTACTGCCAAACACAGAGGTTTCACCAGTAACAAAGAGATCGTCTCACGTTGCTGGGATTTAGAGCAGCTCAACGATTATTACGATGAGCTTTTAAAACGCTATGGATCTTTTTTTGAGGAATACCAAAACTGTTTGAAAGCGGGTGAGAGGTTTGAACCTCAGGAATGCTTTATCCAACGTTTCATGCTGATCCATGAATATCGCTTCTCTCCCTATGTAGATCCCAACCTACCACTTGAACTACTTCCCAACGATTGGCTCGGTGAAAGAGCAACTCAATTGTTCCAACAGTATCACGATCTACTTGATGAGGAAGCTGAGGCCTTTGTAGATTCGATCTTGTCCAAGGCCCCTGAAGTTAACAGCACATAATCGGGAATTATCTATCTATCGATCGTTCACCAAGAAGGAGGCGAGATGCGCGAGGCGGTTATTGTTGAAGCCGTACGAACACCTGTCGGTCGACACGGTGGAGCACTGGCAGCAGTTCGACCAGATGATCTGGCCGCGTTGGTTATCAAAGAGGTCACAAGCCGGAGCGGCATTGAACTTGATCTGATTGAAGATGTCTATATGGGTTGCACCAATCAGGCAGGGGAGGACAACCGCAATGTTGCCCGCATGGCGCTCTTGCTGGCCGGTCTGCCTTTCAGTGTTGCAGGCGTCACTGTCAACCGGCTTTGTGCCTCAGGGCTAGAGGCGATTAACCAAGCTGCCCGAGCCATCAAGTGTGGAGAGGGCGAGGTCTTTATCGCCGGAGGCGTAGAGAGCATGAGCCGATCGCCATGGTCCGTTCCCAAGACGGAACGTGCGTTTCCTTGGGGAAATGTCACTATGTATGACACAACCATCGGCTGGCGCTACCCAAACCCGAAGATGGAACAAATTATCCCCCTAGAGGGCATGGGAGAGACCGCGGAGAATATCTTTGACGAGACAGAGATCAGCCGCGAGGAGCAAGACGCCTTTGCATTAGAAAGCCAGATGCGAGCGGCAGCGGCTATTGAAGAGGGACGGTTCAAAGACGAGATCGTGCCGGTGCACATTCCCCAACGCAAGGGAGAACCGCTGATCGTTGATACCGACGAGCATCCCCGGATCAAGATTGATGAGAATGGGGTAGTAGAGTTGATCACCAGTGCCGAGCAGTTAGCCAAGTTGCGACCCGCTTTTCGCGCCGAGGGCACAGTGACAGCCGGCACTTCCAGTGGCATCAACGATGGCGCCGCCGCAGTGCTCATCATGTCGGAGGAGAAGGCAAATGAGTTAGGAGTTGAACCTTTCGCTCGCTGGGTGACATCAGCCGTATCGGGGGTGAACCCACGCACGATGGGTTACGGTCCTATCCCAGCCACCCGGAAAGCATTGCAACGAGCGGGATTGACCGTTGAAGATCTGGATCTGATCGAACTGAATGAAGCATTCGCAATTCAAGCTTTAGCCTGCATCAAAGAATTAGATCTCGATATGGCCAAAACAAACGTTAACGGCGGAGCTGTGGCGCTTGGACATCCACTAGGATGCACCGGTGCCAAGTTGATGGTCACGCTATTACATGAAATGAAGCGACGGTCGGAGGCTGGAGAGAAGATGCGTTATGGCTTAGCGACGCTTTGTGTCGGTGTAGGCCAAGGATGCGCCACGATCGTCGAGCGCCCAAATTAGGAGGAAGCATGGAACTGGAGGGGAAAGTTGCCATTGTCACCGGCGGTACTCGAGGCATCGGCAAAGCGATTGTCATGGATCTTGCCGCTCAGGGAGCCGATATCGCTCTTAACTATCGAAAAAGCGCTGATCTCGCTCAAGAACTTGCAGAAAACATCCGAGGAATGGGACGGCGGGCACTCGTCGTCCAAGCCGACGTGTCCAGCTTCGATGATGCCCAAGCGATGGTCCAAAGTGTTTTGGACGAATTCGGCCAAGTGAATATCTTGGTAAACAACGCCGGGATGAATTGGGACGGTGTCATATGGAAGATGACCGAAGAGCAATGGGATCGGGTCATCAATGTCGATTTAAAAGGTACTTTCAATTACACACGAGCGGTGACCCCTGTCTTTCGTGAGCAAGGATCCGGCAAAATCGTCAACATCACTTCTATCAACGGTTTACGAGGTAAGTTTGGCCAGAGCAACTATTCGGCAGCGAAGGCGGGTGTGATCGGATTCACCAAAGCCTGTGCTCGTGAATTAGGTCGCTACAGCGTCAATGTCAATGCCGTTGCGCCGGGCTTGATCGAGACCGAGATGGTCAAGGAAGCGCCTGAGCAAGTACGCGAGATGGCCTTAGCGGAGATCGTTCTGGGACGACTTGGACTTCCAGAAGAGGTTGCCTACGTCGTTACATTTCTGTGCTCAGAGAAGGGCCGACACATCACTGGCCAGGTTATTCAGGTGGATGGAGGACAGTACATTTGATTCAGTAGTCAGTAGTCAGGTGTCAGTAGTCAGATACCAGTAGCCAGATGTCAGTAGTCAGATATGTGCGCGAGAGAGATACCAAATGTACATAGTAAATCTTCAATCACCGAATACTGATTACTGTGTACTGACTACTGACCCCTGAAAGGAGTTCGCCATGGAGTATCAACACATCATTTTCGAGAAACGAGATGGCGTGGCGCGGGTGATACTCAATAAACCACCACTGAACGTTCTTGACATCGCAATGATGCGTGAGATTAATGGCGTACTGGAGGGGTTGGATCGTGATCCCTCGGTCAAGGTGTTGGTTTTCGAAGCGGTCGAGGGGAGCAAAGCCTTCTCGGCCGGGGTGGATGTCTCCGAGCATACGGCCGATAAAGTGGACGAGATGATCAAGGTGTTTCATCAAATTTTCCGATTGCTCGACAGATTGGAGATCCCAACGATGGCCGTGGTGAGTGGCGCGGCATTAGGTGGTGGGTGTGAACTGGCGCTCTTCTGCGACATGGTCATCGCCTCGGAGAAGGCCAGCTTCGGTCAGCCAGAGATTCAAGTGGGTGTACTACCCCCCATCGCGGTCGTAGCGCTTCCGGAGATCATCGGACCGAAGAAGACTATGGAGATGGTGTTGATTGGCGATCGAATTAAAGCCCACGAGGCCGAGCGGTTGGGATTGGTTAACAAGGTCGTACCTCCGGAAGAGCTACAAACCGCGTCCGTCGAGTTCGTGGATAAGCTGACCAAGCTGAGCGGCGCAGTCTTACGTTTGACGAAGCGAACCGTGCGCGTGGGTGGTGTTGGTTCCTTCGAGGATGGATTGGCGGCCGTCGAAAAAGTGTACCTGGGCCCACTGATGGATACCGAGGACGCCCACGAAGGCCTAGCCGCCTTCATGGAAAAACGGCCACCGGTCTGGAAGGACAAGTAGCCCCGATATGGCTGCTAGTGAGGTGGAGATACTTAAGAGGGACTAAGCATGAGGTACGCAGAGACAGGGTTTAATTTAGAGATCGATCTATCCCGGGGAAACATCGAGAGGGTAGCAACAGACCCAAGAGAAACCGAGCTTTATCTGGGGGGGCTGGGTACGAACGCCAAGATAATATGGGACAGGGTTCCCCCCGAAGTTGAAGCTTTTTCTCCTGAAAATCTTCTCATATTTGCCGCTGGTCTTTTGTGTGGCACACCTGCTACCGGTTGTAATCGTACCATCGTTTCTACCATTTCTCCTCAGACTAAGTTAATGGCCTTTTCAATGATGGGAGGATTTTGGGCGCCTGAATTGAAATTAGCCGGTTACGATAAAGTGATCTTTCGCGGCAAGTCCCCCAATTTAGTTTATTTATGGATAAACAATGACAAAGTAGAAATACGCGACGCCTCTCATCTGCAGGGAGTAGGCGGTATTGAAACTGGAGAACTTATTCGGCAGGAGTTGAAGGAGCCGAGAGCCCAGGTGGCTGCCATCGGCCTGGCTGGTGAAAACAGGGTTTATTTTGCCTCTATTGAACAAGGCCATTCCAGTGCCAGCCGAGGCGGAATAGGGGCGGTCATGGGAGATAAAGGATTAAAGGCAATAGCTGTTCGCGGAACAGGGGACGTCTATATTGCCCAACCAGAAGAATTCCTGGAACTTTGCAATGAAGTGCTGGAATATATAAAGGTCAGGGAAGAAAAGCCGATTCCAGGAGTAATGCCGATTTTAGCCGGGCTGGGGTCACCGCAAGAGATGAAAATCCATGATGAAAAGTGGCACACCGAGAGTTTCATGTGGGGAAATTCCCGCCACCGCAGAAGAGATTTTTGGACCGAGGAAGTGGAAGAGGCGTGGACGGAGACTATGGAAAATGCGCAGACTCGGCTAATTAGTTGCTATAACTGTCCGTTGAAATGCGCGGCAACTATTTCCATACCGGGACTTCCAACATATATGATGAAATGCTTCACCAAACTGACATATACGATGGCGGCCATGTCGGACCTGGATTTTGGCTTAAGAATCGCTCAACTTGCCACCGAGTATGGAGTGGACGCATTTTCAACCCCACAAGTTATGGCTTTCGCCCTTGAGCTATACGAAAACGGCATTTTAACCGACGACGACATGCCGGGATTGCCATCCACAAACGAGGAGAGGTTTTTCTGGTTACTTGACAGAATCGTCCGGCGGGAAGGGATAGGAGATGTTCTAGCCAATGGGACTTATTGGGCGGCCAAAGAGATTGGTAAGGGCGCAGAGGAATATGCTCATAACAATATTAAGAAACATGAACAGCTACCTCTCAAACTTTCAATGCTGAATCCCATTTATTTTCTTATGTACAGTACTGGCGAGAAGATAAGCATTACCCAAATTGAAGGGCAGTTCCCCCAGATGCCTTTTCCTACGAGAGAGGAGAGAGAAGAGTTCGTCAAAGATTGGTTCCAGGTTCCTGACGAAAAGTTTAAGCAATATTTTCTGGACTGGGAACTACGGG
>DUEZ01000017.1 GCA_011174825.1 Anaerolineae bacterium | reverse complement strand
GGGCCTAATGGTGCGGGTAAAAGCAGCACCATAAAAATAATCTTAGATTTCATGAAACCCGATTCTGGTGAAGTGAAAATCTTCGGTCAGCAGATGAATGAAGCCTTAAAGGATCAAATCGGCTACCTACCTGAAGAGAGGGGATTGTATAAGAGATTAACAGCCATCGATCTAATCCTTTATCTTGCCTCCTTAAAAGGTATGGATAAAGCCACGGCTGAAAAGAAAGCGAATATATTACTCGAGCAAACCGGCATGCTCGAAAGTAAAAAGAAGAAAAACAAGGAAATGAGCAAGGGTATGGGACAGCTTATCCAGTTTATCGTCACCGTCATTCACGATCCTGAGCTGATCATTCTGGATGAGCCCTTCGCCGGTCTGGATCCTGTAAGAACAGAGACTATTCAGAACATAATCGGGAATTTAAGGGATGAGGGGAAAGCCATTATTTTGAGCACGCATCAAATGAATAAAGTCGAGGAACTCTGCGACCGGGTGCTGATGATAAACAAAGGCCACACCGTCCTTTACGGTGACTTAATGGAAACAAGGGCTAAATTCAGAAGAAATTCAGTCCAGGTGGTTACGGATGGAGAACTGGTTGACCTGCCTGGGGTGATTGATAGAAAGCTCAATAACGGTTCCGTAGAATTGTTCTTAGCGCCAGACACAACACCACAGACCATTCTCGATCAACTACGCGAGCGCGGAATAACCATTCACCGATTTGAAGTCACAACACCCTCCCTCAATGAAATATTCCTGAATCTAGCGGGAGTGGATCATGAATAAAACCTATTTGATATTCAAGCTTGAGTTTCTGCAAACGATCAAGAAGATCGGTTTTATCGTTCTAACCTTCATCGTACCGGTGTTGGCCCTTTTGGCAATTGGAGTCTTTGAACTGGTAACGACCTTGACCGAACCTTCGGCAAAAGAGGTCACGACCGTCGGATATGTGGACGAAGTCGGAATCTTTAATGATCAAACCGACCAGGGGTTAATCAAGCTGATCCCATTTGCATCAAGGGAGGATGCAACCCAGGCTCTGGTCAGAAGGGATGTTTCGGAATATATCGTCATACCATCGGATTACATCTTCTCACGAACCATTCAACGATATACGCTGGCGAAAGAGCTCATCACCCCTGCGATCACAGCAAACTTGATCGAAAGTTTCCTCACTTGGAATCTCTTGAAAGATAATGTGTCACCGGAGATCATCACCTCGATTGTTTTTCCTTTGAACCTGGAAGTCACCCGCCTTAACGAAAATGGAGATATTGCGCAAGAACAAGGAAATATTGGCAATATCATCATCCCCGCCATGTTCTCCTTATTGCTGAGTTTGGCCCTCATGCTCGGCACGAATTCTCTCATCAGCGGATTAGGAGAGGAAAAAGAAAGCCGCCTCATCGAGGTATTGCTATCCTCGGTGTCCGTTCGCCAGTTACTCATCGCCAAAGTATTATCACTGGGTACTGCCGGGCTACTGCAAGTCATCGTATGGTTGATCTCAGCGCCTCTCCTATTGAGCTTGGCCTCCTCCTCCTTCGGCGGATTTCTAAGCGACATTCAGTTGCCCGCCAACTTCATTGTTCTAGGAGTTGTGTATTTTATATTGGGCTATCTGTTATTCGCCGTACTCTCCGTCACTCTCGGCGGCATCAGCTCTAGTACCACGGAAGCACAAAGCCTATCCATGTTCTACATCATGATGTTATTTGTGCCGCTCTGGTTTTTTGGAGTGTTGGTTAACTTCCCGAACAGTCCCATATGGGTTGTTCTCTCGATATTCCCCGTCACCGCCCCTGTTCAGATTATGTTGAGGTTGGGGGCGTCGGATATCCCGGCGTGGCAGATCATGACCAGTATTGGGGTATTAGGGCTTTCAATAATCGTGGGATTATTCTTCTCAATAAAGATCTTCAGGACGTTTATGTTGATGTACGGGAAAAGACCGGGTTTGGCAGAAATTATCCAGGGTTTGAAAACTGCTTGAGGCCTATGTCTCATATCGACAATCAGGGTTCCGCCAAAGACTCAAGGTATAAAGAGATCGTGCAGTGCTTTTTCGGTTCATCGATTGTATATGGTTTGAAGGCAACGGCCCTAAACCTCCACTGCTTGAAATCAGCCATGATCGGGTCATTGAGATAGCCACTAGATAACAACTCGCTGGCGCCCTGGGAAAACACCAGGATGCACGCGCCAGACCCCGCACGAGGCGCCAAAATGAAGTTGAGTAGAATATCTGAGCCGCTAAGCTAGAGACTGTTAAACATCACATAGAAAGGGGGTTCCTTCGTGTCCACTCCTACCGTCGTAGACTTTCCCCTCCGGGGTGAATGGGTGACCCCCAACACTCCTGGCAAGAAGGTTCCAAGCCATGGAACTGATGCGTTCGGCCAGCGGTACGCCTATGACTTCATACGCACAGCCCCAGAGTCCAGAGCTATGCGCTTCTAAAGACACAGTCTGCTCCACTACCTTGTCCTCGGCGTGCGATTGCAGGATTGCTATAGCTGGGGGCAACCGATCTATTCCCCTGTCACTGGAACCGTTGTCCATGCCGAGGACGGCTGGCCTGAGCGAAATCCCGTCCACCTCGCAAGAGATTTTGCCATACTTCTCAAGAACGCCCTGACTTTCAAACTCAAGCGGACTACGGACCTCCGGCCACTGATTGGCAATTACATCATCATTGAGTCGACCAATGGGTATGCCTTCTTCGGCCATGCTCAAACTGGCTCGATCAAGGTGTCGCCAGGCGACAAGGTTTTCCCAGGTCAGCCGCTGGCCAATGTCGGCCATTCTGGTAATCCAACAGCTCCACACCTCCACTTCCACCTCATGGACAATCCCGATCTTAGGAGAGCCCAGGGCATTCCGTGCTGCTTTCGGGAGTACGAGGTCCTTCGGGATGATACGTGGCACCTGGTCCGCAATGGCATCCCCAAGGACACAGATAGAATCCGTAAGCTTTGATGTCTAACATCTCGCTGCCCCGCAAAGTCCAAGATCCCCGAAGGGGGAACGCGGGATCCAGCCAAGTTGGATGAACGGTCTTCGACATCTGACCCGGCCGGTAGGTTAATCCGCGACACTTGCCGTGGTCGTCAAGTTATCGTAAAAAATGGTGTTTGAGAATCAAGAGCCTCCGGGCAGTTGAGCTCGAGACGTTAGGCGACCCTCGTAAGCGATATTCGTTAAAAAAACATTGAAAGAATAGCAAGCTTTATGAAACGTTATTCTCAAGAAGATTTCATCAGAATTCGTAATTTTCTGGTGAATACCTACACCTATTTTCAACGCCCCTACAATTGGACGATTGAGAGATGGAATTTTTCCATCTCGATGGCACGGATTATGAATGGTGTTCCATTGGAGACATGGGAGTCACAAATCGCGATCTGGGAGCATGACCAGGAGATTGTCGGGGTGGTGAACTCGGAAGGGGAGGATGATGGCGAAGCATTTTTCCAAATGGCGCATGAGCAACTCTCAGACGACATCTTACAAGAGATGTTTACATTCTGTGAAGCCCATCTCGGCAAACAAAAGAATGGTAAGCGGGTAGTCTATTTGAGAATCCCGTTGGACAATTTAAGGGTTGAGCAGATCGCGTTGAGCCGGAACTATTCTAAACAACCTGGAATTGAATCCGTATCGGAACTTAGCTTGGAACAGGAATTTCCTGTAAAGCTTGCCGAAGGTTTTTCTTTTAAGAGCGGTGATGAGGTATCCGTTTACGATAAAGGTAAAGCGCATGCCAAGGCGTTTGGTTATTTCGATGAGACTGTGTATCGGGAACGATCGCCATTTGGCTATCAAGCGATGTCAGAGACCCCTGATTATCGACCAGACCTCGATATCCATGTGTTGTCCCCGGATCATGAGATTGCCGCATTTGCGACGATGTGGTGCGACCAACGGAATCGAATAGGGATACTTGAGCCTGTTGGAACCATTCCTCGTTATCGAAAAATGGGATTAGGACGAGCGAGCATCATGCAGTTGGCTAACCAAGTGAAGCAGGAAGGCGGTTCAAAGGTATACGTTGGATCTGGGGAAGACTTCTACCAGCGCTTAGGGTTTCATGTAAAAGGACTGTATGGAGTGTGGGTGAAAGAAATCAATATCCCATAGACGATAGACATTCGTGCGAGAAGGGCAACAACTCGCTGCATATGACGGCTACACGGTTTCATCAAGTAGATTTGAAAGAGTAATCTCGAACAAATTTAGATCATGGGCTAATGGAGGTTCGCCGCAGATGAGCTGGATTCCAATTGGTGCCGACCTGTTGCCTATTCGAACACCGCAAAACCTGCAGTTGGCGGCAATACACTTGTTGGCGTCGAGCGTTCTTCATTGCGCCCTAATCCCAATAAGACAAGGAGACCAAGGATGAAACTAGACGGAAAAATGGCACTCATTACCGGAGCGGGTACTGGCATAGGCGCCGCAATTGCCGAGCGATTCGTTGCTGACGGAGCGAGAATATGCATAACCGGCCGCCGTCAGGAAATGCTCGATAAAGCGGTCCAATCGTTACCGGCGGGGGCGGTGGTGACATGCGCCGGAGATGTAAGGAAGTTCGAAGACGCCAAGCGAATGGTTGAGACGGCACTCGGATTCGCGGGTAAACTCGACGTGTTGGTGAACAACGCAGCCATAGATCCAGGAGGCACAACTATTGTTGACCTAGATCCGGAGCTCTGGCACAGCGTTCTCGCAACAAACCTCACCGGTCCTATGCATCTTATGAAGGCATCCATACCGCATATGATTAAGGGGGGCGGCGGTTCGATCATAAACATTGCCTCCTTGGGAGGCCTGCGCTGCCTGCCTGGCATGCCCGCCTACTGCGCATCGAAGGCGGGTCTCATTATGCTCACCAAGCAGGTTGCGCTGGATTTCGGTCCAGACAAGATCCGATGTAACGCGGTCTGTCCGGGCGGCACAAGGACGGAGATGTTGGAAGAATCACTCAGCCCCCTCGCCGAGGTGCTCGGGACCGATCTGGAGGGCGTTTTTCAGTGCATATCTTCGATGGTTCCTCTGAGGCGGACTGCTCATCCCGGTGAGATCACTGGCATTTGCAGTTACCTCGCCAGTGATGATTCTACGTTTATGACGGGGGCGGTTCTTCTACTTGATGGAGGAGCGGCGATTGTTGATGTTGCCGGAGCTGCGCTGACCAATGCCGGTGTGAAGTGGGGCGTGTGAGAAAGAATTTATTCAAGGAGGGGCACCATGCCACAGCGAGAGGGTGAAACGGATTACAAGTACGAGGACTATGCGTCGGAATTGGCGTTCCATCGTCTTCCCCAGTCAGCAATGCTGGTGAATCAGACGATGAAGATCACGCTCGATACGGGGACATCCTTCGATCTAGAGTTCGTAGACCAAAACGAGGTCAGCTGGCAAAGCGACAACGAGCGCGGTAAGGACTGGTGCGAGGTGGTGGAAGTGGCACCGCAAACCTATTTCATTGATATGACTTTTACCCATCAGCCTCGTCAGTCACAGACCTTTGTGGTTAATACTGAAACACGGCAAGTGCTCGCCATCCGCACGATTATGCGTGAAGGCGATGTCGGCCAAGAACCCCGGGCGGTCCATGATTTCTCGCCCGGTGTGCTCGGTGATCCGGCCATTCCACCCACGGGGCGCAAGCCGGCGCCAACGCGTGATCTAATCGGCTTGCGTGGGCTCTATGTGTACAGCCCGGGGCAATGTTTCGAACATATCTACCTGAATTCGAAGCGCTATGCCTGGCAATGCATCGTAGGACCATTGCATGGCGAAAGCGATGTTGACATGGCTACCGTCTACAAGTTCGACGACAATCAATACATCTTTGCCTTTCGCGAATTCGGTCTGCCCGTTTCTACCGTATTTTTCTATAACTGGGATCAGATGAGATCGACCGGCAAATTCTTTGCCATTGATGAAGACGGAGCCATCGCCAATACACCTGCCGGTGCCCTTATCAAAAAGCTGTCCATGGCCTTCTATCCCCTGGACATGCAGCCGTTATAAGGCTTGGCGAAGGATCGCGTGAGTCAACCGTACTGGACAGGGAGACAACCCGCTTTCGGTAGTCCCCCCCTTGGGTTGATTGACCTGCGGTAGTGCTGGTGATCCGGGCGGGTTTCGCCAGCGGTCGTGGGTGGGCGTGGCTCACACCGGTTGTCCACCTAGAGACCAGTTAGTTCGAGGACCGAGTGCAAATGGCCCGGCACTGGGGATCCGTCCACACTTCACACGTTCACCACCGTCAATCATGAACGACCGAGAAGCGCCAGGGCTTCTATCTATCACTTACGGATGTGTCCTGCGGGCACGCAGTTTTTCGTAGGCCACATGGTTAAAGGGACAGACCTTTATACACACCGAACAGCCATAATAATCGTCGAAGTAGGGAAAGCACAGGTCGTTCTCAACATATGTCAAGCGGCCACTGTCATGAAGAACCGGTTCTCCATACAAAGCATTAGGCGGGCACTCCTTAATACACACCCGGCAGGAGTAGCAGTAACCCTCGATCCAGCCGTGCTCGTTCCCATTCGCAAACGGCAGGTTTTCGATACTTGTGAAGACCGCCGCAAGGCGGACTCGCGGACCATGCTCCGGCGTGATGATGATCCCATTCAAGCCAATCCATCCTAGGCCAGCGCTTTGTGCCATCGGTGGGTAAAGCGCCATTCCCATCAAGGGATGACCGGCGTGGGCGCCAAAGCCGCGTTTTCGCAGCAGGGAGGCGATTTTATTGGCGATCCTGCCTTGATCGCGGTAGGTTTCCATCACGGTTTTCATACAGGCCAGGCTTGGTGCGGTGTCGATGCTTGGCTTATCCATCTCCATCGCAAAAACAATTGCATTCTCATAGTTGATGGCTTTGTACCGGAACACCCAAGAGGGTGAGACCTTTGTGTAGCCGATGCTGCTGACGCCCAGATTGAACGCCAGGCTACGGACCTCATCAAGCAAACCATCCTCGGCTTGGGTGCGCGGTTTTTCGGGATTGTCCTTGAGACTTTTGAGCGATTCGATGATACCCATTACTGTCGGAATCATGATCAAAGCCATCTGCGAGGGTGGTCCGTCACCCCCTCGTTTGATCTTCTCACGCATGATCTCAAACCGCTCCGGGGAATCCTCGACCGGATGCACTACATCTTTTCGGGAATGAAGTTCATCCTCCATCCGATCCATCGCCTTGAACATGGGCAGCTTGCGAATCATCTTCGTCAATGACATTTACCAAACTCCCGGATTTAGAATCCTCGATAAGGAATACGCTGGTTAAGTGAAGAGCCTGAAATCAAACACCAGCCTAGAGGCTAATCCTTTGCAGTACAAGTGACTTTCGCCATGGGTAGAACCCGCGTCGAACTCTACATAGGCGTGGTGCTCGTTCGACGATGCCCTTTCACGGTGGGCCTGACCTGAGAACATTGAGGCTCTTCGCAGGTGCGATGGACTTATCACCTCCGACCTCGGCATACCTACTCCATAGGAGGCTTCTCGCTGCCCAACAACTCGCTGAAGCGGGCCCCGTGGGCTGGGTGCTTACCTATGAAAATCGATCCTCTTGAAACGAAATGTTTCATTGTATGCTTATAGCGGGGCCGCTCAGTTCGAGCCGTTAGGGCACTCCCATTAATCAACGGAATGTTTTGCTTATACAGGGTACCGCTCTTCGCCTATCTTCATATTATCGACTACTTATTTATCTGATAAGAAAAATCCCTGCAATGGACGAAATTTACCAAGATGCTGGACAACTAGCCAAGACGACATATCGTGTGTTCTTGATGATCCTTTGTGTATGGACGGTTGCTTGGGTTATTAAGATACATCTTGACAGCGCACAGACTTGGATTAATACGAGTAAGGGTGGTTTCATCTATTGGACATTAGCAAAGCTCTTAGTATGGATTTTGCCGGCAAAATGGCTAATACAAAAATCGGGCCGACGCTTGCAGCAGGTATTTAATGTGTCTAACTTTAGGCAGTCGTTATTGTGGGGTGGAGGGCTTGGTTTCCTTATTGCTCTACAAGGTTTTATCCCCAATTATCTTCAAGGCAGGCCTCTTCTTCCAACTCAATTTGACTTCGCTCTTGGAAATGTATTGGTCATCTCGCCATTATTTGAAGAATTTCTAATGCGTGGAGCAATACTTGGCAATCTACGTCAACACCATCCATTCCTTACTTCAAATTTAGTTTCTTCATTAATGTTTGTTGGGCTGCATATCCCCGGATGGTTTTTCATGGGAAATCTGGTTGAAAATGTTACTAAACCTGTAGGTGGAGCCTTGTCAATCTTCGTGGTCAGCCTAATATTTGGTTATGCGGTTAAAAAAAGTGATTCATTAATGGGTGGTATTTTTGCCCATTTCTTGAATAACCTTGCATAAGGTTGAGTGCCCTAACGTCTCACTGAAGCGGACCCTTCAACTTCGCGCCTCGCTTCTCTCGGCGCTCCGCTCAGAACCGCTCAGCTCTATGCTGTTAGGCCAACGACGAATGATATTAGTATGTCATCATTGAAGCGATCTTCTATCACTCAAATGCCAATTGAAGAAAGGCAATGAAAAATCCACCTCAGGACCTCCATAACAAAGTCATCGATAGGATTAGTATTATTTTAAATAAATACATTTTCAATCGGATAACCTTGACGTTAACTGAAAGCGGGAGGGGTCCGTTATCTGTCGTTTGCCATATAGGCCGTCATAGTGGTCGAACTTATCGAACACCGGTTCTTGCATCATTCGTTGACGAGACGATAATCATCCCACTCTCATATGGTGAAAATGTCGATTGGCTTCGGAATACTCTCGCTTATGGTGGTTGTGAGATTGTCCGAAAGAATAAACGGATAGTTACTGCAAATCCAGAAGTGATTGATTCGGCAACTGCGTTTACGATACTTCCTGAAAAGCGTCGTAAATTATTTGAACGCTTCACGACGGATAGGTTTCTTCTTTTGCAGGTTATT
>DUEZ01000016.1 GCA_011174825.1 Anaerolineae bacterium | reverse complement strand
CTTATGCGTCCGGGTAACTTATACATCGATTTGCAATATGCTATGAACATATAACGCAACAAGAAATTAACTTTGGAGTCCATCGGCTCTGCCGATGGCCAGCAGCTACGCTGCTGGATTCCAAAAAGGCTAACACGTGAATACCGCTATCAATTCAAGTGGTTGATTTGATCAGTATGTATTTATAAGCGAGATACTCTCGTGCTATGATACTTATCTACGAGATACAAAATTCAACCAAACCAAGGACAGTATGATGATCGGAAAACAACCTTTTGGCCGGACAGGGCACCTGAGCACCCGCGTGATTTTTGGGGGCGCCGCGCTGTGGGAGATGACACAAGAAGAGGCGAACCGGGTGTTGGAATTGCTTTTGGAATACAGCATCAACCATATCGATACCGCACCCACCTATGGCGACTCGGAACTGCACATCGGACCCTGGATGGAGCGGCATCGGGATGATTTTTTCTTGGCTACGAAAGTCGATCTACGTACCTATGATGAGGCTTGGGGACAGATCCGTGCTTCCTTAGACCGATTGCGTGTGAACCATCTGGATCTGATCCAATTACACAACTTGATCGAACCTGAGGAGTGGGATGTCGCCATGGGTTCCGACGGCTCGCTGAAGGCCGTCATCGAAGCCCGCGAGCAGGGCATTACGCGCTTCATCGGGGTCACCGGTCACGGCTTGACCGCCGCGACCATGCACATCAAGAGCCTCGAGCGCTTCGACTTCGACTCAGTTCTCATCACCTACAGCTACATCTTGATGCAGAATCCGGATACCGCTGCTGAGTTCGACTCGTTGATGAAGCTTTGTCGGGAAAGAGAAATTGCCGTCCAGACCATTAAGTCTATCGTTCGTCGACCTTGGGGAGACAGAGAGAAAACGCGCACAACCTGGTATGAGCCGCTGGAGGAGCAGGCTGCGATCGACAAGGCGGTTCATTGGGTGTTGGGCAATCCGGATGTGTTTCTCATCTCCGTCGGCGACAGACAAATCCTGCCCAAGGTGTTAGATGCCGCCAGCCGCTTCGAAGCCCATCCGTCAGAGGAGGAGATGCGTTTGCTCTTGGATGAGCAAGAGATGGAACCATTGTTCGTATAAGTTAAAGTGATTTAAATTGGTAGATCTCCTTTGAAATCCAGGTCGTTAGACTTGTATTTTCACAACTTCTATTCAAATATCTTTCTGAAAGATCGTAGAATCCATCGGCTTTGCCGATGGCCAGCAACAGAACTGCTGGATTCCAAAGGAATAGGTGCAGGCCGATTCACTGATCTTTACCGGGCTTATCTCTCGTTTCTCCGGCGATTGAAGTCACCGCAACATCTGCAAAGCCCACCTTCGTGGGCTTTTACAATTGAAGTCGCCCTAGGGCGACTTCCCAGATGTTGCTGAAGTTTCATCCGCTGCTGGACGATTTCGTAGATGTGGTGCAGTTTTAACTGCCGGTATTCTTCAACCCTATAGCTCAGAACAAGCAGGCTCAACCGATCTTAGATCCTTCACTTTCTAAGACTTCCAGTTGCCTCAAGACATACTTTCGTGTCCACGGATCATGGGCAATAAGATCAGCCCATTCGAAGGCGCGCTTAAAGCTAAATCCTTCTCCCAGGTCGATTTCCGGGAAGAAGCTGAAACGTCGTCCTCTCCTACTTGATAGATAGAGTGAATCCACGAGAGCCTTCTCCGGCGTCGCCACCAGAAAGTCCTGCCTCTTTCCGTACCAATCGAATCCCGCAAATAAGTGTGGGTGGATTCGATGGTACGAATACGTTCCTACCGCTGTTCTTTTCACGCGCGTGGGTCCTGTTGTGACGGCGTAGACGATCTCAGGTATCTGCTCTATCAGTCCGTGCAGATGCAAGGCACTTATCAGGGAGACATATGCACGATGACCGCCCGCGAGCAGCGGCACCAGCAAGTATGGTGAAAACCTTGGGTCATCGGGAATACACCATACCCCGCGAGCAACCCTCTTTACCAGACCGCGCCGTTCCATCCGCCCTAGTGCTTGACTGGTAGCGGAAAGAGAACCATTTCGAAGAGCGGCGATCTCGCGTGTCGTGAAGACCGACCTCCCCGTGACGCGAATAGCTTGTGCAACATTCAGCCTATTGATCATTACTTGCATCTTTCTCAAGCATCGCTAGCACTCGCAATCTGATCTCATCCCATATCTGCGGAGATTCAAATACCGCCCTGTCCTCGTCCCTGAGGAAGCTGACGACTGTGTCCCGGTATTCTCGATACTCTAGAGAGTAGACGACCTCACGTGCTCTCCTGACCGCCTGCGGTCCTATTTCCTGCCCAAGATCGGCTTCCAACACCTCTGGCTGCGAACTAAGAAGATAGAGATCGAAGATATCTCTTGCCTGAGGCTTTGCTCGTGAGAAAAGTGCTCGAACTTTCTGAAGAGTAGCCGAACGAGCAACATAGTGTGGGATTATAATGGGTGGCATGCGATAGATCGCCAGGACATCTGCTGAAACCGTTTCGGCACGAATTCCTTCGTCCAAGCCACGTCGGGAGAACTCTATCTTTGTGGCGAGGTCCTCTCCCGCAGATGTCAGCAGGCCAATCTTGAATCGCTGTACCGTCTCGGTCTGCTTAGCGCGAGTCATGTCAGGAAGTCTCAAGTTCTCAATCCCGAATGTCTTCAGGGTATCCACCAACCCCGATGATTCGAGTACTTTCATCACCTTCTCACGAAGGACATGAACGGCAACCCCTGACACGTCAATGTCCATGTCTTCCGAATAACGTATGCTCCCAAAGAAGAAGCGGAGGTTCGTGCCTCCCTTTAGGGCAAAAGCGGATAGAGGAACGGATCGAATCATCGAGCGCAGAAAGACCAAGTGAAAGACTTCCCGCATTTGGAGAGGATTCAACGTCATCACCTTATGGATTCTAGTTTAGATTTTCCTAAAGTCAAGTCTATATGGATAAAGTGGTGTGATATCAGGTCGCCTACTGAAGTTACTGCAACATCTGCAAAGCACACCTTCGTGGACTTTTACAATTGAAGTAGCCGTAGTGCGATTTCGTAGGTTGTTAGTGCGATTTTAACCTCCACAGGTCGACTCGTGTTTTAATTTCTCATCGAATAAATTGAGGCCACCAGGCAAGGTGGCCTCTAAGAACAAAACCTCCAAATCGATCTTCTATGGGGTTAGAGGTAGGGCGGGGAGTATTATTCTCATCGAGTCGTGGGCATTGACCACCCACATGGTGAAATCTACTCTATCTCCGTTGAAAACTGCATCATCCAGGTTGCCACCATAGTTGACGTCGAACCCTCGCAAATAGTTGACATCAGGCGGGTACCCAACATCGTCATCGGGATACGTAGTACCTGAATAACCGATGTTGTCGTCAGCAGCGAACATCAGATCCCTCCTAGCGAATGTTCCGAGATTTCCGCCGGAGATGATCAGCCCCAGCACGCCAGTTTCAAATCTGATGTAACCCGTGTGGAAGATTGTGGACGAGAGTCCCACATTATCAAGATGCACATAGTAGCTGCACACTTGCTCTCCAGCTGGTATCTCCAAAGTATCTCCACTAGGGCCATCAGTTCTCGCGATCCTTCTCTCATCGAGATCGTATTTAAGAGGATCCATCAGGGAGCCGAGGAACTCCTGCCATATCAGTACATGCTCATCGTCCTCCAGACTTCCGACAGTAACGTCCTCGGGTAGAAAGCCTAGCAGCTGAATGTTTCCACTCATCTCAATGATCGAGGGGCAAACACCTTGGATTGTGTATGTGAAATACATGCCCCAATTTCCTTGTTCTGTAAATCTTTCCCCTTCACCCCAAGCCGTCTCCCATTGCTCACATACTTTCTCAAGTTTTATCCAGTCCCAGTAAGTTCCATTGCCTTTTGTATGTTGGAAGTTGATGGTATGTGTACCAAACGATATCTGATCCATCTCGATAGAATTCTGGACTAGTGGATAATTATCGAGAAACCAGCCTTGCCCTGGACTCGGCTCACCATTAGCTAGGAGGGTCGCTTCGGGAAATCCATCAGATATAACCTTCTTCTCCTGACCACTTGCCCCAGGAGACCAAGAAAGTGTAAGCCTACCACCGAATGGTAGTTCTCCATCCCGCTCAATATCAAAATCGGTCGCATATGATCGATCTTTGTTTGAGTTGAAGGGAAATTGATCGGTTGGAGTTGTCCCAACGATAAACGGATCGGTGTAGGATGGTTGCTCAACTGCTAAACTTGGCCCTTGCGTTATGGGGTCAGCTGGTTCTCCCCAATTAAACTCATCGGCGTAGTTCTCTAACCATCCTGTTGTTTCGTTCACAACTTCAACATCACCGATTTGCCACACACTCTCATAACAATCACCTAGTGGTTGAACGACAGCCGCATGGGCAGCAATATAAACAGACTCTCCAATCCCCCAACTTAATGGAATTACATATGGATCGGGATTTTTTACGCAGGGATAGGGATCATATTCAGACTTGTAATCGAATTGACCTGGAATTGGATTACCTTTCTTTGTGGTTGGAATTTGCTCAATACTGCCCGCAACTGCGAGATGTGTTTCAGTAAGACACCAATCCCCGCTGGTGACGTATTGAACAAATAGGTTGCTACCATCGTTCCAAACTTCTACATTCCCGACATCGATATGCTGACCGGCTATCAGATTGGTTACGAACTTGTCATCCTCTGTATGGGCTAAGGACGTAGCCGGAATCAGCGCCACTAAAAATACAAAAATAATGGATACATGTATCACTCTTTTCATGATTACTTCTCCTTATCGCTAAAGTGATCGTATTCCACCTAATCTGCATTGATATTTACTTCCAATCATGATCCTCCTTTCCTGCTATAAAGATGCACAGAAAATGTCATCTTTCTTTTGATTACTGGTTCAAAAAAGGTTATAAATTCAATCCATCTCTCAATCGAAAAAACCGACCATCCATCTGGCCGGTTTCACTATTCGCTCGTCGAAGGACCAAGTGACCACTGTGAGGCCCTTCGGGTCATAGCTTCCAGAAGATAAGAGTTATTTTGTTTTGTTAGAGAGAGTTACTTGTGTTCCCGAAACCTGGCTCCCGCGTAACAGAGCTCTCGGGTGAGGAAAAAAAACCGAGCTCCCCAGTTCCCTAGCTCGGCTTTGAGGCATACAGACAAGATTGCAGCAACACCGCCTCCTCCTCCCCATGTAGGGTCGTTGCATACTGCGACGCATAAACATCACAGCAGACTCAAGAAGGCAAAGTCA
This sequence comes from Anaerolineae bacterium, assembly GCA_011174825.1. Classification (GTDB taxonomy): domain Bacteria; phylum Chloroflexota; class Anaerolineae; order Anaerolineales; family E44-bin32; genus DUEZ01. The sequence continues at coordinate 507 of DUEZ01000016.1, read as the reverse complement.
ATCGAAACTGTGTTCTCGGATTAATATAAGAAAGTCCAATGTGTTGCGATTACGAACCGGGCGATGCTTACAATTCTCCATCCAAACACAAATTATGAACCTTTTCCAATGATGATGGTATCAACAAAGTTTCTCTTGTGAGTTAAATCTACGTTTACTTACAGCATTTTTAAAAAAAATTTTAAGAAACACATGATCGATTGACGAGCATGCGGCTAATATGCTACTGTATATCAACAAGCGACGACGAAAACTACGCTACCACAACCAACATTTCAATAACCTGACATCAAAAGTCCTTGTCTTCCGGAACCATGTAGCGTGGAGGAGGAACGGAGACTTGGGCAAGCGCTGATTATTTCCAAGCTGGGGAATGGTTGGCGTTTTTCATTTCTATTACACAAATTTAATTCTGGCAGCGATGAACTGAAGGCCGTATGATGGTCACTTGGCACTCAGGGAGCCAATAGTGAAACCGGCCAGAACCTCCGGTCAATTTTATATTCT
>DUEZ01000015.1 GCA_011174825.1 Anaerolineae bacterium | reverse complement strand
TTAAGTGTGTAAATGCAGCTCCTCAAATCCTCTTTATGAGCGAATAAAAGAAAAACCCGACCTCCAACGAAGTCGGGCAACCTGCTTTTACGTGAACGCTTCTCAGCCTAAGACGTCCCGCTCATCCCTCTCACGGGCAGCGAATATTTTTTCTTTGAATATCCCGATTCATCTTACACAAGAAATATAGCTAAATCCTATAGTACTTGTGAATGAAAACCACATGACACTTTTGGCCCGCTGACAAGAAACATTACTGCACAGATACTTTGATTTCTCATGATCAACGCTATACTTTTGGGCTATCTGATTGATCATTAATCCCCCCTGTCGCCCCCCCACTTGCCTCTTCCGTTTCACTTCAGGTGAGCTTCGCGAGGGAACTGCTGTTCGCACTCAGTGTTCTTATGGGTGTGGGGGCAGATGTCCTTCGACAGGCTCAGGATGCATCCGCCCCATTATCGAGATAGACTTCATTTGACAACCCCGTGCAATTAGGATATACTCGGTCAAGATACCTGGATCGGCTGGACCACCGCTCCTTGTTGGGAGCGGTTTTTCTTTAATAGTTCATCCGACCTAAGGGGAAAGTAGACGAAGAAACAATGACATTTGATGATTTTAATCTGATCCAACCCCTGATGCGCGCTGTGCGTGAGCAAGGGTTTATAGAACCTACACCCGTTCAGAAGCAAGCGATTCCGGCTGTGCTTCAAGGACGCGATATGGTTGGCACCGCTCAAACCGGCACAGGTAAGACCGTCGCCTACTTGCTGCCTTCGATCCAGCGGTTAATCCCAGGTGAGGTGCCCGCCACCCCACGAATGGTGGTCCTGGCACCTACACGAGAGTTGGCGATCCAGATCGCTGACGAAGGACGCAACCTATCCCGCTTCACACGCTTGCGCGTTGCTGCGATCTTCGGGGGCGCTTCGATCAAAGATCAGGCCAAACGCCTTCGCCGCGGCGTTGATTTGGTTGTCGCCACGCCCGGTCGGTTAATGGATCACATGCGGCGCGGCAATGTGCGATTCGACGATTTGGAGATCCTGGTCTTCGACGAGGCCGACCGTATGCTCGACATGGGATTCCTGCCTGACATTAAAAGGATCCTGCAACAGATGCCCAGCAAGCGACAAACGCTGCTCTTTTCAGCCACAATGCCCCAAGCCATCCTCTCCCTGAGCTACCGTTTCTTAAAAGATCCGGTCAGGATCGAGATCGACACCGCCCAACCGCCAGCGGCCATCCAACAACAAATCTACCCTGTGCCAAAGCACCTAAAAATCCCCCTGCTTACCGAGCTCTTGAAAGACAACAGCGTAGAAAGCGCCTTGGTCTTCACCCGTACGAAGCAGGAGGCCGATATACTCACTCGCAAGTTGAAAGAGTCTGGTCTGTCGATTGCTGAAATTCATGGTGGTTTTCATCAGAAGAAACGCATCCAAGCGCTCCAACGCTTTCGCGCCGGAAAAGTCCGCATTTTGGTAGCCACAAACGTCGCCGCTCGCGGGCTCGACATCAAGGGCATCTCGCACGTGATCAACTTCGACGCCCCGGATCGGGCTGAAAACTACGTCCATCGCATCGGCCGCACTGGACGAGTTCAAGCTGCAGGTGTTGCATGGACGCTGGTCACGATGGAGGACGAACCGCTGATCTCCGCTATTGAGTATCTGCTCGGCGAAGAGATTGAGCGCGTGCACCTACCCGAATTTAACTACGACGTGCCTACCCCCGATTGGGCAAAACCGTCTGCAAAGACGATCCTACGCAACGCCAGTCGCAATCGATCCTCGATCGATCGCTGGGATGCTCTCACCCGTTGATGTATTCAAAGCGGCTGCGTGTTTGCAGGCGCTTACATCCCTCGCAGGGTTAAAACTCTATTCGTCAACATGAAAGCTTGAGCCACACTTATCATGGAAAACCCCCGCTGTGCGGGGGCTTTTTTATCGGCTGATTTGGTTCAGACGATCACGACACAGGCAGCCTGAACATCCTTGGCGCCTTTTTCAACGTCAAATTCCACTTGATCCCCAACGGGGGGACTGGTTTCCTTGGAAAAATCAAGAGTACTCTTGATCAACGCTAGGCTGTGGTTTTCGCTTCATCATGAATCTCCCCCCTATGGTCCCCCCAACGGGGGGAATCTGCTTTCCTTGGCACCTGAAAATAACTCATGATCAACGCTATGTTTTTGAGATCATAAATTTATCTTGGATCCCCCCTATTGTCCCCCCAATGGGGGGACTGTGGGGGCGGCTGTCCGCCCCCACTCCCCCTGACAACGAATCTTGTTGAACTCGCTTTCTAAGTTCCGTCCCTCTATGTCATCATTACTCATGATTAACAACTTGAAGCTTGAGGCTTGTGACTTGCGACTTTTGCCTTGTGTCTTGCGGCTTGAAGCTTGTATCTTGTGGCTATGGCCCCCAAGGGTGGTTTCCGGGCGCGTGGCATCGCTCACATGGAACTTCCAGAATGATATTGTGGGAGGTGTAGGGTTTAATTTCGTCGGTTGAATCCTCCCTAAAAGGGAAGAAGGTGTCCCATACCCCATCGACCTCGTTCCAGGCAATCTTCGGTTCTCCTGCATCGTGACAAGCACTGCAGGAGGTTTCTAAATGCGGCTTATCATGCGTTTGAATGCGTTCACACTCCTGCGCAAACGGCTCGTGACATCCTGATGCGCTGCACGAAGCGGTCCCATCATGGGCGTCATGGCAGTCGGTGCATTGGAAATCTGTATGGCTGCCCTCAACAATGACCGATTCATGCTCATCGACCTCCGCAGCCAGGTGGCATTTCTCACATAACGCCGTCGACGAGTCAACTTTGATGTACTCCTGTTGAGACGGATTTTCGAGCCACACAAGGTCACTTTCGGTCTGTTCATTCTCGGTGTTGTGGCAAACCCTGCAACCAACATGTGACCAATCCCCCTCACTGACGAAATTGGGAGTTGAGGCACTCTCAGCGCTATTCCCACTCGAGCTCTCGGCTGAATTTTCCAGCGTAGGGTTCCAGTTCATGGGCGCATGGCAATGAGCACATGTGCTGTTGGTGTTCTCCTCGCTGATAACGTAGGTATCCGCGTGAGGTCCAGTTTCCCAGATAACTCGAATCGTCTCTGGATCTTGCGGCGTTGCGGTATGCAACAAAGCCACGGTATTACCAGTCAAATTTCCTTGTAGGTTGGGATCCTGTTCCTCACACCCTTCCCTTTTCCCCTGGCAGCTCGTCACAGTTAACAACATCACCAAAGGTAAAACCAACCAGCGCCAACTCATGGTGCTTCTCGAGATCATGAATGTCACCTCACGAAGGTTGAATGCTTCTCAACACACAAGTTTTACAAACGGATCGAAGCCGTAGAGCACAATGCAAGCAGTCGGCATAGGACATCTCAAGGTTCAATAGAACCGGAGCTGTGAGTAAATTCACGATGTATTAAGTAAAGGATATTCGAAAGAGGTGGGAGTGGCTTTAACTAAAGGTAAATGGTTTCCTGGGGTAGAAGTGACCGTCTACACCTAATGGCAATTGTAAAGTTTGTCCCAAATTGTCCCCCAATGGGGGTACGTGGGGCAGCTGTCCTTTGACATCCATCGACAGCGCTCCCTTCGGTGAACTCAGGACAGGCAGGACTAGTGCTCAGGATGCATCCGCCCCCACACCCTGACAACGCATTCAGTAGTCAGTAGCCAGTAATCAGATATCAGTAGTCAGATTTAAGAATTTACGAAAAGGCATAGAGGGTTTCTCGGGATTCAGGAAGAGCTATGGTTCTTACCTTCTTATCTCTTATCCCCCGGTCGCCTACCCCCCGCCGCCCAGAAAATCACCGGGATAAACCATCCCAGTTTGTTACCCCTATTGGACAATCAATCAACTACACACTGATTATTTTTCTCATTCAATCCTCAGACTCAGGTAAACATGATTGACAAGCACAACCCTACCTGCTAGAATAGAAATCAGATAATCAGTATTACGGAGTATCAGTATGACGGACACACTGAATCTACAAATGGCTCAACGAGGCCTTCTAACCTTGCCGAAGGTCCTACGTGAAACTTACAACCTGAAACCAGGTGATCAATTTACCCTGCTCGATCTTGGGGGCGTGTTTGTCCTCAGCCCTCGACCTTCAGAGATCGACGATCTGGCAGATCGGATTACCCGGGAGCTGATCGAAGAGGGTGAATCTTTGGAGACTATGCTCCACACCCTACGTGAAGAGCGAAACCGTTATGTCGAGTAGGGTGAAGGTTTTTCTTGACACCAGTGCGCTTTTCGCAGGGATCTGGTCCAGGGAAGGCGGAGGGCGGATGGTGCTAAAGCTCGGCGAAGCGAGAGCAATTCGCTTGTTGGTCAGTCCTCAGGTTATGCACGAACTTGAAGGTGCTCTACGTCGAAAAGCCCCCCAAGCTCTGGGGGCTTTAGCTCTGATACTCGAACGAAGCGGCGTGGAAATTACTGAGTCCCCACCGAAAGAGACTATTCAGGATGTCCTCAATCTAGTAGATCATCTCGGAGATGCACGCATTCTTGCGGCGGGGTTGACAACCGGTGTGGACTACTTTATTACGCTTGATAAGGAACACTTCCTCGAGAACCGAGTAGTTATGGAATCAACGTCAATACCCATCGGCACCCCTGGTGATTTTCTCGCCTGGTTCCAAAAGAAACTCAAATCCTAATCAGGGATCCCTCGATTTATTCTCCCAAAATTTCAAGATTAGTTTCGTATCACTCCGAAGTAATTGTTCCCTGGGACGGAATTTGGGGCTATAAATCAACCTTGTTTGCTGGACTCGTTTTCGGAGTTCCGTCTCTCTAAGTCATTCTAGAAATCTTTTTGGCTATCCGAGTTTTTTCCACTGCACCTCGACAGCTGATCGGCAGGTAGCGCACCTAGCAGTAAGTGGCCCCGTCCATTCGATATTACTCATATTAATTGGCGCACCGCAGCTGCTGCAGTTTGGTGGCAAGACTGGGATCATGGGGATCGGATTTCCCGCTACTGATCGCTGTACAGAAAGAGGCTCCGCGGCAGCTATCGGAGTTTGTTGGGGTTCTGATGTTGGGCTTGAGAGGTCCACATGTTCCCCCTCTTCGATGGATTCACCATCAATAATAAGTTCAAAGATTGTTTTTCCTGACCATTTGCTCCCCTTTGGTTTTGCTCTTACGATGCACGCATGTCTTCCAACACGAAAGACGTGGTCACGCCATAAAGGCCCCACAGTACCCGCTTTATCTTCGATTACTGTGACGCCATCAATAATGACGCTGATGCGGATCCACATCCCCTTATTCATCGTAGCTTGCACTACGTGGCTTCCATCATCCGTATTGAACGTCCATGTGCTGCTGCCAAGTTGGGGCATGGTTGACCTCGCTAGTTGCTCATCGAAGACCTAAGGTCACACTATCATAGGGATGGAATGGTTAGAATCCCCATTAAGTCCTTTTGAGGATTACTTGTCTTGCCATGGATCTTGAATTCTCATGATCAACGCTAGGGTTTTGGGCTTTAGACTTCATCAATAATCCCCCCTATTGTCCTCCCAGCGGGGGGACTGTGGGGGCGGCAGTCCGCCCCCACTCCCCCTGACAACGAACGATGTTGAAATTCCTTCCCAGTTCCGTCCCTCTGTACCAGCATCTTTCAGTAGTCAGTAGTCAGTCGTCAGTCTTCAGATTAATAATTGTGAAAAGACTTATTAGATTTCTCTGTATTTTGGAATTATTGTGATTCTTACCTTCTTATCTTTCCCCCCTGTCAGGCGCTCCCACACTACCTAACAACGCACAAAAGCCTTTTTCCATCAGCAGGCTCCATCTTACCGAGCCTAAGCGCCAAGGTGCCCAAGCGTCTAAGTACCCAATCCCTGATCCCCGATCCCTTAGCCACTTTTAGCCTGTTCGGATAAAGGAAGACCCCTTGCTCCCACAGCCAGGGGCCTTCCTCGATCTATGGTTGATGTGGAGGCATTGTGTGTGGTGATGGGCCTACACCTTACTCGCTTAAATCCCACACCCAGGCATTATCAAAGGTACAGGTTGTCTCACCCGATTCCTGAGAGGCGTAAAAGGCTATTATACCCTCTCTAAGGGTACTAATCGTAACCTGACCAAGTCGATGCCCGTTGGCGTAGACGGTAAGAACGCTACCCTCCGCCGCAAGGATATACGTATTTGTGCCCCCCTGCTCTTGGTCGATGTGAGGCGTGGTAATGACGCGCCCTCCCGGTGAAATGGTAGACACCCAGTTATTATATTTCCAGTACTCCACATCCCATGAAGGCAGCCCGGAAAGTCGGATCGTTTGGAATTTATAATGCGGGGCGTCTTCATCATCCGATTCACCCCGGAACCAAAATCCGCAAAGGGCTAATCCCCCAGTCGATTCCCATGTGACCTCCGCCTTGAGTACAAAATCGGAGAAGTCTCGCCCTGCTGCCAAGGGTATCCAATCATGCGAAGCGTAGGTTGTGATGGTGATCTCCTCTGGTGCTTCACTAGCCCAAGCAAGACTTCCAACTTCGGTGCTGTAGCCAATCTCCTGCAGCTCAGCATCGATCTCCTCGATCACGGCAGCGATCGTCTGCGTCGCTTCAACCGCAGCGGTTGCGGCTAAATCTGGGGTGGCCGTATGTGTTGGTTCGGGCGTTAAGGTTGGCTCTGGCGTAGGTGTGAGTGTCGGGGGTACTGTATGTGTAGGAAGGGGTGTGTTCGTAGGGGGCGATTCAACGGTTGGTGTGGGCTGGCTTTCGCCTGCAGCACAGCCAGCCATGAGCACGATCAGGGGCAATACGAAGATCGGTGTCACCCACCAGGGTAAACGCATGTGTTTTGCCCTTTGAGTCTCCATCGTTCTCTCCTCTCTATTAAACGCATGCCTGAAGATGTGTTGAAACGGATAGGGGAAGGGTTCATGGTTGCCTCCTTTGGCGGTTTCCAGTTTCAATGTAGCAAGGTTGCGTTAAGTGTTTGTCTGTTGAGGTGTTATTTGGCTGAGGAGTTTGGGCGGGGTGTTTCCTATTGGTTTTGGTGTTTATTCAGATCTTCATGCTTTCTCTTGATCAACGCTACGGTTTTATTGTATCCGATTTATCATCAATCCCCCTATTGTCCCCCCAGCGGGGGGACTGTGGGGGCGGCAGTCCGCCCCCACACCCCCTGACAACGACCAACGTCGAAGTTCCCCCCAAGCTCCGCCCCTCTGTGCCAATATATTCCATTCCCCCTCGCCCTGAAATGCGTCAGTCACCTTCGTCTACCTGATAGCGAATCTCATTAACCTCGCTCTCGTAGTGCCGTTTTGGCGCTCGTGTCTTGTGTCCTGCCGCTTGCAGCTTGGAGCCTGTAGCTTGCAGCTTGAAGCTCATCCTACAGACGCGAAAACACCCTGGCGCCTAAGCGCCAGGGTGACTTGGTGCTCAAGTATCTTCGCAACAGGATCTGTTACGCGCGTGCGGGGACTAAAGCATTCGCCGTCTGCGGCTGGTAATCAGGTCGGGGATCGAGGACCTTGGCGTAAATCAGCAAGTCATCGCCAGGCGCGTAAAAGTCGTGCACGCAGGCCTCGAAATGATATCCACCGCTCTCATATAACGCTCGGGCAGCGGCGTAGGTCGGGGTGCTGGAGGTCTCAACCAGCAACAATCGCCCGCCGCGTGCATACACCTCACGCTCAGTACGGGAAAGTAACGCATGTCCAATCCCGCGGCCTCTGGTCGCTGGATCGACCGCGATCCAATAGAGGTCGTAGGTGCCCTCGGTCAGCGGATGGGTACCAAAACATGAATAACCCGTAACGGACCCGTCATCCTCTCGGTGCACGAGAAAGACATATCCGCTCGCTTCAAGCTCACTTTGATACTCGTTCCAGAGTTCCTCAACGCAAGATACTTCGATCGGTTTGAAGACGCCGGCCTCGGCTGTTATCCGCAAGATGGACGGGCCATCCTTGTTCAACGCCGGCTCGATGGTCAACATAAACTTCTCTCCTAGCTAACTCTACAATTTTTACCACCATATCCTGGTAACTATACCCCGCTGTCAAGGCAGCCCGAGCGAAACCCGCATCCGGGGAAAGGTCCGGGTTGCAGTTTATCTCGACAACATAGGGGATGCCCTGCCCGTCGATTCGCATGTCCACCCGGGCATATCCCCTGCATCTGATGGCATCCCAGGCGCGTTTGGCAGCATTCTTTACACGGTTCTTCAGATCAACATCGACCTCCGCAGGGCAGAGGACGGGAGTATGCTGATACTCAAAGGAATCCTCCTCCCACTTGGCAGCGAAGGACACGATACGCTCGTGCGGGTCGGAAAATGCGCTGAAGTCGATCTCAGCCAAAGGCAGAACCCGAGGAGGCTCTCCCCAGAGGGAGACGTTTAATTCCCGGCCCACGATAAAGGCTTCAGCCAAGGCGGTCTGTCGGTAGCGTTCCACAACATAGGCCACCCTTTTGCGTAGTCCTGCCAGTGTATGGACCACGGCACCCGCATCGAGCCCAATGCTGGCATCTTCCGCCACGGGCTTGACAATCAGCGGGAAGCGGATCTCTCCCGAGAACGCCTGAACCTCATCTGGGTGATGGAAAAGCCACCAGGCAGGCGTTGCCACTCGCTTGGCCATCAGCAATTCCTTGGCACGCGCTTTGTGCAGGGAGCGAGCAATGGCCGCGCCGTCAGACCCTGTAAAGCGATATCCCATGGCCTCCAGTGCCCAGGCGATGCGCGCTTCTTCGAAGAGACGTCCGGCCAAGCCCTCAGCCAGGTTGAAGACGATCCACTGATTGGCAGGATAAGGGGCCAGGACAAGTTCCACCTCTCTGCTGAACGGTAGTTTGACGACCTGGTAGCCCACTTGCGTGAGTGCTTCATAAACCGCTTCAGCGCAGGCAATGACACCGCGATCAGCGATCAGGTCTCTCAGCTCACCCTTGATCAGGTCTTCACTGGCGTTGTATAAGACAACGACCCCGGGGGGCTTTCCTTCTTGATCTCGCATCGTCACGTTCTCCCCCATTTATTCGTTTTACCGCGCGGGACAGGCACTTCTTCCCTCAGTGGCAACTGATACACCATGGGGGCAACCAACAGGTTTTTCCCCTCCCGCGTGTAGCGTTCCGCCGCGAGAAGCAGGATCTCATTGATCAAGCGAGAATATTCCATCCCTTCTGCATGAGCCATGATGCAGATATCGCTCACGACAGGGTTCAGACCAGGCAAGGTATTGATTTCAATCAAATATGGCCGACCATCCTCCCCAAGCCGGAAGTCGACACGGCTCACGTCCAACGCATCAATGGCTTCAAAGGCCGCCACCGACAATTCCTTGAGCTCGGTCTCCAGGGAAGCGGGGATATCCGCCGGGCAGAAGTAGAGGGGGGAGCCCAGTTCACCGGGCACAGTGGACTTCGCATCGACATTGTAGAGCCCTCCACCGACTCCCTGGTTAGCGTCAATCTCCAGCACTGGGAACAGGTGATAGCCTCGGTCATCGTAAAGACCGTTGCGCGATCTTTCGCCCGGCAAAAAGCGGTTGCCGATGAGGCCTACTGTGAACTCACGACCAGGCAGGTAGCTCTCCACCAGCGCCGGCTGACGATAGGTCTTCAACACCCATTGAACCTGCTGCCTTAGTTCAGCCTCATCGTAGGTGACCGAGTCGCTGTTGATACCCATGCCCGTCCCTTCATGAACGGGTTTGACGAACAGCGGGAAAGCAAGACTCGGGTCAAGCGGTTCATCCCCGTAATGAAAAACCTGGAAAGGGGCTGTCGGAAGACCTGAATCGCGCCAGATCCGCTTCGTTGCCGCCTTGTCCAGAGAGATGGCGTGACCCAAAACTTTGGAAGCCGTGTAAGGAATGTCCAGCATCTCCAGGATTGCGGGCACATGAGATTCACGAGCATCGCCGCGCAAGCCCTCAGCGATGTTGAAGCATATGTCCGGAGCGATCCGCCGCACACTGTCTAGCAGAGTCTCATTCGCCTCAAGACGAATGACATTGTTACCACCTGCTTCCAAGGCTTCCTGCAGAGCCTCCACCGTTTCCACTGAATCGTATTCAGCCAAGGCATCGGTTGGTGCGTCGGGTTCTACGTGAACATTCTTCTTCATGTTGTAGATCAAACCAACTCGCCACGCGTTCATTGCTTCCCCTCCTTTGGTTCAATCCCAGCCATTTCAGAACGTCTCTTGCGACCGTTGCCGGTTCGTTTTCTTCGACCATCCTGCTTCGAAGTTTGTTGCATACGAACAGGTTTGTCACCGTTTCCGCTGATACCCGTTTTGATGAATTCCTCGGGTGTGGATTGCGAGGCATCATCCCTTTGATGAACGCCTCGCCACCCCTCTGGAGTGATGGAACGGCTTCTACCAGCAAGCAAGCCCGCCACTCCCTCCTGTCCACCTTCTTCATGGCGTGCCTGACAGTAAGGGCATGTCGCTGAGTCATGGGACGGATAGTCTGTCGGCTGCACGTAGGTGCTAATAAAACCCTCATAGTTTCGAACAACCACCTTTTTCTCGGACATGCTTAGCAGGTAGTTGGGTAGAAGTGGGACCTTGCCGCCACCCTCAGGGGCATCGATCACATAGGTTGGGATGGCATAACCTGAGGTGTGACCGCGAAGTGACTCCATGATCTCGATCCCCTTGGCCACGGGCGTGCGGAAATGACCTGCACCATGCACCAAGTCACACTGGTAGATATAGTATGGACGCACCCGATTTCGAACGAGCTGCTGCACCAAAGTCAAGAAGATGTTGGGACAATCATTGATCCCAGCCAGCAACACGCTTTGACTGCCCAACGGAATACCTGCGTTGGCCAAGAGCGCCAGCGCGCGTTCCACTTCAGGCGTGATCTCCTTGGGATGGTTGAAGTGTATGTTCATCCACAGCGGGTGATACTTCTGAAGCATGCCAACCAATTCAGGATTGATGCGCTGGGGCAGGAAAACGGGCACCCGGGTACCGATGCGGATGACTTCCACATGCGGGATGGCTCGCAGACGCTCGAGGAGGCCTTCCAACACACTCTGGTTCAGAATCAAGGGGTCTCCCCCCGAAAGCAGTACGTCGCGTATCTGAGGATTGGATGCGATGTAGTCGATCTGGGCCGTATGTTGGCTTGTGTTGAATTGTGCGTGCGAATCTCCGACAATACGACTGCGTGTGCAATACCGGCAGTAGCTAGCACACTGTGTCGTAACCAGCATGAGCACACGATCGGGATAACGGTGCACCAGCCCAGGCACTGGGGAATGTGCATCCTCGGCCAAGGAATCGACCATTTCGAACTCAAAGGGGGTATGCTCACAGTCAGTGGGGATGACCTGCCGCCGGATAGGGCAGTTTGGATCCTCAGGATCCATCAGACTGGCAAAATAGGGCGTGACGTCGACGCGAAACAAACCTGGCACTGACAGAGCTGCGAATTCATCGGGCGTAAGAGCAATCACCCTTTGGAATTCCTCCACCGTGTTCAAGCGGTGGGCCAGCTGCCAGCGCCAGTCATTCCACTGCGCAGGAGGGACGTCTTCCCAGGGGTATGGAACCTTCTCTATACTAGGAGGTTCCTCAACTTCGACAACTAACTCCTTGTCATCCATTTTTATAAATTTTCTCCTTCATCCCAAACGTGTTGATTCAAGGACAAAGCCCTCTCCCGCAGTAAGAAGGAGAGAGCTCTTACATACTGGTTAAATCAATTTTTAGCAGGCTTTAGAGCCTTTTTCGTTTGCCTAGTCCTTTTTATCTTATGGGTGTTCATTATGCGTTGAAATTAGTTATAAAAATTGTGTCAAAAATTGAGCTTTACACGTGTTATGCGGGAAGAATAGGTTCAGCGGTATGAATGGTGGGTTATTTCGTCCCTAGGAAGATTTTGTTGAATTTCCGTGGAGTTTTGACACAATGATCAAGAAGAAGAACAAAGAGATAGATTTCTCATGATCAACGCTATGTTTTTGATTTATTTTATTGATCAATAATCGCCCCTATTATCCCCCCTACTTGCCCCTTCCGTTCCACTTCAGGGATGCTTCGCGAGGGACTATTGGGGCGGCAGTCCTTCGACATCCTTCGACAGAGCTCCCTTCGGTAAACTCAGGACAGGCAGGACGAGCGCTCAGGATGCATCCGCCCCCACCGCCCGGAAGATCGCTCCCGGTAACTTCACCGGGACGAACGGCGGGCACCTTCGGCCCCCTGACAACGCATTTAGTAGTCAGAAGTCAGATTTAATAAAAGAACACTTGTAGGATTTCTCGGGAGTCAGGAATGTCTATGATTCTTACCTTCTTATCTATTATCCCCCAGTCGCCTGCCCCCACCGTCCGGAAATTCGCCGGGCGCTTTCGACCCCCATACAACGAAACTCATTAACCTCGCTTTCGCAGTGCTTTCTTCCCACTTGTTTTTTGTAACTTGTGTCTTATGTCTTGTGACTTGAGACTTGTGGCTTGCGGCTTGAAGCTTGTGGCTTGTGACTTGTGTCTTGCAGCTTGAAGCTTGCAGCTTATTCCCAATCCCTGATCCCTAGGCAATTGTTGACAATCTGAGCTCGAGCTCAACATTCAGAAACCATTGATAAAGCCATACTATAATTGGCGAAATCATGAAACCATCGACGCATTGGGGGAGAATGAACATCACTCTATGGAGAAGGTGCAGCCCGATTTCGCACCAAGTCGGGCTGCTTTGTTCCAACCTAACCAAGGTATACCTCATTCGAAACTGCTTGATGTCGTTTCCTACGACGCCAACAACCTATTTCATTTCTAGGAGATCCCAATCTTTCAATGCATCAAATTCCCTGGAGTAGTGTTACGGCTATTTATTCAAGGAAAGGAGGGCAACATGAGTAGTGAGATGATGTGAATAAGCTAGCTTATACGGCTTTGGCATCCTTGCTCATTAATGGACGCAAAGCATCACGGAACATTATCCCATTTTCTCTACCGGGCTCGCTCACGATCGCTTTGCTAACAATTGATCTCCAACTCATCGTAAGATACCGCCTTTGCCATCGCCGCATTGGGTCCGTTTCATGTTGAGGAATCAACGAAGTAGGAAAGAAAGGAGAACTTACCATGGCATGGGATGATGTCGTTTTCGGGGTTTTGACCGGAGGTTTGTACAACGTCGGCAAGACGGTCTACAAGGCTGGTGAGGCCGCTGATCAAGCCGGTGACGCGGTGGAGGAAATCGCCGATGGCGCGGGAAGCGCTCTCGCCATTCTGGGCTCCACGGTCAACAAGCTGGGAAAGGATATCAGTTCTTTCCTCAAGGAGTTGGAGGAGCTTCTCACAATCAAACGTATCACGCCACGCGACGAGGACGATCTTTGGGACGAGGAAGTGGAGCGCCTGAATAAGCTGAGGCAACTTGAATCCGACCTGCTCGACGAGCTGGAAGCGCTGGGCGCGTCGGACGATGACGAGGGCTGGAGCGGCAGCTTCTGGGGTGCTTTGTTCGGCGGTGTATTTGATAACCTGGAAAATGCCTTCAAAGAGCTTGCCATCCGCACCAAGCTGGCCGTCGTCCGACAAGCCATTCACGAGATTCTCTACGAGGAGCCGGGGGTCATTCCAACCGGCCTTCATAATGTGCAGCTGATTCTTGAGCGCTTCAACACGCTCGAACAGCCCCGCCTGGAAGATATCTTGGACTCGGTCGACGACAACCTCGAGCAGTCGGAGGAGATCCTCGAGGAAGTGAAGAAGCTGTTCGTGGTGAAGACCTGGCACGTGGTCCCAGATGTCGATATATCCGGCATCCAGCGGGTGGAGTTGGAAGCGCTTGAAGCTTCGCTTGCCAACTACAGCCAGCTGATTGCGAAGACGAGCACGGTCTCGCTACAGCTGCAAAACGCTCTGGTTCAGGCGCAGCCGGGTGCGTTCCAGATGGCGAAAATGATCGGGACTTCTATGGAAGCGATCGGTAATCCGGGGAACAATCCGGGGGATCACCTCTCCAATCCGGGAGGAGTGGTCAAAGGCGGAGGTCCAACTGGCGAGGATCTTACTCGCGGACATCATATGCATCGCGCGATGCTGCCAAGCGGGCCCAGTTTTGCCTTGAGAGGCAACGTCTCCACCATCGCAACTCAGCCCATGGCCGCGAGTGTGGCTACGGCGCTGAAACAGAACACAGTCTCAGCATACTTGGACAACTACCACACCATCGAGGGCCGCTTGAAGTACTACATGCGCGAACGCTTGAAGATCGAGAAGGCGATCTACCGCATCAAGTGGGTCGCGGTGGAAGAGCCGGGGGTGATCCCGAAGACCCTGGAAGAGATCCGAGCGATCCTGGAACGCTTACGCACTGAGGCTCAACCCCGAGTGGAGGTTTTGTTAGACAACGTAAGCACCACGGTTTTGGAAACCAAGGAAGTGCTCACCAATGTCAATACATCGTTGGAGAGTGTGCAGGGAGCGTTCGCTTTTCTTAATCAGTACAGTCTGTACATCAAGATCGGGTTGGCTGTCGCAGGTGGGTTGACGTTGTTGATTATGCTTATGGGATTGATCGCGCTGTTTCGGGTTGCTTTTGGTATTTGAGCTATGCGCGTGGTATGGTCGTTTGGAAAGCGGCCATGCCGCGCTTCTCTTTGGCGAGCACTCGCATAAGAAATTCTTAGATTCTGTTCAGATCTTCTGAATTTCTCATGATCAACGCTATGTTTTTGATCTATTTGATTGATCAATAATCCCCCCTATTGTCCCCCCAGCGGGGGGACTCTGGGGGACTCCAGTCCCCCAGTCCCCCTCGTAAGCGGCGTTGTCGCTACCGGGTTTAACCTAGTTCTTCCTTGCCGCTTAACTGCTAATAATCTCAACCAAAATGGGCTTTTTTATGTACAAGTTGTGCGAATTCGAAAGGTTCCATCCGCTAAAATACCCGGATACCTAGGTGCCCTAGCGCCGAAGTGCCTAAATGCCTAAGCGCCCAGGTGCTCCAGTACCTGATCCCCAATCCCTGATCCCTGCGTCCTTACTTCCTCCTCGGACTCATGAGAAAAGCGATAAGGCTCGGCCACTGCTCCTTGATGATCAGATGATCATCGGTCCCTTTTTCGTGCGTACTCAAATATATAATTGCTACCAATGCCCCAAAGATGAACGCCAGCCACGATCCCACCAACAATCCAAAAATCACCGGCCACGCGAGGAGGCTCACCCGGGTCGCCAAGAAAGAGCTTCTTAAGATCAGGCGAGCCAGTACCCAAACGACCACTCCTATCGCAAAGGTTTGCCACGAAAGCAGAAGCATCGCCCCAAAACCCACCGAATTACCCCTCCCACCTGCAAAACTTAGCCAGATGGACCACCGCGTGCCAAAAATCGCTGCGAGAACAGTCGCATATACCTGTAGCTCACTTGCGCTGAGCGATCGCAGCACAAGCACGACAATCATCCCCTTGCAGATCTCACTCACAAAAACTAATAGCCCTGCCCATCGAGCTACACTGAACGCCACGTTCGAAACCCCGACGTTTCCGCTCCCCATCTTCCGTAAGTCTTCTCCGGTGTGGAGTTTGGTGATCAGCCAGGCGATGGGGATGGAACCCAGCAGGTAACCTGAGAGCACATAAATTAACGTCATGCCCCTCCCTCCATCGCAAGCTGGACAAGCCCACGATTTCCATCCACCGTAATGCGCTGTCCTCCGGACACCAATTTCGTAGCCCCTGGCACAGACATGACCGCCGGAATACCGAACTCACGCGCCACGATCGCGCCGTGGGAGAGGATCCCCCCAACCTCCGTGACCACACCCGCAGCAATGGCGAAGAGCGGGGTCCATACGGGGCTCGTGAACGGCGCCACGAGGATGTCCCCCTTCTTCAATCTCTTGAATTCGTCCGGTCCCCGGATCACTTTGGCTACGCCGGTTGCCATACCAGGGCTTCCCGAAATACCACGTAAGTAATCACCCGCATCTTCGATCGTATCTTGTGATCTCAAGAAAATCTCGCCAGTAGAAGAAATGATGTCCGGCCAAGCACGAGTTTTGCTGTCCTCATATTCCGTTCGCCGAGTGGCCACAATTTCGTGCATCGGTCCCGGAGCCTGAGCGAGATCCTGCAGTTCAGTGAAGTGTAGGTAGTAAATATCGTCGGCGCGATTGAGATCCCCTCGGTTTGTCCAGCGGGTCCCAAGTACATTTAGGAAATGACGAAACGGTGGGAACAACCTGGTCAACTCAAAATGCATCGTATCCCGTTCACGGGTATGGATCTGGGTCTGTTTAAGTATCCAGCGGAAAAGAGGTGAGATCAGGATTCGGCCCACCAGGCTTTCTTCGATGTGTGAGATCACTTCCTCGGTAGTCTCGCGGCGTTCTTTCACCAAGCGAGCCTGCTGTCGATGCGGGCTCTGCTTCTCATCAGCATCAAGGTAACTGCGAACGAAATCAATCACCGGTGTCGGATCTTCACCCCAAGTCGGGTAGACAATATCCATGCGGATCTCACGGTGACCATACTCTCGCAAGAACGCGTCGAGGGCACCCAAGAATTCACAACCTTCTGCAGTACCCTCCAGTACTTCAATAAGCTCTGGATAACTAGTCTTCCTGATGCACTCAGAAACTACAGGCAGCGATTTAGCGACTTGAGCTAAATCCCAAAGGCGAATGTTGGACTCCATGGTCACGTTCCCAGAAATACCGGTGATCAGTTTTGCCTGCAGGAGCTCGGTATCTTCGCCCAAATACCTCTCTAGCAACGTACCTAAGATCTGATAGGTAATCCTGATGAGCGCGATCATGAGATAATCGTAGTTTAAGAACCGGCTGGCTACACCGAAAACCATGACTTCAATTTGATCGATAATCTCCACATCCGTCATCTCCCCCACATCTAAGGCATTTGCTTCTTCCACCGCCTGCCTGTAGCGTTCGATGAGCTCTGGTAACTGGGGCGGAAATCGGATCATAAAGCGCATCAATCGCGCGATCAGACCGAGAAATGCCGCTGATATCTCCCCCAGCATAACCCGATCGTGGTGTCCAACAGGGTTTACAAGCTGTGCTGCCATACGATCTCGCAGCTGAGGGGACAAAGGATTGAGCGCTTCCGCAAGATAAGCCTGGTTGAAATAGAGCTGATTGTAGAAGACTCCGATCGCCTCCCGACCCTCAGGTGGATCGAAGCCCATCGTCTTGAGCGTGAAATCAAGCATCTCCCTGAGCAAGGGTCGCATCACCGAGAGGAAGGCCGGTGAGAGCGCATCAGGGAACATTTCCACCATCATCGTCCGGTTGTACTCATCTTTTGTGTCAACGAAGGTTGAGTCAGTTGCGAGGGTCGTGATCGGACGAGCCTGAAGCGCGTACAGGTTTCCATCCGCATATGCCCATTCGATATCCTGTGGCGCGCCATAGTGTTCCTCAATCCGCATTCCTAATTCGACCAAGTCTCGTATTCTCGCATCGGGTAAAGCTTTAATCTCCTGCTGAGCTTTAGGTGTGGTGACTTCTTCGATCCCACCATCCGATCGGTATTGGATCGTGATCTCCTTTTCACCGATCTCACGTGAGAGGATCTCCCCATCCCCCTTTCGGACAACGTAGGTGTCAGGTGTTACCTTACCTGAGACGATCGCTTCGCCCAGTCCCCAACTTGCGTTGAGAACGGTTTCACTATGATCTCTATTGATAGGATTGGCCGTGAAGAGAACGCCAGAAACTTCGGCGGGGACCATCGCTTGCACAACAACGGCAAGATAGACCTTCTGATGGCCATAGCTCTGCTTCTCCCGATAAGTGATGGCACGCGCTGTCCATAAAGATGCCCAGCAATCCTTGACCTTTTCGAGTAGGTTTTCACCTCCGACGACGTTTAAATAAGTATCTTGCTGACCAGCGAAAGAAGCGTCGGGCAGATCTTCTGCCGTAGCAGATGATCGCACCGCGACCCTCGGATCGCCCTGCCCCCCAAGCTGCTCACCCAGCTTTTGATAGCCAGCAAGGAGTTCCTCGCTCATGATCTCCGGCATGGGCTCGCTCTTGATGAGGTCCCGGATGTGCTCCGAGGCGGACCCCACCTGTGTGGGATCCTCTCTGTCGATATCGGCGAGGACATCTTGGATGTCGGCATCCAACCTGGCAGCTTGAATAAAATCTCGATAAGCGTGCGCGGAAAGGCAGAAACCGGGCGGAACAGGCAAATCAGCGGCCCGAAGCTCCCCCAAATTCGCCCCTTTTCCGCCGACAAGTTCTACGTCGGAGGCGTTGATTTCGTCAAACCAGAGGATGTATTTCATCTCCCTACCACCTTTCGGCACTGCTTCGATCCTAAACCTTAGCTGCGGTTTGCCTCAAATCATGCGTCCATAGTGTGCCAAAGAGGCGTTATACGAGCGTCTATTCGAATGTTGTCTCAGAATCTAGTTCAGCGTATGGATGAAGGGTTTGGGAGAAGGTGGAAAGCATGCCCTGATCGAAGCTAGGTGTGGAAATAACTATCCTCGAAACCATGTTTCTTGGCAAGACAACCCTCGGATGACCACCGTCGATTTCACCAACCTGTTCCTTCGGTAAATCCGCCATGCTATACTATCTTCACATTCACCTTAGCCAACAATTTCATCGCATCTAAACCATCCTAACACACACAAAGAAACGGAAGCTCATGCTCGAAGTGAGATTGCTTGGGCAATTTGAGGTTCTCCTCAACGGTAACCCAGTAGAGATCGCCTCGCGTCCTGCGCAATCGCTTCTCGCTTACCTCATCCTCAACACGGGTAGCCTACACAGGCGTGAAAAGCTTGCCGGTTTGTTGTGGCCCATATCCTCGGAACAGAGTGCCAGGGTAAACCTTCGCCAATCCCTTTGGCGGATTAGAAAGGCAATCCCCCCAGAAGCAGAAAACGAAGCTACTTACCTATTAGCCGACAATTTCGCCATCGGTTTCAATTCTGCGTTACCCCATTGGGTCGATGCCTTCGTCCTGGATCAGAAGCAACCAGAAGATTGGTCCTCGAAAGAACTCATCGAGTGCGTAAGGGTTTACCAGGGAGAATTGCTACCCGGTTTTTATGAGGACTGGGTTGTATTGGAACGTGAGCGATTACGCGCCGCTTTTGAGAACAAGATGCATCTCCTTATGGATCAACTGGTTCAGGAGCGACAGTGGAGAGATGTGCTGGATTGGGGCGAACGGTGGATTGCACACGGTGAAGCTCCTGAACCCGCCTATCGAGCTCTAATGATCGCTTATCATCAACTTGGTGACACGTCCAAAATGATCGCTTCCTACCAACGCTGTCGGGACACTCTGCAAGCGGTTTTAGGCGTAGAACCTTCCACTCAAACCGAGGAACTACTCGCACATTTGAAAGAAGATCAAGCTGAAATAGTTGCTATCGCCTCAGAAATTCTAGAAGAACTGAAGACAAAACCCCTACCCCTTCAAAAACCCGCACCTAAACCCCCTGCATTTCTCGAAGAAGGGGCAGGCCTTGGAAAACCGGAGAGACCCCCGTTCGTTGCACGTGCACAAGAACTTCTAAGGTTGGAAGAATTTCTAGAGAATTCACTTTCAGGCAAAGGACAAGTCGTCTTTGTGACCGGTAACGCTGGAAGTGGTAAAACGGCCTTAGTCATGGAATTCGCACATCGCTCTCAGGAGAAGGTTCAGGATCTCGTTATCAGTATGGGACTCTGCAGTTCGCTTACAGGTATCGGTGATCCTTATCTCCCCTTTCGCGAGATCCTAGGGCTTCTTACTGGTGATGCCGAAGCGAAGTGGCTCAGTGGAGCACTCTCCACCAACTATGCGCTCCGGCTTTGGGATTTCATGCCGCGCGCGGTTCAATCCCTCGTGAACGAAGGTCCTGACCTTGTAGGGACCTTTGTGCCTGGGACACCCTTGATCTCGCGAGTCCAATCTCGCCTCCATGAGGATACGGCTTGGTCTTCTCAATTAAATAGGCTTGTTGAACGAAATGCGGTTATCCAAGTGGATCACGCCCCACAGCAGAACGATCTCTTCGAACAGTACACGAGAGTCCTCCAGACGGTGAGCCGTCACACACCTCTTATGCTCATCATGGATGATTTCCAATGGGCAGATTTGGGCTCGATCAGTTTGCTCTTTCACCTGGGTCGACAGATCGCGGATAGCCGCATTCTTCTGCTCTGCGTTCATCGGCCGGTTGAAGAGTATTCAAGGCTCGACCAAGGGCGACACCCGCTCCTGAGAACGATATCCGAGTTCAAGAGGATCTTTGGTGATATCCAAATCGATCTCAGTCAGGTGGATGAAACCGAGGGCATGGCTTTTGTCGATGCTTTTCTGAACACAGAACCGAACCGATTCGAAGCCCATTTCCATCAGGAACTGTTCCGACACACTGGTGGTCACCCGTTGTTCACCATAGAGCTGCTTCGCGCGATGGAAGAACGAGGGGACATCCTTCGCGATGATGAACATCGATGGGTGATCGGTCCCACTTTGAATTGGAACGACCTTCCATCAAGGGTTGAGGGAGTGGTTGAAGAACGTGTAAGTCGCTTGAGTGAGGAGCTTCGGGAAGTTCTCACGGTCGCAAGCGTGGAGGGCGAGAAATTCACCGCTGAAGTTGCTGCTAACATATTAAAAGCTGACATTCGCGAGATCCTCAGTTCCCTGAGCCGTAAGCTCGATAAACAGCATCGGCTCGTGGCTGCCATGGGTATTCGACGCCTTGAATCGAGGCGAATCTCGGAATATCGATTTAGACATCTCCTCTTTCAAAAACATTTTTACAATGGTCTCGATGCCATCGAACGCGCCTACTTACACGAACATGTCGGCGCTGAGTTGGAAAAACTATACGGCGATAATGCCTCTGAGATTGCTGTACAGCTAGCGCAACACTTCGACACAGCCGGTGTACCTGAGAAAACCGTGATGTACCTTCACATCGCTGCAGAGCGAGCGAAACGACTCTCGGCAAACGAGGAAGCCGTGGCTCACTTCAAGCGAGCTTTGGAACTCCTCCAGTCGCTTCCCCCTGGACTGGAGCGTACTCGTCAAGAGCTTACACTGCAGACTGCCCTAGGCGTTGTATTGGTCGCTACAAAAGGATATGCAGCCCAGGAGGTCGAAGGTGCCTTCACAAGGGCGCAAGAGCTCTGTGAGGAGGTCGGCGAAGATCCTCAATTGTTTTCTGTGCTCTATGGGCTGCGCGCGTTTCATCTCGCTCGGGCAAATTGTGCGAAGGCACATGAGATAAGCAAGCGGCTGCTGCGTATGGCGCAGATTTCTGAAGATCTGGACCTTCTCATCGAAGCTCAACAAGCGATGGGCACGATCTTGTTCTACCTCGGTGAATTCGAGGAATCGCGCCGACATCTCGAAGAATGCCTGGAGCTTTATTCGCTCGATCACCACCGAACGCACGCGCTACAGTATGGACAAGATCCTGGCGTCACGTGTCTCAGTTATCTAGCTCTGGTCCTGTGGTGCATGGGTTATCCAGATGGTGGCCTGAAGAAAAACCAAGAAGCTATGGCGTTGGCGGAACAGGCAGCGCATCCCTTTAGCATGGCGCTAGCGCTCAACTTTTCCGCGATGTTTTACCACTGTTATCGTGACTTTCAGAAGGGATTAGGCTGCGCAGAACAGGCAGTAGGTTTATCTGGTACGCACAATTTCCCCTTCTTTTGGGCAATGGGGCGATCTCTACAAGGCGTTTTGATGGTTGAGCTTGA
The DNA here is from genome assembly GCA_011174825.1 of Anaerolineae bacterium. Lineage (GTDB taxonomy): Bacteria > Chloroflexota > Anaerolineae > Anaerolineales > E44-bin32 > DUEZ01. The sequence continues at coordinate 524 of DUEZ01000015.1, read as the reverse complement.
GGTGGAGGATGGTCTGGAGTACTTACGCGAGGGCCTCGGTATCTGGCTCGCAACCGGAGCGGAACTAGGTCGCTCGCAGTTCCTCACATTCCTCGGCTGGGGTTTGGGCTTGAGTGGGGAAACCGAGGAAGGTCTGGGGGCGATCGAAGAAGCCCGGGAACGGATGAATGAAACGGGTGATCGTATGATGGAAGCCGAGCTGCACCGTCTCAAAGGCGAAGTGCTGAAGGTGCAGGGTGCTTCACTGGAAGAGGTAAAGGCCTGCTATGATCAAGCGACCGAGGTCGCTCAACGACAGGGGGCAAAGTTGTTCGAGCTGCGAGCAACGACGGATCTTGCACGCTTGTGGTGCGAGCATGGTCGTGAGAAGAAGGCCTTGAAGAGATTGGGGGAGATCTATGGAGGTATCTCCGAGGGGTTAGACACGCCGGATTTGAGGGAGGCGGGGGTTCTTTTGGAGGAGCTTAATCAGTAGTCAGATGTCAGGCATCAGTAGTCAGAAGTCAGTAGTCAGTAGTCAGATT
>DUEZ01000014.1 GCA_011174825.1 Anaerolineae bacterium | reverse complement strand
TCGTCGGTCTTCTCCAGCAGCTCAATTGCTTCCATCGTCAGGCGTTCCGCCTCCTGGAGATCACCACCTGACTCATAAGTCGCACGTGCTTTCAAGCGCAGACAAGTAGCCCTACGCAATCGGCTGCATCTGGGCGTGAGCAAACGCTCTGCTTCCTCAACTGATTTGAACACCTCAGCGTATCGCCCGCGTTGGAGCGCGATCAAGCCTTGCACGTTCTTCGCATGAACCATCCTGGTTTTGCTTGGTTTCCCGACCTCGAGCATTTCGAAGGCGCGCTTCAAGGTCTCTTCGGCCGCACCCAGGTATCCCTTGTCGGCATAAGCCGTTGCCAAAAAAAGGCACAAACCAGGTGCCGATGCCCGTTTCTCATCTATACGTTCACCCCATATCTCGAGTGTCTGGATGCGTCCCGCTTCGAACATGCCCTGGGCATACTTTTCGACAAGTGCCGCGGCGCGATTGATGGCGCCGGCTTTGAGGTACATCTCAACGGCGTCTTCTGGTTGACCGTGCGTTGACAAGTACCTCGCGGCTCGTTTCCTCAGAGATCTCAAGCGCTTGAGATCGCGCGCTGAAAGCGTTTCGGTGAGGAACTCCCGGAAGAGGGGATGGTATTCGTACGTCCGGGGGGTCAGATCGGTCGAGGTCGTGAAAAGCCCTTTACGTACGAGGTAGGTCAGGTAGCGCTGGCTGTCGTCTCTACGAAGGACTTGGTCGCATCCTTCCACGGTCATGATGGGTAGGACGGAGGAGTCGAGGATGAACTGGCGAACGTTCTCTTTCTGTTGGTCGAGGACGACCGAGGCGAGATATTCATAGACCATCGGACGCGATTCTTGAACCAACCGAACCGAAGGATCCCGCATTAACACCGCCGAGAGCAAGACGCCAGAAATCCAGCCCTGTGTCTCCTCCAGCAGGCGATCGATATCGCTATCTTCAAGTTCGACGCTGGAAAACTGTTGAGCGAAAGAGGCCAACTCCTCGCGACTCAGCGCCAGATCGTGCAGGCTTATGCCGGTCATCTCGCCATCAACGACCAGTTTTGCGAGGGACAATTCTGGCAGCTCCCGCCCCGCGACGAGAAGGGAGACATGAGGAGGTGCCTCCATCAGGAATGTATTGAGGAAGGTCATCACAGCCTTGGACGGATTGATCAAGTGCACATCATCGATGGCGATGACGATCGATTCGTCGATGCGGGTCGTGATCAATTCGACGAAGGCTCGAGCTAGGGCTTCGGGTGGTGAATTAGAAAGCGCTTCTAAATCGGGCTTGCCTCGTAGGCGGCGAAAGCGTTTCTGGAGGGAGGCAGCCAGAACGCTGGCCAATCTCATCACATCCTGATCCGCCTCCGTTAACCTGACCCAGCATACGGGGAATTCTGTGTGCGCGGTGAAATCCGCCAGGAGCATACTTTTGCCGTATCCCGCTGGGGCAATAATCACGACAAGCTTGCGCGGGATCTCGGCATGGATCATATCCACGAGGCGCTCACGATGAAGTTTTGAGCTATCGAAGGCTATGGGTGTGATTGCGTGTTTGAAGAGTGATGTCAGTGCTGTCATTTTACTGGTTGATACGATGATGGATTGCCAATGGGTGACCTTGCCTTGGGTCGCGATACCAGCTGTTTGCTCGTCCAATGAGAGTATAGCTAATTCTTATAACCCTCAGAACTTTCGATCGATTTACAGGTCATCTTGTCCAACATTGATTCGACGTCTACTTCCTTGAAAGTCGAGCTCCTGGTATCAAATGCGAACCAGTTTTTGAGTAAGGTTTTTCTCGATCAGCGCGCATCGTCCCTTAAGCGAATTCGTAATCGCTCGGCCCTATAGGAGGAATGGGAAAGGGTAGGATTGTGGGGCAAGCTGAGAAGCGATCCGACGGATGATCCAAAGTGTATGAGAATTCGTTTGATGTTTTTCCTGCGCTTATCGTCCTATCATAGTACTTAAAAAGATCGAAATTGGATCAATGGACTCACGGCCTCATTCTATCCATATGAGGGGAGGGGTGCAAGCTCTGGGCATGTCATGTCGTGGAATCGGGTCACTCAATAGCCAATGCGCATACCATATCATTAAGGGGAAGAGCCTGAGTTTAAAGGTGATTCATGGTCCGATGAACGTGTATCCGAGAACTTCGTCACAGGATAACATTCCTCTTCGAGGATAAGAAAATACTACCCAACTACTGGTTTATTCACGTACCACGATTGAGAGGGAATAGAGCATCAAAGGCGCTACATCTTCTTCCCAGAATCGAAGATAGCCTAACTCCACATTGGTTGTACCAACGCCTAAAGCTCTAAAGCGAAGTACTTCCACACCACCAACACCGACGAGGCCTTCGGATTCTGAGGATATAAATTCGGACTCACCGAGCTGCTCCAGCATCGATTCGTCGATCTTCAACACCTCCCACATGTAACCTGTGGTCGGGTTGGATTCGAGGGAGATAGCCAAGACCTGACCTTTCTTCACCTCAACCTGGCTGCCACTATCATCCATGTCCAACTCGATCTCATTCGAAGCGTTGCAGCCGGATACCAGTAAGGTGAGCAGAAGCAGGAGGGCAAAACCAGGTAGGATCGTTCGTTGTCTTTTGGGGGACATCTGTATTCCTCCGGTGATATGTTTCTACCCTATAGACGCTTAGTAAATAATGTTCGTTCCCAATTTTAAAGAACCGTCACATGTATTAACCTGTCGGTTTCTTGATCACGCCATGGGGAAAACAGCCAAGAGCACCCAGCACATAAACAGCGCGCCGCCGATGGCGAAGGGCCAACTTCCACGGAGGCGTGCAGTCGCTAGCTCTAGCAAGCCGTTTACGAGGGGCAGGACCGGCAGGATGAGGATCAGAACAAACAGCTCTGGGATGAGGCGCAGCGCCAGAAAAAAGCCGGCCCCCAAGATTATGGTGTGCATCAACCATCCCAGTAATTGCTTGAGAAATCCGTCACCACGGATGGTCTCCCCGATTGCCAAGAACCAGGGAAGCGCGAGCAGCGCTCCCAAAGGCCAAAGCACCAATCGCTTCGGAATCAACAACCACGGAAGCCATACAAAATGGGCGAGTAACCCGATGCCAAACCAGAGTACGGCAAAGACGATCAATCCCCCGAACAGCGCGCGTCGTGAGGGCAGAGAGAGTTTCTTCTGGAGGAACAATAAACTGATCAAACCCGCTAGAGCAAACCAGAACAAGAGGTAGCCGCCGACCATGAGTCCGAGCAGATTGCCTACCTCAAGCCCGACCTTTCCCAGCAACCACAGGATGACTGTGGCGAGGAGCGCCCCAACGATCGGTGCGGTCAAACGGCGCCATAGAGGTTGGTCGAGGGTAGACAGCGGTTGTGAATTGAGAAACAACGGTGTGACCGCCCAACCAAGGATAAGGACACCCAACATCCCGAGTCCATACCACATCATACGCCGATCGGTGTACTCTACCGCGCCGGGCTGTGGACCGAAGGTCGCATCCAACCACTCACGAGCGGTCCGATGGCTGTCAGACACAAAGAGGATTGAGATGTGCTCGACTCCACGCACGACATGTAACTCGCGGGCTGTCCCATCCGACGGATCACCACCAGGCCCACCCGCATCGGACAGCAACTTCTCGGCTGTTTGTACAAAGCGCTGCTCAAGGCTCCCGGCCATGAGAAGCAGGTTGCGCGGCAGGGTGGGTGTCACGGTTCTCGAAATAGGCGAGACGGCGATCGTGGCCGCTGTCATGGGGTGCTCGACCCCAAAATCGAGAGCAACACCGCTGCCCATCGAGTGACCCAGGATTGCTATGCCTTCGGATGCATCGAGACCGAATGCGATGGCTGCATCGAGAGCAGCTTCAGCGTTCTCGACCAGGGCGTCGCTCGACATATGGTCGGATAAGGGATTTGGATTGGCACCGTGACCGTTGAAATCCCAGGAGAGGGTGGTATATCCAGCGTGCGCGAGCGAGAAGGCGAAGCCCCGCATGAGCAGACCGGATCCAGCGAAGCCATGGCCGATCATAACTACTGGTCGGGCAACCTCCTCTCTATTGGTGGGGGAAATGATCGTTGTTGGAGGGCTGGATTGCTGTATCTTAATGATCTCGAGACCTTGTGCTGCGTTCTGTATCTGGGTGATGGATCCAACGAGGAGGACGATCCCGACGGCCAATAAGATCCAGGATGTGACTTTCATTGGTACGCCTCAAGGTTCAGTGGTAAGGACGTGATCAAGATGGTTTTAACGGAGGAGAATATAAAGAAGGATCAGGATTACCCAGAGCACAACAGCGGTTATCACCAGGAAGTTGACTCCGGACGCAAGAACATTCCCGGATCCACGTTGTTGCCGTGGATTCCCGCGCGTGGATCTCCTCAGGGCAATCACGGCCAGAAAGACAGCGGCAGCTCCGAGGAGGGTCCAGACGAAAAGTAAAGATAGGGGGGACCGCATTTGCGGCATTCCTCCAAAGGCTACCTAGAACCTTAGCGCAGATCATGAACTATGGCAAGTGGAAGCAAGTCACAAGTCACAAGACGCAAGTCACAACCGGTAGCCTGTAGCTTGTGTCTTGCGACTTGTGATTTAAAATTAGCGCTCGATTCCGTCGCGAGCTTTTACCCCATCTTGGAAGTAGTGTTTCACCTCACGCATGTCTGTCACAAGGTCTGCCCGGTCGATAATCTCCTGAGGCGCGCGGCGACCGGTGAGGATCAATTCGATGTACGCAGGGCGTGCATCTAGAAACGCGTTTACCTCGTCTAGTGTCAGCAATCCAAACCAGATGGCGATGTTGATCTCGTCCAACACGACGATGTCGTATTGGGACGATAACATCGCCTCTTTCGCTTTGAGTAAACCCTCCCGGGCTTGAGCCTTATGCTCTTCGGCAACCTCCTCGCGGCGGATGCAGCGGACGTCCCCATATTGCTCGATCGTGATGAATGGGTTGTCCCGAAGAGCCTCCAGCTCGCCGTAATGGGTCCCTTTCATGAATTGACCGATGTAGGTATGCATTTTGTGACCTGAAGCGCGCAGTGCCAACCCTAAAGCGGCGGAGGTCTTCCCCTTGCCCTCACCAGTGTATACGTGGACGAATGCCTTTGATCTTTGTTTCATCTTTGACTTGTGGGATGTAGATATCCGCTCTTAAACCTTCTCGCTCGTTATCCAGCTAGCTCTTGATATGAGAGAGTATTAATACTCTGCACTCGGTGTCGAACTGCCCGGTTGTTCTTTATCTTTAAGGCGCTCCAATGCCCACTGCATCGCCCAGATCGACAGCGGACGCATATATGCCAGAGAACGGTAATTACCATCCTTGTCCCAAGCTTCAGGGGTTTGGAACCAATATCCCCTCTCGTGGTAGGTCACATCATAAATGCCTTTCGCGGTTTCAAAGGCTTCCTCACGCATTCCTTCTTGTATCATCGCTGCTGCGAGGGCGTAGGTCGTCCCGGTCCAAACCTCACGTGATTGAATACTGGTTCGATCAACTTGACCGTTGGGCCTCATCCCATTCACCGCTCCCATCTTACCCCCTTGAAACTGCTTCACGTTGGAATTGAAGACAGTTTCAATCGCACTTCGAGCGCGTTCAGGTTTCACAATAGGGGGGAGAGCACTTGCACGTGCGTACCATTGCCCAGCCAATTGATCAGCCATGATGCTGTCATGGTAGCCGCTCGAGCTGCTATCGTAGTTGTAATAACGCCCGTTCCAGAGTTTCTCCTCATACGAGCTTTGGCCCATCTGGTACATCTCACGATATGTGTTCGCAATCTCATGCTCGCCCAAGATTTCAGCCATACGAACAGCGGCACTAAGACACGCCAACCACAATCCCCCTGTGTAAGCACTCGGTCCATAGACTGCCCACGCGTCGTAAGTTTGGTCTGGGATGCCCTCGTTTTCGATCAACCCATCACCATCCTGATCATAGCGTTTGATGTATTCGATGGCTTCATAAACTGCGTCCCAGACATCAGCGAGGAAATAACGATCTCCCGTCGCGATGTAATCTCGGTAGATCTGTAAGACGAATTTTGGGTTGAGATCTTTCCAGCGGTTCGCGTCGTGGAAGTGGTAGAAGTTGATTTTTGCCCAAGGATCCTCGCCGGGTGATCCGATATCGTGTGGGACGATGCTCTTCTTTTTGCGCGGGCTGAACCTTCCCGAGGTCATCAACTGATGTTCTTCAGGATATTCGTTTCGTACACATTCCGCGATGTCCCGTTGTAAGCTCAGTTCTAATCGTGGCCAGAGCATGCTTAATGCAAAGGAAGCGTAAAAGTGCACATCATAGGTGTTGTACATGCGGTATTCTTGGCCTTCTAAATACGCAAAGCGTCCAATATCGTCTCGCCAAGGATCCTCACCATCGGCTTGATATAACCACATCGTCCCGCCGTCGACGATGTAATAAAGCTCATTAAAGAGGGCCGTCTTATACCAAAGGGGAAGTGTGTCATCCTCGAGGATCGGTCTCTGCCAGGATACGATTTTATTCTCCCAGTAGGGGTAATGAAGAAGCGCATCAGCTGCAATGGATGGCGCTGCGTTGGAACCTCGACCATAGAACTGCGTGTAGCGACGGTAATATTTTGTACCAAAACCGGTCCTCACCAGAGGCATGTCCCACGATAGAGCGAAGACCACTTCTTGAGAACTTTCAGGCTCTATTTCCAGTGTGACGGCTAAGGCTGCGCCGATCGTCTCCCCCTCAGTTGATGGACGACCATCCCTTACGACCTTCAACATACCGTCCTGAGCGAAGTCGTCCCACAGATCCGCGCCATTACTGGATGTGGTAAAACGAACGCGATAACTCGTACGGAGGTGGGATTTACTCTCCGTCGCGATGGTGAAAGATAGAGGGTCTTCATAGATTTCAAGAGGCGCAGACCGATCATCATCACTCACACCCCTTATTTGCCGATGAGTATATCTTAGAGAGACACCAACGGTCCTTCGCTCTCGACCGTTCATGTCGGTTTTGGAGAGTTGAAAAGGTCGATTGATATGCCCACCTGCGAAATCGTTGGTCGATCCGATCCCGTTCTGGAAGGTGAACATCAAACCAACCTTAGCAGGTTTGGATGAGAGGTTTTCGATATTCCACACGAACAAGCCCACAGGAAATGAGCTCTCGCGATAGTTATGTGGGATCACAGGGGATAACTGTCGGCATGTGAGGCGAATATTCGGCACGGGTTCCTCGTAAACTGTCCATGCTCTGGGAAAGAGCGCATGATACGTTGCGCAAGCTGGGTCCATCTCCCACCGCCAGCTTGATAAGTGTTTATCCTCAGGTCGACCGGAGTAAAGTGTCTGGGCCTTCGGTTCTTCCCCTTCATGCTGCACAAAGATCGAGAATTGATCGGCTAACACAGGTTGGTAGTGATAAATACCCGGACGGAGTTGCCATCGTCTGAACTCGCCGCGCCAACCACGGGTGATGCTGCCGGCGCCGATTCCGCCAAGAGGAACCCCCATAGTGGGCCCCGTTCGAAGCGGTCTGAAGATATCGATCACCGATTCGCGTCTCGCAACTTTGTCCTGTTTGAGTTTTGAGCGGAAACGGAGGATCATGGGGAACCATTGAATAAGGGTTTGAAGGGAAAGCAGGTTGCTTGGACGTCCGGGGTTATTCAGCTTTTGGTCGAAACGACGTTTCCATGCCGCTTCCGGAATTACAGGGGAGCGATTTGGCATTTTCCTCTCCTTGACAGCAGTTTCAACCTATTTGCCTGGCATTATCATAAACGAATACCAATCCGTTCTCGTATCCCTGAACCTCATCGTCTTGTCTTGTACCTTTGATCGAACCTTGCGCTCAAAGCAACCCATATTCAGATTTGTCAATAATCAGACATTTCTTGTCAAATTCGCATACACCCGGGACTAAATACGAAAATACCCTTCAATGTTAATCCGCTGAGAGTAAATAACGATCGGTGTACGCCTCCATGTTCACAACCTGATTTCCAAGCCGAGCCTCCTCCGCAGCAAAAGCTAGTAGGTAACTTTGCAAGGCTTGTCGTGCGATCGCAAGTGACTCGCGATTGCTTTCGTTCCTCAAACTATCTATAAAAGTAGTTAATAATTCTACATCGCCTCCGCCGTGTGCTCCTTTAACGTCGCCTGTCGTGTCGTAACGAGTAAAACGATCGCTCCGGTGTTCGTTAATCTCAATCCAAGACCCACCCAATCCAAAGAAGGATTTCAATGTAGCGCGTGAACCTTCAATGCGCGTGCTTCGTCCCTCATTGTGAGAATGACCGTGCATGGTGAGTGAAACGGATATGTCGCCTTCGAACTGCATGAGCACGACCTGGTGGTCAACCACATCGCTTCCGCAGAAATATACACATCGTCCATAAGGACCATCTCGTAGAGCTTCAAGGATCGCATCGGGCGAGGGCTCCAGCGCGAGAACTGAAATAGGCCAGCCCCGGTAATCGCTGATTTGACGCAAGAACGGCGCAACCTTGCTGACGTACCTCAGAAGTTTGGGTACTCTAAGTTGCGCTTGTGCTGCGAAGTTCATCAATCCGGTGGATGTATCTGCAATGTCACGCCATAGTGGGAGCAAGTCGATATAAACAAATGGGGCGTAATATGGGCATTCTTCGCTGGAAGGACAGCCATCGAGGCATCTCTTAGGGGCACCGGAGGGGGCCTTTTCGGGTCGAAAGTGCACCAGCTGTCCAACACTGCTCAGGTGTTCGCATTTACGTCCCAGGATCCATAACAAGAGATCAAAGTCATGACAGCACTTCGTCAGGATCATCGGACTGCTTTCGGATTGCACCGCCCATGAACCTCGCACGTAGCTGTGCGACATGTGCCACCAGGAGACATTTTCACGATGATCGACGTTAACCAGATCTCCCAGCATTCCTGAGTTGAGGACCTGACGAAGCTTCTGGAAGTGGTGTGTATAGCGAAGCACGTGGCCTATGTGCAGCTGGCGGCCGGTTTCAGCAGCCGTAACGATGACCTCGACGCAGCCCTCGGGTGTGGTAGCGATGGGTTTCTCTAGCAGAACATCATACCCTCTTCTTAATGCGGTAATCGTTGGCTCTACGTGCATCTGGTCCTGGGTGCAAATCAACGCCCCTCGAGCTTTCTGAGGTCCAGAGAGCAGGTCTTGCCAATGCCCATATTGTTCATCAAGTGGTATGTGATGTTGGCGCGCGAAGCGGGTTCGTCGTTCTGGGACAGGCTCCGCCACCGCTACGAAACGGAGTCGATCAGGGTGACGCAAAGCGTAGGATCCGTAATCGTTTGCCCCTCGTTGACCTGCTCCGATGAGGACGGCATCAATAGGATCAGGCAAAAGTGACTCCTTTCCATGGAATAACAACCCAGGCGGAGTTTCTTCTGAGGATCTTGAATATAGTTTTGCTGTTTGGGATCATTTGTTTTGCTTCATGTCATTTGGAGTATGCTGGTTAACCGATTTTTTAGAAAAGGAAATAGACATATGTGTTATGTTCCGAGGTTTGAAATTGTGCTGGCAATGGTATAACGACTTCTGATCCAGATGTTTAAAATATTCGGCGAACCGAGTGCTTTGACATCTTTCGATGTCAACTTAAGACTAACATATTTTCAGGTGATTCTGGTACCTAGACTTTCCCATGAGGGTAGACGATTCGTGTTTTCCTAAGTACCGCGGTTTGGTGTAGGTTATGAAATAGGCCTTGTGCTAAACCAACTGAAAGGCTCTCGGGCAAAAAATCTAAATTCCGAGCGAGTGAAGCATGCAAGGAATCCCTATGATGAAACTGTTGAATTCGTCGAATCATAGGGATTCCTCGCGCCAAACGGCGCTCGGAATGACACCTTCCCCGAATGTCATATTGAGCAAGCTATGTGAGTGAGAAATCCCTATGATGGCACTGTTGAGTTTGTCGAATCATAGGGATTCCTCGCGCCAAACGGCGCTCGGAATAACACCACCCCGAATGTCATTCCGAGCGAGCGAAGCAAGCGAGGAATTCCTATGATGGCACTGTTGAGTTTGTCGAATCATAGGGATTCCTCGCGCCAAACAGCGCTCGGAATAACACCACCCCCGAATGTCATTCCGAGTGAGGTATACGAGCGAGGAATCCTTATGATGATACTCTTGAAATCGCGTCATCCTAGGTTCTCTTCATGACTTACTTTGTTCGGGGTGACATACGTTTATCTATGTCCCAAGACGCCCCCTCTTGTTCGCCTCATGGAGTTGAGCCTCTAGCTCCTGGGGAGAGGTGGTCGGCAGCTTGCACGTGAAGCCCTGGCACAGGTATGCGGTTGGCGTGTCATCGACCATCGCACGTCCCTCCAAGAGCGATGGCGCACCTTGTGTCCCCGGTTCACCTGCTGCGATCACGAGTCGAGGAAGGTAGGGTTGATTCACCACTTGTACGAGTGCCTCCATACCCACATCTCCAAGAGGACCGACGAGAGCCAACTGAAGGGTGGGGCCGAGCGAGAAGTCCATATTCGTCAACCATCCAGGGTAAGCTGTCGGATAGGATGCAGCTCGATGTTCCATGGCTCGTAAGGCTGATTCCGCTGGATCAATATACGCTCTCTTACCTGTCAAAGCACCCAATGCCAACAACAATGAGCACGCGAGGGAATTCCCACTTGGCGTAGGGCTATCATGGATCGATTTCGGTCTGGTGATCAACATTTCGTGGTCATCGCGAGTATCGAAAAAGCCGCCTTTTAGATCGTCGAAATGAGCCAAGATCTCCTGCGCTCGTTTGACGGCTGCCTGATACCAACGTGGGTTGAAGTCTGCCTGGTAAAGGCTTAGAAGGCCAAGTCCCAGCGCGGCGTGGTCTTCAAGGTAGGCATCATGGCGAGTGCGACCCAAACGCCAGGAGCGTTTCAAGCGTCCATCGAGAAAGAGATTTTCAAGCAAAAAGGATGCCAAATCTTTTGCGGCTTGCAGATAATCTCGACGGTCGAATGCACGCGCTGCTTGCGCTAGGGTGATGAGCGCTAAACCATTCCAGGATGTAAGGATTTTATCGTCCGTAGCGGGTCGGATCCGTTCCTCCCGTTTCGCGCTCAGCAACCTACGAGCTTCGGAAAGATGCCGAGCGCTCTCTTCCGAGGAAAGTTGAAATTTCTTAGCTAAAGCATCATCATCCATGAATCGAAAGAGAACCGAACGCCCCTCAAAGTTCCCGGTCTCACTCACTCCGTATGCGGCGAAAAATATCTCGGCAAGGTTATCCTCAAGAAGGACATCTTGAATCTCATCAGGTGTCCATACGTAATACTTGCCTTCTTCACCCTCTGAATCAGCGTCAAGCGAAGAGTAGAAACCACCTTCTGCGTTCCGCATCTCGCGCAGTAGAAAATCTAACGTTTCCTCAGCAACAACTCGATAGATTTGCATGCCTGTGACTTGCCACGCTTGAAGGTAAACCCTCGCTAGTAAAGCGTTGTCGTAGAGCATCTTCTCGAAATGTGGGACGATCCAGTGGTCATCGACGGCATAGCGGGCGAAGCCGCCTCCGAGGTGATCATAAATGCCACCAGCGGCCATGCTTTGCAATGTATGTGTTGCCATGTCGAGGGACAGCTTATCGTCCGACCGGAAATGTCTACCTAATAAGAACTCGATTGTGGTGGCTTGAGGAAACTTGGGGGCTCTACCCCATCCACCATTTTCCCAATCATAGGACCTGAGGAGGTTCTCTGCGGCTTGATCCAAGGAGGCTGGATCGAGCGTATCGTGATCTGGAAACAACGAGGTCGTTTTTGTGATGTGTTCAGTTAAATGTGTGCCAGCCTCAAGTAAGCGATCGCGATTGCCCTCCCACTCCTTGGCGATGTGCAGTAAAACATCGCGAAAGGAGGGGATATTGTAGCGGGGAGTTGGGGGGAAATATGTGCCCCCATAGAAAGGCACCCCCTCCGGGGTAAGGAAGACGGACATGGGCCAACCACCCTGACCTGTTAAAGCCACGACGGCATCCATATAGATTGAATCGATATCAGGCCTTTCTTCCCGATCGACTTTGATGCTGATAAAGTGTTCGTTCATTACGGCAGCTGTGTCAAGATCTTCGAAGGACTCGTGGGCCATCACATGACACCAATGACATGCAGCATAACCGACACTGAGAAAAATGGGTTTGTCCATCTCCCGAGCGAATGAAAATGCTTCCTCAATCCAGGGATACCAATCTACAGGATTCTCTGCATGCTGCAGCAAATAGGGGGATGTCTCGTTAGCGAGGCGATTGGTCATCATCATACCTAGTTTTCGATAGGTTCATCATAACAATAATATATAAACTATACCTTAATACTCCGCTATGCTTCGGTTATCATGAACGCATCACTTCCCTGGGCTCCGAGTCGCTCTTAGGTGGTAGAATGGCACATATGAAGTTGCCTTCGCTTCCGCCTCCATTGCGTTGGGTGCCTGCCTTTGTCCTGATGGCGATCATCTTCGCCCTGTCATCCTTGCCTGGGGACAATTTGCCTTACTTCGGCTTCTGGGATGTTTTACTGAAAAAAGGGGGGCATGCTTTAGGGTATGGATTCCTTGGATTGGCTTATTTTTCTGCCTTACCAAGACGGCTGTCGTTCAGCTATCGATGGTTCTTGGCGTTGTTTATGACCGTGCTCTTCGCGCTCAGCGATGAATTTCACCAGTCATTTGTTGAGGGGAGAGCTTCAAGTATTGGTGATGTTGTGATCGACGGCTTCGGGGCAGCGGTGGCGTTGATGATAGCTGCGCCTTACTCATCGAACTCCAATTCAAAATCCATGTCTTGATCCCCCTGCCAGGCGTCTCCTTGGTAGAGTTCAATTTCTCCGAACAAGGTATCCTGTTTCACATTCACCATTTCTTGTTTGATCAATTCCAGCAATGCAAGGAAGGAGACGATGACCTCTAATTTTGATTTTGTTTGTTTAAAGATCTTTTGAAAGGTCGTCCGACCTGCCTTTCGTAGGGCCTCAACGATGATTTGGATCCGATCTCGAACACGGATTCGCTGTGCTACGACGACTTTGCCGGGTTCAGGAGTGGTGGGCGCGGCCGCTAAGGCGTCCATAAACGCACGTCGTAGATCGCCCAGGTTTACACCTGACATATCGAGCTTGGATTCGAGTGTGGGGGTGCTGGAAAGCCGTAAGTAGGTTCTAAGTCCTGTATTTGATCGGTCGGCGAGATGGCTGGCGACTTGTTTATATTTCTTGTAGGCGATCAATTGCTGGGCGAGTGCATCCCCTATGTCCTCTTCACCGGGTTCAAGAGTCGGGGAGCGAGGTAGAAGCGCTTCCGATTTGATCTGTAGAAGGCGGGCGGCGACTAGCAGGAAGGATACAAGATCATCCAATTGATGCTCTGGGATCCTCTTAAGGTATGCAAGGTACTGATCGGTGACTTTCGCCAGTGCTACTTTCGTAATATCGAGCTCAGCCTGTTCGATCAGCTCCAACAACAGATCGAGCGGGCCTTCATAGACCGGTAATTGAATGGTGTACGATGTGCTGGCGTTCATTGATTCGGACTATCTCGTGAGCACCACGAGTAGGATAAGGAAGACGATGAATATTGGAATAATCAGCAGCACGATACTTGAGACTTTTCGCTGATATGCTTCTTGGGCTTTCTTCGCTTCGGCTTCGGCCGCGTGCCGGCGTTGATCGATGGCTTGTAAAACCTCCATACGCTTATCAGACTCACGAGATTCGCGTTCCTTGAGTGCTGTGGCTTGTGTGCGAACCTGTTTCAATCTATAAGGTTGATCGCCGCTTTCTTGCCTGATCATGACCTGCGCTACCAATGAAAGAGGTTCCCCACAGGAGCTACAAGTTTCTACCCCAGCGACATTCACATGTCCACAAGCTGGGCACACATTAGAATCGCCAGGAATGATGGTTCCACAATAGCTGCAAGTAAGCGTCCCATCGGACGATACCTCTAGACCGGGGGCTGTACAAGCAGGGCAGTGGGGCATGCTGGATCTCCGCAGCGAAAAGATGTGCTGTGATTATAGCACCCACTTTGGGGAGGGGCACGTCGCAAGTCACAAGTCGCAGGTCACAAGACACAAGCTGCAAGCTGTAGCTTGCAGCTTGAAGCCTGTAGCTTGTAGCTTGCATTTTGCAGCTTGCGTCTTGTGGCTTGCGACTTGAAGCGCCCTTTCTTTGCTATTTAATTACATTTACCTCTATGTTTCACCACTGTATGGTATGATTTTCTTTGTGTGTAGATTTATGCCTGGAGAAGGAAATGTATAAAGAAGCAATAAACGTCACAGATGATGCCTTTGAAAGAGTAGTCCTTCAATCTGAAATACCCGTGGTAGTCGATTTTTGGGCGCCGTGGTGTGGACCATGTAAGATGATCGAACCAGCGCTGAATAACCTCGCGAAAGAGCACGCTGGAAAGTTAATCGTGGCCAGGATCAACACAGACGATAACACCAAGTGGGCCCAAGAGTACGATGTGCGAGGTATACCGACACTTCTTTTCTTCGGAAAGGGTAAGATCCTCCACCGGCAAGTTGGCGCCGTCCCCGAAGTCTATCTGCGAGATATGGTCGACGGACTACTCAACGCGATCGAGGAGACCGTCGAATAGCATGCAATAGACCAACTTCCATGAGGTGTATTAATGAGCGCTTAGTCAAGCGCTCATTTCTTTTGATATGCACCCATCCAACATCCAGGAGAACTTGGATTTATTGCCTCGACGACGGGATACTCTGTGCAGAAACTTTGCAGGTACTCTAGGCTCTCTACCCTAATCATTAACCTGTAGACCGGTCTCCCATGCACGCTCATATGGCGGCATGGGAGCCACCTCTACAAGAATAGATAGATACTTAGCGGTTATCCTTCGATAAGCTTTGTCCTAAACTCGCCGAATCCTAAGCGACGGCGGCGTCGGATCTCATGTCATTGCGAACCCTCCTTCGACAAGCTCAGGACAGGCTCCGGGGTGAAGTCATCTCCTCAATAATAAGTTTGCTTCGTCGTGTCCTCGCGATGACAGATTGAGGGAGGGCTCCTCGCAATGACATCACCCGGAATATCTTCTAATCAACGGTCACGAGAGTGGCTTTTGAGACAGCCCGATTTTTTTGGAACTGACTGGACGTCCGATCAGCGTGCTTCAAATACATTATGCGTATCGTTAACCCAAGCTGGTAAAAAAACCGTCGTGATAATGGATATGCTAGAATCGAAAAGCGTGCTATTTCTATACAAGACGAAGTATGCTTACGTATGATGCATCCCATTTTGTTATTGTGATCCAGCGATAGAATAATCGTGGTAAGGAATGATGATCTTAGTCACTGGTGGCACGGGTTTCATTGGACGGGCTGTGTTGCGAAGATTGACCGAATTCGGGTTCGCAGTCCGAACCATGCTTCAACCATCCTCTCGCTCACCTGCTCTCCCAAGGGGAGTTCCGGTCGACATAACGCTGGCCAGTGTCACCGATCGGCGAGGTGTACGAGCTTCCTTGGTGGGAATCGAAACAGTAATCCACCTTGCAGGCATTGAGGGGCAGGGCGGTTCTGATCATAGGTTGGAATTAGAGGAAGCAGGGACACAAAACATAGCGGAAGCAGCTGCTGAAGCTGGCATAAAACGCCTCTTCTTCTTAAGCCATATCGGAGCGGATCGAGGCTCTGCGTATCCAGCGATGCAGGTGAAAGCGTTAGCAGAGGAACACATCCGAAACAGCAGTGTTCCATACACGATATTGCGAACGGCGCTTCTCTTTGGCCAGCATGATAACTTCACCACCTCATTAGCGATGTTATTAGGAATTTCACCCATCTTCTTTCCTATGCCAGGTAATGGTTCAACGCTCCTCCAACCCTTATGGGTGGATGATCTCGCGACAGCCATCACCTGGGCTTTAGATGAGCCCTCAACGATCGAAAAAACCATCGAGATCGGAGGACCGGAGTACATCTCATTCAAGCAAGTCTTGCACATGATCATGAAGGCTTCAAGCGCTCCGCGAATTCTCCTTCCCGCGCGTCCTCCTTACCTTCGTTCAGGAGCCTGGTTGATGGAGAAGCTCATGCCAAGATCTCCGATTAACCCTCTTTGGCTCGATTATTTGGCTGTGGATCGAACCACAGACTTGAACACATTGCCGCACATGTTTGGTTTGCAGCCGTCACGTATGGAAGACAAGATCGATTATCTCGGAGAGAAAAACTGGGGATGGGATCTTTTGATTCGTCAATTTACCGATAGACGGAGAGATTGATGATGGATGCGAAGACCACAATACACACCTTGACTTCCATCGAGGACATGGAGAAGGTTGAAGAACTTCAACGGATTATTTGGCCCGGGAGCGATGTTGATGTCGTCCCGGCTCATATAATCAAAACCATCGCCCTTAACGGTGGGGTTGTAATTGGGGCTCTTGAGGGTGAGGAGCTGATAGGCTTCGTGTATGGATTCTTGGGGGCCACGGAATTTGGTGAGGGACACAAAGCATCGGAAAGTCTGAAGCATTGCTCGCATCAGTTAGGGGTTCATCCTGATTATCGAAATCGGGGCTTAGGATACCGTTTAAAGCTCGCACAGCGGGAAGCTGTCATCGAGCAAGGTATCCATCTTGCGACCTGGACCTACGATCCTCTCTTGAGTCTTAACGGATATCTCAATGTTCGACGATTGGGCGTGGTATGCAATCGATATATTCGCGATGCATACGGGTCGATGCGCGACGGTTTGAACATCGGTTTGCCATCCGATCGTTTCGACATCGATTGGTATATCAACTCACCCCGCGTATTAGACCGCGTTGAGAAGGGAACCCAACTGCTTGGATTATCCGAATACTTGCAGGGGGGCGCGGTGCTTTTGAATCCATCGTCGATGAGGGAGCATGGGTTGATATACCCGCCTGATCATATTACCGCTACACAGTCTTCGTTGGTTCTGGTCGAAATCCCATCAGATTTTTTGTACCTGAAAGAGGTAGATTTCGAACTCGCACGAGCCTGGAGGGTTCTCACGCGTGAACTCTTTGAAGCTGCATTTGGCACTGATTACTTGATTTCGGATTTCCTATTCGTCAGGGATGGAGGGGAATCCCGGTCCTATTATCTTCTCGCACATCGTGATGCGATTGAGGGATTGAGATGAAGATCGATTTCATTGAGCTGCGTCACATTCGTATGCGACTTGTTGCACCTTTCGAAACCTCCTTCGGCGTGGAACTTGACCGTGATTGCGTCATTCTCATATTGAGAGGGGAAGGTTTGACTGGGTGGGGTGAATGTGTGGCTGGCATGAGCCCAGGTTATTCTTACGAAACAACAATGACCGCATGGCATGTACTAACCGATTTCTTTGTACCTGCGATCGTAGGGAGTGAGATCGTTACGGTCGAGGATCTCCGTGATCGACTGCGTGTGTTTAAAGGACATCCCCTCGCACGAGCAGGGCTTGAAATGGCGTTCTGGGATCTGCTTGCCCAAGCTGCTGGGAAACCCCTTGCTACGGCCTTGGGAGGCGTTCGGAAAACTGTGCCTGTTGGCGTGTCGGTAGGGATCCAAAAGGACGCAGAATTGCTGGTTGATACCATCGGACAATTCATTGATCAGGGTTACGATCGGATAAAGATAAAAATCAAGCCCGGGCGTGATGTGGATGATGTACAAGCTGTTCGCAGAGCGTTCCCCGACCTAAAGTTACAGGTAGATGCGAATTCAGCATACACGATCGAGGACGCTACTTCCATTGAAGCCTTGGATGATTATGATCTCCTGCTTATAGAACAACCTTTGGCGGAAGACGACCTGATCGATCACAGCAGGTTACAAGCTCGATTGAAAACAGCCATTTGTCTTGACGAGAGTATCCTTTCAGTCCGTCATGCTCGACAAGCGGTGGAGATTGATGCGTGCCGGATCATTAACATCAAGCCGGGAAGGGTTGGAGGTTTATCAGAGGCGATGGCTATCCATAACTTGTGCCTCGAATCAAATATCCCCGTTTGGTGTGGCGGCATGTTGGAGACAGGAATCGGTCGCGCTTCGAATGTAGCGATCGCCTCTCTGCCAGGATTCACTTTGCCCGGGGATATCTCCGCATCGGACCGATATTATGTTGAAGATATCGCTGATCCCCCCTTTGTGCTCAACCCAGATAGCACCCTCGATGTTCCCACAAAACCAGGATTGGGGGTCGAGGTTCTCGGTGATCGATTGGATCGGGTGACGTTGAGGCGCGAGGCTTTTAGAGCGTAGTTACATCGAATTCATTTGAATGTTGTGTACGATAAGAAATCGCAAGACGTAGGGGCGGTTCGCGAACCGTTCCTACGTAATCTGATGAATGATTGAATGGACCTTGGGTAATTGAAAAAGTAGGGGCAATTCATGCCGTCCCGCACCCTGACCGCTGCTCGCGGCACGAACGGTGAATTGCCCCTACAGGTTATTATCAGCCTGCAACCACTTCATACTGCGAACATATACCTCACGGCGCGCCACCCAGGAGGTTTATTAGCCAATCAAGGGAGGCCGCACCAGCGTATGCGAAGAGCAACATCTTCAAGGTCTTCCCGATCCAAACCCAAAAGAGGAACGTCCGGATGGGCATCCCCAAAGCTCCGGCGGCTGCACCTGCGATATCAAACAATGGATTCGGGATGAAGGCCATGATGAGGATTGCCCAACCACCATACCGATCTGTCCATGCATCGATACGCCGATAGGTTGGGTTTTCTTCGATGATCCCCCGCCCGCTAAATCCTGCCAGATAACCAGTAAGCTCGCCGATTGTGGCACCGGTTCCGGCTGCGAGAGCGACACCCATAGGGTTGAACACCGCGCCAAAGGCGAAAGTCAAGGCGATGCCAGGAGCGGGGAGGATCACGGTCGCGTTCGCGAGGATGGAGAGGAGAAATATGCCAGGGTACCCATAATTCTCGAGCTTATCCACTTGGTCGCGGATCGAGAAGATGTAAATTGTGATGGCGACGACAGCAACCAAAGAGAGGATTCTTGCCAGTGTCAAGCGCCAGCCGGAGAACCAGGGTTGATCACTCACGCTTCCAAGATCTCGATAGTTCGGATCGTAATCGCTGGTGCATTTGTATCGCTGGGATCGCGTGGGGGGATGGACATCAATACGTCAATCCCGTCTTCAACCTTGCCGAATACGGAGTGTTTATCATCCAACCACGGTGTAGCGACATGGGTGATGAAGAATTGAGAACCATTTGTGCCTGGACCTGCGTTCGCCATGGAGAGAATGCCAGGCTCATCGTGTCGTAATTCAGGGTGGAATTCATCATCAAAGGTGTAGCCTGGACCACCCCGACCTGTGCCGGTTGGATCTCCACTTTGAGCCATGAAATCAGCGATCACGCGATGGAAGATCACGCCATCATAGAAGCCCTCGTTTGCCAAGAATACAAAATTGTTGACCGTGCCAGGTGACTTATCGGCGTGCAGATGGATCAAGATATCACCCAGGTCGGTCTTGATGGTGGCTTTGTAAATTTTCGAAGGATCGATCGTGATTGATGGCGGAGCTGAGTACTTTGCTGATGACATGGTGTCTCCTTTATAGGCATGGGATGAGGTTAGTAAGTTTCAGCGTCGAGCGAGTAATGCTTCTATCCGGGCCACAACCATATCCATGGCGACGGTGTTAAATCCACCCTCCGGGATGATGACGTCGGCATGACGCTTTGAAGGTTCGATGAACTCCAAATGCATCGGGCGGACGGTGGATTCATATTGTTGGATCACTGACTCGACGGTACGGCCTCGCTCAAGGATGTCCCGCTGAAGGCGCCTGATAAACCGAATGTCTGCTGGTGTATCGACGAAAATCTTGACATCGAACAGATCCAGAAGCGACACCTCAGCGAAGACGAGAATGCCTTCGACGAGGACGACAGGTTTTGGCTCAATACACTGAGTCTGCGTCGTGCGATTATGCATCGTGAAGTCATAGATGGGAATGTCAACGGTCTGCCATTGCGTGAGTCCTTTTAGGTGGTCTACCAAAAGGGTGGTTTCCAACGAATCGGGGTGATCAAAGTTGATCATGTCCCGCTGAGCACGGGGGAGATCACTAAGGTCTTTATAGTAAGCATCGTGAGCGAGGAACGCGATATTGTTGGCGCCGACTCGTTCGAGGATCACGTTTGCCACCGTGGTCTTCCCAGAGCCTGTGCCACCAGCGATTCCGATCACGATCGGGGATTGGCGGTCGTTCATGGCTTCATTATACGCGCTGACTGATAAAGGGAAAGTATTTACGACTGAGATCGTGTAAACGTTTGTGGTAATTGAAAATCCTTAAACATCGCGTCATTTATTTATCTTAATAGCCTTCAATAGTAGGTTTATTGACTCGAATACCGCACTCATGTAGGATGATATGGATTAGCTCCATCAACTGTAATCTTGCTTTTCATAATGGAATTTTTCGTGTCCCTGGATATAACCATCATAATTATCATGCCATCAAAAGGAGGAGGATCATGAATTGGCAGGATATTCTCACATTTGTCTTAATCAGTATTTTCATGTCAGGGATGATCTCACTTTTTATTCGTAATGAATGGGTAAAGAAAGCTGGAAAGCATATGTACGACCAGTCTCTTACACGGGGATATTCCTTTGGGCACTACTCGTTGGACCAAGAAACACATCAACGAATTAACCGCGGCACCTTAGTCTTTTTTGTGTTGTTGACGGTAATCCTGATTGTCGTATTTTGGTATCTCATATCTTCGTACTACCAAACCTAAGGAGATCCTAATCAATACACGGAATACGCAGCCATCGAATTCAGAATTTAAGATGATTGATTGAGTATGAATTATCACCTATAGAAAACCTCTCAACCCCTAAATGTCCTTAAAAATGCAATTGATTCATGTAAAGGTTTTTTGGGACTAAGATAATCGAAGAGCAGGAAAGGTTTAGATTACACTGGACTTTAGGTTTGCTTGAATGAATAAAGTGGACGCAGTGTGGTTTTCCCACCGCTATGGATCATATGAGGCAGATCGAGTGATTTAGGGGATCAACTTTCGCGATGCGATCGTTAACCTTCCCCAAAATGTGGGTTTAACTCAGACCAATTCTAAGTATTGGTGTCGATTAACGAGATGAAGCCAGCGGAGGGACTCGAACCCTCGACCCATCGCTTACGAAGCGATTGCTCTGCCGACTGAGCTACGCTGGCGTCGCGCGACATTATACCAGCCAGCGGCATGCATCTCAACTCGTGTCTTAAAATCTTTGTTGAATGTGACAGTAGAACGGAGCGGGGTGGAGTCACAACACGACCTCCAAGTTTATTCCTAGATGTAAATCGTTTATGAGAAGCACATCCATTGAGGAGTATCCTTGGCAAGAAACGGAGCCTCAGCGATAATGGTGCCATGCGCGTCGCGATGCTTTCTTATCACACTTGCCCTCTGGCCACTTTGGGTGGAAAGGACACCGGGGGGATGAATGTTTATGTCCGAGATTTAACTCGCGAGCTGGGTCGCAAGGGTATCGGTGTGGACGTCTTCACCCGCTCACAAGACGAACATGTGCCCCATGTACTTCACCATCTGGGCCATGGCAACAGGGTGGTGCACGTGCCCGCAGGACCGGAAACGCCACTGAGCAGGCAAGATTTAGCGAATTATCTCGACGAGTTCACTGCTGGCGTAAAGGATTTCGCTGAGTCCAAGGAAATCGAGTACGATCTCATTCATTGCCATTATTGGCTCTCCGGTTTAGCAGGTCTTAACTTACGGGAGACATGGAATCTACCGCTCATTCAAATGTTCCACACCTTGGCGATCATGAAGAACCGTGTAGCGCGGAGTGGTGAGGAAGAGCCTTCGGACCTACGCTTGGAATCAGAAGCTCATCTTCTGCAGTCAGCGGATCGAGTCGTGGCAGCCACACCAGCTGAGGTCGCTCAGATCCAATGGCTATATCGAGAGGACACAAGCCGAGTCGTCGTAATCCCACCGGGTGTGGATACCAGCCACTTCTATCCCATCCCTGATGATGAAGCAAAAGAGTACATAGGGGTACCTTGCCATGACCGAATGTTACTGTTTGTAGGTCGCATCGAACCGTTGAAAGGGATCGATACTTTGATCGAAGCGGTTGGCATTTTGCATAAGGAGGGGATCCTCGATCGACATCCGTTCTGCCTAGCGGTGATCGGTGGTGACACGCACTCAAGTCGTGAACAGATGACAGCGGAGATGGAACGGTTGCATGCCATGCGGGACTCGCTCGGGATCCTTGATCTGATAACATTCCTGGGTAAGAGGGACCAGGATACACTTCCCTATTACTACTCCGCGGCAGAAGTGGTCGTTGTGCCTTCGCATTATGAATCTTTTGGGTTGGTCGCTTTAGAAGCAATGGCTTGTGGAACGCCTGTGGTGGCTTCGGAGACCGGCGGTTTGGCGTTCCTGGTCAGGGATGGTGAAACGGGCTTCCATGTCCCCACTGCAGATCCGGAAGCGCTTGCGGAAAAATTACGTCTTATCATTCAGGATGATGATCTGCGAGCACAACTTGGACGACAAGCTGCGGAATATGCACAAGCCTACTCCTGGAGCATGGTAGTTGAACAGGTTATCGATCTCTATCGCAGCATGTTGGGCAAGAAACTCGCTTGATGTCACTCGTTGTACACCTTCTTCAACCGCCGGATGAAGGATCCCTCGCTCATCTACAAGCGCATTTACTCCCCTCCATCCAACTCTCTTTAGGTTCGGAACTTCCTTCCGATCGTAATGTAGATGTTCTCGTAGCGGGTCGACCTAAACGGGAACATCTCGCCGCGTGTCCAGATCTGCAGGCCTTGATCATCCCCTTTGCTGGAGTTCCGAAGGAAACCTGTGACCTGATGAAGGAGTTCCCGCAGATCTCGGTCCATAACCTTCATTACAACGCCGCGGCAACGTCGGAGATGGCCCTCGCCCTCCTTTTGGCAGCTGCGAAGTTTCTTCTCCCGATCGATAGAGCTTTGCGAGCAAACGATTGGACACCCCGTTATAAACCCAATCCAGCGTTGCTCATGGAAAATAAAACCGTGTTGGTTTTGGGATACGGAGCCATAGGTAAACGTGTAGCACGAGCATGCTTGGGTTTGGGCATGCGTGTCAAAGTTCTTCGAAGAGCAGGTAATGAAATCGAGTCAGACTCTGAAGTTGAAGTCCACCCATCAGATAAACTTCACCAACTTCTCCCGGAGACCGAGGTTTTGTTTGTATGCCTCCCGCTCACATCGGAAACCGAAGGGCTGATTGATAAGCACGCGTTGGATTTACTACCTGAACGCGCGATCCTGGTTAACGTGGCTCGTGGACCAATCGTGAATGAATCGGCTCTTTACGAAGCCTTGATGGATGGAAGCTTGTATGCGGCTGGACTGGATGTCTGGTATAGCTATCCGGAGGATGAATCGACTCGGTCTAAAACAGCACCATCACAGTTTCCCTTCCACGAACTGGATAATGTCGTAATGAGCCCCCATCGCGCTGGTGGAACCATGGAACTCGAGTTTCGCCGTATGGAAACGCTGGCTGATTTGCTTAACACTGCCGCGGGTGGTGAGCCGATGCCGAATAGCGTGGATATTAGCCTTGGGTATTGAAGCGGAGGGATAGCGGAATTAAGGATAGCATGTAGTTTCTTTGGGTCTTATTATGAATGCCTCTTGGGGTAGAGGGACTTTGTGGGCTGTCTGAAACGGGCAGCCCTTAAGTTTGAGAAGCGTACCACATGCAACTTTTACCCTCACCCCGACCCTCTCCCCTGTGGGGAGAGAGTTAGGGTGAGGGGAGCTTGACTGACCAAATTAACATTCTCCCTAAAAGGGAGAGGGTATAAAAAAATCCCTCTCCCCTGTGGGGAGAGAGTTAGGGTGAGGGGAGCTTGACTGACCAAATTAACATTCTCCCTAAAAGGGAGAGGG
>DUEZ01000013.1 GCA_011174825.1 Anaerolineae bacterium | reverse complement strand
CGGCGACAGTAGATCATCATCCAACGATCGCCCACCCAGACGACCTCCGGATCGCGCACGCCGCCCTCCTCCTGGAACACAATCCCATGGTGCGTCCAATCTCTCACATCGGAGAGGGGCGCGGTGGCGTGCCGCTGATGGAAAACTCCCCGTTCGTCCTCGCTTTGGGGGACACCATAGAACTCCAATGCGTCGGTCCAGAAATAATGGATCGTATCACCAACGACAACGTTGCAGGGAGCCCAGCAGGTGCGCTCGCCCTCACGGATCTCATAAATCGGGTCGAGCACTTTCATTGGTCGTATCGGCGAATCCCCGACCGCGTGAAAGAACGATTCTCCGTTGGTGACCTCCGCGTTGGTGATGCCGATGCAGTGCCAGCGGCTCTCCGCATCTTGGAAGAGGCAGTGATCGTTGCAGCCCGTCTCTCCCGGCGGCACGATCTCGACCGCTGTTCGGTTTCGAAAAGCATCTCCCACGATGTAAGGAACGTAGTGTCGCCCCACCATCGCCTCCCACTACTGAAGAAAGCAACTGCCCTATCCCCAGAACAACGAACTGATGATCCACACGATCTTCGCTATGAGCGTTTGGTCCGAGATCTTCGCAGCACAAAAACGATCAATCCAACAAGAAGCGGGAAGCTTAACCATAGGTATTGGATCACGGGTCTCTTTTCTGGTACCCACCGAATTTCGCGCTCGCTTCCCTCGACGACAACGCCATCTTGGTCCACCAAACCGATCGTCACCTTGCGATCATCTCTCTCCAAACCCACCTCGAAACCTACAAACGTCGGTCGTTGTCCACCCATTGTCGCTGGATCATACTCAACAACCTGATACCCCAGTCTGGGTCCGGGCATTTGAACCACAAAGAAGGGCTTCTCTCCGGTCATCTCGAGTTCACCTGTGCTGTTCTCTGAGGACATGGTCATCGTCGCCTGATAAAAAGGCTCCATATGAGCCCAAGCCCATCGGTCTGCCGCTCCACTATGATCCTGCGTATCCAACAGACCCCGATAATATGCTTCGTTATACTCGGCCTCATAAAAGGGTTGAAGGTAGATCGCAGCGTTGCTCCCGCCCATCACGTATATCGTCTGCTGGGGATCATCCGAGCGCTCAGGTACGGTCCAGCGCGATTCGGGGATGATCTTGTATCCAATCCCGGTCCGCCGATGAGAAAATACGACGATTTTTTTCTCACTATCAGGGATGATTTGCCCATCCAGGTCCTTTAGCCGGATGCGATAGTCACCTTCAGGCAGGTTGACCTGGAATCCGAAACTTGGCGGAATCACAACCTTAAGAAAGGGCGGTGGTTCTACAGGTCGAACAGGAGCGTTTGGCTTTTCTACGATAGTCTCATCAAGCATTGCGTCTTGATACTCGTCATAAGCGGTCTGGTACTCTTGATAAGCATTCTGATAGTCTCTGATCTGGATATAGTACTCCCTGAACTCTTCTAAAAAGCCTGGGTATCCGCGCTCAGCATCCGCTCCCCACAGTAAATACGATTTCCGTGAGCCATGGCCTTCGGGCAAAACAATACTAAAGAGCGTCGGAGGTAATTCTTGAATGAGGGTCTGACCTTGCAAGATTTCAAGGGTCGCTGACTCGACCGGTTCATTGAGTTCGTCCCAATCCGCTTTATAGGACCTGGTGATGGCCCAGTAGTAAACCATCGTGTTGCGGGGCGAGAATGCGTTTGAATGATCCGCAAGCAAGTAAATGGTCTCTTCATTTGCTGGAGCGAAGTTGCTTGTGTAGCCAACGCCGTCGTAAACCTCAAGCGCATAAACCAATTGTTGCTCCAAGGTTGGCGTTTCTGCCATGGTAGGAGACACCCCGACGAAAAGAAACACCAGAAGGTAACAGACCATAAAACATCTTCTTTTCATCGGGATATCCCCTTCTCCCGCAGCACCCAAACCGAAAGGGCTAGGGTGAGAATGGTGTATGCGAGGGATGCGAGGACTACTCTTGCATACAGTTCTGGGGCCCCAAATTGCGCGGCATCCACGCCTTTCGTGAGATAGGCAAACGGTGATATCCATTCAACGACCCGATACATTACGTCCACAACATCGGTTAGCACGAGCAATGTCGTATCCGCCTCCGCAGGTTGAAGCGTCGGTAGAAGTACATGCGCAAATTGAACACCGAGTAAAAGCAAGATCAACGCCAGGAGGACAACTACAGTTATCCTTGTCTTCCGAAGATAAGCCGCGATCAGAAAACCAAATCCCACCACGCTCGCAACCGTAAAGGGGGATAGGACGATCGCCCCCAGAAAGCCCGGGCCAACACGCAGATTCACACTGTTTGCATATCCAATGAAAAAGACCAATACAAGAGGAAGCGCAAGAAGATAATACGTCAGTTGGCCCAGAAATCGACCCAAGACAAAGGATGAAAAACGTATTGGAGCGAAGAAGAGCACCTCAAAAGTTCGATTCTCGATCTCCCTAGCTAAAGAGACGGCCACTGCCAACGCCAAGAAAACCGCATAGGGAAGCAGGGTTGCTAGAAAAGGCAATATGAATGGATTGGCTTCGATGATCAATCCATTCTGGGCAACTGTGTTGATCATACCGTTGACCATCAGCCAGGCGACACAGAGCGATACAAAAACGGCAATGTAGTTCTGGAAGCTGAAAAGAGTCTTTAGAAACTCCCACCTTATAAAGCTCAGTGTTATTGCGGTCGTGTTTGTCGCGCTCTTGATCATCCAATCTCTTCTTTCAACCGTCGAATGTGACCTTTGGTGATCGCAAGAAATGCATCTTCAAGATCTGTGCCTTTTACCCCAAAACCAAGGATCGTGCCGCCAAGATCGGATATCCTTCTGGAAACCTCCAAACGAGCCTCTTCAAGGTTCTCGACCTGAATATTCAGCTTATTGTTTATCTTCTGCAGGTCGATGACACATTCCAGCTCCCGCAGCTTTTCTTCCATCGCTGGTGTCACCTGCGCTAACTCAACTTCCAATACGCTCCTTCCTCCAATTGTGGCGGAAACTTGCTCTATAGAACCCTCTACGACCAATTCCCCCTCACTCATAATCCCTACTCGATCCGCCGTTTTCTCAATCTCTGAAAGCATGTGTGAAGAGATGAGCGTTGTCGTACCTCTTCCTTTCTCGGATAGAATTATGTCTCGAACCAACCTTACAGAAACGGGATCTAATCCTAATACGGGCTCATCAAGTATCAATAGATCGGGTTGATGCAGAAAACCCCTACAAATATTAATCTTTTGTCGCATCCCATGAGAGTACTCCCCCAAGCGTACATTTCGGAAAGGGAGAAGTTCGAAATACTCCAGCAATTCCGAGATTCTATTCGCCGGATCTTGAACATGATGAAGATGACAAAAGAGCCCTAGGTACTCCCCCGCCGTCATCTCATCGTACAAAGATTGGTGCTCGGGGACGACACCGATTCGGGCGCGCAATTTCGTTTCTAGACCTTTTACCTGTTCTCCAAGGACAAAAATTTTGCCAAGTGTGGGTTTCACCAGACCCAGCAGCATCAGGATGGTGGTTGTCTTGCCAGCCCCATTAGGGCCTAAGAAGCCATACACTTCACCCTTCTGCACCTGCAGGTTCAGCTCTCGTACAGCTGTTGTTTGCCCGTATTGCTTACACAGGCCTTCGGTTTGAATGACCACGTTTACCCTCGTATACCTGTGGTTACAAATCCCCTGGCGTAGTACCGTTGGAGAAATACAAAGAGGAGCAGTGTGGGAATAAGCGCTGTTACAGAGGCCGCCATCAAGTAATGCCATTTCACCGTGTACATGCTTTGGAAATACGACAAGCCAACAGTAATGGTTTTTAGTTCCGTTCTCTGGAGCATAAGCAAGGGCCAGAGGAAATCGTTCCACGATGCGATGAAGGAGAAAATGCCCACGGTGGCCAAAGCCGGTTTTGCGAGCGGGAGCATAATCTTACGGAAGATTTGCAGGGGACTAGCCCCATCGATACGCGCGGCATCGATGAGTTCGTCGGGGATGGAAAGGAAGAACTGTCGCATCAAGAATGTGGCCAACGCATTCGTCAAAAGGGGAACGATCACAGAGGTATGACTGTTGATCCAGTCCAGATAGCGCATGATCATGAACATCGGGATCAATGTCACGACGTAAGGGATCATGAGTGTAGTCAGATACGCTGTAAACATCGCGTTCCGACCAGGGAACCTCAACTTGGAGAATGCGTACCCTCCCATCGACCCTGTGATCATCTGGCCCAGGGAGATCAGGGTCGAGATTTTTAAGCTATTTAAGAAAAATTGACCAAAGGGCAACATATCCCAGATCTCTTCGTAGTTGTCCCAACGGACAGGATCTGGAATCCAGACGGGTGGGTAAGCCATCACCTGGTCCCACTCCTTGAGTGAGGTTGACACCATCCAAATGAAAGGTAATGCCATTACAAGGACACCCAGACTCAATATTAGATGTAAAGTAAAGCCCCTGAGATGTTGAGGTAACCTTCGCGCTAGACTTAAAGTGAAACTGCTTTGTCGATTGGTCATTGCGCCTCACCCATGAACATCTGTTGTTGTATGAACTGCTTGTACCAGAGTCCGCTCCGTTTAACTTTCCTCTCCAATGTCTCGCGGTTCACATAGATGAGCCCGTATCGATGGGAATAGCCAGAATCCCACTCGAAGAGATCCATCACCGACCATACGAAGTATCCTAATAGGGGAACCCCCTCCTCGATCGCCCTATGAGCTTGGAGAAAATGATCCTGCAGGAACTCAATGCGCTTCACGTCGTTGATTTGCCCTGTCTCATCAGCTTCATCTGGGAAGTTTGCCCCATTTTCCGTGATGTAAATGGCAGGGGGCTGGTATTCATTCATTAAGCGAATCAAGATTTCATAGAGCCCCTGTGGAAATACCTCCCAGTTGGTTTCCGTGTACTCAGAACCTTCCACCGGAATCGGTCTCAATCCTATGAGCGTTTCACTTGGAAATGCTTCAACCACCAACCGTGTGTAATAGTTGACACCCAGGTAATCGATCCCAGTTGAGATGGTTTCTATATCTCCCGGTTCAATCGCAGGGACCTTGTCACCAAACCAAGTGAGCATGTCCTCTGGATAATTGCCTGCGAAGATGGGATCGAGAAACCACCGATTCATGTAGCCATCCGCTCGGCTCGCTGCCTCATGGTCTTCTGCGCCCTCCGAGGCGGGGTGAATGGGGGTGAGATTGAGGACGATCCCTATCTTGCACCTCTTGTCCCCCATCTCCCGAAGGGTTTGAACTGCCTGTCCATGGGCCAGTAATAGATGGTGTGAAACCTGAAGGGCGGTTTCGGCATCCTTCATTCCTGGCGCAAGGAGTCCATAGTAATGACCCCCAAACGAGATTACCCAGGGTTCATTGATTGTCGACCACAGATGCACTCGATCCCCGAAAGCCTGGTAAACGATGGACGCATAATCTTGAAAATTCTTCACTGTATCCCGATTGGCCCAGCCTCCTTCGTCTTGTAGGGTCTGCGGAAGATCCCACATGTATAAAGTGGCCATGGGTGCAATTCCCGCATCAAGCAGCTCATCTACTAACCTATGATAGAAATCCAAGCCTGCCTGGTTGACTTCGCCCTTGCCCTGCGGCAGGACCCTGGGCCATGAGATAGAGAACCGATAGGCTTGTAGGCTGAGAAAGGCCATCAATTCAACATCTTCTCGGTAGCGATGATAGTGGTCGCAGGCCACATCTCCGGTGTCGTTGTTCGCCACATTGCCAGGTGTGTGAGAAAATTGGTCCCAGATGGAGTCGCCCTTTCCGTCCTCGTTGTGCGCACCTTCAATCTGATAGGCGGACGCTGCAGAGCCCCATAGAAAGTCCTCTGGAAAACGCAAGCTTGTGACCAGCCTCTCTGCTTTCAAGTTAGACGCCTTTCACAAACACTACTCGAATTCATCCCTCTACGATTTGCCTGCTGATGTCATCAAACCTAATAATGCACCCAACGCCCGGAGAGTCGGAGTTGGATCAGGGTGAGAACAAAAATGACGATGAAAAGCACAAAGGCGATCGACGCCGCATAGCCCATCCCAAACCAACGGAAGGCATGCTGGTAGATATAGTAGACAAGCACCAGAGTGGCTCGTCCCGGACCTCCTTGAGTCATCATGAAAACAAGATCGAAAACTTGAAAAGATCCGATAATGGAAACGACGATGACGAAGAATGTCGTCGGCGAGAGCATGGGGATGGTGATGTGTCTGAAAAGCTGCCGCGCATTGGCACCGTCGATCTTGGCCGCATCATAAAGCTCCTCGGGAATCCCTTGGAGACCAGCCACGAAGATCACCGTGCTGGGTCCGATCCCTCGCCAGACGGAAACGATGACAATGGCGGGCAATGCCCATGTGCTGCTCGCCAGCCATTTGAGCCTGGGAAGCCCAAACGTAGATAGCAATTCATTCACCAACCCGAAGTCAGGATTGAAGACCCAAGCCCAAACAAGAGCTACCGCGATGGAGGAGGAAACCACAGGGAGAAAATAAGCCGTACGGTAGAACGTCGTACCCCGTATCTTCTGGTTCAAGATATTGGCGAGGATGAGAGAGATTATGGTCCCCGCGGGAACACTCATTACAGTAAAAACCAGCGTGTTTTTCACCGCAATCCGGAAGGACTCATCCTCCAGGAATAATTTTTCATAATTGCCCAAACCAACAAAAGTCGGCTCGGATATCAAATCCCATCGGGTGAAACTCATGCCAATGGCAAACAAGAGTGGAAATAAGTTGAAAGCGAGAAAGCCGAGGATATTAGGAAGCAAAAAAAGGTATCCCCACAGCGCCTCGCGCACCTTCCAATGGCGTGTCCATGAGACGAAGCGTCCCCACATACTCGTTGGCCTGAGAGCTACATCGACCATACTGTGCTCCTAGGGATTGCTGGGAGAGGAGCTCAAGGCTCCTCCCCCAGCAAGATGACGTGGATATTCATGGTGTTGGACGAAATTATTCGATGGGTTCGGCCAGCACCTCGTTCATCCGTCGAGCGGCATCGTCCATGGCCTCATCAACGGATTTCTCACCTACGTACATCAAGGTGAACTCCTCCGTAACGACACCTTCGACGGTCCTGGACCATTGTCGATGCATTGGGATGCTTCGGGCTCGAGCGATACTATGCTGCCAGATTTGCAAATCCGTATCCGGCTCATAGGGCATAATGAAATCACCCATCGCAACGGCCTCAAGAAATCCAGGTATCCCAATACCGCGTTGGGCGACGTCCCGCTGAGCTTCCATATTTGTTGCAAGGAATTTGAGGAGTTCCCATGCCTCTTCTGGATGTTCTGTGCCAGCAGGGATAGCCCAACCGACAAAGCTCAACAGGGTAGCCGGTTCGATTTGGGTGGGATAAGGCGCCAGCCCCCAATTGATCACCGGTTCCATGGTCGCGGGGTCGGTGAACAGCGAGGGACCCCAAGCCCCAGCACCCAGATGGGCCACCTTCTGCGTCAGCAGCATCGTTAAGAGGTCCGTGCCCAATTCTCCGTACGTCGTCAGAGATGGGGCGACAATGGGTTCTGTGAACATGGTATCGATGACCGTCTGCATAGCCGCTTTAGCCTCAGGCTCATCCAGGCTGCTTTGAGTCCGATCCTCGTTGATCACATCCCCCCCAAAGGTCCAAAGGGTGGGGATCCAATGGAACCATATATTCCACGTTTCCGTGCCGAAGACTTCCACCCGACCATCGGGGCCGACCTGGGTGATCTTCTCGGCATTGGAGAGATATGTATCCCAGGTCCACTCGTCTGTGGGCTGCTCAATCGGATAAGCTAGCCCAGCATTATCGTACATATCTTTGTTGTAGTAGACCATGAGAGGGCCACCGTGGTCGGGGAGTGCATAATATTTCCCATCAAATTTTGCATCCTCAACAGCGGGAACGAACATGCTCCCCTCAACGCCGTCACGTTCCATGTAGGGTGTCAGATCAAGGAGCGCACCTCTTCCAGCATAGTCCCAAATCCAAGCGTCACTCATCCATACTACATCTGGTGGATCACCCGCAGCAATCATCGTCAACATGTTCTGAGTATGGCTAAACGCCTCTGGAGCGATCACAAACTCGACGTTGATATGGGGGAATTGCTCATTAAAGAGGTCAGCGTTGAACTGCATCCTGGGCTCGATGATGCCGAACAGTTCCCAGAATGCCAGCCGGATGGTCACCTCTTCGGGTGGTGCCTCGGTCGGCGGTGGCGCTTCTGTCGGCGGTGGTGCCTCAGTATCTGCCGGAGCCTTGGTCGGCGGTGGTTTCGTGGGCTCAGGCTCCTCCGTGGCCGTGGCGCACGCTGATAGTATCAGCGAGAAGATCACCAAGACCGACAGGACCAAAAACCCGATTTTTCTGCTTTTCATTGATTCTCCTCCCAGCATTCTCGTCGCAAGGTTTGAAAACCCTGCCTCGAGCATAGTAAGATCCATCAACACTTGGGCGGAAGTTTCGCCTTCAACCGTCGAGAGACAAGGCGATCTCCGCCCCTCTTGTTCACATGTCTCCCTCCTTTCACTTTATTGGTCAATCAAGTCAAAAGTGCTTCGTGTCCCTGCTCGGCTGCCAATGCTTCGTGCTGTGTGCTATCACTGCGTCTCAAACCTGCCCTCTAAACCCGAGAACATGTGAAATAATTTCTGGGATCCGAATTCTGACACTCCACCAACAAATGTTTTTTGTGATCT
>DUEZ01000012.1 GCA_011174825.1 Anaerolineae bacterium | reverse complement strand
TCAATATGCGGAAGACAAGGTCATTGATCAATTTAATTCAATCTGGGAGGGTGTCGTTGATGGATGTGGGGTTATTGGCACTGAAAGGACATTGCTGGGTTATAAAGTAGAAATCGAATATGGATGTGGATTGATACCGGAGGATTCCCCTCAGTATCATCAAATTGATCACGCTTTCGTTTCCGTGTTTGGTATTGTGACGGAATTAGATGCGCCATAGGTATTTGGGCGAAGAAAAGATCGTCTAGCAATTCACTCACCCCCTACAAGGATCGCGGGATCCAGTCCAGTCAAGCTGGATGAACGATCAAGCTGGACAAACGGTCTTTGTGAGGCGACCGGGGATCCCGCTAAGAACACGCAGGACGAACGGTGCGACACGATCTAACATCTATGTCGTATTCGGCGGGAAGCCGAGATTGCCAGTGATATGTCAAACCTGCGTCTTAGCGCGAGGCTGATAAGCTGCGCTGGAAGCAAATGATCAACTTTATCATTTTCGAGAATCGGAGGAGCGAGGAGGGCTCACACATGAATCCCGAGTT
This sequence comes from Anaerolineae bacterium, assembly GCA_011174825.1. Taxonomy (GTDB): domain Bacteria; phylum Chloroflexota; class Anaerolineae; order Anaerolineales; family E44-bin32; genus DUEZ01. Next base: position 10,801 of record DUEZ01000012.1, on the reverse strand, counting down.
GGCGATAATCGCACTTTGGGCTGAAGACGTTCCCGCGGCAGCGCGCTTTTACCACGAGGTCATCGGGCTGACCCCTATACCTCATCATGGCAAATGGCCACATTTCAATCTCGGAGGGATTTACCTGACTATACTACAAGGCCGTCCTCGTCCGGCAGAAGATGCTGTTCCTTCTCGTTTTCCAATATTCGCATTATCAGCAGTCAACCTACAAGACGCCATTGCTCGACTCGAGGCCAATGCAGTAGAAATGCCATGGGGAATCGAAGAAGACACCCATTCTCGATGGGTGATGTTTTACGATCCAGCCGGAAACCTCATCGAATTAGTGGAGTTCAAATAGGAGTTCACCGCGGCTCCCAAATAATACCTAAGATGTAAAACTGAAGCCTTACCGAGCAACTCGGCTCTCAACCATTGGACGACCGGTGCAACTGGCCTCGCACACGTTCTTTAGACAGACAAAAGCAATGCAACCGAATCTGAGAATCGAAATCGCCCATACCGATAAACTCAACCCCGATCTCCTTGCGACTATTCTTGCGCTTTGCAGCCGGGCATACGAAGAAGATCTCGAATCGTTATTCGCCACGTTCGCGGATACCACCCACGTGCTTGGCTTTCTGGGCGAGGCACTTGCTAGCCATGCCATGTGGGTCACTCGCTGGCTCCAGCCAGGGGACGCCCCCCTTCTGCGCACTGCGTACGTTGAGATGGTCGCCACCGAGCCTCATCAGCAAGGTCGCGGCTTTGCGACAGCCGTTTTGCGTCGTCTCGCGGATGCCATTTCCGAATATGACCTAGGGGCTTTGTGTCCGGCTAAGCCCCGATTGTATGCCAAATTGGGTTGGGTCTTCTGGCGCGGCCCATTGTTTATTCGGTCGGGAGAACGCTTGACGCCCACACCAGAAGAAAGGATCATGATCTTGCGTCTACCGCAAACACCTTCGCTTGACTTAGATCAACCACTATCAGCTGAGTGGCGCGAAGGCGAACTTTGGTAATGGGATCAGCAATAGGGCTTGGCCACCTTTTTAACATATCACTTAACAAATCCCGCAGGTGGCGCGATTTGACATCTATGGATCTGTCTACAGATCTTGAAAAGCAAGTTGAGAATCAAGCAGGGCGGTTGAGGTCATAACTTTTAGGTGGCATGTGCTAGAGTCTATAAATGCAAAAGGATCGGGAATGGTTGAGCCAAACAACTTTAATCCCAACCAGCAACAAGCGGAGTGTGAGGCATATCTCCGTCACTGCCTGAAAAGTCAGGTGAGGCTGGTTCATGCCGAGCCGCTGGCCAAAAGCACGCGTGATGCACCATGGCGACTGGATGTGGAGGTGGGCGGGGTGATGCGGCGCTACGTGCTGCGGCTGGATTCGAAGCGCAGCGAGCATGAGTATACGGTCCTGCGCGCGATGGAATCGATCCCGATTCCGACCCCACAGGCCTACGGTTGGGATCCGGAGGGCGAAGCCCTAGGAGTGCCGTGTTTCTTGTGTGACTTCATTGAGGGGGAATCATTGCTGAAGCCGATGTCGGCAGCAGAGCGATGGGCCGAGGAGCTGTACATTGACACAGTTTGTGCGCTGCAAGAGGTCTCACGAAGGCAGTTGTCAGTGATTGAGGATCGCTTACTGGAAGAGGAAACAGCTGAGGGGTTTCTTGAGGCAGCATACAGCTACTTCAAAACCGGCGCCCACCCGTTGGCGGATGCGATGTATGCCAATCTAAAAAGGACGATGCCGGAGCTGCCAGCAGTCCGGTTCAGCAATGGAGACCTGTGGTTGGATAACATCATCACCCGAGACGGACAACTGGCAGGCGTTATCGACTTTGAGAATGCGGGATTTAGCGATCCTATTTATGAATTCCTGTTGCCATTCTTTGTATCACCGGGATTGCGAGGCAGGGGCATAGAAGAGCGTTATTGTGAGCGCATGGGATTCGATGCGGGTCTGTTGAGGTGGTACCGAGGACTTGAGCTTTTCGATACGTGGCATTGGGTGAAGGCGACGGGAAAGCCTTTTGAGCACTACACGTCAGAGTATCTACAAATGGCAATTGAGCGTTGGTTTGATGAAGCATGAACATGGGTTGAAGAAGGGTTGATACCGCCCAAGAAGCCGTTCTGATTAATCCCTCCTCATGAGGTCCATGTTTGACGCAATGCTCGTGTTCGTCAATTGATGTATCGAATGTCGGAAAAGGAGCCTTGGATGTCCAAACGAGGGATTCGGACTTTCGCCCAGGTCATGTTACTGGTCCTGGTCACAGGTTGTGGGTCAAGCAGCCCCACAAGGACGCTTACTCCGCCGATCGACACATTTCTTCCGCTGACAAGTGAGCCCAGTATGTCCACGGCAACAGCTAGCACAACTTCGACCTTTACGGCGCAAACGGAATGCGTCGGTACAATTCCCGAATCCACCAAAGACCTTGTCCGCTCTTACGTAGATCAGGGGCTCAACGTTGGCATTGTGGTCGGCATTGTGACCCCCTGTGGAACAGAGATCTATGCCTATGGCGAGACGGAACTCTCGGGCGGTCAGCCGGTCGACGAGAACACCATATTCGAAATCGGCTCGACCGGTAAGCCTTTTACAGCGATTCTCCTGGCCGACATGGTCGAACGCAACGAGGTTTCGTTTGACGATCCCATCGAACAGTTCCTGCCTAACAACGTGACTGTGCCTACCCGCGGCGAACGGTCGATCACATTGATTGACTTGGCAACGCACACTTCTGGCTTGCCTAACATCCCTGACAACTTTGCCCCAGCCGACATGAACAATCCATACGCCGACTACACCGTCGAGCAAATGTATGAGGCCCTTGAGCAGTTCAACCTCAAACGCACTATTGGCATCCAATACGAATACTCAAATTTCGGTATGGGCTTGCTAGGACACATTCTTTCGTTGCGGAGCGGAATGAGCTACGAGGAGTTGATGGTCACCAGGATCGCCAATGAGCTAGGGATGCCCGATACGCGGATCACATTAACGCCCGAAATGAAGAGCCGCTTGGCGACAGGATACAGGGATGGAGAGCCATTTCCCTTGTGGGACATCCCGACCCTCGCCGGAGCGGGTGCTTTGCGCTCAACGGTTCGAGACATGCTCACATTCCTAGCCGCGAACATGGGTCTCATGGAGAGCCGCTTGTACGAAGCTATGCAGTTAACACATGAACCGCGCTACCCTGTAGATGCGTCAATGGAAGTCGGCCTCGCTTGGCACATTCGCACCCTGAACCATGCCCAAGTCGTCGAGCATCATGGCGCAACAGGTGGCTACTGGAGTTTCGCCGGCTTTATCAAGGATAAAAAGACAGGGGTCGTCGTACTCACGAACACATTCCATGATATCGATGAGATCGGTCTTGGCTTACTCAGAGAGAGCACGATGCAGCCGTAAGCGTCTGCGGATGCGGTAAGTCTGATTGCTATCCTACGCGCTCTGCCGAATGTCTCGCTGGCGGCGACCCCTTCGGCTTCACACAGGACAATTCGGGGATCCAGTCCAGTCAAGCTGGATGAACGATCAAGCTGGACGAACGGTGCAGTGCGGTCTGAGAACGATGTTGTATGATGAGGATACTGGAATTGCTAATGGTGGAGCGAACACCAGCGTCTCCCCGCAATCCCACTCTGTTTCACTTCGGGGACGCAAAGCGGAACGCGGGACTTCACAACTCGAGGCCGTTAGCTAGCCTACAAGATTGCTTTATTATTTCACCGCTCTCTTTGTTATTAATATGCATCCCACCTGCTCTATCCTTAGCTTGAAGCTTTATCATTAGGAGAAGATGTACATGCGCCATCGGGTCACTGCAAAACAAGAAAATTCGAAGATGTGTCTGGTTTGTGGGCTGAAGAATCCATTCGGTCTGAAGACTTCGTTCTATGAGTTAGAGAATGAGGAACTGTTGGCTATCTTTAGAACCTCTGAAGAGCATCAGAGCTATCCAGGACGTCTTCACGGAGGGATTGCGACGGCAGTCTTGGATGAGACGATTGGCCGAGCCATTCTTATGAAGGATCGGGATATTTGGGGTGTGACGATTAATTTCAGCACCCGCTACCGGCAGCCGATTCCTCTCGATGAAGAGATTCGCGTGATTGGCCGCATTGATCATATCGGGCACCGGCATTTTGAAGGCTCCGGCGAGATTCTCCTCAAGGATGGAAGTGTCGCCGTAGAAGGTAAGGGGAAATTCCTCAAACTCCCTCTCGATGACATAGCCGATTTCGATGCTGAAGAACAAGAATGGAGAGTGGTAACCTCGCCCAATGATCCTGAATACGTTGCATTTTAGGTTGCCGTTGATATTGTCGCCTTGCTCATCGTGTTCCCATAATTGATAATAGCGATGGATTAATGAGCCAAGGTTAACGTGCATGACGGGCCGCATAACAAGTCGGTGAAGCGAACCCTTCAAACACACGCTTCACTACACACAACGCGCTGTTCATGGCTGCTCAGCTCAAGACCGTCAGGACGCGCGACTTGATCACTCAGTTGATCTGCACATGGTGAAGGATTGATGTGGAAACAAGTATCTGATTGGATGTACCGTATTTCGAATAGTTGGGTAGCTTTGTTTACCCTGGTCATTTTCCTGCTATTCACTGCGTTGGTGTTGCCCGGTCAAGCTTCAAGGGCGGAAGATGATACAGGAGAGGCTGGTTCACCGGATATGTCCTTCTACTACAGTGCCGATGATCTCTATCGAATGGCTGAAGCTTATGGTGAGGAAGGTAGGAGGGCATACGTCAGGGCACGGTTTACTTTTGACCTGGTTTGGCCATTGGTGTATATGGTGTTCCTCGCCACGGGGATCAGTTGGATCTACCAGCGGACATTTACGTCAGGCAGTCCGTGGCAACGTGCGAACTTGGCACCATTATTGGGAGCGCTGTTTGATTACTTAGAGAATGTTTCAACCTCGCTGGTGATGACACGCTATCCATCTCCAACGGCAGTGGTGGATGTGCTGGCAGCAGTCGTCACAATGTTGAAATGGATCTTCGTGGGTGGTAGCTTTCTTCTGCTTATGGTTGGATTGGCGATTGGGATATGGCAGTGGGTGAAAAGACGGAGAAGGGCGTGAAAATCTTAGCGTTACCTTACCCCTCCACAGAGATGACCAACCGATTATCAGCAGTTTGCGAGATTGGTTGGACCTGCTATCGAGTTAACCGGCGTGGAGGTCACCAGAACCGCCTGTCAACTCATGCATGTACTATTAGCCTGTGGTAAGAATATTCCCAAAGGAAAAAACATGGATGAACACGATATAAGATTCCTACGAGCTTCTTTTGATGTTGCTCGAAATGCACGAAAGAATGGTAATCACCCCTTTGGGGCCTTGCTCGTTGATGAACATGGTCGCATCGTTATGGAAGCTGAAAACACTGTGATCACTGCAAAGGACTGCACCGGCCATGCAGAGACCAATCTCATGAGGGAGGCTTCATCGAAGTATGATAGCGATTTCCTGGCGAATTGTACGATTTACACAAGCACCGAACCCTGTCCCATGTGTGCCGGCGCAATATTCTGGTCGAATGTAAGAAGGGTAGTATATGGCTTGAGCGAGGAGAGCCTATACGAAATTGCTGGTAGGGGATCCGAAGAGGTTCTCTTTCTGTCCTGTCGCGAAATCTTCGAAAGAGGGAAAAAGCTAATCGAGGTCATTGGGCCGTTGCTAGAGGATGAAGCACGTGAAGTGCATATGGGTTTTTGGCGTTAGGATTCCTATAATCAGGGTTTCTATCTTGAGAGAGAAGAGCATTCTTTTGACCGCTGCACAACAACTCGCTGGAGCGAACTCGTCGACCACACGCTTCGCTACGCTCAGCGCTTTACTCAGGGCCGCTCAGCTCGAAATCGTTAGGCAGCGATAAGCTCATCTTATGGATCCTATCTCTACAAAGATCTCTGTAACCATAGGAGCACCACGGGAGTGGTTCTTCTATTGGTTTACTTCCATCAATTTATCAAGAGTTATGCATCAGCATGTAATAATTCCAGGGGTTGTCAGGATTAGGGATCAAACGGGCCCCATGCATGTTCCTGGCTCGCGTCGAGTTCTCGAGCTATCAGATGGATCAACCGCGACAGAGGAGGTCATGAGCTGTGATCCTCCGAATGAGGTCAAATACCGTCTCTGCAAACTGACAAATTTCTTTCGGTATTTAGTATCTGAAGCACAAGGGGAGATCAAATTTACAGAGACTGGGAATAAAGGCACAACGGTAGTTTGGGGATACTCATTTTTTGGTCGGGGCGTATTTGCAAATCTTTTATTAAAGATACTCGTCCCTGTTCTCTGGAAAGGTTTTATGCAATCGACGTTGAACAAAAGTAAGCAGCTCGCCGAGTCGGAGGCGCTAACCTCATCATCATAATAATCACTGCCCAATCATTCGCTGGAGCGGACGCAGCCTCAGCGCGCACCGAATTCTAGAGCTGGTGAGCCGAGCCGCTCAGTCCAAAATAGGAAGGCGACGTCTCGATGTCAATTGTATAAAACAATTGACTATTCTTAGGAATTATTACTGAACAGGAGGCTTTTCTTGAATACATGAACCGTACGTCTGTATTTCAGGGGCATTGCTGTAAAGAGATAAATCGACGGGCCGAGCATGAAGGATAATAGTCATATTTATTTAATGGGAGAGACGTATCATGGTCACACGAATTGCTGTTGTTAGTCTGTGGGCAGAGGATGTGCCCACTACTGTTCATTTTTATAGAGATGTCATTGGCTTAAGCTTACTGCCGCATCATGGCGAGTATCCGCACTTCGATCTAGATGGAAGTTACTTAGTCATTCTCAGAGGACAACCCGTTCCTGCCCAGGATGCGGAACCTTCTCACTTTCCGATTGTTGCATTCTCGGTTTCAGATTTTGACGCGTCGGTTGCGCGTCTTCTTGACCATGATATCGAGCTTTCATGGAGTGAAGATAAAGAATCCCATCCACGTTGGGTGATGTTCCATGATCCTGCCGGCAATCTTATCGAATTAGTTCAATTCGAGAGCGAAAATTAGTGAATGAATATGCACTCTGTAAACAAATCTCAGCTCGCAGCCATCAGGCAGACTTACCTGCTTTGAAAACCGAGAGCTTGATGAGTCGATGTGAAATCGTACAATGAGCTAACACGGCTTGGACAACTGCGGCGTTTAAGACAACTTGCCGAAGTAGCGCTGGATGCTTACGGTCTGACCAATTCACGTTTGGTCTTCCTTCACTACGAGGGCAATGTCGTCTTTCGTGTGGATGCGCAACACCCTGCTGTTGTTGTGGATAAAGTTAACCCCTACGTACCGAATCGCTACGTACTACGGATTCTCTCAATCAGTGATGCGGATACTATCCGTTCAGAACTGACCTGGCTTGCTGCGCTACGTCGAGATGCTGGCCTCTCTGTACCTGAACCTATTCCCACTTTGGGATGGAAGCTGCTGATTCCGATAACCACGCCCGGTGTGCCGCACGGGCGGGTCGTCACGCTGTTGCGCTGGGTGGATGGGCGGCGGCTAATCAAAGGACGATGTCCAACGCACGTGAGGGCCTTGGGGCGACTGATGGCAGAATTGCATCGTTTTGCCGCAGATTGGCAACCACCAGAGGGGTTCAAGCGATTTCACTGGGATTGGGATGGACTGACGGGCGAAACCGGGCTTGGTCATCCAATTGATGAATTGGTGTCCTCAATGCCGAAACAATACCAAAAACCTGTTGCGGAAGTATCGGACCAGGTTCAAGCGGTTATGGAGTCGTTTGGCAAGGGGTCAGATGCATATGGGATGATTTTTGCGGATATGTACATGGAGAATGTATTGTTCAAGGCTGAGGAGCCGCGCGCGATTGACTTTGAGGATTGCGGGTTTGGGTACTGGATGTACGACATAGGGACCCTAATGTCGCAGTGTTGGTGGACAGAAGAAAGAGAGAGGTTTCGAGAGGCTTTTTTAGAGGGGCATAGCCGGGTTCTGTCTTTGTCGGAATCACAATTAGCGCACCTCGAGCTCTTTGTAGCGACGCAGTATGCAGTAGCGCTCTTATGGTCATCCGCTTTCATCAAGCATGATCCAGCAAGGCGAGCAGCACATGAGAAGTGGAGGGAGAAGGAAGGGAACAATCTTCTACGCTGCTTTGCTTGGCGCTGATTGGTCATAACTCGCACAAATCTGCCTAACATGCACTGGAGCCCTGGAAAACCACCGGGATCTTCGACGGACCGGGGATGCGGCGTGATTTACTCTTGATGGTGAGGGAGAGGGTGAGCGCAATTCCCGGCGATGGACCGAAGCCCGACGCTGATCAACTCATGGCCGTTAACCATCTTCGACGTTTCTAATTAGGAGTTTGTTGATGGAAGATAAACTGTTCATGCAACGAGCGATCGAGCTAGCTTTGCTTGCTGAGCAAGAGGGCAATCTCCCCGTTGGTGCAGTCATAGCCCTCAATGGCAAGGTGGTGGCCGAAGGAAGGAGCGCTATTTGGGTTCCTGAGTTCGATGCCACTCGTCATGCAGAGATGGAAGCACTCCGAGCAGTTCAGTCGGATCGTTGGGGATCTTCGAGCGAGATGACTCTGTACACGACCCTGGAACCCTGCCTGATGTGCTTCGGCTCAATTCTCCTGCATGGAATAGGCAGGGTTGTCTTCGGATCAGCAGACAGCTATGGGGGCGCCGGATCGGTTCTTGCGTGCCTGCCACCATTTTTCCAAGAGCGAATTGAAAATACTCAATGGGTGGGACCCATCATGGCAAGCGAGTGCAATCCGCTACATGAACGACTTTTAACATTAGAGGAAGCTCGAAGAGCGCATATCAGAGGCGAAGACACCTAACCGCTCGCTGGAGCAGACCCTTCGAGAAGTTTAGATAGGTGCATAGCAGATCGTAGGTCAGATGGGGGAGAAGACAATATCCAAGGAGACACTGAGCAATGATCCCCAAACATCATTTTGGCCAGACTGGCCACATGAGCACTCGTCTTATCTTTGGCGCGTATGCCTTGAGCAAGGCAACACAAGCAGATGCCGATCGCGCACTTGAGATGCTACTACCGTATGGCGTGAACCATATTGACACTGCGCCCATGTACGGAAATGCCGAGAAATGTATCGGGCCATGGATGGAGAAGCATCGGCGCGACTTTTTCATCGCCACCAAGACCCGTAAGCGCGCATACAAAGGAGCGTGGGATGATTTACAGCGTTCCCTGGATCACCTGCGCGTTGACTATGTGGACCTCTGGCAGATGCACGGTCTGACCGGTCCGGCGGGTTGGGAAAGAGCGCTGGGATCAGGGGGCACATTGGAAGCCTTCGTGGAGGCACGTGACAAAGGGTTGGTGCGCTTCCTGGGTGTGACAGGCCACGGGATCAAGGCGCCGGCGATGCACTTAAAGAGCCTCGAGCGTTTTGATTTCGATTCGGTCCTAGTGCCCTATAACTACTCGTTGATGCAGAACTCCCGCTACGCCGCTGACTTCGAAGTACTGGTCACGTTGTGCCGCGAACGCCGTGCCGCGATCCAGACGATCAAATCCATAGCCCGACGTCCGTGGGAGGACCGCCCTAAGACGTACAACACGTATTTCTATGAACCCTTGGTCACTCAAGATGCGATTGATAGAGCAACCCATTGGGCATTGGGGTTACCGGACAGCTTCCTGATCACTGCTGGGGATTTGCAGCTTCTGCCCAAGATACTAGATGCGGCCAATCGTTTTGAGGCGCGACCGCCCGATACCGAAATGGCCGCCGATACCGCAAAGCTTGCTATCCGGCCGATTTTCTCGTGAGTGCCAGAAACGTGCCCGCTTGATGTATCAGAGAGAGCGTGAATTCACAAATGAACCATCCGTTCCCGGCGTGTGTAGATACAACTGAACCTATCCAGTCGCCGAAATGGACGCCGATAGTTGAGGCAAGATCCAATGGTGGGACAGGCCTACGTTACACATCTCAAGGTCGTTAGGAGGGCATAAAACATCTCTACTGATAAATACAAAATCAGTATGCTCTTAGGTCGTGGATATTGAAGGAGCATAAAGATGAAATCTGAAATACGACGTCACTTGATGATCTTATTCATTTGCGTGGTCATCTCGGTCTTCGTCTGTTCCTGTAATGGTCCATCTTCGATGCCATATTCGTCGACGAGCGCGAAGAGTTTCATGGTTGTAGCCGATGTAAGAGTCAGGATCAGCAGCTTTTACGGTGATGTTTCGGTACGATCAGGTGATAAAGATCAAGTCGAAGTTGTGACATACTTGAGGTCATCGAAAGAACAAGATCTTAATGGCATTGAGGTTGACTATATTCATGAGGGGGATGAGTTAGCGGTCGAGGCTAAAAACCCGTCCTCTCTCGAATTCGTATCTGCAAGTTTTGAGATTGTCGTGCCACCAGCCTCGGAACTTATCATTGATACGGCTGGTAACGTTCGAATCAGCGGGATCGTGGGAGGTATAGATGCAAATGCAGCGGCAGGGAATTTGGAGATAAGCTGGTCCTCTGGGGAGATCAAGGGGCAGGCAACAAGTGATGTGTTTATTATTGGCACCACTGGCAACATGATCCTGGAATCTTCTCATGATTTGGAAGTCTACGATTCATTCGGGTCCATCCATGCAAGGGTTGCCCACAAGATTACGATCGAGGGATTCAATGGCCAAGTTAACCTCGATGGTGGTTCTGGTGAAGTGGTCGTTTCTGGCGATTTAGAGGGTGACAACATGATTGATGTTGGAGTCGGGGACGTCGCTT
>DUEZ01000011.1 GCA_011174825.1 Anaerolineae bacterium | reverse complement strand
GGAACCGCGAGGTTTAACCTTGGGCAGCATATTTTAGAGTGACAACGAAGGCCACTCAAGGATGATTGACCATGAGGAACGGTCAGGTTTCTAGAACGCTGTTTATGGTGATCTCACTGATATTACTCGTAAATGTAATATTCAGCATCGCAAATGTAGTTGAAGGCGGCGTTATGATACGAAGAGTTATTCCTGCAGTTTGTTGGAGTATTGCGACAGTGATTTGGATAGGCTCGGATATAAGAAAAAGCAAGCGCGAGAAGTAAACAAAGGTATCTAACATCTGCACGGTTCTTAATTGGCTAATTTCGAAACGCTTCAAACCTTTATTCGGTTTGTAAATCCACTAGCTAACCTAGATTCCACCTTTCCTGGCGAGGGAGTTTTTCGAGTTAAAACCATAGCGACTCCGATATTTCACCATTTAGGGGATGCATCCAGAAAAACTAAAGAGTTTACAAGGAGTTGCTTTTAATGATATAATGTATCACCACATGAGAAAAATATCACAATGTGAGACAGTTTTTCCGGTGGTGGAGAATGCTTCTGTTCCACTCTATAACAAAAATTATAAGGTGGAGATCCATAAGCGAAATCTATACTAGCGTACCAACAATTTATATTGAAGATAGCACATTTTTGCGCCCGCATTCTGGAGTAGTGAATGCGGGTGTATGTATTTAACGACAACATCTCTCACCATCGATGTGCTCGGTAAGTTACGCGAGAAAGGATATCAACCAAAGGGGTTACATCATGAAACGACCTATCATTGTGCACTTATCTGAAATAGAGGGTGAGGTTCGGGACCCACCACGTATATCACGATTGCTCCTTTCTGGGCACAACGTCGGTGCTCAAAATGCTTCCATGGGAGTGAATGTAACCGCTGTCGGCAGCATGATCCCGGACCATAAACACGAGGATTGTGAAGAGTTGATGTACATCATCAGTGGGCGCGCTCGTCTGGTGATTGAAGACGGGCAAGAGGTTTATGAAATCGGTCCCGACACGGCTATTTATTCACCACGCGGAGTGACACACCGTTTGGAGAACATCGGTGACACGGAGTTAAAGCTGGTCTGGGTATATTCGCCGCCATTGCCACATCATCGTACCGATACAACTTCAGAATAGGAGGTCGATAGGATATGTTCGAGGAAACACGTAGTTACCTTGAAAAGTTGGGTTTGCCAGGCAGTGACTTATGGGATCTTCCAACATCAGGGGCAACCTTTTCAGATGGCGCCCATTTCCGGATCGAGGTTCCCACCATTAATACGGCTGATGCTGCGGCTGCACTGGTAAAGCGGGCGGAAGAGTTGGGCATTCAGATCAACCGCATTACCGAAACGTACGGAATGTTCCGACACACGCGGGACGAGATCAAGGATTACGTGGCCATCGCCAAAGGACATGGTGCAGAGTTGGTTATGGCCACCGGTCCGCGCGCCACGTATGATACCAGCGCAACGGTCCTTTCTCCGCAAGGCGTGCGGATCAGCTACCGTTTGCGCGGCGTGGAGCAGCTCGTGCGAGCTATTGAGGATATCAAGCGTGGCGTGGAACTCGGCGTGCGAGGTTTCCTTATCTATGATGAAGGCATGTTATGGGTGGTCACCCAAATGCGCAAAGATGGTGAGCTCCCCAGCGATGTGTTCTTCAAAGTGTCAGCCCATTGTGGTCACAGCAATCCTGCTGCTTTCCGCATTCTAGCGGAAATGGGAGCGGACAGCATCAATCCGGTCCGCGATTTGCAGTTGCCGATGATCGCCGCGCTGCGAGCCGCTATTTCTACCCCGATAGACTGCCATACAGATAACCCACCGGCGTCTGGTGGATTTATCCGGACTTACGAAGCCCCGGAAATTGCACGCCTGGCATCGCCGGTTCACCTCAAGACAGGCAATTCCGTTTTGGCCGGTCATGGGCAGATGCTCACTGCGGAAAACGCGCGCCGCATGGCCGAGCAGGCAAGCTTGGTGTTGGAGATGGTTAACCGATATTACCCTGAGGGCAAGCAATCCGGAAAGCAATAGACCGTATGGCATTGAACTCATGAAAGAAGGTACATGATGGGCAAGTGGAATTTTCCCGCAAAAGGCGCACATTTGGATCGCGTCGACGGTGTGTATTTCCAAAACATGACCGGACATGAGGTCGAGGAAAGGCTGCAAAAGAACGACCTTCTTATCATCCCGGTTGGCAGTACTGAATCCCATGGGGCAGCACAGCCGTATGGTGAGGATGTATTTCTCGCAGCGCGCTTGGCTGAATTGGTGGCAGTGGAAACGGGTTGTACTGTAACGCAACCGGTGTGGTACGGCTCACATCCTCAGAATCAACTTGGTATGCCTGGAAACATCATCATTCCTGAGGATGTTTTTGTCGCATATTTACGTGCCATCATCGCCGGTTTCTGGAACGCTGGTTTCCGCAAGCAGATTCTAATCAATGGTCACGGTCAGGAGGAAGTCATTCCACTGGCCCTTCACGGTTTTACCAAGCGCTACCAGGTTCCTGCGGTCCTGGTTTCCCTGCATTGGTGGACGCCGATCCACACACATCTCTTTGATAAAGAGCATGGCGGTCCATTCGAAACGCCCTTCCGGCATGCCGACGAAGCCGAGGCCTCTTACTCTTTAGCGCTCTTCCCTGAGATGATGCAAATGGAACATGCGGTTGACAACAAACCGGGAGGTTTCATCCCGGGTGATCATGTGGACAAGGGCGGAGACGTCTACCACAAACCTCTACGAGGTCACGAAGCGGTCGGTTTTGGTGGCATCGCCCCGATCACCTATCCGGAGGGTGTTTTAGGGAAGCCCTCGTTGGCGGATCCCGAGAAGGCACGTCCAGGCGTCGAGGCTTTTCTGGATTACCTAACCCGATTGATCAACGATATTATGACCACCTTCCCGGTCGGAAAGCTGCCCCCCATGGATAAGGTCACTCAGCGTTCGGCGGATGAGATTGATCGGGTGGTGAAAGGACCACTACAGGGTGGGCAGCATATCTATACCCTTGCCTACCCTCCATAGAGAAGGGATGTTCTTGTCGAGGTTGCACTCGAGAAGTAATCCAGTGATGCCGGGGATCACCTAATACTGTCGTCAAGTCTGGCCATATTGGCTGTCGTATAGAACCTGCTTGATGGCGGGCACTCATATTGAGAGAGAGGTTACGGTGAGCATGTTTCTTCGGGTCGATCTGAGCTCGCTATCTATTCAGACACAGTCCGTTCCACAGGTGTACGCCCAATATGGCGGGCGGGCATTGATCGCTCGTCTGCTGCTGGACGAAATGGCTCCCGGCTGTGATCCACTCGGCCCAAACAATCTGTTGGTTATCGCCCCAGGTTTGCTTGCCGGGCTCCCTTTATCCTCCGCGGGGCGGCTGTCCGTGGGTGGCAAGAGCCCTCTTACAGGGGGCATCAAGGAAGCCAATGTCGGCGGGAATGTGGGAGACAAGCTTGGTCGTTTGGGGATCAAAGCCATCATCGTGGAAGGCCTATCAACCCGTGACGAATCCCATCTGCTTACCATTCGTTCGGAGGGCGTTGAACTGCACCCTGCTGGAGAGCTTCGTGGTCTAGGGACTTACGATACCGTGGCTTCCCTCCAGTCGCGCTTTGGTCCTGATATCGGTGTCCTCGCTGTCGGACCTGCGGGAGAGATGGGCATGCGGGCAGCCGGCATCGCGGTCACGGATGACCTCCTAGGACAGCCAGGACGCTTGGCCGCGCGTGGTGGCTTGGGCGCTGTGATGGGGATCAAGGGACTCAAAGCCATTGTGATCGATGACACCGGCGCCAAAGCTCCCGAGCCGCACGATGCGGAAGGGTTTAAGCAGGCCTCCCGGCGGTTTGCGAGCGAGCTGATTGAAAGTCCAAAAACGGGGCGTCAGGGTTCGATGCATCGTTACGGTACCGCGGCCATCTTGAGTGTTGTTCAACAGATCGGTGCCCTTCCTACGCGCAACTTCAGCCGAGGAGAGTTCGAAGGGGCGGAGCGCATTGGACCTGAGCAGTTGCGTGAGGTGATCCTCGAACGCGGCGGCAAGATCGGTGAACGTTGTATGGGGGGGTGCGTCATTCAATGCTGCAATGTGTATGTGGACGCGGAGGGCAAGCCGATTGTGTCCACGCTGCAATTCGAGACTTTGGCCTTGATGGGATCTAATCTCGAGATCGACGACCTGGATCAAATTGCGTGCCTGAACCGCATGTGCAACGACCTGGGTCTCGACACGATCGAGATGGGAGCCGCGTTGGGAGTTGCTATGGAAGCAGGTCTGGCGTCCTTTGGCGACAGCCAGGCCGCCGCTCAGCTGATGCAGGAAGTCGCTGAAGGAACGCCTATTGGCCGCATCTTGGGTAACGGTGCTCAGATCGCAGGGCAGGTTCTCGGCGTGGCGCGTGTACCGGTTGCTCGAGGACAAGCCATGCCTGGCTACGACCCTCGAGCACTCAAAGGCAACGGCGTGACATACGCCACCTCCGCCATGGGTGCCGACCACACTGCTGGTAATACCATCGGTGCGAGGCAGGCGTCTGACCCTCTCTCACCAGAGGGCAAAGGAGAACTATCCCGGAATTTACAGCGTATTGGTGTGATGTTGGACATGACCGGGCTTTGTCTGTTCGCACGACCTCCGGTGGTCGCTGATCCTGGGTTGATGGTTACATTGCTCAATACTCGCTTCGGTTGGACCTGGAACGAAGAAGATTTAACCCGCATGGAGGACGAAGTTTTACGCATGGAACGCGAGTTCAATCGGAGGGAGGGTTTCACACCCGTACATGACCGACTTCCCGATATCTTCACCAACGAACCCCTTCCTCCACACAATACGGTATTCGATGTCCCGGCAGAAGAACTGGCACGAGCAGTTGAGGACCTTTAACCTACAGGTGTCAATAGTTTGAAGGTAGCGAGTGTGAGCGAAATCGATGTAGATCGAGGTAAAGCTATCAACCGGGCTTAACAGATGGAAAGAAGCAGAGCTTAACAATAAATTGCTGAAACCAGCGCCGGAGGAGGTCGTGAGATGACAGAGAAGTACAACATAACAGAAGCCGCGATGAAAATCATCCATGATCGTCGAAGCATCCGAGACTATTCGGACGAGCCTGTCTCGGAAGAAGACTTGAGGATGATTTTGGAAGCTGGACGTCTCGCGCCCTCTGGCGAAAACGCACAACCATGGCGCTTCATCGTCGTAAGAGATCCGGACACGCGCGAACGCCTCGGTGTGGTTGCTAGAGGCGGGAGCGGTCGTAGGTTTACTGCCGAGTATGTGACCAAGAAGATGCACGAGCGTTTCTCCACCATGGAAGACGAGGAGAAGAAAAAAGCCATCTTCGAGAAGCTCACGTCGGGTTCCGTGTCGGCCTTTCTTTCTACAGCGCCGGTGAACATCGTGGTCTGCGGTAAAAAAGACGTGTGGGATATGCCATACGATACTTCGGCAGCGATCGAGAACATGCTGCTCATGGTGACCGCGCTGGGGCTTGGCGCTTGTTGGGTGATTGCGCCTTGCATCGACATCCGCGATGAAGAACGGTTGAAAGCACTGCTGGATGTCCCTGAGGAGTTCAAGGTGATCAGCATCATCGCAGTTGGCCATTCAACCCGCTATCCCAAGCCGCGTCCACGACTCCCGTTGCATGAATTGGTGTACTTGGAGGCTTGGGGCCAGGATTACTATGGGGAGGAAGAATGAGCGGCGAGAAAGTTTCAACAGAGTACGCAAACAGCATTATTTTCGACTTGCAGAAAGCCTTCTGGGACGAGCGAGGGAAGGGTGCTCGCTTCCGGGTGACCAATGTTGGGCGAGCGTATTTCTTGGACAAGTGCTTGGCGCAGATCAAAAGTAACGCGCTCGATGAGGTCGCTGGAACGATCGGGAGGATATTACAAGAAGAAGGGATCGTCGACCAGGTTGATCACGAACAGGAAGAGCAGCTTCTTCGTTTGCGCGTGGGTGGTTGCATGCATCATTCCGTCGAAATGAGGATGCTTGAGCACGGTGTTGAACCGTTCACCTGCATTCCGGCCAATCTCATGGCCTTGGCGATCGAGGATAAGCTGAAACGTCAAGTAGAACTGACGGAAGTCAGTATCAGCAACGGTACGTGCGAGGTGCTTCTCGTGGTTTTTGAGAAACGCCCGGGCGAATAACGAGTGGGAGGCACTCATGGGGAAGGTCGTCTCGATCGCCGAAGCTGTGGCATCTGTTCCTGAGGGAGCGCATGTCGCCTTGTCAGGTTTCGCCATCGCTCGATCCGCAATGGCCTTCGCGCATGAGGTCATCCGTCAAGGGACCAAGGGATTGACGGTTTCACAATGCGTTGCGGCCATGGATGCAGACATCCTGGTCGGTGGGGGGGCTGTGGAACGGATCGTCTATGGGGGTGGCTCGCGCGGCCGCTTCGGTCAGCACTACTGCATTAATAGGGGTATCGAGTCAGGGACACTGATTGCGGAAGAATACAGCAGCCTCTCCATGGCTTTCCGCTACCTGGCTGGTTCCCTTGGTTTGCCGTTCATTCCTATACGATCTCTGCGAGGTTCCGATATCCTTCAAAGATTGCAGGAGACAACGCCATCGGAAGTCAGC
>DUEZ01000102.1 GCA_011174825.1 Anaerolineae bacterium | reverse complement strand
CCGAAGGAGACATTGCTGGCACCGAGGTTGATATTGACCCCAAATTCCCGTCGGATGAGCTCGATCGCATGCAATGTCACCACGGCTGCGTTGCTGTCAGCACCTACGGCCATCACAAGTGGATCGATCACTACATCCTCGATGGGTATGCCAACTTGCGCGGCGCGCTCCAGGATCACCCCGGCGATTGCCAAACGAGTATCAGCATCGTGCGGGATGCCATCATCGTCCATAGTTAAACCGATGACCGCCGCATTATGGTCTTTCACGATGGGAAGCAGAGCGGCCAGAGAGGCCTCCTCACCGTTCACGGAATTGATCAACGGCTTGCCGGGGGTATGCGGTAAGGTGGACGCGAGCGCGGCCGGGTCAGCCGAGTCGAGGCAGATGGGCGCCTCCACCTCCGAGGCGACGATTTTCACCACCTTCGGCAGCAGAGCTGCTTCGTCGATGCCGGGCACGCCAACATTGACGTCCAGCACATCGGCCCCTGCAGCGATCTGCCTGCAGGCCAGCAGCTTAACATACTCGAAGTCGCCTTCCATGTAAGCCGTGGCGAGCTTCTTATGACCCGTGGGATTGAGCTTCTCGCCGATGATGACGATCGGTCCTTCCGTGTCGATCTGAACTTCTTTGGTCTCGCTGCGCAGTAAAGTCTTCATCGAAACGCGATCCTTCTTATGCTTTCAAATTTTATGGTGCGGATTCTTTGCCCACTCAATGGGATTGCTTAAATTCCTACCGTAGGAGCCTGTTTTGTGTGCCGTACGCTCAACGAGCTTTATAACCTTCCCCTTCCCCGTCTTTAAAAGCGGCTACCTCACCACGAACCCACGCCAGCCAATCGCCCAACCCCTCACCTGTTTTACAGGAGACGGGGAAGAAGGCCAGCCCTGGGTTCAGAATCTCCACCCCGCGCCTAAAATACGCCATATCGAAGTCAAAAGCCTCGATCACGTCCATCTTGTTGAGCAGCATGACGTCGACACCAAGATACATGGCCGGGTATTTATAGGGTTTGTCGTCACCTTCGGGGACGCTGGCGATGAGCACATTTCTGTGGACACCGAGACGAAAGCCTGATGGGCAGACCAGGTTGCCAACGTTCTCCACCACTAGCAGATCAAGCTCTACCAGCGACAGCTGGGGAAGCGCACCCTGCATCATGAAGGCGTCGAGGTGGCATTGGCCTCCGGTATTGATCTGCACAGCCGGCACCCCGAGCTCGGCAACTTTGTCCACATCGATGCTGCTCGCCAGGTCACCATCGATATAAGCGATGTTGAGCTCGTCCCCCAGAGCTTGGATGGTGGCCATGATCACGCTTGTCTTTCCCGCCCCTGGGGAAGCCATTAAATTCAATCCAAACAGCCCAGCATCATCAAGTTGGGCGCGGTTCGTTAATGCAGCACGATCGTTCTCGCTGAGGATTTCTTCGACAACGGTGACTTTTTTAGCCATCAAACCAGCTCCTATGCGAGGCTGAAGAGGGATTATTACTCGACCTCGATGCTCTCCAATTGGAACTCACGTCCTGCGATCAGATTCACCTGGTCGCTTCCACACTGAGGACATTCAAATTTCCGGCCATCGGGCGCAAACTCATTCTCGCAGTCTTTACAATGGAAACATGCCCGAATCCGCTCAAAGTGGATCGTAGCCCCCTCTGCGATGGTCTCTTTACTGATGATGTCCCAATAAAACTGTACCGATTCGCCTATGACCGCAGAGAGGTCACCGATGACCAGGTTGATGCGAGTGATCCGTTTGGCATCACCTGCATGACGGAGTGCGATTTGAAGGATATTTTCTGTGATAGGAAGTTCGTGCATCTGAATTCAGGTCTTGCGTTTATCGGGCCACCAGGATTTCCGACGGAGGCGCAACAACGATTCTAGTGGTCTATTGTATCGTAATCTCTGCCTATACCCAACGGACATGAGCGATACCAGCTGCTAATACGGGTTTCAGCACTACGATATGAACTATCGATCCAGTTGCTTCTAGCCAATGGGTGTATCTTTGGAAGACGCAAGACCTCAATCTATGTCGTGTCGGTCGCCATCTTCAGCCCTTAGTCGAGTACATTTTCAGGTATTTGATGATTGTGCTTTAATCCTGACATCAGGATGAATCAAACCCCACGTTATCTGCGAAGAGGATTTATTTGTGAAGGTTTATGTAGAAGAGAGAGTGTGGAGAATCCATGTCACAAAGCGTAAGGTGACAACTGAAGCTGTCCCCTCTGAATTGGAAAGGCTGTTGGTTGAGTTAAGATTGGAGTGAAAAGGATGAAGAACAATAATCTCAGTTTTGTGTCGCCAGTTTGGTATCGTTACACCGACATCATCGCCGAACGCGGAGAAGGTAGTTTCGTATACGATACAGATGGAAATGCATACTTAGACTTTACAACAGGGATCGGTGTGACCAACACTGGGCACTGTCATCCCGAGGTGGTTCGTGCGGTCCAAGAGCAGGCAGGAAAGCTTCTCCACGGCCAAGCGAACATTGTATTCCACCCACCTCTACTGGCTTTGGTTGAGGAACTTCGATCGATCCTGCCTCCGGAGCTCGATGGAATCTTCTTCAGTAACAGCGGTGCGGAAGCCGTGGAAGGGGCCGTTAAGCTGGCTCGAGTGGCAACCGGAAGGCCGAATGTCATCGTTTTTCAAGGGTCTTTTCACGGGCGTACGGTAGGCACAATGTCGCTGACAACCAGCAAGACTATCTATCGCGCCGGGTATCAACCCTTGATGCCAGGCGTTTTTGTTGCGCCTTATCCTTATGCTTATCGACACGGCTGGGAACCCGAGAAAGCCAGAGATTGGTGTCTGGAAGAGCTGCGCCATTTGCTCATCACCCAGACTGCACCTCAAGAGACGGCTGCAATTCTCATTGAACCAGTTCTCGGTGAGGGTGGATATGTCGTGCCGCCTGCCGATTTCCTGCAAGGCATCCGACAAATCTGTGACGAGCACGGAATCCTGCTGATCGCCGATGAGATCCAATCCGGCTTTGGACGCACGGGGCGATGGTTCGCTTTTGAACACTTTGAGATCACGCCAGATATCTTAACCCTCGCGAAAGGTCTTGCCTCTGGATTACCGCTTTCAGGGGTAATCGCGCGCATGGACTTGATGGAGAAGTGGACGCCCGGATCTCATGGTGGCACTTATGGAGGCAACGCTCTGTCATGTGCAGCCGCGGTAGCGACAATCCAGGTGATCCGTGAGGAGGGGCTGCTGGAGAACGCTCGGGCTCGGGGAGGACAGTTCATGGCGGGGTTGGCTCATCTCCAGGAAACTTACCCGGTGATCGGAGATCTACGGGGCTTGGGTTTGATGATCGGGGCTGAGTTTACAGGCTCCGATGGACGCCCGGATAAAGATACTGCGAAAGCGGTGGTGCATGCTTGTCTGGAGAGGAGACTCCTGCTGCTAACCTGTGGACCGTGGGACAACACCATTCGTTTCATCCCACCGCTGGTGGTGACATCTGAGCAGATCGATCAGGCGTTGGAGATTTTTACGGAGTCCCTTGCGGAGGTGACTGGATGATTCACATTAAGTCTATTCGCACCCACACGTGTGGCCTCTGCCTTCATTGTAGATGCATTATTCTTCGTAGATAGTAAAGAATTGTATTCGAAGTGTCTTGGCAACGCAGCGGATAAGGCAGTCCTCGCAGCAGAGCGGAGAGGATCGCGCCCACTGCCCTGCCGCAAAGCTATGATCTGTTTCCAGGAGAACGGGGATTATTTATTCTCGTTCTCTCGGTATTTTAGAACCCATGAATCACCTGATAGAGTTACTTTAGTGCGCTTTTCATCATAGACAGATACCACCTCCCCTTGGTTTTCCTGTACAATACTTAACCGGATAACCTCGAGAGCACCATCTGAAAATCTTCCTATTGCTGGATCATATGGGATAGGTTATGTCAACAACGCGTATTATGTCTGACACCGATGGTAACAACAACCAGGCTGGGATATTAAATACCCAACCGCCGTTCTTTTCGACCGAAGAAGCATTAGATTTCGTCAGGGATCTGTACGGGCTTGACGGCACCATTTCCTCACTCGACAGCGAGCGGGATCAGAACTTTCGGATCGATACACCAAGCGGTGACCAATTCGTCATAAAAATTGCCAACAGCGCCATGGACCCGGCTGTCCTCATGATGCAGGTTGAAGCCCTGGCTCATATCGTGATGGTTGATCCCGAACTGCCTGTGCCGAGGGTCCTTTATTCTCGAAACGAATCTGCCCTTGAGTGGATCCAGGCCAATGACGGGCGATCCCACTATGTCCACATACTGACCTACATGCCGGGCTGTTATCCGCCGGATGACTCGACCAGCCGTGCTCTGTACCGCCCGTTGGGAGCCTGCCTGGCGCGCCTCGCCTGTGCATTGCGCGGTTTCTACCATCCCGCCGCCAAATATGAACTCCTGTGGGACTTGAAGCAATCTATGGCGCTTAGAGGTTATTTGCATCATATACCGGACCCGGAGCACCGCCAGTTGGCCGGCTACTTTCTAGACCGCTTCGAAAGGGTAGTACTCCCTGAGATCCCCAAATTACGTAGTCAGATCATTCATAATGATTTTGTTCCCAATAATTTGGTGGTGGCAGAAGAGGACCCTGGCGAAATCGTCGGCATTCTCGACTTTGGGGACATGATCTATACACCCCTGATTATGGACCTGGCCACCTTGATCGCTGACCTGTTTCGTGGGCCGGAGGACCCTCAAGAAATTGCTGTAGAGACCATTGCGGCTTACCATGAAATCTTACCGCTCGAGCCCCTAGAACTGACTCTCCTGTATGATTTGATCGCAACCCGTATGACGATGTTGAACGTGATCGGCAGCTGGCGGGTGAACCTGTACCCGGATAATCAGGAATACATAGCCGGATATGTCGACAGTGTATGGGAAAATTTGATGGCGTGGCGCAACCTGGACCCGGCAGAGGTCACCAGGCGGTATTTCAGGGCCTGTGGGTTTTGGGAAAGTGAAGAACTCGTCCTATCCAAAAGGGTTTCGAAAGAGACCCGATCTACTCAACTTGAACGCCGTGCTCGTTTGTTGGGCCCCTGCGCTTACCTGTTCTACGAAAATCCCCTCCATATTGTGCGCGGCGAAGGAGTGTGGTTGTACGATGAGGAGGGGGATCGTTACCTGGATGTTTATAACAATGTCCCCCATGTCGGGCACTGTCACCCACATGTGGTGAAAGCGATCTCCCACCAGACTCGGATGTTGAATACCAGCACACGCTATCTACATGGCTTGATCCTCGAACTGGCGGAGCGGATTACCAACCGGTTGCCTGAACCGCTGAGCGTGTGCATGTTCGTGTGCACTGGGACGGAGGCCAACGAGCTTGCTTGGCGGATGGCGAAACTGGTTTCGGGCAATGACGGCGCCCTGATCACCAGGCACTCCTACCACGGCAACAGCGATGCCATCATTGGGTTCAGCAGCGAAGAAGTTCCCTTTGAGAAACTGCCGGCCCATGTGGCAACCTTTTACGCACCGCTTTCCAACACCACTTATCGCGAACCGGATTCTGGCCTGCATGAGGCCATCGAGACCTTGGGAGAACGGAACCACCGACCAGCTATGCTGATCTTTGACTCAGGTTTCACCAGTGATGGCATCTACACACCACCAAGCGGGTATCTCCGTATCCTGTACGATGAGACCCGCCGCGCGGGCGGGTTGTGCGTTTCGGATGAAGTTCAAGTCGGTTTTGGACGTTTCGCCCAGCATTTCTGGGGTTTCGAGTTCGACGATGTCGTGCCAGACATTGTGACCATGGGGAAGCCCATGGGGAACGGGCACCCCCTCGCAGCTGTCGTGACCCGCCCGGAAATTGCCGAAGCCCTGGCTGCTGACACCGGCTACTTCAACACCTTCGGCGGCAATCCAGTCTCCTGTGCTGCCGGACTAGCCGTCCTGGACGTGATCGAGGTAGAAGAGCTCCAGCAGAATGCTCTTATAATCGGAAATTATCTTTGGGAAAGACTATTAGAGTTGCGGAAGGACTACCCCGTCTTGGGGGAAATCCACGGAGCAGGATTACTCCTGGGTGTCGATGTTCTCACCACCGATGATTCCCCTGATCCAGACCTGGCGCGCCGGGTCATGAACCATATGCGTCAAAACAAGGTTCTGATCGGTACGACCGGTCCAAACAACAATGTTCTCAAGATCCGCCCTCCACTTGTTTTTAACCAGGAACATGCCGAACTTCTGCTGGCTTCAATTACGAATGCCCTTGAAGAATGCGTTTAAAACCGCGTATGTGCGGACCTTAAAACCTAAAAAGTAATTCTTTTGAGATGTATTGCCACACGAAAGGATATTCATTAAAAATGGGGGAAGGCGGTTCGGAACACGTCCAGGATGGTCCATTGTTGACCGCACGACTCATTATTTCCGCAAGCCTTGCCCCTCGCCGGGATGATATGATCCGTGGTATGGTGGTTTCCCAAGCCTCGGCCACATAGCTATCCATAGGGTTTCGTTTTGTACTCGACATGAATCTCGTAAGCAGAAGACGTATCAAGGGTTGAACAATAAAGGACCAATTGATGCTCAAGAAATCCCACATGGCCGCAATCCTCGAAAGTCTTAAGTCTCCAATCTTATTCGCCGATACAGAGCACGTTACGAGGTATATGAATCGTGCAGCAATAGCGCATTACGAAGGTGGAGAAGATCTCATCGGGAGATCATTGCTCGAATGCCACAACGAAGAATCCCAAGCGATCATAAAGGAGATTCTTCATTTGATGATCCATGAAAATCTTGAAGAGCGGGAAATTAGTGAGGAAGAAGGTCAAAGGATATTTATGCGTGTTGTAAGAGATTCAAATGGGCGAGTCCTTGGATACTATGAAAGATACGAACCTATAGTAGATAAGTAAATCTCTATGCCTGGAAATTTGGAAATTAGTATTCGGTCCTGCTCGAGAATCACCTCTCCTGCTGCTAACCAATTTGAGCGGTCTTTAGGGTTGAAGCAAACCATCTCCTGTACCTTGCTTAAACAACAGTCCGCACGGTTCGAACTATGTGGTTCGTGATGACCGAATTGGATGATATGTATCTCGATAGGCTATCAATTGACAGATGCTGGCTCAGCTTAAATGAAATTGGATCGGTATAACATGAAAATCTTGCGAGTCAACCTTGAGACCGACGACATCCGCTACGAACAAGTGCCCGAAACCTGGCAGCGGCTGGGCGGGCGCGGGTTGGTGGCTCGCTTTCTGCTCGATGAAGTACCACCCAGATGCGACCCGCTTGGTCCTCATAACAAGTTAATTCTGGCTCCAGGTCTTTTAACAGGCCACATGCTGTCCAGTTGCGACCGAATTTCAGTGGGCGGAAAAAGCCCCTTGACGGGTGGTGTCAAGGAGTCTAACGCGGGTGGGACCACAGGTTTGCGGATGATTTGGCTAGGGCTTCAGGCGGTAATCTTGGAGGGGGGTCCACCACTGGATAAAAGCTGGAAGATTCTCTACATCAATGCTGAAGGTGCGCGGCTAGAGCCGGCGGATGATTTGGTTGGACTCGGTCTCAAAGATACGGCTGAGCGACTGATTGAGCGTTATGTTAGCAGGATTGGAATCTCTGCCATAGGTCCTGGAGGTGAGCGGCTATATCAAACGGCGGGCGTCACGCATATCGACAAGGACCGCAACCTTACACGTATCTCGGCGCGCGGTGGACTGGGTGCCGTGATGGGTTCCAAACAACTAAAAGCGATTGTATTGGATCAACCGAGGAGCAACAAGCCACCATTGGAGGACGAAATGCTCTTCGGAGAGGCATCGCGTCGCTACCTTCAGGGGTTGCATGAACACCCGCAGACCGAGATTTACACAGAATTCGGGACTGCGGCCATGGTCAATATGTGCAACACTTTCGGTGGCATGCCTACTCATAATTTTACAACAGGCAACTTCGAGGCTGCTGAAAAGATCAGTGGGGAAGCAATTCGTGACCTCAATCGATCGCGCGGCGGAGAAATCTCGCACGCCTGCATGCCGGGGTGCACCATCCGCTGCTCGAATCTATATGCCGGACCGGAGGGTGAAATCCTCGTCACACCATTGGAGTTCGAGACGCTAGGATTGATGGGGTCCAACTTGGGTATCGATGATCCGGATATCATTGCGCGCCTCAATCACATTGCCAATGATATGGGGGTGGATACAATCGACGTGGGTGCGGCGTTGGGAATCGCAGCGGAAGCTGGACTGATGGATTTCGGTGATTCTGAGCGTGCATTGCAGCTTATGGATGAGATCGAGAGAGGGACTCCATTGGGCCACAACCTCGGTAATGGCGCAGCGCATACGGCGAAGGCATTCGGGATTCACCGAGTGCCGATCGTAAAGGGACAGGCGATTTCAGCCTATGATCCTCGTGCGATCAAGGGAACAGGAGTCACCTATGCCACTTCTCCGCAGGGCGCGGATCACACCTGTGGGCTGACAATCCGTGCCAAGATTAACCATCTCGATGCCAGCGGACAGGTCGAGGTCTCACGCAACAGCCAATACAACGTGGCCGCCTATGACACACTCGGCGTGTGCGCCATGGGGACCTTTGGCTTCTCCACCGACAATACGATCATCCCGGATCTGATCAACGGACAGTATGGCTGGGGCGTTGGTGACGAGTATCTTCGCGAACTTGGCCGCGAGGTGATCTTAATGGAGCGTGAGTTTAACGCCAGGGCGGGCTTCACCAAGGAAGATGACCGCCTGCCAGAATGGATGAAGCACGAGAAGCTGCCTCCACATGATAGCGTGTTCGATGTGTCAGACAGTGAATTGGACACAATATTCGACACCCCCTAGATGTCGCCATGATACGAGTAATTAATTTAAAAAATATATCGCCAAGTTAATGGCGATACGATTGGAAACTTCATTTTGCGACGGATTTGATCAGCGTAGATTCAACTTTCAAGTGCAACTTTTAAGATTGGAATAAGAGGTAAGCTGCGGTAGTATCAGTGACTCGAATTCCAGGCAGAAAAAGGAGCACTGATGAGAACCTACACACAGCTTACCCAGGAGCAACGATACCAGATTTATGCTCTTATGAAAATGGATATTACT
>DUEZ01000101.1 GCA_011174825.1 Anaerolineae bacterium | reverse complement strand
GATGATCGCGCTCGACTTCTACCAACACGAGCCGGATTTCGTCCCCCGCGTCGATGCCGATTTCCTTGAGAAGTACCGCGGCGTTTTTACCAATGTACTTAATATTCATTAAGCCCGGCTCTCCAGGTGGGGGGATCTGTTTAAAGATAACCTGCATCAAACCCTCGAGTTGGCCTGCAGTAATCTCCAAGGCGCCATGTCGGCACATCGAGCTTTTCAGCTCATCGGCGATGGAAGCCACGGCGAAGAGCTCCTTCTCGTCGGTGCAAATGATGTTGTTGTCGAAGGACGCGCCACGTACGATGCCGCGCCCTGCCTGTTCCAGATCGGCTGTCTCATCCACGACAACTGGTGGATTCCCTGGGCCTGCACAGATCGCACGCTTCCCGCTTTTCATCGCCTCTCGTACTACGCCTTCACCGCCCGTGACGGTTAAAATGTTCACCCCTGGGTGGCTCATGATTTGTTGAGCAGTCTCGATGGTGGGTTTTGCGATCGCGTTGACCAAGTTAGCCGGTCCACCCGCCTCGACGATGGCTTCGTTCATCCATTGCACGGCAAGATTGGAACAAGCCTTTGCGCCGGGGTGTGCGTTGAAAACCACGGCGTTGCCCGCCGCGACCATCGAGATCGTGTTGCAGATCACCGTCGATGTAGGATTGGTGCTGGGAATGATCGATCCGATCACGCCGTACGGCGCGAACTCGAGCAGCGTCAGTCCGTCGTCGCCTGTCCATGAAGTCGACTGCAGGATCTCTGTCCCCGCAGCGCGATTCGCGTTGAGCAGGTTTTTCTCGATCTTGTCCTCGTACCTACCCATCCCTGTCTCTTGCCAGGCTTCTTGTGCGAGGAGATGAGCGTTCTCGCGTGAGATGCGTCTAATGTGAGAGATCATCTGCTCACGCACCGAGAGAGGCAGATCAAAGAGTTGACGGTAAGCTTTGTTCGCAGCCTCTACCGCGCTGTCCACATCAGGGAAAAGATTATCTCCATGACGCATCGTCGGTGCCGGCATTGGAGGGGTGGTGAGTGTAGGGACCTCCGGTGGCGGACCGTGGCGCACCCGCTCCCCCTGCCGCAACTCGGACATCACCTGCTGCACGATAGCCTCGATACGAGCGTCGTCAATCATCAGCCTTCCTTAGACTTGTCGTATTTGACATCACCATCGACCTCAAGCACATCGACGATCGCCATGATCACACCGTCGCAAGGGCGTTGGTGGGTATACTTCGTCTGGCGAGCGGCGCTGCCAGTGGCATAGAGCACGACTTCACCTAACCCCGCACCGACAGCGTCAGCAGCAACGCGATAGCCACCCGTCTCCTTTCCCTCGATGTCGAGCTGTTTGAGGACCAGGAATTTGAGGCCTTCGAGCGTCGTCTCCTTGCGTGTGGCGACCAGTGTGCCTACCACTCTACCTAGTAACATAAGTCACTCCGTTTCGGTGACCGACGGTTTTCTTCATGGACCGCAGCGTGTGGAACGTCTCGACGGTTTGTCTCGACCCAGCCACGGTTGAGGTCTCGAATCGAGCCCTCTCCATACTCCATCACGTTGTCACCCTTTCTTCGGGCGAGGGTCAGAGACCCTCACCCGATGGTCTGCATCGAGAGATACCTAGCTCTCCGCTTCAGCAGGCGGTCGACCCAAGGGCAACGTACGATCAACGTTCTTGTGAGGGCGTGGGATCACATGGATGGCGACTAGTTCGCCAACCTTCTCCGCACCACGCGCGCCCGCTTCGACCGCTGCCTTAACTGCAGCAACGTCGCCGCGAACGACCGCGGTCACGAAGCCGCCCCCGGTCTTCTCGTAGCTCACCAGCTCGACCTTGGCCGCCTTGACCATCGCGTCTGCCGCCTCGACCATCGCGGGGTAACTCTTACATTCGATCATACCTAGTGCTTCAGTAAAACCGTATTCTGCTTCTTCAGCCATGGTGCCCTCCTGATTAGGGTTTTACGGTTGGGCCGGGGAAGCGTCCAGCGCTCCCGGTGGGATCGGCATCGTCAATTGTCCAATGTTCAAAATCGATCATGAAGTTTTGCACGGACTCACGCTTCTCCCTGATAATTCATCTTCCTTCGACATCCGATTTCTCTACGCTTACTTCCTAACGTCAGTCTCGACGCTTGGTTTCGATCTCGCGACCGCTGACGCCTTCCAATGCGGCGATAGCTGCGCCGTAGCCGGCCATGATGTCACTTTCTTCACCGCCGAGGTA
Source organism: Anaerolineae bacterium (assembly GCA_011174825.1). Taxonomy (GTDB): domain Bacteria; phylum Chloroflexota; class Anaerolineae; order Anaerolineales; family E44-bin32; genus DUEZ01. The sequence continues at coordinate 8,898 of DUEZ01000101.1, read as the reverse complement.
TACACGACCAAAGCTGCCAAACGAGCGTACCTCCAAGATGTTGATGTGCGATGCTTTTTCCGCCTCATTGGCCGCCAAAGCGGCATAACCTGCCGGTTCAACCTCCAACACATACAACGTTTGATCCGCCAGCAGCATGTGCCCGTAACGCATGCGGTTGATCAACTGCACCTGGTGGGCATCGATATGGCGGATGATCTGGCTCGAAACGACTTTCGGTTTAAGACGATCGGCTTCCTCCACCTCCAGTGCCTCCAGGATCGCCGCGCCGGCGGCTCTCACTTCGGCCTGTACTTCATGGTGGACCTCGAGCAAGCCGTAGAGGCGTTCGACAACCTGCATTCCTGGTCGCACACGGGTGGCCTTCAGCGCGATGTCGGTGATGCGGTTGATCTCAATGCCGGGTGAGATCTCAACCCACAAGGAGGTGTCGTGCGGCAACGGCAGGAAACCGCGCGCCACCGTTCCTAAGTAAGCCGCGTGTTGCGGTTGTAGGCTATCCAAGAAGACGTATGTTCGCAGATCAACTGTCATCCATAGACTCCCTTATTCGGGCGACTCAGCACCCTGCATGATTTTTACACTGGCGCTCGCGCCGAGGCGGCTCGCTCCAGCTGCGATCATCTTCTGCGCGTCTTCGAAGGTGCGAATGCCACCTGCCGCTTTGACGCCCATTGCGGGGCCGACGACACGCCGCATCAGTGCTACGTCCTCCGCAGTTGCGCCTCCTGGGCCAAAACCAGTCGAGGTCTTCACGAATTCGGCGCCTGCCACTTTAGCCAACTGACAAGCGACCACCTTCTCCTCGTCCGTCAGAAGAGCGGCCTCGATGATCACCTTGAGGATGGCGTTGTCAGCATGGCAAACCCTGGCGATCGAGGCGATGTCGCGCTCAACCAGCTCATAGTCCCGGGATTTGAGGGCGCCGACGTTGATCACCATGTCCACCTCGCTGGCGCCTTCCCGAACGGCCTGTTGTGTCTCGAAAACTTTTACGTCGGTCGGTGTTGCGCCGAGCGGGAAACCAACCACCGTACAAACCGGCACCCCGCTGCCCTCTAAAAGCTGTGCGCATAACTTCACATTGGTCGGATTGACGCAGACCGATGCAAATTGATACTTGCGCGCTTCGTAGCATAACTGGGCAATCTCATCCTGCGTCGCCTCAGGCTTCAGCAACGTGTGATCGATCATCGGAGCGACAGCGCTGTCGGTCGGGGCGATGCCTAATGTGCTCGCAATACGATCCGCACCGGCGCTCACAACGGGTTGAACACGTTCCATGTAGTTCTGCGCCGTGAGCGTGGACCCGCCGTTGCCGGATGGCCTCGCTTCGTCCTCCTGCAGCAGAATCAACACATTGCGCGTGATCTGTTCAATAATTCGTTCTATCGTAGCTTCGTCTAAGTTTTTCATCCTACCTTCATACATTCATCGGCGTGACATTAAGTCCTTGTCCGTTTGTAAGATCATTTGTCCGAATTGATTCCTTCCTTGATATCAATATATCCGATACAAAGTTCTTGCTGACTCAGCGTCGGAAACGCTGTTCAATCGCCATCATCTTGTCCACCCTGCGCGCATGTCTTCCGCCGGCGAAAGAGGCCTCAAGCCAGATCTTGACGATCTGCCGAGCCAAGTTGGGGCCGATCAGACCCGCGCCGAGGCACAAGACATTGGCGTTGTTATGCTCACGGCTGTTGACCGCTGTGGCCTGGTCGTAGCACATGGAAGCGCGCACGCCGGGCACTTTGTTGGCGACCATGCAGGATCCGATCCCAGCTCCATCGATCACGATCCCCATCCAAGCCTGACCCCGCCCCACCAATTGGGCCACGGCGAAAGCAAAATCTGGGTAGTCCACCGATTGTTTGCTGTCCGTTCCGCAATCGATGACCGTGAAGCCCAGCTCAGCGAGGTAGATTTTGACGGCCTCTTTGAGTTCGTACCCGCCGTGATCCGCACCGATGGCGACTCTTTGCGAACCTGGGGTTGCTACGGTCGTAGGTTGCACACTAAAGACTGATGGACTCGGAGTCCCTCCGCCCTCGATCAGGGTCACCTTTCGATCCATGGCTATCTGACGGGCGAGGGGTGTAATCAGCGCGCCTTGGGGAACGATGAACTCCCCCCGGAAGGGGATCTCGTTGATATCGCGTTCGGTCACCATGGGGCGAGAAGGGGTTCGTTTGATGCCCCCACCCAACCCTAAGGTGCGGTGGACCACTCGGCGGACCATCTGCTCAATGCGATCTTTATCCGGCACTGCGATTACCTCCCAGGCTGCATGAAGATCCACAGCCCCACAGCTAACGCGCTTACCTCAGTCCACACCGATGATTTCTTCCGATCTTCCATTTCCCTGATTGCGGACAATCTCCACGTCGAAACTCGAGCGGTCCCCGCGGAACAGCCCATGGAAGTACTCCAGGGGTCTACCATCCGCCAAATAACTTACGCTGTCCAACCTCAAGAGCGGCGAGCCTATCTCGATCTGAAGCAGACTTGCTTCATGCTCGCTTGCCACGACGGCATCGATCCTGCGGCGACCACGAGCGATAGAAAGATCATACTCACGCTTGAGGAAGGCGTACAGGGACTGATGTGAGAGATCAGCGTTGATGAGCTCTGGGCATAGTTCATAGGGCAAGTAGGATGTCACCAGCACGATGGCGTCGTCTTGGACGAAACGGAGACGCACGAGCTTGATCACCGGTGTGTTGGGATCAACTTCGAGATTTTCAGCCAATTTTGGACTGGCTGGGATGATCTCTTGCTCGAGGACCTGTGTCACAGGGGCGGTGCCTTGTTCGAGCAGGTCCTGGTAGAAACCCGCCAGCGAGTGGACCAAGCTTCTGCTTCTGATTTTGGGTTCAGCGATGAAGGTGCCTCTGCCCCGTTCACGCACGACCAATCCCTCGTCTTCCATATCCCTGAGCGCTTGCCGCACTACTGTTCGGCTGACGCTGAAGATGTCGCAAAGCTCGGGCTCGCTGGGGATCCGATCCCCGGGTTTCCAGGATCCGCTCTCGATCTGTTCCCGCAGGGCTTCTTTCACCTGGACGTAGTATGGGAGCGGGCTTTCCCGATCGACGTAAGCTCTCAAACGCGGGTTCCCTCCCTGGGTCACGATCTCTTCCTGCTATATGTTATATTGTTACTACATTATTAACTAATTGTAATATTGTTATTACAATTACTAAGACTCTACAATATTTAGAGGTCAAAGTCAAGACCCGCCTTAGCCCCTCAAAATAGCCCCATGGTCATTGTCGTTGTAGCAGGTAAATGGCTTTCCTAGCACCTTACCCACTGGATTCTTACCCCAATCTAAGCTATCATTCCCCCACAGCGGTCACAATAGGGGGTGCTATGAGACTGTTCTGGCTAGGTTTGTTATGGCTGGCCGGGGTCGCCGCTGGCCGCGTAACTCCTCTCCTCACCTGGCAATGGCTCATCTTGGCTGCGATCTCTTTCGCAACGCTTCTCGCCTTCCATCGGCATCACATTTATCGGTGGCTCTTCGCCGGTATCCTGCTTCTCACCCTTGGCGCGGCACGGTTTCAGTCCGCCGTGCCCGTTTTCGGTCCTGATCACATCGCCAGCCATAATGATACTGGACGCAAAGTGACCCTCACGGGGGTCGTCGTTGATGCCCCCGACATTCGGGACACGTACACAGGTTTACGGATCTCAACCGAACAGATCCGTTACGATGACAGCTGGGTCACAGAGAAAGTGCACGGCTTGGTCCTGCTGCGCGCCCCCCGCTTCGGTGATTGGGCGTATGGTGATCGCCTTCGTGCTTTCGGCACCCTCGAGACCCCACCAGTGTTTGAAACCTTCTCCTACCGGGACTACTTAGCCCGGCAGGGGGTTCACAGCCTGATGCCCTACGCCTCCGTTACCCGGCTGGCCAATCGGCAGGCTAATCCTTTGCTGCAAGTCATCTACAATTTTCGAGCTCACGCATTAGGGATCGTATATGCTCTCTTCCCCGACCCAGAAGCCTCACTCCTGGCTGGGATCCTGCTCGGGGTGGAAAGCGGCATCGCGCCTGAGGTCCGTGACGCCTTCAACCAGACGGGCACCACRCATATCATCGCTATATCCGGATTTAACATCACCATCATTGCGGCCATCTTCACCTCCCTTTTCAATCGCTGGCTCGGAGCCCGMCGTGGCGCAATAGCCGCCGGGATAGCGATCGCGCTCTACACCATCCTCGTCGGTGCTGATGCGGCCGTGGTGCGAGCCGCCATCATGGGAGGTCTGTCTCTTCTCGCCCTCCGAATMGGAAGACAAACCGACGGYCTGGCCTCCCTCGCTGCCGCCGCCATKRYCATGACYGYATTAAACCCKCTCGTYTTATGGGAYGTTGGTTTCCARCTCTCCTTCGCRGCWACSCTCGGCTTGGTGCTTTAYGCTGAACCGCTTAACAACGGGTTCCTCCGYRTAGCCAAGCGRYATTTGCCYGAGGTGCAGGCAAAAWGGTTGGCCAGACCCATAAGYGAATTCGTCCTCTTCACYKTMGCGGCTCAGGTCACRACCCTCCCYCTGACARYGTAYTACTTCAAMCGCATCTCCCTSTCCGCCCTGCTCGCMAACCCSGTCATCCTGCCAGCACAACCACCGGTCATGATCCTCRGCGGWCTRGCGACMCTKGCTGGRTCGMTCTGGMTCCCACTTGGTCGCCCCATCGCCTGGATCGCMTGGCCCTTCRCKGCCTTCACCATCCGCGCCGTCGAGTTCTTCGCCWCWTGGCMYATGGCKGTKGTCCCTCTCRCTCRRGCGAGCAYCCTCTTTGTRRYRGYGTTCTACCTGCTTCTCGCCGGYCTCACTGNTWTGTMNCAARCTGCCTCMTGAACGKCGKCCYAAAATMATCAGYGCGSTCWCCGAAARGGTKAACCTCCCGGCTGGTTTCRCCYTGRYCGCACTCGCTGTCTCAWCMAGTCTGATRTGGCAGATGATCGTCCATCGYCCCGAYGGGMRACTGCACMTCACYGTSCTCGAYGTCGGAAGCGGTGAAAGTGTCTTGATCGAATCRCCCACCGGYCGCTTCGCGCTGATCAACGGCGGACCAAGCCCGATCGCCCTCTCCGAAGCACTTGGTCGTCGTTTGCCCGTTCTCCATCGCCACCTCGATTGGCTGGTCATCGGCGGGACGCRGGATGACCTGGTCGCAGGTCTAGCAGGTGTCACTGAGCATTTTTCTGTTGGAAACGTCCTCTTGGCTGGTCCGCCTGGGAGAAGCGCCTATCGACATTTGATCGACGAACTGACGGAGGCTGGACACCCCCTCATCCCCGCCGTGGAGGGACAAATCCTCGACCTAGGTGATGGGGCAAAGCTTGAGGTGTTGGCCATGGGCGAGCATGGCGCGGTGCTAGAGATCACTTACCATCGAGCCCGGTTCTTGCTTGCACCAGGAGCAGATCCGGCATTGGTGAACGAATTAGAGAGGAAGAGATCGATCGGTCCTGTAAGCGCCATCTTGCTTCCCGATGGGGGTAATACAGCCGTTAATCCCTATGGGTGGCTCAACCAGCTTAAGCCACTGGTCGCGTTGATCTCCGTTGAAGCTGGTAACTCGCGTGGGTTACCTTCCATAGAGGTGTTAGCCGCCCTAGGAGGCAGGAACATCCTGCGAACCGATCTTAACGGTTGGATCGAATTGACCATGGATGGTGAGCGGTTATGGGCGGAGGTCGAGCGTTACCCATGAAGTAGGGGCGGGGTAACCCCGCCCCTACTAAGCTCGAACCATCAGCCGATTGGCGCGCTAGCCGTACCTGTGTATAAGTGATCAAGCTTATACGCCACAGGGAGCGCATAAACTAATGGAGATGCATTATTAAACAAGTCCGATAAACCCATCAACCTAAATTAGCCGCTCGGTCATGGTGACAAGCCTTGCGACAAACTCCTATACTGAAAACAAAGAGTAAAGGCATAAGATGGCGGGCATCATCAACGACCTTTTGAATAAATCTAGACCATGAAAGAACGCATTAAGAACACGATCCGACGCTATGTCATAGCCCTCGCGTGGGTCTACTACACGCTTCTTATTCTATGGGCTGCCCTATATTTCGTCACGGGCGATCGATATGGCATCATGGCGATTATTAACTCATTAGCCCTTTACATCTTCCTACCATTGCCTCTCGTCCTACCCCTGGCGATCATCTTTCGACGACGCGAGTTATGGATTGGATTTGCTGTCGGGGTGATACTCTTCACCTGGCTATGGGGGGGTCTGTTTCTCCCTCGTACTCCACAACCTCGCACAGATGACCAATCGTTATCTGTAATGACTTACAATGTTTTAGGAACTCACCAGCAGACCGCCCCTGCCATTAAACTCATTCGCACTGAGGATGCCGATGTTGTATTCCTACAAGAAGTCAACACGGCCCTAGCAAAAGCGCTTGAAGAAGAGCTGTCTGAGCAATATCCATATCAGTATCTTGACCCACATGATGACGTCACCGGCATGGGTACGATCAGCAAATTCCCAATTCATCCAACAGGGGAAACGCTCCCATTGAAATGGGTCGGCATCCCTCAGATCCTGACTCTCGATTGGGACGGACAAGACATCAAGCTGATCAACTTTCATATGTGGGCTACTGGGCTGGCGTCCCCGAAGATCATTGCACTTAACTACCGAGCCCGTGAAGCGCAGGCACTCTTCCTTGCCGATTTCGTGCGCATAGCTGCTTATCAGAACCCAGTCATCGTTGCCGGAGATGCCAATTTCACAGATCTAAGTGATGCTTATAAGCTGGTCACCGATGTTCTCATCGATTCGTGGAGAGTAGCTGGCTTTGGTTTCGGGCATACGACGCCCGGATGCGACAGGTCAGGTGGATCTCGTCCTCATTTTTATGGTATACCCGTGCCGAGATGGCTTGTGCGGATAGATTATGTCTTCCATTCCAACCATTTTGCTACTGCTGAGGCCCGCCTAGCACAATTCGATGGGGTATCAGATCATCGAGGTGTCATTGCGAAACTCGTGCTGAATAAATAACTCGATTTCTTGCGTTTTAGACCTATTGGAGGTAGGTGACAGCAATTTAGAAGTAAGTTGTAAGATCTTGTGAAAACGAATTTGATCTCAAAATGTAGATCTACAAAAGGGTGAGCTGTGAAAATTAGCCGAAGGGGATTCCTTAAAGCCCTGGGACATGTATCACTAGGATACCTCGCAGCAGGCATTGGTGCTTATAAATATGGCACCCTGCTCGAACCAGAATGGCTGGCTATCGAACATGTAACGATCCCTATACCACGATTGAAACCTTTATTTGAAGGCTTTCGAATTGTCCAAATGAGCGATTTTCATCTGCATCCCTATACACAGATTGATCATATAGCAAATGCGGTGGAAGAAGCGAACCGGCTAAAACCTGATTTAGTGGTGCTAACAGGTGATTTTGTATTAGAAACCGCTGACTCAATCTATGAGTTAGCCCCCGTCCTCTCTCGACTTAACGCCAAATATGGTGTGTTTTCGGTACTCGGAAACCATGATCTGTGGACCAATGCAAGCGTGGTCCGTTCCGGCTTAGAGAAAGCCGGGCTGCCAGTTATGAAGAACAGCGGGATCAGTTTGAGCATTGGTCAAGATATGATCAATTTAGCTGGTTTGGATGCTGCATGGGGTGGTCAACCCGATTTGAATCTTGCGCTTAGCGATCTACCTCCAGACATCCCTACGTTATTGCTCATGCATGAGCCCGATATCGCTGACATATTTTCACAAGATAAACGAGTCTCCTTGCAGCTTTCAGGCCACACGCATGGTGGCCAAGTCCGAATACCTATTATGGGTGCGCCCGCCCTACCGAGATATGGCAAGAAATATGATTCTGGTCTATACCGTGTCAAGGAGATGTGGCTCTATACCAATCGCGGTATTGGGGTCATTGGTCCACCAGTACGTTTCAATTGCCGACCTGAAATTACAGAGATTACTTTGGTAGAGGATAAATCGTAGAGTCTACCAACCAAAATCAATATCTTTCAATTTAATAGACTGAAGCTCTGGAAAGCGTGGGGGGCTTAAGATAGCCCCAACCATGTACACTCCGTTCGGAGCGATTCGCCTCGGTATCGCCAGGGAACATATGTCGGAAAACACATAGCCGTTTACCATCAAGAAGAGTTTTCTAAGGATCGTTAATCCTATGCTAGATGAATATCCACCCCCAAAGCTCTATCACGAACTCGCCTCGTGGTGGCCTCTGCTCTCTGCACCCGAGGATTACGCCGAGGAAGCTGAGTTCTATCGCAAAGAAATCGTCTCGGCCTGTTCCACAACTCCTAAGACCATCCTCGAATTAGGATGCGGCGGCGGCAACAACGCCTCCCATCTGAAGAAACACTTCCGCATGACCTTGGTCGATGTCTCACCAGCTATGCTCGCCGTCAGCCGATCCCTCAACCCGGAGTGCGAACATCTCGACGGTGATATGCGTGCGGTTCGCCTTGAGCGCACCTTCGATGCGGTGTTCATCCACGACGCGATCATGTACATGACCTCCGAGACTGATCTCCAACAGGCGATCGAAACCGCGTTCGTCCATTGTAAGCCGGGTGGTGCCGCGCTCTTCGCGCCGGATCACACCCGAGAGACCTTCCGCCCTTCAACGAAACATGGCGGTCATGATGGAAACGATCGGGGGTTGCGCTATCTCGAATGGAGCTGGGATCCGGACCCGCACGATTCTACATATGTCGTCGATTTCGCGTATCTCCTACGAGAGCCGGAAGACGAGGTTCGCTGTGAGTATGATCGTCATATCTGTGGTATCTTCGGGCGCGAAGACTGGATCCGAATCATCTCGGAGGTTGGTTTTCTCGCTCGCACAATGCCATTCGAACATAGCG
>DUEZ01000100.1 GCA_011174825.1 Anaerolineae bacterium | reverse complement strand
CGTCGGGGAAAAACAATGTCTGCGTTGCTAGGGCTTCTCGAAGGGCGATATTACATCCTCGACCAGATCGGGCGCGGTGGGATGACCACGGTTCATAAGGCGCTCGATCTACAAGAGGACCACGAGGTTGCGATCAAGCTCCTCGCTCCCTATCTGGTGAAGGAACCCAAATTCAAAGCCCGTTTCGAACGCGAGGTGGAAGTCCTCCGTCAATTGGACCATCCCCATATCGTGCCCATTCTGAACTTTGGTGAGCATGAGGGATCGCCCTTCATCGTCATGCCCTTCATTTCGACCGGCACGCTCGCCGATAAGCTCAAATCGGGACCCTTAACGCCTAAGGAAGGCGCACGTTTGATGTCTGAGGTCTCTGGTGCGCTCGGGTATGCACATGAACAGGGCATTGTGCACCGGGACATTAAGCCCTCGAACATCCTGATCGATGAGGATGGGACTGCCCTGCTCTCGGATTTCGGCTTGGCTCATCTCACGGATGTACAAGAGAGTTTAACCGGTTCAGCCGTGATCGGGACACCGGCATACATGTCCCCAGAACAATGTCAGGGGAGCCCGATCGACGCCCGGTCAGATCAATATTCATTAGGAGTCGTGCTTTACCACTTGACGACGGGATATTTACCGTATGAAGCAGACACTCCGATGGGCGTGGTGTTAAAACACATCAATGAACCCCTGCCACGACCAAGAGACATTAACCCTAATCTCCCCGAACCCATCGAAGCCGTGTTGATCAAAGCGTTGGCCAAGAATCCTGGGCATCGATATCCCACCATCTCGGATTTTAACGCCGCCTTTCAAACAGCGTTGAGAATATCCCTGGAGCGCGCAACAGGCTCAGGCGGCTGGGCTTCGCATCTATATCGCGTGACACAAGTTATGGATCGGATGCGATTTCAAGGAAGGGTCAGATTTGATGAAGCTTGGCGGAGAAGGACGGTACTCATCACGGTCTTGCTGCTTCTTTTTCTTTCAATACCTTTCTCCATTTGGGTGATCCCCCTTCTAAATCCAAGCGCTGAGAGCTTGGCTCAGGCAGATGATTCAGTAGATCTGCAGGCAACCGTATATTTTCTCTCCACCATCGTTGCCCCAAAGGAAGGTACGATCTTGGCCCCCGGAGCTGTCGAGACCGCTGTCGCGGGGACACTGACGGAGATGGCGATTATTTCTGGAGTGGGGTCAGATCTTGACTCTGAAACACAAACGCCATCCTCCACACCGACCTCTGAAGGAGCCAGTCTTACGCCTTCTACCGAAGCAACGGGTAATCCTGGGTCGACCGATGGGAAAACTCCTCCCTATCCAACACCCTCGACACCGACACGTACACCTAGTTCGTACCCACCAACAGGACAAACACCTACTCCATCCTCAACCCCGATTGGGACCTCCACGGTTACACCAACTGGGGCTTGGTCACCTACTGCAACGTACACCCTTGGTCCATCCTCAACTCCAACGTACACGGCTACACCTTCTCCATCACCCTCACCGAGTAGGACCACAACACTTACACAAGATCCATGTCTGGGCAGTAGCGCCAGTAATTTCTCTGTGAGTAGCCAGGAAGTGAGGTGGTCGCTATTCAATGGTGGGCCAGGCATCGTTGAGATATTCAAGATCTTCCTCAATTGGCCCTCAGCAAACAACGAATTGACCAAAATTGAGTTTGGCGGAGTCACCATTTGGGATAAAAAAGACAAGAGCCCGCCAACAAATATCGCAGGTGGGTGGAAAAGCGGTGCCGATCGGACCATTGGATCCGGCATTTCGAAAACCCTGAAATTCGTCTTTAACCAGGCAGCACAACCTAGTCCCTATGTTCTGGATGTCACCTTCGACAATGGGTGTGTAATCTCGTGGCCGTAAAGAAATGAGAAGGCTGCAAGCTACAAGTCGCAAGCCTTGGGCTACAAGCTGCAAGCTACAAGCTGCAAGCCAGTAGCTATTTAGGTGAGGCGAGTACAATATGACCGCACCCTTTAGGGTGCGTTTTATATACTCAGGCTGAAACCTGCGGCAATATTAGTAAGGCAAATAAAATGTAGCCGCACCCTTTAGGGTGCGTTTTTTTGCGCAGGCTAAAGCCTGCGACTACAATAAAAGCTCCCCGCGAGTTCCATGCTTGCAGGGAGCTTGTGTCTTGTAGCTTGAGACTTGCGACTATTTACTTGTGGCTTGTAGCTACTATCCTACGCTTTTTACGCCAAGGGGCGGCAGGTTGCAAGAATCGGGCTAGGAATTCCCACCCATTGAGTCTGCATACCCCATCGTGCTAGTATTTTGACAAAGCGCCCATTCGAGTTGGGAGGGGCGAAGCGGCAAGAAGCGGGCGATCGGGATCCTGCCTTGCTTCTTTTAACTTTGATCATTATCGGGGTTAATGACCACGCGCGCGCCTTATCGAAGACTTCTCCTGAGAACAGGTGAAGAAGAAGGCACGCGAGTAGCCTTGAGGAGGAAAGGGTGTCGATCCCAGACACAAGCCTCAAGCCGGGGTTCGCTGGCATGTGGCTTTCTGCCTTTCAGGGGATAAGAGAATATAAAGGCGGAGAGGGGTAGACGTTTTTGTAGGATGTCTGAGTTATTAGGTCGTGTCTTAGGCAACTACCATATCCTCGAACAGATTGGGCGAGGAGGGATGGCGAGCGTCTATAAGGCGCATGATTTGACCGGGAAGCAAACCGTCGCCATTAAAGTCCTTTCGCCTCAATTGGCCATGCAGCCAAACTTCAGAACACGCTTCGAGCGTGAAGCCGAGGTCCTGCGGGGCCTTAAGCATCCCAACATCGTGCCCATACTCGATTATGGCGAGGAGGGTGGTCTCGCCTACATCGTCATGCCCTTTATGGAGGTGGGCACGCTTAGTGATTGTTTGGAAGGTGGCCACTTAACCCTAGAGCAAGCTGCGCGAATTATCAATCAGGTCACCTCCGCCTTACAGTATGCTCATGACAATGGTGTGATCCACCGAGATGTGAAACCCTCCAATATCCTCATCGATGAGGGTGGCAATGCATGGCTGTCGGACTTCGGTTTTGCACATGTGCACGACGCCACCCTGAGCTTGACCGGATCGGCGCTCATCGGCACGCCAGCTTATATGGCGCCTGAGATCGTCAGTGGGAACCCTGTGAGCCCACATTCCGATCAGTACTCCCTAGCTGTGGTTGTCTACCACTTAACCACAGGGCGTCTGCCCTTTGATGGTGAGACGCCCATGGCAATTGCTCTTAGTCATGTAACCACACCAGTACCACGACCGCGAAAGGTCAATCCTGAGGTTTCAAGATCGATCGAGGTCGTGCTTCTCAAGGCGCTCGCGAAAGATCCTTCGTATCGTTTTGATTCGATTGCCGATTTCAATCGGACATTTCAAGAAGCAGTGGAATTGGAGCAAGATCGAACCGAGGTACGCGAGGGAGGTTCGCTCTTTGAGCGTACCGCTTTGATCCTTGACGAAGTGCAAGCAGAGGTAAAGCATACAGCCTTGCGTGTGCGATTCTCACACGTCGCTCTCGTTGTCGGCGTTTTGTTGCTCTTTCTGATACTCCCGGCGGCGGTCACGGACTTGTTTGGTTTCCTTCAGGCGGATGCAGGACCTAGCCAGGTAGCCGCGCTGCCTACTTCTTTAGAGGATCTGCAAGCGACGATCAACGCGCTCAACACAGAACTCGCCCCAGGAACAGGAACGCCTTGGTCGCAAGGTCAGCTGGAGACATCGGTGGCAGAGACCATGAGCGCAATGCAAGATTTCGCGGTAGAAACCGATGATCAGATCCAAATCGCGACCTGGACAACGACAATGACAGCAACCAAGGATTCATCTGGTGGCTCGACCCGATACTCCACACCGACCAAGCCTCCTCAACCCCGACCCACCTCCACTCAGCCCCCCTCTCATACTCCAACACCGACGGTGGTCCTCTCTCCTACGATCACACGCACGGACGATGAGGCACCCTCAACGACGGATGAGCCAACGGTTACAGCAACAGCGGTAGAGAGCCAAACACCCACGATCATGCCATCCTCGACCCCAACATCCGTGCCACCAACACCGGATCCATGTGCAGGCATCGCACTCTTTGACTTCTCCATCGGCGATCATCAGGTGAGGTGGAGGCTCAACAATGACAGCACGGCGAATATCAGGGTCAGTATGCTCCGGGTATATTGGCCAAGTTCGAATGTGGAATTAGAAAGGGTCCGTTTCGAGTCAGCAACGATCTGGAATGATGGCTCAACGGTATCCCCAACGGACATCGGTGGCATTAATCGATCGGTAGACAGGAATGCATCGAAAAGATTTACATTCTACTTTGATGAAGACGCAGCGGGATCTGGCTACCAATTAACCGTGAACCTGACAAACGGTTGCAGTGTCACTGCGAATCATTAACCCCCTTCCATCCCCTCAAGAATTCAGCTGATCACGTTACATGGGAAAGCAACCAAAGTACGGCCATCCCGGTCGCGATCGTCAGCCAAGTGTTGCGGCTCCGCCAGGCGACGATAGCCGCCACGGCTCCAGCCAACAAGCGATGGTTTCCCAAGGAGATGTCGAAGGGACCTTCTGGTCGGAAAAGTTCTGGTGTGATCAGTGCCGCCAGAACCGCGGGAGGCACATAGCGTAAGCTTCGCCGGAAGAGATCCGGCATTCGTTCCTGTGGCACGAGTGCGATGAAGGAGAGGCGGATCGCATAGGTTACCAACATGCCACCGATGATGATGCCCCATAGAGAAATGGTGTTCATCCGTTGCGCTCCGCCATACCAGTCTTGAATGACCTTGAGACCTCCATCATGAGCCCCACACCGATCCCAAGCGATGCGGCCAGAAGCAAACCAAGTTTATAAGGTAAGCCAGCGAGGACGACGGCTAAAACGCCTGCGGTCAGCGCAGCAGCCCAAGCGGGTCGGTCGGAAAGTGTCGGTGTGATCAATGCCATAAAAGTAAGGGGAAGGGCGAAATCCAGGGACCAATTCGCTGGGATGTAAGCGCCGAGCAGGATCCCGATCGCGGTGCTCAATTGCCAAGCAACCCACAGCGCAAGACCGGTCCCAAAGGTGTACCAGTGAGCCAGGACTGTGTCACTACGCTGGTATCGGATGGATGCCACGACGAACGCTTCGTCGGTGAGCAGCCAAGCCAAAGCGGCCTTCCATCTTGCTGGAAGGTGCTGGAAATAGCTTGAGAAGGTGGCGCTGTAAAGTAAGTGACGCAGGTTGACGACCATGATGGTGAGGACGACGATCATGGGAGGAACGCCATCGGTGATTAATCCTGTGGCGATGAATTGCGCGCTTCCGGCAAAAACGAAAAGCGAGAACCCCTGTGCTTCGAGTGGAGGGATGCCAGCGGTCAACGCCAAAGCGCCGAAGATCATACCGAAGGGGGCGACACCGATCAGGAGAGGTAGCTGATCGCGCGCCCCGGTGAGGAATTCGTGGAGAGGGGAGCTTGGTTTGGAGATCGGGGGTGTAGGGATCCTCATCTAGCTTCGCAAGTATTCGATGATCAACTGGGTTGTGGCGATAAGTGATTCGATGTGAGTGCGCTCATAATTGTGTGAAGCGTCTACACCAGGACCGATGAGAGCGACCTGCACATCCCCTCCGGCTCGCCAGTAAGCCTCGCCATCCGAGCCATAGTAAGGGTAGATGTCCATCTTGTACGGGAGGCCGGTTTCCTTTGCCAACTGACGCAGATGATTTGTAAGTTCAATATGGTAGGGACCGCCCGAGTCTTTGGCACAAACGGTCGTATGGAATTCGTCCGATGTTTGACCCTTGCCGACCGCGGCCATATCAACGGCTACTAATTCGACCAAGTCAGCTGGAAAGCCGGCTGCGGCTCCGTGACCGACCTCTTCATAATTACTGATATGCAACGTGGTTCGTTGTGCGGGTTCGTGACCTGATACCTTCATCGCCTTCACAGCTGCAAGTATGCAAGCAACCCCGGCTTTATCGTCAAGATGACGGGAGCGGATGAAGCTGTGCTCACTGATCTCGACCCGTGGATCGAAGGAGATGAAGTCTCCTACTTCAATTCCTAAGGAATGTGTTTCGTCTGCTGAAGATGTGCGTGCATCCAAACGGATTTCCATATTTTCATCGCTACGTTCAAGCTTGTTGACTTGGTCAGCGTGGATATGGGTGGAGGCCTTGGTTATTAGGAGCGTACCACGAACGACTTGACCAGAGGCTGTGAAAATACTGCAACTCTCACCCTCTACAGTATTCCAAGCGAAACCACCGATTTTCGTCAACAGGAGCCGACCAGTGTCTTTGATCTCTTTAACCATTGCTCCCAGGGTGTCTATATGGGCAGTTAAAGCTCGGGGTCTGTCAGTTGATTTTCCAGCCCACTCGGAAAATACCCCACCTTTTACGCTTCGATTGGGTGTAAGTTCAAGATCGATCAAGGCCTTTTCACAGTACGCAATGGCAGCTTGTGTGAAACCAGTAGGGCTGGGGATATTTAGTAGATCTACGAGTGTGTTGATCAAATAATCATTGTCGATCGGTAGAGGGGAGGTCATGTCGGATTCCTTTACCCAAGTTGCGATTGATCCATTAAAACATGTTTGTGCGACATTGGAACCTTATTGTACAAGTATTACCATTTAGCTTCTAAGCGAAAGCCTCATAAGATTGACTAATGTCAGTGGTTGTGCGATGAATAAATCAGATCCTTGAATACAGTGCACCATTTTATAGGATTAACAGTTAGAGGTAAGAGGCGACTGATGAGTTATTCGAAGTGTATTACTGGTCGTGTAATCTTTTCTGAGGGACCTGACCAGTCATTTGTTGTCTGCTTATCGAGCATTGTGATGTGCACGAAACAGCTCAATGGGTTAGGATCTGGCTTAGGAATAGCCTTGTCCGCGCCTCGCGTGGATTTTGGAAGAATTCCTCCGTCGTGGCTTGCTCCACGATGTTTCCATCTGCGAAGAAGATAATACGGTTTGCTACTTCCTTAGCAAATCCCATTTCGTGGGTCACGACGACCATCGTCATTCCAGATCGAGCTAATTCGACCATCACATCGAGCACTTCTTTGATCATCTCCGGATCTAACGCCGAAGTCGGTTCATCGAAAAGCATGATTTTTGGTTGCATCGCTAAAGCGCGTGCTATGGCGACTCTTTGCTGCTGCCCACCGGACAACTGACCAGGGTACTTTTCAGCCTGTTCCGGGATACCCACTCGAGCTAGAAGTTCCATGGCAACCTTTACCGCTTTGTCTTTTGGCCACCGCCTCACCCAGATGGGGGCCAGTGTGACGTTGTCGATGACCTTCAAATGCGGGAAAAGGTTGAAGGATTGAAAAACCATCCCAATCTCACGCTGAATCGCGTGAATATTCCGGATGTCAGTGGTGAGTTCGATCCCATCTACAATAATGTCACCTCGCTGGTGCTCCTCCAAGCGATTTATGGTTCGGATAAAGGTAGACTTACCGCCACCCGACGGTCCGCAGACGACGACCACCTCGCCTTTCGTGATGGACACGTTCACCCCCTGCAGTACGTGGAATTCGCCGAACCACTTATGTACGTCTCGAAAGATGATAATTTCTTCTGCTGTGTTTAATGTCTCGTTCTGCATTTGAACCTCTTCCACCGTGGGTGAATACGCTATTAGCTCAGTAAGCTAGCATTTTGGCCAGATTGTTGGTCTGTCGTTGATCGATTATAGGATGATATCTATTCCTATCTTTCTCCCACGCCAAGTGTTTGCTCCAAACGGCGGCTGGCTGTTGACATGGTAAAACAACAGATAAAGAATAAGACCGCTGCGAACGCGTAAACCTCTTTATGAAGTCCAATGAACTCGCGTTGACCAGTCACAGCCTTAGCGATTCCCAAAACGTCCAGCAGGCCGACGATGACCACCAGCGTAGTGTCCTTGAACAAGCTGATGAATTGGCCGACGATAGCTGGAATCACTGCCCGGAGCGCTTGGGGTAACACAATAAGCACCATCACCAATGCTTCATTCAACCCCACCGCTCTTGCGGCTTCGTACTGGCCTCTAGGAATCGCGGCTAACCCACCGCGCACATTCTCAGCGGTGTAGGCAGCGCTGAACAGGGTCATGCCGGTTAGCGCGCGCATGACAGTGCCCAGACGTATTTCCGGTGGGAGGAAGAGCGGGAGCATCAACTGGCTCATAAAGAGCACGCTGATGAGTGGAACACCACGGATCGTCTCAATATAGGCTGTCGAGAGCACCTTGATGATGGGGAGCTTACTGCGGCGGCCTAAGGCTAACAGGACACCAAGCGGGAACGAGGCCACGATTCCGACGATAGCCAAGACAAGAGTCAGTAATAACCCGCTCCAAATATCCTCCGACACTAGTGGCAGAAAGGATCTCTCTCCTGAGAACCCCCTCAGTAGGATGCCGATCAGGGGGATGGATATTAACCAACTGATCACCAACCAACGTTGCATCGGGTTATCTTTCGTTTTCCGGGACATCCAGGTAAGGATCACCAGGAGCACGACTATGCCCAGACTGACCAACACACGCCAGGCTTCCTCGGGAGGATAGCGACCGATCATAAAGACCCTGAAGTTGGTGGTAATCACAGTCCAGCGCGCATCCCTCACTACCCAGGTGATTACAGCACGCAACACGCCATAGATAAAGATCCCCGAGAATATGGTGAGCAGCGCGTTATACCACGTGCTGAAGAGATTCTTTTTCAGCCAGCCCAGCAGGCCAACTTCCGTGAGCGGTGGTTTGAGCACTTCGGGTTGCACAGCCATCTTCATCTCTCCACAATCTGGATGCGTCGGTTGACGATATTCATGATCATAGAGATGGTCAGGCTCATCGATAAATAGCTGGCCATAATCATCAAAAAGACCTCGACCACACGACCGGATTGGTTGAGCATGGTACTGGAGACGGCATATAGATCCAAAAATCCGATGCCGAGAGCCAGACTGGAGTTCTTGGTGAGATTTAAGTACTGACTGATCAGCGGTGGAATGATCACCCGTAGGGCCTGAGGCAAGACGATTAAACGTAGGATTTGCCCTTGGGTGAACCCCTGTGCCCTGGCAGCCTCGGTCTGCCCCTTATCTACAGCCTGGATGCCAGCCCGAACAACCTCGGCAATGAATGCGCCAGTATAGATCACCAATCCGAGCAGCAACGCCATGAACTCGGGAGAAAAAATTGTACCTCCCTCAATTCTCATTACCCCACCCGACATGGTGACCAATTCCGGTGGGTCGAGTATGAGAGGTTGGCCGCGCATGAATTGCCACCCAATCGCTGGGAAAGCGATGAGGGGAACACCCACCCACAGCAGGTTGAAGGCAGGACGACCAGTACTCGGTACAGTGCGTCTCCGAAGAATGAGCAGCACCAACGCTCCGATTAATGCCGCGACGAGAAAGGGCCACCATGAGCCGAACGAGGAGGTAGGACGAAGTGCTGGAAACGCAAATCCGCGATTGCTAAGATAGATGGGTCCAGACAACATAATTGCTTCCTGGAGACCAGGTAAGTTTAAGATGACCGCGAAGTATAGGAAGAAGAGTTGAACCAGGAGTGGTGTATTACGGATGATTTCGATGTAAACGCTAGCGATCCTATTGACGAGCCAGTTACCGGATAGCCGGGCAATTCCGGCTATGAGACCTAAGAGGGTGGCAAAGACGATCCCCAATCCTGCGACCCGGAGTGTATTGACCACTCCGATCAGGAACGCTCGTGCATAGGAGTCAGTGGGGCTGAATGGGAGTCCCTCTGCAAGATCAAAACTGGCCTCCTCATCCAGAAAGCCAAAACTAAACGTGAGTCCCCGTTTCCTATAGTTTGAGAGCATCCATGCAGCCACGAGTATCACCAGGGTTATGAAAAGGATCTGCCCCAGTAGTTTGAGCACACGTTCGTCGCGCCAGAACGGCACCGCGCTTCGGCGTTCCGCTGCTTCTGCACCTCGGCTCACACTTGCTCCTTTTTATAGGGGATACAGCCCGATATGGCCTAATTGGACATATCGGGCTGTATCCATTTCACCTCTACCGGTACGATTTGATCTAGCGCCAAGCCATGGGATACAACAATCCACCCTCGCTCCAAAGCAGGTTGGGTCCGCGCGGAATGTTTATACCCTCCGGCCCCAGGTGTCGCATATAGACTTCCTCATAGTTGCCTACTTGCTTAAGGACGTTGACCATGAAGTCGTTGGGGAGGCCCAGGGAGGCGCCCATTTCACCTTCGACGCCCAGAAGGCGCCTGATGGTTGGATTGTTGCTGTTGAACATCTCGTCTACGTTCTGAGAGTTAACGCCTGTTTCCTCAGCTTCCATCATCCCCCATGTCACCCAGCGCACGACATCGTTCCACTGATTGTCGCCGTGGGCGGTCAGTGGTCCCAAAGGCTCCTTCGACATCGTGACGTCGAGGATGACGTGGTCTTCGGGATTGGCCATGGCTGACCGGAGCGCGGCTAACTGTGACTTGTCAGACGTCTCTCCGTCGCAACGCCCCGTTTCGTAGGCCGTATTTGTGTCCTGAGTGCTCTCGAAGAGCAGCGGAGTGAACTCAACATTCAGCGCGCGGAAGGCGTCCGATAGGTTCATCTCCGTGGTGGTGCCAGTGGTAGTGCAGATAGTGGCTCCCGCCATGTCATCCAGAGTCTCCCAGCCGCTGTCCACCCGGACCATCATGCCTTGGCCGTCGTAGAAGTTCACCGCGGCCCAGTCCAGCTCGTTCGCTGTATCGCGGGTGAGGGTCCAGGTCGTGTTGCGGATCAAGACGTCAATCTCACCGGTCTGAAGGG
Source organism: Anaerolineae bacterium (assembly GCA_011174825.1). Taxonomy (GTDB): domain Bacteria; phylum Chloroflexota; class Anaerolineae; order Anaerolineales; family E44-bin32; genus DUEZ01. Next base: position 1,006 of record DUEZ01000100.1, on the reverse strand, counting down.
CCGGCAACCGCTCGGCGGCAACTAACGGGCGATACTCCACCTTGGTTGCATCACCAAAAATGGCCGCAGCGAGGGCCTTGCAGAAGTCAACGTCGAACCCCTCAAACTCGCCATCAGGGTTGATGAAGCCAAAACCTGGTAGTTCTTGATTGACACCGCAGATCAACTTTCCCCGATCTTTGATGAGTTGCAACCGTCCTCCGGGTGCAACAGGTTCTTCCGTTTCCGCAGCCGGCGCACAAGCGGTCATGATGAGGATCAGCACTAGCATGCTTGCCAATAAAATATAAAGTTTGCTTCTCATTAGATCTTCTCCTCCGTAAATGAAATTTACCCAGAAAATTTAGATCAGTTGTTATTCGGCTGTCTTTAGGTGAGCACCTCCTTGTCCCTACGGGTAATGTCTATGTATTTGAAATGAGACTGATGTACGACTGCGATGAAAAAACTGTAAAGACGACTGTTTTGTTCCTTGGGTGTCCACGAACCAAATCCGTTCATCTATGAGGATACGATGTCGATCAAATGGGGATTAAAAGAAATTCTAGACAATGTAAGTCCAAAAGTCAACATTTTCGTTTCTAAGAGGGATGAGTTTCATTATTAAGAATGAACCAGTGCTTAAAATTAAACCTGTAAAGCGATTTATGAACCGTTGGGATGCTTGAAATGAGCTGTGAGATCGACATCTGGCTGATGGAAATACCCCAGTCCCAAATTTCCCATTTTCATATATATATAAGACGTGATAGCCTTTGTGAGGCGTCCCTGACCCCAATACAGACGACGCCCACAAAGGGTGTTTTGATAGGGTAGAAGCTCATATGGCCGGACTTGTGGGAAAGACGCTCGATCGCTACCGCCTGGTGGAACAAATAGGCCAGGGTGGGATGGCGACTGTCTTTCGAGCGGTTGACACAAAGAACATGAATGAATATGCGATCAAAGTCCTCTCTCCTACGATCGCGGCGGATAGACGATTCGTATTACGCTTCCGGCGTGAGGC
>DUEZ01000010.1 GCA_011174825.1 Anaerolineae bacterium | reverse complement strand
GAGATCGCCGAAGCGGCGGCTCGTCAATGGTTGCGAGGCAACCTGCGTTTCGTGGACGCCGAGAACCATATCGTCTTTCAGAACGAGATCAAACCAGGCTCACCGGAACTGACCGATATCTTTGCTCGGGAGGTCATTGGCGCGAACGACACCTCGGCCGGTGTAGGGTATGCCCCGCTGAGCGAGACGGAAGAGGTCGTGCTGGCCACGGAACGTTATTTGAACTCCACTTCTTTCAAGGCTGCCTTCCCCGAGGCAGGTGAGGACATCAAGGTCATGGGTTATCGCTTCGGAAGACATCTCACGCTGACCGTGGCTTTGGCTTTCGTGGATCGCTTCATCCCGGATCTCAAATCGTATTTCGATCGCAAAGCTGCGATCCATGATGAAGTGCAGATCTTTGTCACTCGAGAGGCGAAGACGATGGAGGCCGTGACGGTGGACATCAACACCCTTGATGACCCCGAACGAGGTGAGGGAGGCGTGTACCTAACCGTGCTCGGCACCTCGGCTGAGGGAGGCGATGGAGGGCAGGTAGGGCGAGGCAACCGCGTCAACGGAGTTATTGCCTTCAACCGTCCCTCGACGACGGAGGCCGCAGCCGGCAAGAACCCCGTCAGCCACGTGGGCAAGATCTACAACCTGCTCAGCCACGAGATCGCGGGCAAGGTTTATCGTGAGGTGCCGGGGATTCGAGAAGTGACCGTCTGGCTGTGCAGCCAGATCGGGAAGCCCATTGACCGACCGTTGATGGCCGTAGCGGCTTTAATCCTCGAACCGGACGTAGGGCTTGAAGATGTCCAGCCCTCCGTCGCGGCCGTGATCGACCGCGAGCTCGCCGGCATCCACAACTTCACCCAGCGACTGGCGCAAGGGGAATTGGCTGTTTGGTAGGTTGAGTGGCGATTCTGACCGCTCTGATCCTCAATATGGTTAACGCTTGATCCGCTTCGATCTATAGTACTAGGTTGCATGGTGCGCTCCGACTTCCTCTCGCATCCCCAAAGGTGCTTTTAATGGAACGTAGTGTACGACGTTTCCTCCGACTCTTCATCCTCGTGTTGCTCTCGGTTTTCATCCTAGGGGCGTGCCGTCTTGAGAGGACAGCAGTTGATCAACCTGGGTCAGCAAGTTCCACCCCGAGTGTGATATCCCAATCCGAACCTTCTCCCGGTCAGAAGTCCCAAGATAATTTTCCTCCACCCCCCATTCGCTTCGAGCGAATTTCCATGGAGGATGGATTGTCGAACAACACTGTGCGTGGCATCCTTCAAGACAGCCAGGGCTATATGTGGTTTGCCACGAGTGATGGGCTCAATAAGTTTGATGGTTACAGCTTCAAGGTATATAAGCACAACTCCGAAGATCCTAACAGTCTCAAAAGCAATTGGATTATGTCGATCTACGAAGATCGATCAGCCGTACTCTGGGTCACGACGGATAACGGGTGGTTGGAACGCTTCGACCGCGAGAAGGATCAGTTTATTCACTACGAGCTGCCATCCACAGCACGTTCAATGTATGAGGACACGACCGGTGTATTTTGGATCGGAACGGATGATCCGGGACTTCTGCACTTTAATCGCGAAACTGGCGTTTTTACTACTGTCTGGAGAGGGACAGGCTTTAGAGCCATTTTTGAGGATCGGGACGGAGTGTTGTGGGCTGGAAATCGGGATGGGTGGTTTGGTCGATATGATCGTGAACTGGATCAATTTGTGAAATACGAGATCGGCGATTGGGTAGAGGCCATATACGAGGATCGGGCTGGTGAATTATGGCTTGGAACGGCTGGTGGAGGGCTGGCTAGATTTGACAGGGACAGCGAGGAGACAACCCACTACAGGCACGACCCCGACGATCTTCAAAGCTTGGGCAGTGATATTGTGCCAGCGATTTACGAGGATCGTTCCGAGATACTCTGGATCGCGGCATACCGTGGAGGCCTCAATCAATTTGATCGCGACTTGGAGAATTTTACACGCCATCAAAATAACCTCGCTGACCGATACAGCTTGAGCGATGACCTCGTCATGTCCGTGTATCAGGATCGTTCTGGGGTGCTTTGGATTGGAACGGAATTAGGCGGGCTCAATAAACTCTCCGCGACCGGGAGGAATATGGGTCACTTCCGGAGTATCCCTGGTGATCTAAATAGTCTAGGTAATAACGCTGTGACGGCGATGCTTGAAGATCACGATGGTGTGTTCTGGATTGGAACTCGTGGTGGACTCGATCGCTTCGATCGATCGAGTGGGCAATGGCATCACTATCGCCATGATCCCAACGACCCTAATAGCTTAATTCAGAACTATATTGGAGCGATCTACGAGGACGGGGATGGATTGCTCTGGATTGGCACCGGACGTGGACTCGAAAGGTTCAATCGGGAGGACGAACAGTTTATCCATTATCAAGTAGGTATCGATAGCGTCTATGGAATGTATCAAGATCGTTCGGGGGACTTTTGGGTCACAGCAGTAGATGGTCTGTATAAATTTGATCGGGATACGAACACATTCAACCTGATAGCAGCTGCCCCTTTCAGAGAAGGTCTTTTTTGGAGCATGTGGATTCTGGAAGATCCAACAGGTGTGCTCTGGATTGGAACCTCAGGGGATGGACTCGGACGCTATGATCCGAGAATGGATAAATGGCAGCTCTACCAACACAACCCTGAGGAGCCAGAAAGTATAAGTGATGGCAATATCGAATCGATCCTGGAAGACCGATCCGGCAACCTCTGGATCGGGACACACGGTGGTCTTAATCGTTTCGACCAGGAGACAGAGACCTTTTCCTATTACAGGATGAAAGATGGATTGCCAAGCGATACCATTTGGGGAATCTTGGAGGATCAGACTGGGAATCTTTGGCTTAGTACGAACCAGGGACTGTCCAAATTTGACCCGCTCGCTGAGAGTTTTACGAACTACGATGTCAGTGACGGGCTTCAAAGCAACCAGTTTAGCAGGGGTGCCTATCATCAGAGTTTCAGTGGCGAGTTGTTCTTCGGTGGCGTGAATGGTTTCAATGCTTTCTTCCCAGAACAGATCGTGGACAACCCGTATCCTCCACCAGTTGTCATCACTGCCCTGAGCATTTTCAACGAGGTCGTGAGCACTAACTTGCTCTCCCACGAACGAATCGAGCTGACACATGAGGACAACTTCCTCTCATTTGATTTTGCGACTCTGGACTACAACAACCCGGAACAGAATCAGTATGCCTATAAGATGGAGGGAGTGGACGAGGACTGGGTATATGTCGGTAATCGACGACATACCGATTACCCGAATCTCAGGCCGGGGAACTACATCTTTCGGGTTATAGGCTCGAACAGCGATGGCGTCTGGAACGAGGATGGTATTTCCGTCAACATTGTCATCAAGTCGCCATTCTGGGAGACGTGGTGGTTCAGAGGGATTCTGCTGCTGGCTCTCAGCGGTGTTGTCTTCGGTGCTTACCGTTTGCGGATCCGGAGTGTTGAAACCCGCAGCAGGGAATTGGAGAAACAGGTTGAGGAGCGCACAGCTGAGCTTCAGCAGGAGGTTAAGCAGCGACTGGAAGTCGAGGAAGCATTGCGAAAAAGTGAAACGGAAAAGGCTGTAGTTGCTGAACGCAGACGTTTGGCACGCGATCTTCACGACTCGGTCACTCAGTCGATCTACAGCTCTACGCTGCTGGCGGAGGCAGGGCAACGAGTGGTTGAATCCGGGGATATTGAGCGCACAAAAAGCTATCTTTCCCGATTAGGTGACATAACCCAACAAGCGTTGAAGGAGATGCGTTTGTTGGTCTATGAACTGCGCCCATTAGCCTTGAGGGAAGTTGGATTAGTTGAGGCCTTGAAGGCTCGTTTGGACGCGGTTGAGAGGCGAGCCGGGGTGGACGCTCGCTTCATTGTCGAAACAGAACCAGAGCTGCCTGCGAATGTAGAGGAAGCCCTGTATCACATCGCGCAGGAAGCCCTGAATAATGTCCTTAAACATGCAACGCCGACCATCGTGGAGATGCGTATTCGTCTACAGGGAGAACCTCCGGAACAGAATGTGATCCTGGAGGTGGTTGACGATGGGAAAGGGTTCGACCCCGAGACCTTGGTGGACGAGGGTGGGTTGGGCTTGATCAGTATGCGTGAACGGGCCGAGAAACTGGGTGGATGGATTGAGATCCGATCAGCATTAGGGGAGGGGACAGTGATAAAAGTAAAATTACCTGTGGGTGATCCGGATGGTTCCACAGAGGTTACGGAGGCGTCACAATGACGGAAGTAATTCGCCTTCTCATTGCTGACGACCATGCCATCGTACGCGAGGGTCTTCAGGCATTAATCGATACCGAACCCGGGATGGAGCTGGTGGGGGAAGCTCAGGATGGTGTGGAAGTGGTAGAGATGGCTCGTTCACTGAACCCGGATGTGATCTTGCTCGATCTGGTGATGCCTCGGGTGGATGGCTTGCAGGCAATCAGCGATATCAAGCAGGCAGATCCCGAGGCGCGAATTTTGGTTCTCACCAGCTTCGACGAGGACGAGAAGGTCTTCACGGCGATCAAGTCCGGCGCCCAGGGCTATTTGCTTAAAGATGCTTCCCCCAAAGAATTACTGCGAGCGATTCGAGATGTCTATCGAGGTGAACCCTCCATGCACCCCACCATCGCGCATAAGCTGATGCGTGAGTTGCAGCGTGCCTCAAGCTTACCCCCCACCGAGGAGCCGCTGACGGAGCGTGAGATGGAGGTGCTGAAACTTGTCGCCCAAGGTCATCCCAATCAGGAGATCGCTGAGAAATTGGTGCTAAGCGAACGGACAGTTCGCACCCACGTGAGCAACATTCTAAGCAAATTACACCTCGCCAACCGCACCCAGGCGGCGCTCTATGCATTGAGGGAGGGGTTGGCAGATTTAGAGGAATAGGGGGCCATCGAAAGGAGAACAGTCAGGAGCTTCGCTCCTGGTACAAACGGATTGGAGAGGTACTCGTAGAGACGCCCCGTCGGGGCGTCTTTTTGAAACAACCATCGAATTATGGGGCAAGAGAAGGAGATATTGGGATGTCTCATAGACGCCCTATCAGGGCGTCTCTACGAATGAATCGTGTTATTGTTAAGCATGGGAAGGGGGATTTAAGGATGTCTTATGGAAAATATCGTTCCCAATCGAGGCGGTTAAAGAATTGGGATTACTCGACACCAGGGGGATATTTCGTCACCATCTGTACGCACTTGGGAAAACCATACTTTGGGACAGTCGAAAATGGTGAGATACATCTGTCTCCCATAGGTGAAATCCTCGTTGAGGAATGGGTGAAGACTTCAAGCCTGCGTGAATCTGTTGAACTGGATGAATACGTAGTTATGCCCAATCACCTGCATGGAATCATTATCCTCAAACAGGTCGTAGAGACGCCCCGTCGGGGCGTCTTAACGCCGGTGGATGTAAATCCAGATACGCTTGGCACGATCATCGGTCAATTCAAGTCTGCATGTACCCGTCGAATTCGAGCCGATTACACCAGAGATTTTGCCTGGCAAGCCAGGTTTTACGATCACGTTATCCGGGACGACGTAGACCTTCAGCGAATCAGGGAATACATCCGCGTTAATCCCGTGAAGTGGGAAATGGATAAGTATTATTGGAAGGAGAAGTAAAGATATTAGAAAAAGTTGAAGCATTACATAACATCATCAGTCGTAGGGACGCCCCGGTGGGGCGTCCAACGGGGTAATTGGAAAACCCTTTCATTTGAGGGGTGAATGGACGCCTTTCCAGGCGTCCCTACGAAATCATGGGTAAGATTGTATTGAGGGTTGCATGATGGACGCCTTTCCAGGCGTCCCTACGAAATCATGGGTAAGATTGTATTGAGGGTTGCATGATGGACGCCTTTCCAGGCGTCCCTACGAAATCATGGGTAAGCTCGAATTATTGATCGCTTTGTGGACGCTCTTCTGGGTGTCCCTACGAGTGATTGAAATTGAATACCTTGAGGAATACAAGCAAGAAACCCCATTCAACCATTTGCCAGGGATTTCCTCCTCAGGCAAGTCGTAGGGACGCCCCGGTGGGGCGTCCAACGGGTTAATTGAGAACCGCTTTCATTATGAGGGGTGAAAGGACGCCTTTCCAGGCGTCCCTACGAAGCATGGGTAAGCTCGAATTATTGATCGCTTTGTGGACGCCCTTCTGGGCGTCCCTACGAATCAATTGTTCATCTAGGTTCTGGAAATCGCGTCTGATTCGAGACAAATGACGTAACCCCAAAGAGGACAAATGCAACAGCCAAGGCCGCTTCAGCAGCGGTCTTTTGACGTAGGGGGGATCGCGTCGTTTCCCCGATGTGTTCGTGTCCGATTTGTGACATGATGTCAGACGAAGGTAATTTTGGGGTGATGCACAATCCTGAGGATCATATACCAATGAAGAATGCACATGTCCTGATTGTCGCAAAAGAAGCCTCCTTGTGTGGAGGGCTGGCGGCGCTTGTTGAGGCCATCCCCAATGTGGACCGAGTCGCCCAGGCGCACAACCCGGTCGAAGCACTGAAGCAAGCTGGGATGGAACCACCCGATCTGATCGTGCTGGACACGGATGTCGGAGGGTTGGATTTATTTACTGCGCTCCATGGGAAGTGTCCGGGCGTGAAAATCCTGCTGCTGGTCGAGGACATGCGCCAGCAAACTCAGGCCCAGGTGGCGGGCGCCGACGTGGCACTGATCAAAGGCTATCCGGCGCATGAACTGCTTAAAACGGTTCAGGCGATGTTAGCGAAGTAGACGGAAGTAAGGAGGACTGAGATGAAAACCAGAATGTATGCATGGTGGATCGGATTATTGGGGCTGGCTCTCCTGATAAGCGCCTGCAGCCAGACCAGCCAGATTGAGGTAGTCGAGATTCCAGCGGTCGGGGATATCGTGACGGAAAGATACGATCTGGCTGGCTTTACCGAGGTCGAGATCGCCGGCTTCTTCGAGGCTGAGGTCACCCAGGGGGAGGATTTCAGAGTGCTGGTCGAGGCCGAGCGAGCGTTGGTTCCCTACCTGGAGATCGATGTACGAGGGGATCTGTTGCAAGTGGGTCTGAAATCTGGCATCACTTACAACTTCGAGAACGCCTCACAACGGGTCGAAGTGACGCTTCCGGCGTTGACCCTCGCCAAGATTGGCAATCACAGCGAGCTGCAACTGACGGGTTTCGGGGCAACCGAGAATTTGCAGCTTGAAGTGGTCGATTTCAGCACACTAAACGGGTCAGTTGAAGCTGAGACGCTGCAGGTCGAGGTCACCAATCACAGCACGCTCACGCTGAGTGGTTCCGCGTCGCAGGTGATGGGGGAGGTGACCAACCACAGTTCTGCTGACCTGACTGGTTTGCAAGCTGCAGAAGCGAATATCGACACCGATACTCAAAGCACACTTCGTCAGTAAACGTCTTATGTTCACGTACGAGATCATGAACATCCATGGATGAGATGAAAAAAGGAGCGGGAAATACCTGCCTAAAGGGTATCGAGGATCCTCAGCTATGTCTTCTGCTGCGCTTGACAACCGTAAGGGACTCGAATCCATGGAGACTCGCTTGCATTAGCCCGTGAACTGGAGATTAACCATACTTAGGTTGTTAAATGCAAGAGAAACGCACGGTGAAAGGAGAGATGACGATGATGAAGATGATTCCCTTGAGTGCCCTGCTAGCGTTGCTGCTGTGCGCCTGCGGTCCGAGCGTGAAAATCGAGTCATTAGGAGAACAGAGTTTTGGCGAGCAGGAGGCCCTGGTTGAAGAGATCAGCTTCCGATCTGATAAGTTTAGGGTGGTGGGCGAACTGCGGTTGCCGACTGCGGGCGAACAGCATCCAGCGATCATCATTGTAAACGGCAGTGGGAGCCAAACCCGGGACGCAAACGATTATTTAATTGAGATCTTTCTGCGCAACGGTTACGCGGTGTTCTCTTGGGACAAACCGGGAAGCGGTGAATCGACCGGAGAATTCACCGATGAGATAACGCAGCGCGCTGATGTCCTGGTCGATGGAATTGAAGTCCTTACTGAACATCAGTCCATTGACCCAGATCGCATCGGTCTGTGGGGGCTCAGCCAGGCAGGGTGGGTCATGCCCTTGGCGATTGAGCAATCGGGGAATGTCGCCTTCATGATCGTGGTCGGCGGCGGTGCAGAAGACAGCATCGAACAGATGGCTTACCAGATTGGGCAGTGGGTGGTCTGCAATGGCGGTTCAGCTGAGCAGGCTGCACTTGTGGAATTGTATTGGTCGCAGAGAGCCAAAGCTACCGGTTATGACGAATACCGCGAGGCCGTGGAAGTTCTTCTGGGAATTCCGGGTGTCAAGGATTACACAGGATTAGAGATCACAGAGGAAAAAGATTGGGAACCTTGGTCTCGGGATTGGGACGCCTTCATCGACCCAATGGAGATCATCGAACACACCACCATACCAATGCTCGTTTTCTTCGGTGAGTTGGACAAGAACATCGATCCGGTCCAGGGGGCGGAGGCGTATGAGGCCGCACTTCAAGCTGCAGGAAACCAGGATTATCGAATCGTGGTCATCCCCGGCGTAGCACATACACTCACGTCAGCAAAGACCGGCTGCCTGAATGAAACCTGGGGCACGAGCTACGCGCCTAAATATCTACAAACATTGGAAGCGTGGCTCCAGCATCTGTCGCAATAAGGCACAAACGAATAGATCTTCTCTGAGTGAGCCGCGTATTATCGTGTTAATGTATGGAGGGTAAGGAATGATGAAGAAGAGGTCAACATTCATAATCCCGCTGTCGCTGCTGCTTACACTCGTAATGACGTCCTGCGGCAGCACAGCGACAGAGGCGACGTCAACAACGGAGGTCAGTGAGCAGGCGGTCACTGCCACCACCGTCGCACCCATGGCGACATCAACAGTGAGGCAGATGGAACCGGCCCAACGCATTGTGGAAGAAATTCGTTTTAGGTTTGGCAAGTTCGCAGTAGTTGGTGATCTTCGGTTTCCGGCCGACGATGGCCCATACCCAGCCATTATCATGGTGCACGGTGATGGTCCAGCCACGCGGCACGGTGCCGTCAATTTCGGACCCACGATTGAGATCTTCCAGCGCAACGGCTACGCCGTTTTTTCTTGGGATAAGCCGGGAAGTGGTGCGTCGACCGGCGAATTCGACGGGGAGCACAAGCTGACGGAGCGAGCCGCCATCTTGGCCGATGGAATCAATGCCCTGGTAGAACACCCTAACATCGATCCGTCCCGAATCGGTCTGTGGGGGATCAGCCAGGCGGGGTGGGTGATGCCTCTGGCGCTTGAACTAACAGATGATGTCGCTTTCATGATCGTAGTCAGTGGTGGTGGGGAGGACAGTATCGAGCAGATGGTCTATAGATTCGGTCAGATGGTTCTCTCTGCCGGTGGTACAGCGGAGCATGCGGCTCTTGTCGAACAATCCCTATCGGAGGCACTCAAGGCCGCAAACTACACCGAGTACCGCGAGGGTATGGAGATTCTGCTCGAGATCCCACACATCAATGCCCGAACCGGAATCGATTGGGATATGGCGGAGGAAGATGAGTGGGTACCCTGGCCGCGCAATATTGACTCTTTCCTCGACCCGATGGATGTCATCGAGCATACCACCATCCCCATATTGGTCCTCTTTGGTGAATTTGACAGGGACGTCGATCCGGTCCAGGGAGCGGAGGCATATGAGGCCGCTCTACAAAAAGCGGGAAATCAGGACTATCAGATCGAGGTTATCCCCGCCACGGGGCATGTGTTTGTAACCTTGCCTAAATATTTGGAAATACTGGAGGCGTGGATCCAGCATCTATCGCAGTAGGGCGAGAGCGAGTGAATTCTCACTGATGGCACAGCGGATCATAGAGAGAAGACTGAAAGAGGAAAACGATGAAAAGGAAAATCCTTCTTACCGTAGTAGCACTCACTATCATACTCGCTGGTTGTGGACAATCGAAACCCACCACCATGGAGATTGTGCCCTTCAGTAGCCAAGCTTTAAGCATTCGCGGCGTCGCACCGGAGGGCTGGATGGAAGTTAATCCCGGCCACTTTGCGGGGGATGAGTGGCCGTTCAAACAACTTCTCCATGAGGCATATCCTGGTATGACGATCGAGATCGTGACGGCTACCGCGATGTTGCCTCGACTTGGCCTCGACGCGCTTCCAGAACCCACGGGAACGAATGAAAGTGGGGCTTTCACTTGGGATCTGTATACCATCGATATCGAAGATCCAGATGTCGGAACAATTATGGCCGACTTAGCGATGACGGAAACGGACACGGGGGTTTACGTGGTCGCACTGGCTACAGGGGTGGATGACCATGATGCGTTGCGCGAGGCGGTTTTCATCCCCGCGGTGGAAGCGTTCGAACCGATCGTCTTTGACCAAAGGGATCGGGTGACCGTTGAAGAATTACAGGCTACAGATTATCGGGGGGACGGGCCCGTCAATTACGCTTATTTCTTACCCATGGGGGAGTCAGGATCGGCCTTGCATGAACTAGAAGGGATCTTGACCGTACCCGAGTTCAAGATGTTCGATACCGTTCCTGACGATCAGGTCCTGCGGGCCAGCTTGGGTTACTTTCCCGGTTTCTCCGCCGAGTTCTTCACCCATGGGGACAATTTAGTGCCCGTGCAACGAGAGGTTCTGCTCTCGCCTGGTGAGAAAAGCTTCTGGAAGATCATCCTTTCCCCGGGGAACGTGTGGTCGGAGCTTGGTGATGACGGCATGTCCCGGGCGTCCTTCCCCTTTATCCTTGTCGCCGAAGACTCCAATGAGACTCATAATGGGGTAGCTACATTTCTTTATGATGATGTGCAAGTCTCGTCCCTTCGATTCCAAGTAGCCCAGGAAACGGCAGCTTGGAGGCAGGTTGACTATTGGGGACAGTCTTCGTTGGAATATCGTCCGGACTTTCTTGAAGACCGGGAGACCTTGATAGCCCAATTCGAGGAAGAACTCAGCCATCAGACTGCGATTCGCCCTTGGTCGGATCTGGAAGAGAACTACGATCCCCAATTGCTTGACACCTTTAATGGCAACATCCTTCCTTGGAGTCTCAGCACCTCGGGTCTGATCTTGGATGACACCATCTACTTGCAGCCTTGTCATACCCGCTATGGGCCATTCCCACACTGCACATCCATGCGCCACGGGTCATTCTCCGTGATGAAGTCGATGGGCGCCGCGATCGCGATGCTGCGATTGGCCGAGAAATATGGTGAAGAGGTTTTCAACTTTAAAATTGGAGACTATGTCGAGGTCACAGCCGAGCACGATGGATGGGAGCAGGTCACCTTTGCGGATGCGTTGAACATGGCCACTGGTATCGGCGATGACGTTCCTGAGCGTGCGGAACCCAACGTCATGCTAGCAGATGAGGAGGGAGACGAACAAATCTTTAACGATTTCATAGAGGTCTTGAGCGCGCAGGATAAAGCAGACGTCTGTTTCACTGCGGGTAATTACCCCTGGGATCCCGGAGAGGTCGCACGCTACAATTCCTGTCATACCTTTATCTTGTCCATGGCCATGGACAGCTTCCTCAAGAGCATGGAGGGTGCGGATGCGGATATCTGGGACATGGTACTCGAAGAGGTGTATCGACCGATCGGCATCTACCACGCACCGATCATGCGTACCATCGAGCCGGATGGAAGCAGGGGAATACCCCAATTTTGGGTTGGCTTGTACCCGACGGTAGATGATGTGGCGAAGGTTGCGATTTTGTTGCGCAATGGTGGACAGCACCAGGGACAGCAGCTCCTGCACGCTGGGAAGTTGGCTGAAGCTCTTCGACAGACCGAGGTTGTTGGGTTGCCCACTGGGGAGTTTAACGATTACGGCGAAGGCGCCTACCATATGTCTTTCTGGTCGATGCCCTATCGTAGTGCCGCCGGAGATCTCTACCAGATCCCTTACATGTCAGGATTTGGTGGAAACCGGGTGATCCTCAACCCGAACGGCCTCATCACCTTCCAATTCGCCGATGCGCACATCTATGGGTTTGAGTCGATGGTCAAGGTCGCAGATGGAATGGATCCGTTCATTGCACCATAGGATTGGGTATTGGCTTCAAATCGTCAATATGGCTTATAGGCACTGAAGCACACAGGGTGAACGGAGGAGAGGTCGTCATGAAAGCGAATAGATGGAAATCCATACTTCGCATAGCACTTGTTCTGATCAGCTTATCGCTTCTCTGCAGTTGTCAGAGTGAACCACCCTGCGGTGGCGCCGATTGCATAGAAACGACCTATACCTATCTTGTGGATGGCGACTGTGAACTCCAAGCTGACGTCTACGCACTGGCTGGAGAGGCGGCTTCACCGGCGATCCTGTGGATCCATCCTGGCGGGATGATCACTGGCGGGCGCGATTGGATCGACCCGAACCAATTGGCACTGTATCTCGAAGCCGGGTACACAGTGGTTGCGATTGATCACCGTTTAGCCCCGGAAAATAAGCTGGAGGCGATCGTCTCCGATGTCGAGGCGGCTTATACCTGGTTGATCACTGAGGGGCCTGCCTTATTCAACATCGATCCGCAACGCGTGGCGGTCGTCGGGCATTCGGCCGGCGGGTACCTCACGCTCCTCACCGGGTTTCGTGTCGAGCCACGACCGAAGGCACTGGTTGCCTTTTATGGGTACGGCGATCTGACAGGGGAGTGGGCGGTTGAACCCTCGGAGAGCTACAACCAGGGGGAAAGGATTACGCGCGATGCCGCTGAGCGATCGTTGGGTAAATCGCAGGACACATGTATCCCCTCCGACGCACAATTAGATGATCGCTTCGATTATTACATCCACGCCCGTCAGCAAGGGGTGTGGCCGTTTGAGATCAGCGGTCATGATCCGGTGGGCGAAGCAGCGTGGTTCAGGGACTATGAATCGGTCTTTAACGTAACGTCTAGCTACCCACCGACGATGCTGCTACATGGCGGTGCAGATACTGATGTTCCTTTCTCCGTTGCCGAAAGAATGATTGATGCGCTCGAAGCAGCTGGTGTGTCCTACGAATTCGTCACTCGAACCGAGTGGAACCATGTCTTTGATCAGGCAGAGTCCGAAAGCCCAGCTGTAAGCGAGGCTTTACGACAGGTGATTGCTTTTCTTGATAAGCACGTTAAGTGAAACCAAGTAGGCATCTCTCTTAAGATGCCTGAAGGAGCGATAGGATGAAAAGGAACTTGTCCTTCACGATCATCGTCCTGACCTTGCTGCTGGTCAATTGCGGTCAACCGACCGCGACACCGACCATGAGAATCGACGAACTGGGCTCCATCGATGTGACGATAGACCAGAAGATTCAAGCCCTGATGGAAAAAGGGGATATCCCGTCCCTCTCGGTTGGGATTGTGGTCAATAATGAGTTGGTCTGGGCCAAGAACTATGACGGACCAGCAGGACTGGACTCGGTCTACATCGTAGGCTCGATCCAGAAACCGTTCACTGCCTCGGCAGTGCTGCAACTCGTAGAGCAGGGCGTGCTCGACCTGGATGAGGATGTGAGCGCGTACCTTCCTTTCCTGGTGAGGCATCCCCGTTACCCCGACATTCCAATCACGATTCGCAAGTTGCTCACCCATCAATCCGGATTGGGTGCTCAAACGGAAGTTGAGGCAGCATACGTATTCCAGGACGACTATTCTGTGTACGAATTCGGCGAGGAGTTGCTGGGGATCGAGTTGCCCAGAGTCGACCCCTACCCTTCCTGCGAGAGGCTCTATGAAGGCCTGCTGACTCCGGGCGGTGTCTACCACGAACCGGATGTCTGGGAGTTCGAGCCAGGCATGGTCAACTATTCGAATACTGCGTTCCAGTTCCTGGGATGCATTGTGGAACATGTCACTGGACAATCCTTGGCAAAATACATTGAGGAGCACGTCCTTGATCCGCTCGGAATGACCCACTCGGGCTACAGCGTTTCAGATCTGATCGAATACCATGCGCTGCCCTATGAGCGCATTGAAACCGATTACTTCCTGATGGATGGAGTGAGGGTACCAATACGTGAGGGTTATAAAGACCTGGTCGAGAACAACCTCATTGAACTCCCGCTCTATGAGTGGACTCCTGGAGCGGGTGGGCTGAGGACGACCGTACCGGATCTTGCGCAGTTCATGATCGCCCATATGAACCAAGGCCTTGCGCCCAATGGATTTCAGCTCTTGCAGCCAGAGACCGTTGAAATGATGCATCAAAGCGCCGGGTCGACCCAGGGGAACATAAACAGCTTCAAATTGGTGGGGCAAGGCATGGGGTGGAGCCTGTGTGAGGATGGTGTGGAGGGGCACGTTGGTGGTCAACTGGGTTTTGGCGGCACTATGATTTTCAAGCGAACCGATCAGGGCACGGTCGGGATCCTGATGATGATAAACGTCAACCTCGAATTTCTCGAACAGGATCGAAGATGGGACTGGTTTACGAAATACTACTCCGAAGTTGAACAAATGCTTCTACAGGCTGGGGAGGAGATGCTTGCTCTGAAGTCCGAGAATTAGGTTACTCGACTTGGTTTCATGCCTGGAAGCGTAATGAAAAGTACGGATTAACCATTAAGGCAATTAAAATGGCTCAATCAGAATCGGCCCTGACAACGGCTAAGCCGCGCAGACGCCATGAACTCGATCTGCTGCGGGGGGTGGTGGTTCTGGCGCTCATTCCATTCCACACCGCAACGTACTTCATTAGGGGTGATTGGGCTCCCCTGCACTATTCCCCGAACTCGGTGGTGGTGATGTTGATCTACTTCAGCAGCCTGGTGGCTATGCCGCTGATGTTCTTCATTGCTGGGATGGGCATCAATTACTCGCTTCGCAAGCGGACGATTGGGGACTTTGTGGGCAATCGCCTTCAGCGGCTTTTTATACCATTGGCATTAGGGCACCTCCTTCTCCTGCCACTTATTCAATTCTACACTTTCAGATTCTCCCCTCTGTTTGATGAGACCTTCGCCCAGTTCTACCCTACCTTTTTTAACGTCACACTTAAGATAGCTTTTCCACCCTTCCTTGAGGGTCCGCGTTACGCGGCGCATCATCTCTGGTTTATTAAGGACCTTTTGGTATACACGTTGGTGCTACTACCACTCTTTCTCTGGTTGCGTAGTGCATCAGGGAGGCGTGTGATCGAGTGGCTGACGGGCATGTGTGCGCGACCGTGGACCATCTTTTTCCTCGCCCTTCCCCTTGCAGGGATTGAAGCCGCCCTTGGCGCCAAAGGAGATTGGAACCGGTTCTCCTACATCCTCCTCCTCCTCTACGGCTACCTGCTCGTGGCCGATCCACGCTTCGGAGGCGCTTTCCGACGGATATGGAAAGCCGGGCTTCTGTTGGGCCTCCTTCTTTTTTTCACCGTTGGTGTAGCTGGGATCAACTATTTCACTCAAGCAGGTATTGATTTTCAAACCGATCCCGGCTTACTGAGTGTGCTCATTCGTCTGCTCAAAGGGCTTGTCGGTTGGTCCCTCATTATCGGATTCATGGGGCTGGGAGAAAGCATCGGATCGGCCAGGGCGCAGGAAGGGAGTGCAAATCAGCAGGTGCAGGAAGCACCGGCGACGGATCGCAGACCTACACTTGTGGAGCGCGCCGCCCAGTATTTGAGTAGAGCTACGCTACCCATCTATACGGTGCACCTTATATTTGTCATCGTGATCGGGTTCTACGTGGGTCACTGGACGAGCAACGTAGCGATCAGGTTCCTGGTCATCACTATCGTCTCGATGCTGGGCACATTGGCGCTGTACGACATCGTTCGACGTACCCGATGGACGCGCTTCCTATTTGGAATGAGGGTGTATGACGCTAGGATTACCACACTCGACGCGGGACGGAGAGGCGTCGGTGGCTGGGTAAGAGCGAACCTTCCACATCTTGCGCTCTGGGCAACTGCCGCGCTTCTCACGGTGCTGGTCGTCATAGCGGCCAACAACGCCTCCCTCGTCGGGAGGTGGGAGCAAACCCTGGACACGATCCAGCCTGCCACAGGGTACATTGCCGAGTTCAGAGAGGATGGCACATGGACTGTGATCGCAGAGGGTGAATCCATTGATGGTTCCTACGAGTTGATAGGCGACGAACAAATCGAAATCACCTATCCCGATGGGACAACCACTGTGGCAGAATACCACATCGCTTATGATCGCTTTGGCTTGATCAGTTCTGAAATCGACCGTCAACAGGTGTTCATGAGAATCCCTTAACTCCCTTAGCCTATGAATGGTTCGTTAGCACCCTTAAAGAAATTCCTGGGCTAGCCGATCCGAAGGGGATATCTTATAGCCAGTCAATGAGTTGTTGCTAGATGAGATCCAGCGGTTGTGAGCGGAGAAGTTTGCGGGATGAGCGTTTGATAACATTCTATACTTATCAGAAGGGAGTCATAATAAAACACGACCGAGGGTCATCATGAAAATCAGACATCATTATGCTTTCTTTACTTGGTTGCTGTTGCTGATCCTATCGGTAGGCGGATGTAGCTCTCCAATCTCATCTTCGCAACCTCCTACAAATACACTAATCCCTGTCACTCGCCCCCCCTCGCTCACTTCAACCGCAATTCCTATTTCGCCGACACCAATCACCATACCCGAAATTGTGGAACCCTTTCATCCCGTTTTCCTGCCGGAGAATTTGCAGCAGCAGACGTTTTCGATCCTGGGGGCCACAAAAGATGGAAAATTGTGGCTGAGATCCAATCAAACTATTGTCACCTTGGAGGACAGAACCTGGAGTGTCAATCTCTCCGATTTCAGCGGGGACTTGATTGGCTTGTATGAAGATGGGACCATCTGGATCTCCAGTGAAGATGGCAGCGAGATCTCCACCTGGGACGGCACCTCTTGGACGACATTCACAGAAGATGATGGCTGGGTGCCTCTTAAGGAATACGAACGTGTTCATTACGGTGTTGTCGGCGATCACCAAGGCCGAGTCTGGCTGGCTACCGACCAAGATGTTCGGGTTTTTGATGGCCACGGCTGGAGGATATTCACACCAATGGATATGGGATTATCACCCCTTGGAGAGGAAGAATTGAGGCTGGAGTTCAGCATCGCATTTATTGAGAGTCTCGATGAGATATGGGTTGGAACCTGCTATAGGGCTGGACCAGGTCCGGTCGGTGGCCAAGGCGTGGTGCGTTATGATGGCACTTCTTGGCGCAGCGGTAGTGATGAGGTGTCATCCGGCTGTACGACAGTGATGGCGGAGGATATTCTCGGCCGAATCTGGTTCGGTTCAGACGGCGTTTTGTGGCGTTTCGAACCCGACTCTATGAGTTGGATCCAATTCGAACCTCCCTCTCCCCCGACAGGTGGAGGCAGTTTTTTCAATTGGGTTCCTGTTATTACCCTCGATTTAGACAATGAACCATGGGCAGAGCTGCTTATTTGTGGAGGCGGTGGGTGTAATGGGGAAGTGCTCTACCATGTTCACGATGAATCCTGGATCCAAATCATGGAGCCGAATTCTCACTATGACCGCAAACTAGTTATCGATGCAGTTGGAACACCTTGGTTGTTCGTGCAAGGATATCCTTGGGGAGAGGTAGGTGCGATCTACCGGATTGAGGACAATCTTCCCAAACCAATATCCGATCTGAGGTTAAGAGCGAACGATGTCACATTAGATAGAGATGGGCGGATTTGGTTTGTCGTGGAAGGTGAGGAGGGGCACCAACTCTGGGTTCTTGAGAATGACACTTCACAATAACGGCAAGAGGGTTGGTTCGCGCTTTGACGAAGCATGTGCTGTAAACTTAAGTAAGGTTTTTGACTGTTAAGCGTTGCATATTGTTACAAGAAGAATCGCAATTCTTCAGTACACTCCTTTTGATATCCTGTTCACTTTCCTCACTTCTGAAGCAGCACGAATTCGATCGTCAAACACTGCGAGGAAGAAGTGCGTGATGAAAAATGATAGACTCCAACTCATTCCTGTCTCCAACTTTCTTCTTAGCCTCACAGTTGTTGTCTCCTTAGCAGCATGCGCACCTGCAGAGACGGCCACACCTGTGAGCACGAATACGCCTACCCGCGAGGTCTTGAGCACTCCATCAACGACGATGCCCACTTCTACACCCTCGCTCACACCCACAACCGCTGTACCTTCAACCGTCACCGCGACCATGCCACCAACATCGACATTGTCCTCAGATTGTCTCAAAGAGGTTGAGGATCTGAACCTTACTTTCGATTCATTGTTTTCGTTTCTATATCCTGATATTGACCCTGGACTTCTCACATACTTCGATTCTGGGGGATCCGCGGTGTGCCTGGAAGCAGCACTCACTCGACTGTATGGCTCGCAACTAGCAGAAGCAACTCCAGAGCCCGTCAAAGCCCGGGTGCTCGAGGTTGATGTCACCGATGACCAAAGGTTAGACGTTTTAATGGGCGTCACCATCCCTTACGGTAATGGCTACGGAGAGGCGCACCTTTTAGCTTTTGTCAACCGAGTGGAAGGATATGAAGCCCAGATCGTATTTCGAAGAGCTGGAGCGGGATCTGCCGCTGAGGGCTTGTATCGCGGTGGAGGTGTACTGATCCATGACATTATGGACCTAAACCGAGATAGCGTGACCGAAATTCTCTTCTCTGTAAGTTGGACATATGAGACCGACGTCTTCATTGGCCAATGGGATGGAACTCAATTTGCCAGCCTGATCAAGCAATACGATGAAGAGTACTTTCAATGGCTCTATTGGATTGCCGTCATAGAAGGGGATATAGAAATCGTTGATCAGGAGGATGATGGAATCTTTGAACTCATCATCACAACTAAGCCATACGTTCCCGAGGTTGGAATGCGACCGAAGCGCCCTCGGACCGAGATTTGGGGTTGGGACGGAGCTTCATACACACTCACAGAAGTCAATTACGGACAGCCAGAACATCGCTTTCAAGCCGTTTATTATGGCGATGATGCATCAAGCTACGGAGATTACGAGAACGCTTTGGCGCTCTACCAGCAGGCGATCTTCGATGAGAGTCTCCTGGGATGGTCTCAGGGTTACTCCCCGGACTCGCCAGACCCACTTGTGCCCGACCCCGATGAGTGGCCTCGCCTGGGCGCTTATGCGCGCTACAGGATCCTGGTGTTGCATGTGTTCCGTGGATATCTTGAGGAGGCGGAGATTGTCTATGACTCTTTGCAAACCAAGCACCCCGTTGGGTCAGTTGCTGGCGCATATGCAGAATTGGCTACGACTTTCTGGGATACATATCTGCTCACAAATAGCCTCGCGGATGCTTGTGATGGTGCCGCTCGATTTGCATTAGAAAGAGAGTCGGAGGTCCTCCATCCATTAGGCACAGATTTCTACGGTGAAAACGGGCGAGAATACGCAGCTGAGGATGTATGCCCATTTAAATAGCAATCAGACTGATGGCTAACCCAGCGATGGAAATTTTGACAATCGATCGGGCGTGGGAGCCCGACCTACTAGATATGAGATGATATGAGATTGATCGGACATGGGACCTGACATGCTGGATTGGATAGGAAATGTTATGTTAATAGAGAAGGGATCTGCGTCAATCAAGCATTGGTGCGCAATATCAGTAAAGCACCCTGAGCCTGTCGAAGGATGACTTTTTCGTGGTCAGGCATAGGAGCCCGACCTACTAGATATGAGATGAGTTGAGTATGAGAGCCCGGATCAAAAAAGTAGAGGCGGCTCCCATGCCGCCGTATGGCTAACGAGAGGGGATCATGAGTTCAGACATTGCAAACTGGCTGCTCGAATCCGACGAACCCTGGACGCGGTATCGTACCCTGCTAGATCTCCTCGG
>DUEZ01000001.1 GCA_011174825.1 Anaerolineae bacterium | reverse complement strand
TAAACCTGTATCTCTTCGAAATGACCTCATCAAATCCCAACCCCTTAAACGTCATTCTGAGGAGCCCTTCGGCTGCGCTCAGGATGACTTTGTAATTGTCTGGATTAGATTCCGAGTACTTTTGCCAAAGATGCAGGGGCAATTCACCGTTCGTGCTGCGAGAACCGGCCAGGGTGCGAGACGGCATGAATTGCCCTACGGCGAGGATATCGTCAGCAAACTATCGGCAACCCTTTAATAAGTTCGATTCAGCGGGCTCAGGTTGAAAATCCATTCGCTTCGCATCGATGCGGCCCTCAAATCCCTCCCCAAGCACCCTCAGCTATGAATCTCGTCAAATCGGACAAGACCGGGTTATAATCGCAACCATGAAATATCACATCTGGACAGCCGGCTGTCAGATGAACGTAGCCGATTCCCAACGCGTGGCTTCTGCGCTGGAGAAGTTGGGATATCTCCCCACGCCTCGCGCGGAAGATGCTGACGTCGTCGTGCTCAATACGTGTGTCGTTCGTCAAAGCGCTGAGGATAAGGCCTACGGGAGATTGAATTCCTTACGCCCGTTAAAGCAACGTCGACCAGAGGTTGTGATCAATCTTATGGGATGCCTCGTCGGTGTTAAAGGCAACGCCAGACTTGAATCGTCCTTCCCGCACGTTGATGTTTTCTCGCCACCCTCCGACCCTGGCCCGCTTATCGAGCATCTGGCTCGATTGGGCGGACGGGATCTTGAAACTGTCCAAACGGAAATCCGACACGCCATCATGGACGGGAACTTGATCCTCCCGCAAAATGAGCGAGGTCTTGTTTCAGCCTACATACCCGTGGTAGAGGGCTGCTCTCATGCATGCACCTTTTGCGTCATCCCACTCCGACGCGGTGTGGAGCAAAGCCGCAAACCGGACGAGATCGTCGCTGAGGTGCGCTGTCTGGCCCAACAAGGAGTTCGCGAAGTCACTTTACTTGGTCAAATCGTGGACCGATACGGCATGGACTTAGACAAAGGATCTACGCTTACCACACTCCTTCGGAGGATTCACAAGATCGAGGGCATCCACCGCATCCGCTTCTTGACTTCCCACCCTAACTGGATGACCGATGAGTTACTCGACGTGGTAGCGGAACTACCCAAGGTATGTGAACACATCGAAGTGCCGATCCAAGCAGGAGACAACAATGTTCTCCAAAAGATGAAGCGTGGCTATACCGTTGAGGAATATCTTCAGTTGATCTATCGCATCCGTCAGCGTTTGCCGGAGGTTTCCCTAGCCACCGATGTCATCGTTGGCTTTCCCGGGGAAACTGCCGAACAGTTTCAAAGGACTTATCAAGTCTTGGAGGAAGTACGTTTTGATGTCGTCCACATCGCTCGCTACTCACCACGCCCAGGCACCGTTGCTGCCCGTCGGATGGAAGATGATGTACCTGAAGAGGAGAAAATGCGACGCTTCAGGACTCTGGAAACACTACAGGCCAAAATCGCAGGCGACATCAACGCACATTATCAAGGACGCACAGTTGAGGTCCTTGTGGAAGAAAAGCATCGCGGTCGTTGGAAAGGTCGTACGAGGACCAATAAACTGGTCTTCTTCGAAGCAAACGGCGATCTACGCGGTAAGATCGCGGCAGTTCAAATCGAGTGGGCAGGACCATGGAGTATGCGGGGCGAGTACGTTGAGACCTCACTGATGAAATCCGAAACCCCCATCGCGGTAACCACCTGAACACCACAGATAGATCATTTCTCCCCTAAGCTTGAGTACAATATTGATCCGCGAGAGCAAGAATATGATTTGTCTTCCCTATGGAAAATCTACTATTTGATTTGGACGGCTTTGCGATATCCCTTCACCGATTGGAACAACGTTGTACAATATGGCGTCATATAACCAGACCTACACGCATCATGGATGAAAGAGCAGAAAAACACCATTACTGCATTAGATAATCCTAGGTTGTGATAGATCTTAATGGTTTAGGGCTTGCCTGTAGATTTTTTAGTTCATCACAATTCGACGCTTCAGTCACTCCACTTGCCCTGAATCATGACCCGCTGTAGCATCCTGGGGAGCATTCCTCTTAGGCACATGCGATCCACCGCGCCAAAGAGGTTGCAAGGAGGTAAAAAAAATGACTCGCTATATCAGGTATAACTTTACCCTTCTGATCCTACTACTACTTTCCGGTATGGCCTTGGCAGCATGCAACTTTCCGGGCCTAGAACCCACGCCGGATACCTTTGCTACATCCGCAGCTTTGACAGTTGCTGCACGTCTGACGGAAGCTTCTCAAGAGACCGCTCTCCCACCACCCCCAACGCCGACCACACCCCCTCCGCCTCAACCAACAACAGCAACACCAACTGAGACCGGTCCAACCCTCACACCGACTCTGACCTCTACCATCACCCAAACCGAGGTTCCCTGCGATCGCGTAACCTTTGTAAAGGACGTCACCATTCCTGATAACACGGAGTTAATTCCTGGTGAGGATTTCACCAAGGTTTGGCAACTGAGGAACACCGGTTCATGCACATGGAATTCCGCCTACTCCTTGGTCTTCGATCACGGCGATTCCATGGGCGGTCCTGCTTCAAAATCGTTAACCGCAGGCACTGTGGCACCCGGACAGGTCGTTGACATCTCTGTTGACCTAACCGCCCCGACCTCACCAGACACCTATCAGGGATGGTGGAAGATCCGTAACCCAACCGGTGTGGTCTTCGGTGTAGGTCCATCAGGCAATGTCGCTTTTTGGGTGAAAATTATCGTCTCCCCGGAAACGACAACCGTTGAGCTCGTCCAGATTGATGGCGAAAGCGGTTCTGTACGATCGAATGGAACAGTCCTTGGCGTCAAGAACGTGGGAGATACCGCGGGGGATGTATCATCCCAAGCCTTTTTAAGCTTCGACATCTCAGCGATCCCCGCTGATGCAACCATCACCGAGGTGGCAACCAATTTTGGCTCCTTCGACCAGCTCGGTAATCCGTTCGTAGACCTGGGCTGTCTGGATGTCTATAAACACACCTACGGCTCCTTGGACGCTGGTGACTACTTCGCCGGGTCACCCTCGGGCCGACTGATCCGCTGGTGCAGCGCAGGTGCCATTTCATCCCTCACGATCGATGACGATATGGTTACAGCACTACAGAGCAGGATCGGCACAAACCGCTTCCAACTCAGGCTTCAATTCCAGACCGACGTCTCAATCGACGCCGAGGACGATATGGTGCGTTTCGGTTCACCGCTGAAGTTAATCGTAACGTACTACACCCCTTAGCACAGGCGAATTTACGCGTTTTTCATTCCTTTCTCCCCGCGAGCTCACGCTCGCGGGGAGATCTCACGACCGCACATTGATGCTCTAAGTCTCGATCGGTAATTCACAAGAACGCGGTACAATCGTCCCGAGTTACTTGGCAAGGAGTTAGTATGAGAATGAGGCTCATGGGCACGATCGTCGCACTTTGGGCCGTTGCTCTAAGCACGGGCTGTAACTTTCCAACCCGATCGACAACATCCGTCCCAGGACCAGCGACCCTGGCGGCTCGAACAGTCGAGGTTGTCCTCACCCAGGCTGCTGCGAACACGCAACTCCCTTCACCTCAGCAGGTAACTCCAAGCTCGACGCTCATAGTTGTCGAACCCTCAGCCACAGAAGGTCCACTCGGTTGTGTGGACTTGGCATCTTTCGTTGCGGATGTCACTTTTCCAGATGGGTCAATTTTGGCACCGGGCGAAGCTTTCCTTAAAATTTGGTCCCTACAGAATTCTGGTACCTGTACCTGGACCCCGTCCTACTCGATCGTATTTTTTGGTGGAGAGAGGATGGGGGCACCTTCTGTGATCGCCCTCGTGACCATCGTTCCACCCGGAGATAACGTGAATCTTGCCGTCGATATGACCGCTCCCCTAATACCTGGCACCTATCAAGGCTTTTGGAGGCTGCGTAACGCCGAAGATATCCTCTTTGGGATCGGCCCGGATGGTGATCAATCCTTCTGGGTAAAAATCGTTGTCCCCGCTCAGTCGACAATCACCTCCACGCTAACCTCAACGCCTACCCTCACCCTAACGAGCACCCCTACACCAACACCTAGCCCAACACTTACAAACACCGCTACGCCCACCCCGTCCCCAACACAAACCCCTACAGCGACAGAAACAGGCACCTCTACAAGCACACCTTCCAGCCCATAACAACTACCTGTACATAATCCGTGGTGATATGACCGGGTGATAGCGCATCCATCCAACGCGTGATAGAGTCATGCCATGACCATTCCTGTTCTTGTTGTGGATGCCGCGGAACATTTTGGTATTCTGATCCATCAAACGCTCGAAGAGACCGGCTACTATCAGGTCATCCTGGCTTCAAGTGGTTCCGAAGCGATCGAGATCGTCCAAAGCAGCGATATCCGCCTAGCGATCGTTGACTTCGCTTTGCCCGACATCAACGGACCCGACACCATACGTCAACTACGTGCAGTCGTCAGTGATCTTGCTGTGATCGCTATCCCTCTAAGCTCGGACCCCGATGATCCGGAATTGGTAGAGCTCAAAGTCGATGGTGTACTGACCAAGCCCTTTTACCTGCCAGATCTACCTAAGATCGTCGCCACCGCTCTCGACCTTCCGCCCGATGCTCCCACAACCCTCGGACCAAGCCCCGTCACCCCATCGGGTGCGCCAATACCACCATGGCTGGAAGATTCCGATCAGGCGGGACACTACCTCA
Organism: Anaerolineae bacterium; assembly: GCA_011174825.1. Taxonomy (GTDB): domain Bacteria; phylum Chloroflexota; class Anaerolineae; order Anaerolineales; family E44-bin32; genus DUEZ01. Next base: position 15,176 of record DUEZ01000001.1, on the reverse strand, counting down.
CCCAACTCTTTCTCGATATTCAAGCTCTCGCAGCCCTATTAACCCGCGGTCAGCGTTTGTGGGCATACGCAGGTGATTTGGATCAAACCCATGCGGAAGCTATTGCGAACCTGATTGTAGAGCACTGGACGAGAAAAGGTGCTCGAGGAGCCGTTGCACGGTTCATCAGCCTGCCAGGTACGGACCGGGAGTTCATGTTCTACACCACCCATGTCGGTGGAGATCTCATCCTTTCCCTGATCTTCGTCCCAGAAACCCCATTCAGTGCTGTCCGACGTCAAGCGGAACAGGTGGCAAAAACCCTCTCTCAAGTTAATCCTGCCGAAGACGACCCTATAACTGAGGAGGTTGACAAGCCTGAGAACAATCCCCCTCCCGTTCGTCCCATTGAAAACCCCACTCAATCAACAAATCAAACACCGGTTACATCACTGGAGGCACCCGAAATCCTTCCAGCCTCTGAAGAAGGTATAGCTTCAGAGAAGACGTCAGAAAAACCGATCGCCGATCACACCGCAGTGCCCGATCAAACCTTCCGCACAGGCGAAACAGTATCCGATCGATCCCAGGGTGTTTCTCGCCAGCCTGCCGATGATGAGCCTGATTCAGAGGTGATAAACCACGTCTGGGAGGAAGATCTCTCAGCCGAGCCGCATGTCAAACAACCTAGCGTCGAACAGACCATGATTTTGACTGCAGTTCTGTTACCCCGTTCTCCAAAACACAAACTGAGTGATCCCCTCGCTGAACACCTGAGAAATTCGCTGGTCGAATTGGGTGATGTATTGAATTGGGAGTTCAACGATATTGACATTCAGCCAGAATATTTATGTTTTACTTTTGAATTGCCATCAAAGATTCCGCCTGCAGGGGCCCTAGAACAAGTGCGTCAAGAACTTTCGAGTCGAGTATTGAAATCATTTCCCGATCTGTCGCAGGATATACTCGAAGGACGTTTCTGGGCACACAATTACCTCCTCACCGCCGGTGGTGCTCCCTCTGAGGCACGGATCCAAATCTTCATTCAGAACACCCGCCGTTCTCAGGATCACACACCCTGAGGGGCGACATCTCTCAGAAAGTAGCGCGCTCAAAGACAGGAAAAGAAGTGGAGAATTGTATTGGGGGTAAGCCCCAACAGCCCACCTTTCACGCCTGTGATTGAGCACACAAACATGTTGAAGATGTATCCATTCTGAGAGATCTCTCCCTGCTTGGCCTCCAGGATGCTACAATTTACTTACAATCCATTCGTGGGAGCTGATACGATGCCACCTCAAGCGCGTCTCTTCTTGGTCGACGGCCATGCCTTAGCCTATCGCACGTACTTCGCGTTAACCCGCATCGGCGATAGTTCACGATTCATGACAAATTCCGGCGAGCCCACAGCCGGCACCTATGGCTTCACTTCGGTTCTTCTACGGCTCATCGAGCAAGAATCACCGGAGTATCTTGCTGTCTCCTTCGACACCGGACCCACATTCCGCGATGACATCTACGGTGAATACAAAGCGACGCGGGATAAGATGCCCGATGATCTGAGGGTGCAGATTGATCGAATTCGACAGGTAGTCGCTGCCTTTGGCATTCCTGTCCTCGAAGCCGAAGGGTTTGAAGCCGATGATGTCCTTGGCACCGTCGCATGCCAGGCTGCGTCCCAAGGAGTGAGCGTAGTTATCCTTACCGGCGACCGCGACCTCCTTCAACTCGCTGAAGAGAATATCGCCATACGTTTGACCGGTCAGAAATTGTCGGAGGCCTCAGATCATGGCCCCCCGGAGGTCGTAGAACTGTACGGCATCGAACCCTCTCAACTTGTTGATTACAAAGCGTTAGTCGGTGACACTAGCGATAACATTCCCGGCGTACCCGGTATTGGTAAAGTAACTGCGACGAAATTACTCCAAGAGTATCAAACCTTGGATGAAGTTTACAAACATCTTGAGGAGGTCCCCTCACGCTTCAAGAACAAACTTGAGGCTGGACGCGAAAATGCTTACCTGAGCCAGAAATTAGGGAGGATTGTGACCAATGTCCCGATCGATTTCGATCTCGAAGCATGTCGAGCTCAAGGATATGACCGCGATCGAATAACGGACCTCTTTCGCGAACTCAATTTTCCCTCACTACTTACTCGGATGTCGCAGATGGATGAGACCATTACGGGTCAGCAATTGAACCTTTTTGTCAGCAGCCAACGAGCCTCAACAATTGATCTTGGCGACATCCAAATCATCAACAATCCTGAGAGTCTTGAACGGCTTACCCGTCAACTTGAAGATGCTGAGCGAATCGCATTCGATGTGGAAACAACCAGCACAAACGCCATGCGTGCTGACCTGGTGGGCATCTCGCTAGCAGTAAAACCAGGGAAGGGCTTCTACATCCCCATTGGTCATCGACCTGAATTGGCAGGTGGTCCACAGGTTGATGTTGAAGCGGCAATAGAGGCTCTGCGCAGACCACTCTCGGACCCGAAAATAGAAAAAGCTGGTCATAACCTCAAATATGACTACATTGTGTTAGTTCGAAACGGTTTAAGCCCCACGCCGTTATCTTTTGACAGTATGATCGCTGAATGGCTATGTGATCCCAGCTCGCGCAACCTTGGGCTGAAAAACTTAGCCTGGGTTCGATTGGGGCTCGAGATGACGGAGATCACAGAACTCATCGGTCGGGGCCGTGATCAACGATCCATGGCCGAGGTTCCCATTTCCGAGGTTGGACCATATGCCGTCGCGGATGCTGAAACCTGCCTGCGCCTGATGCCTGGATTACAGCAGGAGATGGAAGAGAAAGGACAGTGGCAATTATTCCAAGATCTGGAAATGCCCCTGGTCTCCATCCTGGCCGATATGGAACTCTCCGGTATTCGATTAGATACTGATTTCTTGGAAGGTTTCTCTGCGAGCCTCGCATCTCGATTAAATGAGATCGAAGAGGATATTTACAATCAGGTCGGTCACCCTTTCAACATCAATTCCACCCAACAGCTCTCCAAAGTGCTGTTCGAGGAATTGGGCCTCACTCCCCCAGATCGGACACGTCGTACGGCATCGGGTTATTACTCCACCGCTGCAGCCGTGCTCGAAGAATTACGTCTATCTCATCCAATCGTTAAACTCATTCTCGAACAGCGCGAGATTTCAAAGATTAGATCAACATACGCTGAATCCCTTCCTCAAGAAGTAAATCCGTTTACAGGTCGAGTCCACACATCCTACAACCAAACAGGTTCCGTGACTGGGCGCCTGGCTTCCTCCGATCCTAATCTACAGAACATTCCCATCCGTACTGATTTGGGGCGAGAAATCCGGAAAGCCTTCATCTCGGAACCGGATCATGTGTTGCTGAGTGTCGATTATTCTCAGATCGAATTGCGTATCGTCGCTCACATGGGGGAAGATGAGGCCATGATCCAATCTTTTCTCGACGATCAAGATATCCATGCCGCCACCGCCGCGGCCATTTTTAATGTCGATTCGAAGAAGGTCACGCCTGAGATGCGCCGTCGAGCCAAAGCCGTCAACTTCGGCCTGATCTACGGTATGAGTCCATTTGGCCTTACAAGGAGCACGGATCTGACGCTGGCGGAGGCAGAGGATTTCGTTGAAACATACTTCAAGCGTTTTCCTGGCGTTCAGAAGTACTTAGAAAACGCTCGTCTCCAAGCTGAGGAAAATGGGTATGTCACCACTCTACTTGGACGACGTCGCTATTTCCCACAGCTTCTGACTGGTGCCACAGTCTCAGAAACCGCTCGTGCCCGTGCAGTGCGGGAAGCGATCAACGCTCCGATCCAAGGAACAGCGGCCGACATCATCAAAATCGCCATGCTACGTCTTCCCAATGAGCTTAGATCGACCGATCTTGGTGCCAAAATGTTACTTCAAGTACATGATGAGTTGGTCTTCGAGTGTCCTGAGGTAGAACTTAAGCCCACCGCGCAACTGGTTCAGCAGGTGATGAGCAACGCGTTTGAATTATGCGTGCCTCTCAAAACGGATGCAAAAGCAGGCAGAAATTGGGCCGAGATGAAGTCCCTGGATTGAGTGTCTTGTGTATCCCAAAGACCTAGCCGACTAGGTGAAACTTCCCACACGCATTTTTGAGGCAGTGCCACTCAACCTGTGCTATACTCGCCTCAAAAGCACCCAGACTGCCGAAAGAGATAAGCATGGCCAGACGTGAAGACCTATTTGATGAATCAATGCGGCTGGGACATTCCGCGGCCTGGGATCTTCAGTGGGATAAGGCGATTGGCTTTTACCGCAAGGCCTTGGCCGAATCTCCCGACAACCCTGGTGCGCTAACGAGCCTGGGTCTTGCACTGTTCGAAACAGAACAATTCAAAGAGGCTCTAGCCGTATACCATAAGGCGTCCAAAGTTAACCCGGTTGACCCGATTCCGATCGAGAAATGCGCCGAAATCTTCGAGCGACTGGGTCAAATCGATGACGCCGTCAACCAACGTCAATCGGTCGCCCAAATCTACCTGCAACGAAAGGACGCCCAAAAGGCGATCGAGAATTGGACCCACATCGCTCGTTTGAAACCCGAGTTTCTCCCTGCCCGATCTCGATTGGCCCTGACCTACGAGCGCACAGGGCGTATACGCCAGGCGGTTCACGAATATTTGGCTGTGGCCTCCATTCTTCAACGTGGCGGTAAGGGCGACCGGGCAGCAGAAGCTATTCAACGGGCAATCCGCCTCTCCCCTGGAGATCCCGAGGCCACGAAAGCTATGCAGGCTCTCCAAAAGGGAAAGGAGCTACCAACCCCTGCTCAACCTCGAGGCGCAACGGCCCCCCTCAGTATGGCGAAGGTGCGGGAATACCTTAAGCCGGAAAGGGAAGTCATCGATGAAGATGAAGGGGAGATGGCCGATCCAGAGGTGGCCGCCCAACGCCAAGCGCTCACCATACTCGCAGGCTTACTGTTCGACGAGCCCAAAGAAGAAGCCAAAGAGGAGAAACGAACACCCCGAATGGCTAGGTTGACGGGACGTCTGGGAGCAAAGCAAGCAACTGTCGGACAGCCGCAGATGTACCGCTATCTCGGGCAGGCAATCGACCTACAAACCCGGGGACATGACGAGCAAGCCGCAAAGGAATACCAACGAGCCATCTCCGTTGGTTTGGATCACCCCGCTGCTCATTACAACCTGGGGTTGTTGCTGAAGAATATCGAGGACTACGACAGCGCCCGTAGACACCTCATGTCTGCTCTCGGTCACCCAGAGTTAGATCTAGGAGCCAACCTAGCATTGGGGCGTTTAGCACACAACCAAAACGACCTGCCGGAAGCTGCTCGTTACCTTCTTCAGGCTTTGAAATTGGCCGATAGTCGATCCGTAGACAAAAGCGAAACCGGCCAGTTGAACCAAATTTATGACGCCATCAACGCCTCCCTTGAAAGAAGGGATGAAAAGGAGTTGGCGAATATCGTTGAAAACACACTCCAATTCCTCAGCGGTCCTGATTGGCTCAAGCGATTGCGCAAAACGCGAAGTGAGCTTGAAAGGCAAAAATTGGGTGATGGAGTAGAGCCGATTCGCCCTTGGGAGCCAGACGAAAAATATGACGTCCTCAAAGCCATAAGCCAAATTGAGGACTTAATCTCCAAGGAGTTTTACCGAGCCGCGATGGAAGAAGCCATGTTGGCGCTTGATTACGCGCCCACTTTTCTCGATCTTCACATGCGAATGGCCGAGATTCTTATCAAGAGCGATCAAATCGAAGCAGGACTCGGTAAACTTTCTACGATCGCTGAAGCCCATCAAGTAAGGGGCGAAATCCCTCAAGCCGCCCTTGCCTTCACCAAGATATTGGAGGTCGCGCCGGTCAATATCCCCGCTCGCAACCGTTTGATAGAACTGCTGGCTCAACAGGAACGTAACACGGAAGCCCTCGACCAATACCTTGAACTGGCCGATATTTACCGCCAGATGGCGGAGATCGATACTGCCCGCAAAGCTTTGGCTAACGCTCTCCTCCTGGCTCAAGACGCCTCGGTCGGGCGAGAATATTCAATCAAGATCCTGCGACACATGGGAGACATCGACCTCTCCCGACTTGATTGGCGACGGGCATTACGGGTCTACGAACAGATTAGGACCGTCAATCCCGGTGACGAGGAAGCCCGAAGCCATGTCATCGATCTCAACCTGCGTCTAGGACAAGAAGACCCAGCCGCTCAAGAGCTCGATAGCTACCTCGGGCACCTGGTGGAGACAGACCGCAGCCATGAAGCGCTTAACCTATTAGAAGAACTCGCACGAGAGCATCCAGGCAAACAAACCCTGCATGCTCGACTGGCGGAGGCCTATCGAGCCGCGGGCAGGACCGCAGACGCGATCGCACAATACGACGCACTAGGTGAGATTCAACTCGACGCCGGACAGACAAAGGAAGCGATTGCCACAATCAAGACGATTATTAATCTTGGGCCACCTGACCTCGAGGGTTATCGAGAACTACTGCAGAACCTCGAAGGTAAGGGATGATAAATACTCTGGTCAATGACGAGTAACGACTGTGACCGACCTCCTTAATGAATTGGCCTTCTATTTCCAACGCCTCAATTGGCTGAGCGTCGTTGACCTGCTCCTGGTAACTGCCATCGCGTTCTTTATTTTAAAACTAGTTCAAGGCACCCAAGCAATTGTGTTGCTGCGGGGCATGATCCTATTCATCATCGTCACGACCCTGCTCACTGTCCTGCGCGGTCTCCCTGCGTTCTCGTGGCTGCTAACGACCACCTTGCCAGCACTGCTGGTCGCGATCCCGGTTATCTTCGCTCCGGAAATTCGACGTGCCCTTGAACGCCTCGGAAGAGCAGGAAGCTTATTCTCTCTCAGCGCGGGATCTAACCAGACGGAACGCATAATTGACATCATCTGTGGTACAGTGCAGCGCCTGGCCGATCGTCGCTATGGGGCATTGATCATCGTCGAACGCGAAGTTCATCTGGATGAGTACATTGAAACCGGCGTTAAACTTGATGCGCAGCTTACACCGGAGCTTCTGATGCAGATCTTCTTCATCAATACCCCGCTGCATGACGGCGCCACCATCCTGCGGGAAGACCGCATCACTGCTGCCGCATGTGTCTTACCACTCTCCGCCAGCGGTACACTTTCGAGATCTCCAGAGCGTAAGATGGGTCTGCGACACCGCGCAGGCTTAGGTATAAGCGAAGTCAGCGACTCAGTGGCTATTGTTATCTCTGAAGAGACAGGCGACATTTCCATCGCCCACAACGGACGCATCATTCGCCGCCTCGATCAAGATCGCATGCGTAATATCATGACCGCCATGCTCCCTCGCCGAACCGTACGTAGTTTACCCGCCTGGTTTGATCGAATTCCATTTGAAAGAATTCGCTTTCGCAGACAAACGCCCGGCGATTGAGAGGTTTTGGTTATGCTTCGCTGGCTTCAAAAAAACCTAGGGACTCTCCTGCTTTCCTTTCTCCTAGCGGTGACGGTCTGGGTGGCCGCGGTTAGCCAAGCTGACCCGATACTCGAACAGGCTTTCCCACAACCCGTCGAAATCAACTACATCGGCCTGCCTGAAGAGATGTTGCTCCTAGGCCAGCCTCCTGAGACAGCTATGATCACCCTTCGGGCGCCTGAATCTGTATGGCGAGAATTAGTCATTGAAGACATCCACGTTGAAGCCGATCTGAGCAAGCTCGACGCTGGTTCCTATCGCCTAGAACTCTCCCCTCGTTTGGATATCAAACCCGCTCGGGTAACGGATATCGATCCTGCTTTTGTTACATTTACTATAGAGCCATCCGCCTCCAAGATGGTTGAGATTAACATCATAACCTTTGATCAACCCGCGCTCGGTTTTCAAGCCGAGGAACCGATCGCTGAACCAAAGCAAGTGAACGTTGTTGGTCCGGCTTCGATCGTTGAACAAGTTCATGAGCTGCGTGCTGAGATCAACCTCACCAATCGGCGCGAGAGCATCGATCAACAAGTACCTCTCATTCCGCTCGACAGCGAGGGGAACGAAGTGGAGGGCGTGCAGCTCGCGCTTGAACAAGTGCGAGTTGTGGTCCAAATCAAACTCGGCGACTTTTACCGCCTCGTGTCTGTGATTCCCATCATCCAAGGCCGGGATGCGTTAGAAGAACTTGGTCATTATCGGGTGACCAATATCACCTACACGCCACGCGAAGTCATTGTCTTTTCCTCTGATAGAGAGGCGCTCGATGCCCTCCCTGTGTTCGTCGAGACAACCCCGCTCGATATTTCCGATCAGACAGAAAATGTCGAACGGCGGCTTCCATTAAACCTGCCAGTGGGTGTGTATCTTGTCGGTGAACAGAGCGTTCTGGTTCGGGTGACCATCGAACCTGTCTTTAAATCGATCACGGTCACTCGGGAGATTGAAATTCAGGGTTTGGGGCCAGAGCTATACGCCATATCTTCGCCCAGTACGGTTGACATCATCCTCACCGGACCTGCTGCGACGTTGGACGCCCTTCAGCCAGAGGACATTCGTGTAGTAGTGGATTTACGGGATTACGAAATCGGTAATTACCAGATTGAGCCCCAGGTTCTCGTCTTGCCCACCGATCTCGTATTTGAGGCACCTATACCATCCATCCTAGATGTCGAGATCACGTCCTCACCGCCAGCTACACCCACACCTTGATCACGAAACCCCCATGATGAAGCCAGTTGTTGCATTGGTAGGACGCCCTAATGTAGGTAAGTCGACCCTCTTCAACCGACTGGCCGGCGAGCGTCTGGCGGTGGTCGACGATACCCCTGGGACGACTCGTGATCGGCTGGTCGCCGAGGCTGAGTGGCGGGGATTCACCTTCGATATCGTTGACACCGGTGGGATCGACCCGACCGACCTTCGCCGTTGGGAACCGCTTTCGCGCGACTCGGCTGACTACATCTCTCAAATTCGCGCCCAAGCGGAAATGGCAGCGCGCGACGCGGATGCAGTCCTATTTATGGTCGATGTTGAAAGTGGGGTCACCTCGGCTGATCATGAGGTGGCCGAGATCCTACGCAAGCTGCAGCAAACCCGTGAAGGTCAACAATGGCCACCTGTTTTATTGGTAGTTAATCGTTGTGATAACGAGCAACGTCGAGCACAAGCCGCAGAATTCTACGAGCTCGGTATGGGTGATCCAATTCCTATCTCGGCCTTACATGGTACCAGAACGGGCGATATGCTCGATCAGTTGATCGAAGCTTTGGAGTTCGAAGATCGTGTTGAGGAAGAACCTGATCCTTCGGTCAAGATCGCCATCATCGGACGACCAAATGTCGGAAAATCAAGCCTTCTCAATCGTTTACTTGGTGAGGATCGGGTGATTGTCTCACCTATTCCTGGTACTACACGCGACGCGATCGACACCCAACTGACCTACTACGGAAAGCCGATCACCCTGATTGATACCGCCGGAATCCGCCGACGCGGTCGAATCGAGCCGGGTGTAGAAAAGTACTCCGTTATTCGAGCATTAAAGGCCATGGACCGTGCTGACGTGGTCCTGCTTCTGATCGATGCGACAGAAGGAGTGACTTCTCAGGATGCGCATATCGGTGGCATAGCGATTGATAAGATGAAAAGCATCGTCGTGGTTGTAAACAAATGGGACGCCATCGCTAAAGACACCCACACCATGCCCGCTTACACGGAGCATATTCGTGATCAACTGAATTTCCTCGATTATGTCCCGGTCCTTTTTATTTCCGCGTTGACTGGACAGCGCATCGGGCAGGTCCTGCCTACAGCGTTACAGGTTCAAGAAGAACGCTTGCGGCGTATCCCGACCGGAGAGTTGAACCGACTGGTGCAACAAGCGCTTAGCAGCCATGCGCCGCCCACAAAAGGGGGCAAACGGTTGAAGATCGTATACGTAAGCCAAGTACGCAGCGACCCTCCGACATTCCTCTTCCACGTCAACGATCCTGACCTGGTTCACTTCAGCTACGAGCGTTATCTTGAAAATCAAATCAGACGGCACTTCAGCTTCATGGGGACACCCTTGCGTTTCTCCTTCCGTCGCCGCTCACCAGCTTGAAATATCTGCCTTCAAGAGGATTCCCGAAATCTACAGCCGCAGGCCGTAATCGCAATCTGTAGTCTCAGACTTTAGCCTGCGCTCTATTACGTACCGCAAAGGGTGCGGATGCATGGGGGATACCACATCCCCAAAAGTATGCATTTAACGTGGTAGGTAAAGCCGTGCGTCCCTACCTCGGTCGAATGTCATTCCGAGGAGCTATGCGACGAGGAATCCCTATGGTGAAACTTATTACTCAATACAGCATAGGGATTCCTCGCTCGTGTTACTCGCTCGGAATGACATCTGTAGAGATGCCACTTATGTAGTAACAGGCTATAGTCACAGGCTTTAGGATGTGCAATACAGCGCATCCTAAAGTCTACGGCTACAGGTTTGAATCCTGGCATAGGTCCCATCTCCCAAATCGATTCATGCCTTCGCATGATATAATTTTCCCGACATGTCAGGTGATCCCGCAATCGAACCCGCGCCCCCGGAGTGGGGCGTCTCTTCATCACCTAGCTTGGGCCGCCGAACGCTGCGTGTGTTGGGAGAGCTGCTCCAAACCGCGCTCATTGCTTTCCTACTCTTCGTCGTTGTCAACCTCATAACCGCACGCATTCGCGTCGAAGGCATAAGCATGGAACCCAACCTACATGACGGCGAGTTTGTCGTTGTGAACCGGTTGGCTTACCGCTGGGGTGAACCAGAGCGCGGTGATGTCATCGTTTTCCACTTCCCCTCAGATCCCCGACGCCGTTTTATAAAACGTGTGGTCGGACTACCGGGTGACACTGTAACGATCCGTGACGGACAGGTGCTCATCAATGGCTCAGTATTAGAGGAGCCATACCTTGACGAAGAACCCCGATACCATGGTGAGTGGAGGATCGCACCGAATGAGGTCTTCGTCCTTGGCGACAATCGGAACAACTCCTCCGATTCACAAAATTGGGGGCCTTTGGACATCAATGAAATCATCGGGAAAGCGATGCTCGTCTATTGGCCCATGGATACGATCGGTTTAATCCCCCATTATGACTTGGTCATTGCTGCTGAGCAGTGAATTTATCGTACACCTGAGGGTGTTCCATTGTGTTAGAATGAACATGAAGGCCTTATATCTCTCCTCGAGGCTGTAAATGTCCCTTATCCTTCAGAACTGGGTGCTACTAGCTATCAACAGTGACCTCCTCACTCCTCTGGCTAGCAGCCCAGTAGATATAGGGACGCCCTGATCGGTTGATGAAAGTAGATGAAGAATGGTCCACACAATGGGGAAGACATTGAAGAACATCGCAACAGCAAGGGAATAGCGCATGAAACGGGACCCCAAATACATATGCACTGAATGCAGGGTTGGAACCCTTCGAGTAGGTGACGCATTCTACTTTACACTCCAAGGCGGTCAACCGATTTGTGTCCCCGACTTCCCGGCTTGGGTGTGTGATGTGTGTGGTCGTCGGGAGTATGATTCCGACGCCGTAGCCGATCTGCTAGCGATACTCGAAATGAAACCCGGAGCGCGGCGAAAACTGAGCCGACCTCGAACGATCGCCGGTCAAGATCATTCAACAACCTCTGTTGACCCCCAGCGACGGGCCTAGCTTCAGGAAGATATGGAGGAAACACACAAGGTATTTACGTGATCGTGTGGGTGTGACAAAATAAGTATCAGCGGTTTGTTCTTGGTCCATCGGCTGTGGAATCAAATGTAAGCAAAGCTATAGAGGTTTCAATGGGGGTGCATCGATAGGAGTTGAGATGAGTCGGCATGAATGAAACCAATGATACTCAATCCCCAATCCGAGTGATCGTGATCGCCGATGTGGAAAGCAATGTTAAAGCGCTGGTCAATCGAGTACTTAAACCAGCTGGATTTCACGCATGGGGAGCCGGTAGTGAAGCCCCACCCGCTGACGTATTGGTTGTGGATGTAACCCAACTCCGGGGAGATCCTCTCGCAGGTCTACGTGAGGAACGCAATCGGGGTCAGGAAGCACCAGCCCTCGTGTTGGCGGCCCATATCCCTCATTCCCGCTTACGTGATCTTTTCCGTCTCGGCGTCCACGACTTCCTGCTCAAACCCTACCGTCCACATGAATTGTGCCAGGCCGTCCGCGAATTGAGTGAGACACGTTCGTTAGAAACCAATACAAAGATTTTGGCACGGCGATTGGAAGGGATGCGCGAACAAGTTCGTCGTCGTTCGGAGGAGATACGCTTACTGAGTGAGATCGGTCGAGTCGTCGTCAGCCTCGGAGATTTGGATTCCATTCTCCGGCGTGTTGTCGAAGCGGCGGCATTTGTAACCGATGCCGAAGAGGCCAGCATCTACCTCGTCGAACAAGACACCAACGAATTGGTACTGCGTGCCAGCAAAAATGCCGGGGAACGATACGCAACATTACAACGACTGAGGGTAGAGGATACGTTGGTGGGTGAAGTATTCGCCACCGGTCAACCTGTTCTGCGAAGACATTCTTTCGAGGCCGGTCCGGTAAAGGTACAAACTGGTTTCTTAGTACAATCCCTAGCCAAAGTCCCTCTCCGATTGAAGAACACCGTGGTGGGCGTGCTCGGCGTTTATCACCGAATGAATCCCACCGCTTTTAACGAGCATCATCTAACATTACTCACTGCGCTCGCCCATTGGACTGGGGTCGCGCTTGAACAAGCCAGTCTTCTCAAACAAACTGAGACAACCCCACGCACTGAAGTCTCGATCACTGCCGCGCCACCCAGCCTGATTGACGGCTTGGAAGAGGCAATTGAAATCCTTTCACCGCTCCTAAACACGGCATCGAACGAGATGGATGAAACACAATTCAAGAAGCTACATGAGTTGTATGAGAACCTCCAGGGGCTGCGATCGCTTCCAGTCGCGACGCTCACAGCTGAGGAGACCCACGAATTAATTGATCTTCCCAACCTTATCGAACAAGTCGCGGATGAATATCGATTAAGCGCACACCGTAAAGGCCTGGGATTGATCGTCGAACATGGATTGCCCATCCCACTCTTCCGTTGTGATAGTGGCCGCACGCGGAAGATCCTCGAAACGCTCATTGCAGCCGCGATCCGCCGCACGAAGAGAGGTCACATTGTCCTGGAGACCAATCGTTTCAAGGTAGCTGATGGACTGAGCGATGGACTCCCACTCCCTGTAAACCTCCAAATGAAAGACGGCATATGGGCTGCAATCAGGGTCTCTGATTCAAGTTCTGGATTATCTTCCGACACAGTACGCGCCCTCACCGATATCGATACGGATCCATCGGTTGGGCAGATGGGTCCAGGCTTATCGATGGGTGAGATACGAATGATCGTCGAAAGCATGAATGGTATTCTGTGGTATGAACAAACTCCCGCAAGCAGCACAATAACCTTCGCCCTCCCGATCACATAAGTGGAGCACGACCATGGCCACGAAGGCAATTTCGGTAGAGATCTACACAGCAAGTCACCGCGTCTTGGGGCGGGTACAGCCAGGTGCTACAGGTTTACTGACTTACTTAAATATCCCCACAACCTCCTATGTTGAAATCGAGGGGGCACACTTAATGCGCCTCCATCAACCCGGCAGAATGGTTGCCCGCCACCCAACACTCTGGCTCGTAAAGAGTGAAATCGTGACGATTTTGCTTAGCAAAAGACCAGAACTCGGTCCAACAACCTACGTTCGCGGGGGCTATACGACCGCCGTTCCACATTGGGTGCGAATCGTTATGGGAGGATACGAGCTTCGTGGTATCGTGGAGACTCCAGGAAAATTCAGTTTTGGTTCACTGATGTTCGAAGGGGATAGCATCTTCATCCCGCTCTACAACGCGGAATTGGGAGCCATCCTGTTCCCTACCGTCCGAGGCGAGGCTCCTGCAATGATTTTTAACCGTGCTATGGTCGACGCAATAGGTTTGTTAAGCAGGGACGAGATCCCTAAATCATCAGAGGGTTGAAGTTCATTAAACAATCGAATGACTCCACTAAAAAAGGTCAAGCGATCTCAATGCCTTCCTTACCGATTGCAGAACATCTGTTGCTTATCCCAGACCGCTCGAATTCTCATAAAAACCCAAAACTTTACATACTCTATTGTATGGTGAATGCCGATCCAGAGTAAGTAAAGGGACATTCTCATTTCTCTTTCATTAAAGAAGGATACACGCGATGCGACAACCGATCATTGCTGGCAATTGGAAAATGCACATGGGGCGCGTGGAGCAAGCAGTAAGCTTCGCGCGCCAAATTCGTCAAGCGTTAAACGAAGTTGAAGGGGTCGATCGTGTCTTATGTCCCCCATTTACGGTGCTCACAGCTGTGGCTGAAGCTATGCAACATACCCAAATCGCCCTCGCTGCCCAGACCATGCACTGGGAAGAAATGGGCGCTCACACGGGCGAAATTTCACCCGTTATGCTGTCCGAACTCTGCGACTATGTGATTTTAGGACACTCGGAGCGCCGAGCCACAGGCAGCACTGCTGAAACCGATCAATCCATAAATCTCAAGGTGCACGCCGCATTTGCCCATGGCCTTACCCCGATCATCTGTGTAGGAGAGAACTTAGAGCAGAATGAAGCAGGTGAGACGCATGCGTTCGTGGGAGGGCAGGTGCGCGCAGCATTCGATGGGTTGACAACTGAGCAAGCGTTGAGGTGCGTCGTTGCTTACGAACCCATTTGGGCGATCGGCACTGGGAAAGCAGCCACACCAACGGATGCCAACCGAACCATCGGGCTAACCGTTAGGGGCGCGATCGCTGAGTCCTTCGGTGAAGAGGTGGCCCAAACCGTGCGAGTTCAGTACGGCGGAAGCGTGAACGTAGACAACATCGCTTCATTCATGGCGATGCCTGAGGTGGACGGCGCGTTGGTCGGTGGCGCGAGTCTCAAGCCAGATTTTGTAGAGTTGGTGAGAAGAGGAGCCGGAGCCTCAATTGGATGATGATCGTGGATCGGACGTAGAGTCCCCGAGGAGAAGTTACTCAAGCGTGAGACGTGAAGCGTGAAACGTGAGGCGTGAAACGTGAGGCGTGAAACGTGAAGCGTGAAGCGTGAGAATTTAATTGTGGCTTGTAGCTTGTAGCTTGTAGCTTGTAGCTTGTAGCTTGTAGCTTGTGACTTGTGACT